>NZ_JMTB01000031.1 GCF_000734965.1 Trabulsiella guamensis ATCC 49490
ATTACCTCCGCCATTCCAATGCCAGCCTGGGCAGAAGGTCCGGCAGGCGGCGCTATTCTGACCGCAGGGCGTTGGGGTGCCATGTATGTCGAGGTCAAGGACGGAAAAATCGTTTCCTCTAAAGGCGCACTGCCGAAAACCGTTCCGAACTCACTGCAACAGACCGCCCCGGATCAGGTACACACTACCGCGCGTATTAAATATCCGATGGTGCGCAAAAGTTATCTGGAAAACCCGGGAAAAGCCGATGGTAAACGCGGGAACGATCCGTTCGTTCGCGTCAGCTGGGATCAGGCGCTGAAACTCATTCACGAGCAACACAGCCGGATTCGCAGCAGCTATGGCCCCTCTTCTATTTTCGCCGGGTCCTACGGCTGGCGCTCCAGCGGCGTGCTGCATAAAGCACAGACCCTGTTGCAGCGCTATATGAGTATGGCTGGCGGCTATGCCGGACACACTGGCGACTACTCCACTGGCGCTGCACAGGTGATCCTCCCCTACGTACTGGGATCCGTAGAAGTCTACGAACAACCGACCACGTGGCCGATGATCCTTGAGCACAGCCAGGTCGTGGTGCTGTGGGGCATGAACCCACTCAACACACTGAAAATTGCCTGGAGCAGCACCGACGAACAAGGGCTGGAATATTTCCATTTGCTGAAAAAATCGGGCAAGAGTGTCATCGCCATTGACCCGATGCGTTCCGAAACCATCGAGTTCTTTGGTGACAGCGCCACCTGGATTGCGCCGAACATGGGCACCGACGTGGCCATGATGCTCGGTATCGCCCATACACTGGTGAAAAAGGGGCTGCACGACAAAGCCTTCCTCGACAAGTACACCACCGGTTATCCGCAGTTTGAAGAGTATCTGCTCGGTAAAACCGACAAGACAGAAAAAACTGCCGAATGGGCGGCGAGCATCAGCGGCGTACCCGCTGAACAAATTGAAAAACTGGCAGACATCTTCGCTGGCAACAAAACCATGCTGATGGCGGGCTGGGGCATTCAGCGCCAGCAATATGGCGAACAGCGTCACTGGATGCTGGTCACCCTGGCGGCAATGCTCGGTCAGATCGGTACAGAAGGCGGTGGTTTTGGCTTCACCTACCACTACTCCAACGGCGGTAACCCGACCCGCGTTGGCGGCGTACTGCCCGCGATTTCCGCACAAATCGCAGGCGGTTCTTCTGCCGGTAACGACTGGGCCGTGTCCGACGCTGTCACCAGTATTCCGGTGGCGCGTATCGTCGAGGCGCTGGAAAACCCGGGCGGCAAATACCAACACAACGGTAAAGAGCAGACCTTCCCGGATATCAAAATGATCTGGTGGGCAGGCGGCGGCAACTTTACCCATCATCAGGATACCAACCGTCTGATCAAAGCCTGGCAGAAACCGGAACTGGTGGTAATTTCCGAAAGCTACTGGACGGCGGCAGCCAAACATGCGGACATCGTTCTGCCGATCACCACCTCGTTCGAGCGTAACGACCTGACCATGACCGGTGACTACAGTAACCAGCACCTGGTGCCGATGAAACAGGCCGTACCGCCGCAGTTCGAATCCCGTAACGACTTCGACGTGTTTGCTGATCTGGCCGAAATGCTCAAGGCAGGCGGTAAAGCGGTTTACACCGAAGGCAAAGACGAGATGGGCTGGCTGAAGCAGTTCTATGATGAGGCGCAAAAAGCGGCCCGTGCGCAACGTGTGGCGATGCCGCAGTTCAACGCTTTCTGGCAACAGAACAAACTGATCGAAATGCGTAAGAATGAGAAAAACGAGAAGTACGTTCGCTACGCTGATTTCCGCCGTGATCCGGTCATGAACGCGCTTGGTACACCAAGCGGTAAGATTGAAATCTACTCAAAAACCATCGAGGGGTTCAATTACAAAGACTGCCCGCCGCACGCGACCTGGCTTGCGCCTGATGAGTGGAAAGGCACTGCGGATAAAGATCAACTGCAACTGTTGACCGCCCACCCGGCCCATCGTCTGCACAGCCAGCTGAACTATGCCGCGCTGCGTAAAGAGTATGCGGTAGCAAACCGTGAACCGGTCACCATCCATCCAGAAGATGCGAAAGCCAGAGGCATCGCTGACGGCGATCTGGTCCGTGTCTGGAACGCCCGTGGACAGGTGCTGGTCGGCGCCCGCGTCAGCGATGGCATCAAGCAAGGCGTGATCTGCATCCATGAAGGCGCCTGGCCGGACATTGAAAACGGGATCTGTAAAAACGGTGGCGCTAACGTGCTGACGGCGGATATTCCAACGTCACGCCTGGCGAACGGCTGCGCGGGTAACACCTCGCTGGTCTACGCTGAAAAATACAAAGGCGAAGCACCGAAGCTGACCGCGTTTGAAGAACCCCCGATTGTTACTGCGTAATCGCAACCTACCAGCGCCTGCCTTCGCAGGCGCTATTTTTTGATAAGCTCGCGGATCAATGTCCCCAGCACCTTCACCGCATTTTCCTCACGCGCGTCCCAGCCCCAGGCGGTATTAAAACGGAAAAACGATGCCCAGCTGTTAGTCGTGGAAAACATTTTGCCCGGCGCGATACTGATATGCTGCGCCAACGCTTTCGCGCTCAGCTCACCCGCGTCGATCCCGGCGGGCAATTCCAGCCAGAGAAAGTAACCGCTGTCGTTATGGTGGATTTTCACTTCGGCGGGCAAATGCCGCAGTAACGACTGCCAGGCCTGCTGTTTTCGCTCGGCAAGCTGTCGGCGTAAACGGCGCAGATGGGCGTCATAGCGTTTGGTGGCTAAGTAATCCACCAACGCCAGTTGCATCGGCGAGCTGGTCGACAATGTACTCATCAGTTGCAGATGCTGGATGCGACGCGCGTGTCTGCCTGCGGCGACCCAGCCAATGCGGAACCCCGGCACCAGACATTTCGAAAACGAGCTGCAGTGCAGCGTCATATCGTTGTGATCCCAGGCTTTTGCCGGTAACGGCTTCTCGCGACCGAAATACAATTCGCTGTAGACGTCATCTTCAATCAGCATCACGTTATGCGCCGTCAGTAACGCAATCAGTTGTGCTTTTTTCTCCGCCGGGAGCGTGAAACCGAGCGGGTTCTGGCTGTTGGTCATCAGCCAGCAGGCTTTCACCGGGTAATCCCGTAGCGCCTGGGCCAGCGCGTCCATGTCGATCCCGTCTTTCACATCAGACGCCACCGATAGTGCCTTGAGCTTCAGACGCTCCAGCGCCTGTAATGCGCCATAGAAGCACGGATTCTCGACAATCACCCAGTCACCCGGCTCAGTCACCGCCTGCAGACTGAGATTAAGCGCTTCCAGCGCTCCGGCGGTGATCACAATCTCGTCCGGCGAAATGTTCATCCCCTGCAATGCATACCGGCGGGCAATGGCATGACGCAGCTCGGCATTGCCTGGCGGCAGGTTTTCAATCACGCTCATCGCCGTCGCCGTTTTGCTCACTTGCGCCAGTGATCGGTTGAGTTGCTGTAAGGGAAAGAGTCGCGGATCGGGAAACGCCGAGGCAAACGGCAGCACGGACGCATCGCGACTCGCCTGCAGCACTTCAAAAATGTAGGTGTTGATGTCGACAGACTCATCGCGCATCACCTGTTCCGGTGGCGCGGAAAGCGGCTGGCGAACAGGACGCGGCGCAACGTAATAACCTGACTGTGGTCGGGCGATAATCCGCCCCTGGCTTTCCAGCAACTGATAGGCATGCCCGACGGTCATAAAACTCATCCCGCTGCTCACCACCTGCTCCCGCAGCGACGGTAAACGGTCACCGGGTTCCCACACGCCAAGCTCAATCTGTTCGGTGATTTGCTGCGCGAGACGCTGGTATTTTTTCATGACGGGTTCCAGGTGAAGGAGATTTTCCTATATCAGAACGTATAAATGATAAGTTTTCAATAACTGTTATGTATTAATAAATCCGATCTGTTTCTGTAACTCATTTTCACAGAATCCTAAAATTGCGCTGAATCAATTTATACTGCGGAGTACTGCATGTTCGGTCTTGATGCGTTTCATCTGGCAAGGATCCAGTTTGCGTTCACAGTTTCCTTCCACATTATCTTTCCCGCCATCACCATCGGCCTTGCCAGCTATCTGGCGGTGCTGGAGGGATTGTGGCTGAAAACTAAAAATCCGGTATGGCGTTCGCTGTACCATTTCTGGTCGAAAATCTTTGCAGTTAACTTCGGCATGGGCGTGGTGTCTGGTCTGGTAATGGCTTATCAGTTCGGCACCAACTGGAGTGGGTTTTCACAGTTTGCCGGCAGCATTACCGGCCCGCTACTGACCTATGAAGTGCTGACAGCGTTTTTTCTCGAGGCCGGTTTTCTCGGCGTGATGCTGTTCGGCTGGCACAAGGTCGGCCCCGGTCTGCACTTTCTCTCTACCTGCATGGTGGCGCTGGGCACCATTATTTCCACCTTCTGGATCCTCGCGTCGAACAGCTGGATGCAGACGCCACAAGGGTTTGAGATCGTCAATGGTCAGGTGGTGCCGGTCGACTGGTTTGCCGTGGTGTTTAATCCGTCTTTCCCGTACCGCCTGTTGCATATGTTCACGGCGGCGTTCCTGAGCAGCGCACTGTTTGTTGCCGCCTCAGCAGCGTGGCATCTGCTGCGCGACAACAATACGCCCGCCATCCGCGCGATGTTCTCCATGGCGCTGTGGATGACGCTGATTGTCGCGCCATTGCAGGCCTTGATTGGCGATATGCATGGTCTGAATACGCTTGAACATCAGCCAGCCAAAATCGCCGCTATCGAAGGCCACTGGGAAAACGTGCCGGGTGAGCCGACGCCGCTGCTGCTGTTCGGCTGGCCGGATATGGCTCAGGAGCGTACCCGTTACGGGCTGGAGATCCCCGCTCTCGGCAGCCTGATCCTCACTCACAGCCTGGACAAGCAGGTTCCGGCACTGAAAGAATTTCCCGCAGAAGATCGGCCAAATTCCACCATCGTATTCTGGTCGTTCCGCCTCATGGCCGGGCTTGGCATGTTAATGATCCTGCTCGGTATTGCCGCGCTGTGGCTGCGCAAAAAACAGCGGTTGTACGATTCGCGCCCTTTCCTGCGCTTTGCGCTGTGGATGGGGCCGTCGGGTCTGATTGCGATCCTCGCCGGATGGGTCACCACTGAAGTGGGTCGTCAGCCATGGGTGGTATACGGCCTGCAACGCACCGCCGATGCGGTCTCTGCCCATGGCGACCTGCATATGAGCATCAGCCTGCTCGCCTTCTTTGTTGTCTACGGTGCTGTGTTTGGTGTCGGTTACAGCTACATGATCCGCCTGATCCGCAAAGGACCACAGGATGATGACCCGGACACCTCGGGTACCCCGGCACGTCCGCTTTCTGCTGTCGTTGAATCTTTTCCTGCTGAGGAGCGCCGCTGATGGGTATCGATCTCTCTGTTATCTGGTTTGTGATCATCGTTTTTGCCACCCTGATGTACATCGTCATGGACGGCTTTGATCTCGGTATCGGCGTGCTTTTTCCATTGACACAGGACCCGGCGGATCGCGATGTGATGGTCAACAGCGTAGCGCCCGTATGGGACGGCAACGAAACCTGGCTGGTGCTCGGCGGCGCCGGGTTGTTTGGCGCATTTCCACTGGCTTACGCGGTGATCGTCGACGCGCTGACCATTCCACTGACGCTGATGTTAATTGGTCTTATCTTCCGTGGCGTCGCCTTTGAGTTTCGTTTCAAAGCCACGCCGTCACACCGCCCGTTCTGGGATAAGGCGTTTATTGGCGGCTCCCTGCTCGCCACCTTCAGCCAGGGCGTAGTGGTCGGTGCAGTGCTGAATGGCTTTCCGGTGACTGATCGCACTTATAGCGGGGGTCCGTTTGACTGGCTGACACCGTTTACACTGTTTTGTGGCGTGGGTCTGGTGGTTGCCTATGCCCTGCTCGGCGCTACCTGGCTGGTGATGAAAAGCGAAAACCCGTTGCAGGCGAAGATGCGCATCGCGGCGAAAAAGTTACTGCTGGCGCTACTGGCGGTGATTGTCATCATCAGCCTCTGGACGCCACTGGCGCATAACGCGATCGCCGCACGCTGGTTCAGCCTGCCAAATCTGTGCTTTCTCGCCCCCGTGCCTTTACTGGTGGTCGCCCTGAGCGTCTGGCTGTGGCGGGTGCTGGCAAACCCGGCGCATCACACCTCACCTTTTTTACTGACGCTGGGGCTGATTTTCCTCGGTTTTAGCGGGCTGGACATCAGCATCTGGCCGCATCTGATCCCGCCGGACATTACACTCTGGCAGGCCGCCGCCCCACCGCAAAGTCAGGGTTTTATGCTGATCGGCGCGCTGCTGATCATCCCGATAACTCTGGTTTACACCTTCTGGAGTTACTACGTGTTTCGCGGAAAAGTACAACATGGCGAGGGGTATCACTGATGCAGCAATCGTTACTGAAACGGCTGTTCTGGTTGGTTGTTTTCTGGGGCGCAGGCGTGCTGACACTGGCTGTCGCCGGGAGCGTTTTTCGCCTGTTGATGAACGCGGCCGGGTTTAAATCCTGAAAACCAGGGGGAGATTTCCCCCTGGCGTATCCCATTAGCGATTGCGCTTCGGCAGGGTTTTCATCAGTTCGTCCGGGCTCACGGAGGCCACAATACTGCCTGGCTGCGGCAGCTTCAGGATGTGGTTTTTGATTTTTCCCACCACATGCATTTCACAGGGGCGGCAGTCAAAGCGCAGCGTCAGCACTTCATCACCGTGCACCAGTTGCATCGGCGTGGCACGCCAGCTTTTGATGTTCCCCTTCGCCTGCTTCGGACACAGATTAAAGGCAAACCGCAGGCAGTGTTTGGTGATCATCACCGGCACATCGCCCTTTTCCTCGTGGGCTTCATAGGCCGCGTCGATCAGTTGCACGCCGTAGCGATGATAAAACTCACGCGCTTTGTGGTTGTAGACGTTAGCGAGGAAACTAAGATGGGTTTCCGGGAATACCGGCGGCGGCACGGAGACCGGCTTGCGGCTGCCGCGTTGATAATTAGCCAGACGCGCCTCGTCGAGTTTTTCTACCGTTTCGCGACGTAGCTGGTTCAGCAGACTGTTCGGTACAAACAGTGCGCCTGGCAGGGTAATACTCACGTCGCGAGCGTAGTAGATAGTCTGCCCCAGTTTTGCGACCCCATCATGCAGGCTGTTCATCGCTTTTTCGGCGTTGGTAGCTTCCTCGAAATTGCCATCGAGGGTATGGGTGACGCTGACCCCCTCTTCACTGGTCAGCGTCAGAATGAGCTGCTCCTGCCAGCCACCCAGTTCAATATCGACCGCCACACGGCGCTCGCTGGACGTTTTCAGCAACGCCTGCTGCCAGTTGTGGTCAAGATTGCGGTTCAGCGCCTGATGCGCACGGGCTTTATGCAGATCGGCAGGCATTTCGTTCGGCCAGACGCGATAACGATTTTCACCGGTTTTCTCTACCGTATTGGCGCGAAAACCGACGACTTCACGTTTGATCATCACATTGAGCCCGTCGCCGTTTGCCAGTGGTTCCGTCACTTCTACGTCGAGGTAGTCTTTCGCCACCTTCAGCACTTCGCCCACTGGCAAGCCAATAAATTTCGGCGAATCAAAGGCGCCGATATCCCCTTTGCGGGCATTAACGAAGTAATCTGTGCTGCCGCGATGGAAGGTTTTGTCGGTCGACGGAACAAAGAAATGCTCTGTACGCCCGGCAGAGGCACGCGCCAGATCGCCACGATCTTCAATAATGGCGTCCAGCATCTGTCGATAGTGCGCGGTGATGTTCTTCACGTAGCTCATGTCTTTGTAGCGCCCTTCAATTTTGAACGAGCGCACACCGGCGTCGATCAGCGCGCCAAGGTTGGCGGTCTGATCGTTGTCTTTCATCGACAGGAGGTGTTTTTCGAACGACACCACGCGGCCCTGATCGTCTTTTAAGGTATAGGGTAATCGGCAGGCCTGCGAACAGTCACCACGGTTGGCGCTGCGCCCGGTCTGGGCATGCGAAATGTAGCACTGTCCGGAATAAGCCACACACAGCGCGCCGTGAATAAAGAACTCAATGGTAGCGTCGGTCGCGGCATGAATGGCACGGATTTGTTCAAGATTCAGCTCACGCGCCAGCACAATTTGCGTGAAACCAACGTCAGCGAGAAATTTCGCTTTTTCAACACTGCGGATATCACACTGGGTGCTGGCATGCAGTTCGATGGGTGGAATATCGAGTTCGAGGATCCCCATATCCTGCACGATCAGCGCATCCACGCCAGTCTGATAGAGATCGGTAATCAGCCGCTGAGCCGGTTCCAGTTCATCATCATGAAGGATGGTGTTCAGGGTGACGAACACTTTTGCGCCATAGCGCCGGGCAAACGGCACCAGCTCCGCGATATCGCGCAGGCTGTTGCTGGCGTTATGACGGGCACCAAAACCCGGTCCGCCGATATAAACGGCATCGGCACCATGAAGGATGGCTTCGCGGGCGATCGCCGCGTCACGGGCCGGGCTGAGCAGTTCAAGATGGGAGGTTTGCAGGCGCATGTAATCGTCGTTATCCGTTAAGGTCGAAATGGCGGCTATTGTAGTCAGAAGCGCGCCCGGACGAAAACGTTTTCCGCCCGCTCAGCACGATTTTGGGTAGTGGATAAGCGAATGAAAATGTGTCGTCGAGGCCGTGCTATTGCGATAAGCATGCGGAGTATCCCCGGCGAAGCGCAATCCTTCACCTGCTGAGAGCGACTGCCAGACGCCGTTTATACACATGTCCAGCGTGCCGGAAATCACCACCACATGCTCAATAACGCCCGCTTCATGCGGCGTCGATTCGCTCAGCGCGCCGGGCGCGAGGGTGATCGAGAAGTGATCGAAACACAACACCGGATCCCACGGGAAAACCGGCGTGACGACCATCGCCTGCTGCTGTGGATCGAATACCGGCGGAACATCCGACTGCGGCGGCGTAATAAAAGCCGAAAACGGCACGTTCAACCCGGTGGCGATTTTCCACAGCGTCGCCACCGTCGGGCTCGATTCGTTACGCTCGATCTGACCGAGCATCGCCTTCGATACGCCTGTTTCCTCCGCCAGACGCGACAGGCTCCAGCCACGCTGCTGGCGCAGCAATTTCAGGGTCGCAGATAAGTGCTGTGTTAGATCCATCGCCTCTCCTTTTGCGGCAGTGTAGCACTTGTGCGTTATAACGCACAATGTTACATTGCAACGGACGTTATAACGCACGAGGAGTTTTTATGCGTAGCGCACTTCCCTTTCCCACGCTCATGTCCGGCTTTGTCGCGGTGCTGGTGGGCTATGCCAGTTCAGCGGCAATCATCTGGCAGGCTGCCGCTGCAGCCCAGGCCACGCCAGTGCAAATCGCAGGCTGGATGACCGCTCTGGGTCTGGCGATGGGGATCAGCACGCTGGCGCTGACCTTATGGCGCAAAACGCCGGTGCTGACAGCCTGGTCAACACCGGGTGCTGCACTGCTGGTCAGCGGCCTGGAAAATGTCACGCTGTCGGAGGCTGTCGGGGTATTTATCTTCGCCAATGCGCTGATCGTATTGTGCGGCGTCACGGGGTTATTTGCGCGGCTGATGAAAGTGATCCCCCATTCGCTGGCAACCGCAATGCTCGCCGGGATCCTGTTGCGTTTCGGCCTGCAGGCGTTTGTCAGCCTGCAGCAACATCTTCTGCTGTGCGGCAGTATGTTACTGGCGTGGCTGGTGGGGAAAGCGCTCGCCCCGCGTTATGCGGTGATCGTCGCGTTGCTCGCGGGCTGTGCCGTGGCGTTGCTGCAAGGGAAAATCGCCTCCGCACCGCTCTCTTTTGCCGTGGTAATGCCTGAATTTATTGCCCCGCAGTTTACGCCATCGCTGTTGCTGAGCGTCGGGATCCCCTTTTTTCTGGTGACGATGGCGTCACAAAACGCGCCTGGATTTGCCACACTGCAGGCGGGCGGTTATCCGGTGCCAGTTTCGCCGCTGATTATTTTTACCGGAGGTCTGGCGCTGCTGCTGTCACCGTTTGGCGTCTATTCCATTTGTATCGCAGCCATCACCGCTGCCATTTGTCAGAGCCCGGACGCCCATCCCGATCCCAAACAACGCTGGCGCGCCTCGGCGACAGCAGGTGTGTTTTATCTGCTGGCGGGGATCTTTGGCGGCTCGATTACGGCGCTGATGGGTGCGCTGCCGGTGGCGTGGATCCAGATGCTGGCCGGGCTGGCACTGCTCAGTACGCTCAGCGGCAGTCTGGTGCAGGCTCTGGCGCAGGAGAATGAGCGTGACGCGGCGATTGTCACCTTTCTGGTGACCGCCAGCGGCATGACACTCGTCGGGATTAGTTCGCCTTTCTGGGGATTATTGCTCGGCGGACTGTGCTACGCCGTGCTGTCATTGCGCCGCCGCGCGTAACTGTGACGGGGTTTTGCCAGTCACGCTACGAAAGCGGTTGCTGAAGTGACTGGCAGAGCTGAACCCGCAAGCCAGCGCGATTTCGGTCAGTGTCATCGTCGAATGGCGCACCAGTTCCTGCGCTTTTTCCATTCGCCGCTGCATCACATACTGGTGCGGCGCCATCTGCATTGACTGGCGGAACATCCGTGCGAAGTGGTACTCGCTGAGCGCCGCTTCCTGCGCCAGCGCGGCCAGCGTCAGCGGTTGTGACAGATGCTCTTCGATATAGGCCAGCGTATTGCGCAGCACAAACGGTGCCAGTCCGCCGGTTACTGTCGGCAACCGCCATTGCACGCTGGAGTAGTGCTGGATGAGATGCGTCAGTAACAGCGTACTGGCGCTGCTGAGCATCAGCTGATTAGCCTGCTGCTGCCAGTCGCAACCAAGCAGAAACTGACGATAGACCGCAGTGATTCTGGCGTCATCGGCAAAAATTTTCTCATCCAGCGTCAGCACCGCCGGGCTGCGATCCCATATTTTCTCGGCGGTATCGCGCAGGTGTGCATCTGTACAGTACAGATGCACGAACGACAGATCATCACGAATATCCCACGTCGTTTCGCTCTCTTTCGGCATCAGGCAAAAACGATCCGGGCCGCCGCCGTTTTTCCAGCCGCCGGGCGTTTTCTGATAGCTTTCGTAGCCGTCAGCTACGTACAGGCTCAGGGTGTGGTGATCGCTCTGGACAGTGACGGTGTCATGCTTGTTGTACCAGGAGGCCAGTTGAATACCAGAGTTCAGCGACACCGTGTCCCGCAGGATGGCGTTCTGTTTACATAGCGTTTCAAAGGTACTGTAAGCGTGAGACATAACAACCGTTAAATCGATGGATCAGACCTCCAGTCTATGAAGAGTCAGCGCCCGTTGCCAGTGTTGTGAGCGACGCCCGGCAGAAAAACCGCAAGAATTTGCAAGTCAGACGCAGACGGATGACAGCGCATTTGCGTGTTCTTCGTCAGACTGACAGCAGGTTGTTACACGAGAGAAAAAAACATGAATGTCTTATTGTATGCGCTGGTCGTCGTTATCTGGGGAACGACATGGATTGCCATTTTTCTGCAGCAAGGTCCGGTGCCTGCGCCAGTGTCTATCTTCTGGCGCTTCGCGGTCGCCAGCGTCACGATGCTGGTGGTGTTGGTCGCCCTGCGCCGCCTGCGTCGTCTGAGCTTTCGCGATCATCTTTTTTGCCTGTTGCAAGGATGCTGCGTGTTTTGCTTTAACTTCTGGTGTTTTTATACTGCGGCGGCGTACATCAACACGGGTCTGGAATCAGTGATTTTCTCCATGGCGGTGCTGTTCAACGCCATCAACAGTTTTCTTTTTTTTCGCCAGCAACCGCCGCGGCGCTTTTATCTGGCGGCGCTGCTGGGGCTGACCGGGATTGTGACGCTGTTCTGGGACGATCTGCTGGCCAGCGGCGTTAATACTTCGCTGCTGTTCGGCATCGCATTGAGCGCGCTGGGAACCTATGGCTTTTCGCTGGGCAACATGTTGAGCCTGCGCCACCAGCGCCGTGGTCTGGAAACCCTGACCACCAACAGCTGGGCGATGCTGTATGGCACGTTGGTCATGGGAGCCATTGCCCTGATCCGCGGTGACGATTTCACCCCGCAGTGGACGTTCAGCTATATGGGTGCGTTGCTGTATCTGGCGTTGCTGGGATCGGTGGTGGCTTTCGGCGCCTATTTCACTCTGGTCGGGCGTATCGGTGCCAGCAATGCCGCCTACAGTACTTTGCTGTTCCCGCTGGTGGCGCTGACCATTTCGACGTTTTTATGAGGGATATGTCTGGCATCTGAACGCCGTCTTTGGCCTGGCGTTAATTCTGGTGGGGAATCTGGTGATGTTTGCCCGACCGGAAACCTGGTTTCGCCCGCGAGGGTTACACGGTAAAACCGCCTGATGAATGCAGCGCCATCCGCAGATGGCGCTTGCCATATTATTTGTTATTCGGGTCAAATTTCACTGCGTCGATCGCCATATCATCGATCACCTGTTTCAGCGTATCGACAGTCAACGGCGTGTTTTCATTCGCCAGCTCTTTGCCTTCACCTTTACGCACCACTTTGATCACCGGCTTATTGGTTTTCGCGTCGATCAACTCCCCTTCAAAATAGAGGTTAGTGTCCATGGTCCGATGGCCGGTCGCCATTTGTGTTCCCGCCACCACCATCGCGACAGGGATGACTTCATAGAATTGCAGCCCTTCTTTGCTGGAATCCACCCCGGTGATTGCGCCACGGAAAATCAGACTGCGCGGTCCGGGGGTTATTGCCAGCGGTTTGCGCTCGGCGATCGCCTGTTTCAGTTGCGTGTTCGTGTAATTACGGATTTGATCCAGTGCTTTCTGAGCAATCTGTGTATTCGGTTTTGGCACCGGATAATAAACGATCGGGTTAAAGACGACGTTATCGTAATTATTCGGGTTGTAATCAGGATCGATCCAGCGTAATTCCGGTTTACCGGAAGCGGAGGTCGTCTCCTTCAGATTGGAATAGTCTTTCAGAAAACCGGAATACTTATCAGGCTGAGCAATTTTTGACGCACAACCGGTCAACGCCATCATAGCTGTAATAACAGCTACGCTTAATAACGCTTTAGTACGCATGTAGAAATCCCTTGAAATGCATGAGTGCAACGTAGTTATAGCAAACGACCGGGGGGTTTGTTGTAGCAATAAACGGGGAAGATCAAAATAATGAAAAAAATAACGCCCATCGTCAGATGGGCTGAATGCAGGGTCAGGCGGTTTTACGCGCCAGCATGGTGGCGAAGCGCAGCTTAATGCGATTGCCTTCAGCATCAGTGCGGTGTAATTCTCCTACCTCTTCGTTGTATTTGAGCAATTCCCAACCAGTATAATAATTACTCAGCTCATGCGGTTTAAACGCGAACGGGAAACCGACAGTGCAGGGATAATCGTCCGTATCCATTGCCGCTACAATCAGGTTATATCCACCGACTCTGGTACAGCGCTGCATATTATTAATCAGACCCGGAATGGTGTTTGCTTCCAGAAACATCAGCACTACCGTCGAAAGAATAAAATCATATTCCCCGTCAAAGTTAAGGCTATTAAGATCCTTAATCGCAGTAAGCAGATTATCCAGCCCCTCTTCCTGACGAATCGTCTCCAGATTATTAATGCTCATCGGATTTTTGTCCCACGCGGTGACGTCATACCCGTTGGCCGCCAGATAAAGACTGTTGCGCCCGTTGCCGCACCCCAGGTCAAGCGTTTTGCCCGGCGGCACAATGGTTGCGGCGTGCAGCACTTCTGAGTGGGTTTTCGTCAGGCCATATTTGTCGGTAAAGTAGTTTTCGTCGCAGGTCATGGTTAATCCTTCCCTTCTGATTTTTCAATTCGTTTAAGATGCATTTTAAATAAACCTTCAAAAACACGCTACGGAGATCTTTGCTACGTTTATGTTAACCGACAGTGACGAGCAACCGTGATGAACAAATACCGCCTCAGCGATGAAACCCGCCAGCATCATTACCCGGAAAACGGGGAAACCCGCACCGTAACACTACGACAGATCATCGCCCTGCGCGATTTTGCTGACGTCACCGCTGGCACAACAGGCGGCTGGATAGACGACGAATCCGCCCTCAGCCAACAGGGCCATTGCTGGATCTACAATAGCGACAGCGTGGTCTTCGCCGGGGCGCGGATTGAAGATAACGCCCGTCTGCTTGATACCTGTGCCGTCAGTCATCAGGCACAAATAAGTGACAATGTCACCGTTCAGGCGTCGCAAATCCGTGGTAAATGTCATCTGTTCGGCGACGCCTGCATACTGCAACACTGCGAGATTATTGCCGCCAGAGGACTGACGCCGGACGCGGAAAAAATACTGCAAATCTACGAGCGCGCCATCGTCAGCCGGTCGCGGATTGTGCATCAGGCACAAATTTATGGCGACGTTTTTGTCAATCAGGCGTTTGTCGAACACCGGGCGGAGATATTTGGCAGCGCGCGTATTGAAGGTAATGAAGAAAATAACGTCTGGATCTGCGACTGCGCCAGCGTTTCGGGTCATGCGCGGATCATCGCCGGTCGCGGCGAGGATGCGATCCCCACCCTGCGTTACGGCGCAGTCGTGACCGACGACGCCGTGGTGGAAGGGAATTGCGTGCTGAAACAACGCGTGCGAATTGGCGGCCATGCCTGGTTACAGGGCGGCCCGTTGCTGCTGGATGATAATGTGATGATTCATGGGCGCGCACGCATTCGCGGCGATGTGATTATTGAGCACGAGGTCGACATCAGCGGCGATGCGGTTATCGAAACTTTTGATGGCGAGCAGATTCACCTGCGCGGGCAAAAGGTGATCAGTGGCGACCAGCGCATTACCCGTACGCCACTGCTGGGATCACTTTGAGGCGGGATCGACAATGCGTGCGTAGATATTCTGATCGTGATATTCACCGTTGAGGAATTCCGCCTGCCTCAGGCAGCCTTCCAGCACGAAACCGTTGCGTTGCGCCACCCGGTTGCTCGGCGCATTCGCCACCCGGCATTTGATGACAAACCGCCGCACATCGCCGCGCTGGCTGTAGAAATGAATAAACGCCTGTAATGCCTGCGACAGGATGCCCTGCCCCTGATGCGCCTCGTCAATCCAGTAGCCGATATAACCTGTTTTGTTCAGCGGCTCAATCTGATTGAAGGACAACACCCCCACCATTTCTTCACCGTCAAAGATCAGAAACATTTTGGCGTAGCCGCGCTGATGTAGCATGACGTTTCCCTGCGCATGCTGGCGCGTGGCGTTTTCATCGGTTACGTCTTTAACCCAGTTCAGGGAGTGTTGCAGCCACGCCTGATTTTTCAGTACCAGCTGATGCAGTTCCGGTACGAAACGCTCGTCGATCGCACGCAGCGACAGTCGGTCATTGACGGGAATAAAAACATCGGGGGTTGTCGCCATCGCCACTCCCTTTGCAATCATGGGCGCCCCACCAGTGCGTCTGGCGGGGCGTGGGTGGATTACCGCATCACGCGATCATCAACATAGTTTCGCTTGTCCGGCGCAGGCGGGAAATACTGATACAGCCAGGTTTCGCTGATCGCCTCGCCCTGACAACGCAGGAACATACGCATTTCCACGGGTTCGGTGGAATCGGAGGTCGGATACCAGTCAAACAAGATGCGATACCCGTCGAACGGTTGTACATAAAGAATTTCGACCTGCTTCGCTTCACCACTGGAGAGCGTGATCACAGGCTCAATGCCTTTCGGCGCAGAGGCGTTAAGATCACCGCCGACGAAGTCAATGGCAAAGCGACGCGCCCATTTATCCGGGAAATGTTCGCCCGGCGCCCAGCCTTCCGGGAAGCCGCCCATGCCGGTGCGGGTCGCCAGCACGCGCGCCAGCGGGGAACGTACCGGCGGCATCGCGCTCCAGTAAAGGCGATATTTAAAGTCCAGTTCGTCGCCCGCTTTGACAGGTTTTTCCGGTGTCCAGAAGCAAACAATGTTATCAAGCGTTTCGCCGGTGGTCGGGATCTCCATCAGCCCGACGGCGCCTTTACCCCACGCGTTACGCGGTTCAACCCACAGGCTCGGGCGTTTATTGTACCAGCCCATCACGTCCTGATAATGGCTGAAGTCGCGATCAAGTTGCAACAGGCCAAATCCTTTGGGGTTTTTATCCTGAAACGCATTGAACTGCAGCTTTTGCGGGTTATTCAGCGGGCGGCAGATCCACTCGCCATTACCGAGCCACATCGCAAGGCGGTCAGAATCGTGGATTTGCGGGTGGATGGTATCGCAGGTGCGGCGTTCGTTATTGCCGCAACTGAACATGCTGGTCATCGGTGCAATGCCGAGCTGTTTGATGTCTTTGCGCGCATAGACGTGGTTTTCAACGTCCATGATCACCTGACTCTCTTCGCAGTTGATCACGAACTTATACGCCCCGGTGACGCTCGGGCTGTCGAGCAGCGCGTAGACAGTGAAGGTCGTTGCGCCTGGCTTGACGGTTTCAAACCAGAACGAAGTGAAATCCGGGAACTCTTCCGGCGTGTCGGTAAAGGTATCTACCGCCAGACCGCGGGCAGACAAGCCATACTGATACGTGCTGTCGACCGCGCGGAAATAACTGGCGCCGAGGAAGGAGACAATGTCACGGCGGGCCAGCTCCGGCGCCTTAAAGGCGCGGAACCCGGCAAAACCGAGGTCGGTCTGCCCTTCCAGTTGTTTCGTATCAACTCCCGCGTCGTTGTACTGGAACAATTCAGGGCGGAAATGAATCTCCCGTGCCTGCTGGGTCTGTGAATCCAGCGAAAACATGCGTACACGACGACGGAACCCCATGCCGACATGAAAGAACTGGACATCCAGCTTGCGGGCTTCAACGTTGTTCCACAGCGATTGCGCAGCGTCATACTGAATGCTGTTATAAGCCTGCGGCGTCATGGTTGCCAGCGTCTCAGGCAGGGCGCGCGGCGGACCACCCCATGGCTGGCGGGACAGATCGTGCGCCATGGATTGCAGCACGTTGTAATCAAAACGACGCGTCTGACCGTCGGCGATGTCCGACTCTTCAGCCCAGGCGGCGTTAGTGAAAAGCGATGCGACTCCGGAGGTGCCCGCAACGGCGGCCACAGCCATGGAAGATTTTAAAAAACGTCTGCGGTTCATGCCTGAGAAAGCGTCCTTTTATCATGTCAATTGATGCGCAACAGCGGCAAACAGATGCGTCGTGAATGTCGCTCACTCTAGACAAAAATGATTGATAATCCAATTGTTGACGGCAGAAAAAGCGCGCAAAGGCAGAAAAAACTGTTGTCGACCAGAATCAGCCGAAACGGAGGTAAATTTATGTATAAAAAAACCCCTGCCTGACATCATCAGCAGGGGTCAATGTTCTGGCACAGCATTTTTATTTTACGCTGACATCAATACCCGGAAAGTATTTAGCCGCCAGCGTGGTGATCGTCCCGTCAGCACGCACCTTATCGATTGCCGCGTTGAGCTGTGCTTTTGTCGCGTCGTCACCCTGACGCAGGCCAAAACCGATACCGCTACCAAGAATGGTGTCATCCGATACCGGCTTGCCGATGAATCCGAATCCCTTCCCCTGTGGTTTGCTGAGGAATCCTGCCTGTCCTGCGGCAGACATCACCAGCGAGGCATCAATCCTGCCGTTCAGCAAATCTGCCCATGCCATGTTCTGATCTTTGTATGACACCACCGTGACGCCGTGGGCTTCCCAGTGCTCTTTGGCATAGGTTTCCTGAATCGACCCCTGCAATACGCCGATGGTTTTACCTTTCAGCCCTTCCGGCGTCGCTTCCATACCATCCCCGGCTTTACCGACCAGTTGCGATGGAATACGGTAGATGGGCTGGGTAAAATCGATGCTCTTGCGGCGCTGCTCGGTGATGTTCATCGCCGAGTTAATGGCGTCAAATTTCTTTGCCACCAGCCCCGGGATCAACGCATCAAAAGACGATTCCACCCAGCTGCATTTCAGTGAAGCGGCCTGGCAAATCGCTTTGCCGAGCTCAATATCAAACCCTTCCAGCTCCCCTGCCGCGTTTTTACTCTCAAACGGCGGGTACTCGGCTTCCACGCCATAGCGCAGTTCAGTGGCGGCAAATGATGAGTAAACGCTGAACATCCCCAGAATAAGTAACAGTGCTTTGATCTTCATGGCTTATGCTCCTTAACGCGGCTTCACGCGACACAGCGCCTGCGCACCGGCCCGCAATGTTGCCTCATCTTTAGCAAAAGAGAGGCGAATCAGTTTGTTATCCGTACCATCGGTATAAAACGCCGACAGTGGGATGGTGGCAACGCCACACTCGGTAATCAGTCGTTTCACCATATCGCTGTCGCTCTCGTCGCTGAAGTGGTGATAATCGGCCAGTATAAAAAACGAGCCCGCACTCGGCAGCAGGTGGAACGGGGAATCCGCCAGCAGGGTCTGCAACAGGTCGCGCTTACGCTGATAAAACGCTGCCAGCGAAAGCCAGGTCTGCGGATCGTTCATATGCTCGGCAAACGCATACTGCATGGGCGTATCAGCAGAAAACATCAGAAACTGGTGCACCTTGCAGATCTCATCCATAAGCTCAACGGGCGCCACGCAATACCCCACACGCCAGCCGGTGACGTGAAAGGTTTTGCCGAACGACGAGACAATCACGCTACGTTCGGCCAGTTGCGGGTGCGTCGCCATGCCATGATGCTGTTGTTCATCAAATACCACATGCTCGTAAACTTCATCAGACAAAATAATGATATCGGTATTGCGGGTGACCGCCGCGAGCTGCGTGAGATCGTCGCGAGTCAGCACCTGCCCACTCGGGTTATGTGGCGTGTTAATGATGATCATCCGCGTTTTTGGCGTAATCGCCGCGCGTACTTCATCCCAGTTAATGGTGAAATCAGGTACCGTCAGTTTGATGGCGACCGGCGTAGCGCCCTGCAGGCGCACGATGGGCGCATAGCTGTCGAAGGATGGTTCGAAATAGATAACTTCATCACCAGGGTGAACCAGCCCGCTGATGGCGGAATAGAGCCCTTCGCTGGCGCTGGCGGTGATCAATACTTCACTGTCGACATCGTACTGCGTGCCATAGAGCGTGGCGATTTTTTCGGCAATGCGTTCTTTCAGCACGCGCAGTCCGGTCATGGGGGCATACTGATTGTGTCCGGCTTCCATTGCCCGCGAGACGCCGGCCATTAACCCGGCGTCGCAGGAAAAATTCGGCGCCCCCTGAGAAAGGTTGATCGCCTGATGTTGTGCGGAGAGTTGCCCTATGACAGTAAAAATAGTGGTACCAACGTCTGGCAATTTAGAGCGCGTTTTCACCGGAGTACGAACAGTCATCTTCAATCCTTTCTCGTTTTATATGCATAACTATTCAAACCGAAGCCTCTTGAAGCGACAAACGAATTGTTGTCATAATAGCCATGATTATTTTGCATAGCTGGAGTCAGTGATGTCGCGTATTGATCTGCCGCTGAATGCTGTTGAAACCTTCCTTGTGACCGCCCGTCATCTGAATCTGACCCACGCTGCGAAAGAATTGTGTCTGACACAGGGTGCTGTAAGCCGCAAAATCGCCAGCCTCGAAAACTGGTTTGGCTTTCCGTTGTTCGAACGACATGCGCGGGGTTTACATCTCTCCCCTCAGGGCAGCGCCCTCTACCCGGATCTGCTTGCCGCTTTCGGGCAACTGGTGACGGTGGCCGATCAGGCTCGTCAGCAGCAAACCGTGGTGCGGCTGAAAGCGCCGACCTGCGCCATGCGCTGGCTGGTGCCGCGTCTGGTGGCCATTGAACAGCGCTACCCGGAATTGCAGGTGGCGCTCACCACCACCACCGAACATCAGGTGAATTTCAAGACCGAACCGTTTGATGCCGCTATTGTGTTCGGACCGCATCTGAATGCGGGGGATTTGCTGTTTGAGGAAGCGTTAACACCAGTACAAAGTCAGGCCGTCATTGGTGACACGGCGTTACACGGCGTCACCTTTCTGCACCCGACGCGGGATAAAACCGACTGGTCGCTGTGGCTGTCTGCTTTTCCGCAGTCAGCGCAAGTGGTTATGCAAAAAAATCAACACTTCGACACCATGGATCTGGCGATCTCCGCTGCAATACAGGGTTTTGGTGTGGCTATCGCCGATGAAACGCTGGTGGCGGAAGATATTCGCAGCGGGCGCTTAGTGCGTCCTTATGCACTGAGTGTGAAAACCGGCGCCAGCTATCGACTGGTGATCCGTGATTCGCAAAACAAGGCGGCAGGGCTGGCGCGGTTTCGTGATGAGTTGCTTAATCCAGCGTGACGTGATGTTTCATCACTCGTTTGAACAGCGCCAGGCGGGCGCGCATAAAGCGGTTTTCCACTTTAAACCCGGCATGTTTATTCAGCCCGATACGCAGCAGGCGGTCACGCCTTCTTATGCTCGCGGGCCAGCGGATGACGCCATTTAACGTGTCGCTGGTTTTGCTGGCGGTACGGGCAAAATTGACCCAGAAATCCGCAATGTGTTCAGAAAATGCCACATCATGATCGTTAACGTAATGGCGTGACGGTTCCGCCAGCCGCAGCGTGCCAAACACATACGGCACTTCATTGCCGTGCCACGCGCCATTCAGGTAGGTCTGGTGCTCGTTCTGCGCGACATAATCAAACCAGTAACGCCAGCAGGGTTGCCCGACGCGCTGCTGCGCCTGCATCACCACATAGCCGAGCGTGGTGAACGCCATATCGCGACACACCTGCCGCCCCAGCTCAACGTCCCCTTTCACGCCAGGGTAAAGAAGCTTAATTAGCCCAAGCCCCAGACGACGCTCACGCCGCAATTTCTGGATCTGCTCCGCGAGATCGACGCCAAACACCTCCATCACGCTGGCTTCATCGCTGTTTGAACCGACAATCACCGGCATCGGGTGCTGCTTTCCGGCGAAGAACACCTCCAGCATTGGCTGCGGCAGTACCGCATCCCCGACGATGGGCGCCGGGCCGATATTGAGTGGCGCGGCCAGCGGCCAGAACACGTCAGCAGGGATCCGACGCAATTCGTCAGCAGTGGCGTTTTGCAGACCAAAATGCGCGGCGATCTGCTCACCCTTTTCCAGCGCCTTCTCCCGCGGCGTGTCCGCCAGCGTATAGCCGCTTTGAATAATCGCTTTATGGAATAAACCCACTGCTTTTGGCGAAGCCATCAACGACAGCACGCTACGGGCGCCGGCAGATTCGCCAAACAGCGTGATGTTACTGGCGTCGCCACCAAAGGCATGGATATTTTCCTGTACCCATTTCAGGGCCGCAATCTGATCGAGCAGCGCAAAATTATACACCCGCTCTGGCTCTTCTCCCTCCAGAGCCGGATGGGCAAAAAAACCGAGATGGCCAAGACGGTAATTTAGCGTGACAATGACCACCTGACGCGAGGCCAGTGCTTTACCGTCATAAGGCGGTAGCGAGCCTGCACCGAGGGTATAACCGCCGCCGTGCAGCCAGACCATCACCGGCAATGGCGCATGGCGCGCGGCAAGCGACCAGACGTTGAGATAGAGGCAATCCTCAGAAAAAGACCCCGGATCGCCGCCGCCCAGTTCCACGCAGTAATCGAGATTTTGCCAGCTCGAGGCAGAAAACTGAGTGGCGTCACGCACCGTCTGCCAGGGCTCGACCGGTTGCGGGGAACGCCAGCGTAACGGGCCGACCGGCGGCGCGGCGTAGGGAATTCCGCGCCAGACATGAATATTTTCATCGGTCAATCCCAGAACGGGGCCCTGAGCGGTCTCTGCCAGAGGTGTGGATGGATACTGCATGCTGTCTTCCTTTCACTGAACACCTCAGCAGATTACCTGTTTCAGAGCAGACCGCAACGTCGTTTGCTGCGGTCTTCCGCCTCCTGATAGAACGTGAATTCATCCAGCACTGGCGCGCCCAGTGCCTCTTCAAAGGCGATTCGGCTGGCATTGCCGTGGCTGCGGGCCTGCGTTTCATTGCCGAGATTTGACTGGAAAATGCCCGCTGCGCTGACCGGAAGAAAATCTTCATAAGTGATGGGTTGCGCGACCACCCAGCCGCGCTCAATCAGCGGCTGCGGATCGTCACCTACATGGATCGCCTGCCGGTGCGCTTCGCCTGCCGGTGTCAGACGATAGCGAAAATAGGCCAGGGCCTGACGACGCATCAGCATTTCACTGTCGGGAAAGTCTTTAAACACCTCCTGCAGATGAAGCTGGTGCGACAGGTTATCTTTCGCCGTGCCGGCTTCTCCAAGAAGTTTATCGTACAGCGCCCGCCCTTTTGGCGTCAGCGCCACGCCGCGCTGTTCAATCTCACCAAAGCGGGCGGTATGCGTCCCCAGATGTTCACCAGAAAACAGCACCGGCTCTTCCAGCGCTTTAAAACTAGTCTGCCGCAGCAGCACCGGTACTTCGCGGCGCGGCGGTCCTTCAATAAGGATTTTCGGTTCGATGCCGTATTTCGGCATTAACGCCTGCACGCGATCGATATCCAGCGTACGTGGCGTGAGATGGTTGATATGACAACCGGGGAAGCAAACCACGTCAGCGATCAGCCGGTGTTCGTCGTGCAGGGCCTGATAAGTTTGTTGATCAACCGTCGCATGGCGGTGCCAGCGGAACGTTTCCAGCGCCTCCTGTACAAACGCCTGCGCCTCTGAGGCGGAAAATCCACCCTGCGCTTCATGCTGTGTCATCAGTTCACGACAGCGCGGTGTAAAGATATCGCGCTTCGCCAGAATATCAGCAGCGCGCTGACGCAACGCGGCGTTTTCGATCAGCTCAAGGCGCAGCAGCGAAGTAAACACACGAAACGGATTACGGGCAAGCGACGCGTCGTCTACGGGACGAAATGCCGTGGAATGCACCGGTACGCCGGCCTGTGACAGATCGTAGTAGCTGACCGGGAACATCCCCATAATGGCAAACATACGGCGCAGCGTGGCCAGCTCATCTTTTGTTCCTACGCGGATCGCGCCGTGGCGCTCTACATTGAGTCGCGCCAGTTCGTCAGCATTAACCAGTTTTTCATGCAGTTGGGGGTTGTTCTCAAGTACCGCCAGATTAACGTCTGCCACCAGTTCCAGCAACGTACCGTACTGCGGAACTTCCTGCTGGTACATCTCTGACATTGCCTGCGAAAAGTATTCCCGAATCTCATCTGCCGTGATGGTGTTCGCCATGATGTCATTTCTCCAGTGAATATTACCTGGAGTGTAGAGAAGGCCGCCGTATTACGTTGAGAAGAATGTGTAAATTGTGATCGCGGATAACGTGACTGGAAAAATTTACTTGTAAGTCAAATATATCGAATGTTAATAATATTTTGCTAGCAGGTTATCAAAATTAAACAACTTTACTTGTTTCTGTCATCGCTCTGTTCTTAACATTCTGTTATGGAAAAAAAAGGTCTCTTTAGTCAGCGCATCCGTTTGCGCCATTTGCATACTTTCGTCGCCGTCGCTCAACAGGGAACACTGGGGCGCGCGGCTGAAACCCTTAACCTTAGTCAACCGGCGCTGTCGAAAACCTTAAATGAACTGGAGCAGCTTACCGGCACGCGTCTGTTCGAGCGTGGGCGTCTCGGCGCACAGCTAACGCTGGTTGGCGAACAATTTCTTACCCATGCCGTCAAAGTCCTTGATGCACTGAATACGGCCGGACAATCGCTTAACAATAAAGATGGCGCGAGCAGCGATGTCGTGCGCATCGGCGCACTACCGACGGCAGCGCTGGGCATTCTTCCGCCAGTAATCGGTCAGTTTCATAAGCAGCAAAAAGACATCACTATTCAGGTCGCCACCATGAATAACACCATGTTGCTGGCGGGGCTGAAATCCGGTGAACTTGATCTGGGGATCGGACGAATGTCCGATCCGGAGTTAATGGTCGGGCTAAATTACGAACTGTTGTTTCTCGAATCGCTAAAGCTGGTTGTGCGTCCGCATCACCCGCTACTGCAGGAGAACGTCACCCTCAGCCGCGTGCTGGAATGGCCGGTGGTCGTGTCGCCGAAAGGCACCACCCCACGGCAGAATGCCGAAGCGATGCTGCAAAGCCAGGGCTGCAAAATCCCGTCAGGATGTATCGAGACCCTGTCAGCATCGTTGTCGCGTCAGCTGACAGTGGAATTTGACTACGTGTGGTTTGTCCCTTCCGGCGCGGTAAAAGACGATCTGCGCCAGGGAACGCTGACCGCCCTGCCGGTACCCCCCTACGGCGTTGGCGAACCGATTGGCATTCTGACCCGCGTCGATACCACGCTGTCGTCGGGGGCGCAGACGCTGCTCAGCGCCATCCGCAAATCCATGCCGGTCTGAAAAAACGCGTTTGCCGGGCTTACGGCGGTAAGCCCGGCATCATGCTTAAAACGTTTCCCAGTTATCTCCGTTTGCCACTGCCGGCGTCAGCGGTTTTACCGCAGATGGTGTCGTGTTGCTGTTGCGCACAGCGCTGGTGGCCTGCAGACGAAACGCGCCAACGGCTTCCGTCAGTCTCGCCGCCTGCTCTTCCAGCGATGCCGCGGCCGCAGAGGCTTCTTCTACCAGAGAGGCGTTTTGCTGCGTGACGTTATCCATTTCGGTGATCGCCTGGCTGACCTGCGTAATGCCGCGGCTCTGCTCATCGGACGCTGCCGCGATTTCCAGCATAATGTCGGTCACGCGTTTCACCGCATCGACGATATCGCCCATGGTGGTGCCCGCCGCCACGACTTCGCTGGAGCCACGTTCAATCAGCGTGACCGACTCGCTGATTAAGCCTTCGATCTCTTTCGCCGCCTGCGCACTGCGGCTGGCAAGCGTACGGACTTCGCTGGCGACGACCGCAAATCCGCGCCCTTGTTCCCCGGCACGTGCCGCTTCCACCGCCGCGTTGAGCGCCAGGATGTTGGTCTGGAACGCGATGCTATTGATAACCGCAGTGATTTCAGAGATTTTCCGCGAACTGGCAGAGATACTGCCCATCGTGTTAACCACGCCGTTGACGATCTGCCCGCCGCGCGACGCCTTCCCGGACGCGTCTTCCGCCAGCTTGCTGGCATGATGCGCGTTATCGGCGTTTTGCTTCACAGTCGCCGTCAGTTGCTCCATACTGGCTGCCGTTTCTTCGATGGCGGCGGCCTGTTGTTCGGTGCGTGACGACAGATCAGTGTTGCCCGCAGAGATTTCACTGGTACCACGATAGATCTCCTCCGCTCCCTGCCGTACCGTACCCACGGTTTTCACCAGTGAACGTTGCATTTCCTGCAGGTCGCTGCTGAGTTTGCCAATTTCACTACGGCCGGTGGCTTCATCGGCCATCGTCAGATCGCCTTGCGCAATATGCTCAATACGATACGCGGCACGTTGCAACGGACGGATCACCGTACGGCGCAGCACCATAAAGGTCATCACTGTCAGTACCAGCGCCAGACCAAACGCCCCGACCATGAAAATCAACCCCAGCGTGGTACGTGAATGCGCCTGCGCTGTCAGCGCCTTTGCGCGATCAGTACGGATAGAGATGGATTTCAGTAGCAATTCGTTGTAGGCATCGTCCAGCGGACGCGCCTGCTCGTTTTCGCTGTTGATGATCGCTTCAAACATGCCGTTTTTGGCATATTTCAGCATCGGTTGTAAGCCGGCGATGTAAGCTTCATAACGTTTCGTCAACTCGGCCTCGAGCGCGACGTCGGCATCGGTTTTCACCCGCCGCGCCGTATACTCTTTAAACGCTGCCTGAGACTGTTTGATGCGCGTTTCCGCCTGTGCGATGTTGCGCTTCATGTCTTCCATTTCGGCGATGCGGCTGGCCGCCCCGGCATGGATCATGTTGATACGGGCTGTCCGCAGATGGTTGGAGCTGTTGGATAACCCCATTCGCACCTGGATTTCTTCGGTAACATCACGCTGATCGCTGTCGGCCTGTAGCAGGAAGTAACCTGCAAGTCCGGAACTGAGCGCAAAGAGCAGCAGAATGCCGCCCAGAATGGAGGAGAAAAGCGGAACTAACCGAATGTTATGCAAAAAACTCAGCTTTTGCGACTGGAGCTGCGCTGCTGTTTTGTCCATGACCTTGACTCTCTTATAGTAAAATGCGCACAAACACGCCCGTAAGATTGTCATCGGCTGTTTAGCGGGTTTGATTACCGCTAAAATCGCTACACAGGTCACACTTCAACATTTAATTTACGAAACGCCAACGGAATTGCTCCGCTGGCGCGATAAATCAGTTATCGCCGAAATGGATAACCGTGCGGATAGACTTACCTTCATGCATCAAATCAAAGGCTTCGTTGATCTGGTCGAGCGGCAGTCGATGCGTAATGAACGGGTCGAGACGAATCTTGCCCGCCATTGCCTCTTCCACCATGCCCGGCAGTTGTGTGCGCCCTTTCACCCCGCCAAACGCTGAGCCACGCCAGACGCGGCCGGTCACCAGCTGGAACGGACGGGTACGGATCTCCTGACCCGCGCCTGCCACCCCAATAATGATGCTTTCGCCCCAGCCTTTGTGGCAGCATTCAAGGGCCGCGCGCATGACGTTCACGTTACCGATGCATTCAAAGCTGAAGTCGACGCCGCCGTCAGTGAGTTCAACAATCACATCCTGAATCGGCTTTTCATGATCTTTCGGGTTGATAAAATCAGTGGCGCCCATTTCTTTGGCGAGGACAAATTTCTCCGGATTGGTATCTACCGCGATGATGCGACCGGCTTTCGCCTGCACTGCCCCCTGAATCACAGCAAGACCAATGCCTCCAAGACCAAACACCGCCACGGTATCACCGGCTTTCACTTTTGCTGTGTTGTGTACCGCGCCAATGCCGGTGGTCACACCGCAGCCCAGCAGACAGACTTTATCCAGCGGTGCCTGCGGGTTCACTTTCGCCAGCGAAATTTCTGCGCACACCGTATATTCACTGAAGGTGCTGGTGCCCATGTAATGATAAACCGGCTCACCGTTATAGGAAAAACGCGTGGTGCCATCTGGCATTAAGCCTTTGCCCTGCGTGGCGCGAACCGCCTGACAGAGGTTGGTTTTTCCAGATTTACAGAATTTGCATTCACCACATTCTGCGGTGTACAGCGGGATTACGTGGTCACCTGGCTTCAGGCTGGTCACACCTTCACCGACTTCCACCACAATTCCGCCGCCTTCATGTCCCAGCACTGCCGGGAATACGCCTTCCGGATCATCGCCCGACAGGGTGAACGCATCGGTATGGCAAACGCCGGTGTGGGTAATTTTCACCAGCACTTCACCTTTCTTTGGCGGCGCAACATCTATTTCAACGATTTTAAGTGGCTGGCCCGGGCCAAAAGCGACGGCTGCACGTGATTTCATATTGTCTCTTCCCTTTCTGTATAGAGTGTTGGAGGGTGCCGGGGGTATGGTAGTGTGAACAGCCAGGGCATGCAAACCGCAATGCCCGTCTGTCATTTCGGTAGGGCAATGCGTTAAAGCTTATTTTTGATTTCCGGCAGCGATTCCTGCATCCACAGGGGAATGCTGTCTGCGGGGAGTGGTCGGGAAAAATAGTACCCCTGAATGACCGGGCAATGAATGGAGCGCATAAAAGAGAGTTGTTCGTGGTTTTCCACTCCTTCCGCCACTACAGTGAGATCAAGGCTGTTGCCTATTCCGGTCATGGCCTCCAGCAGCGCTTTCTGACGTTTTTCGGTGAGGCATTTGGCAATAAAACTTTTATCAATTTTGATTTCTGAGACCGGCATGCTGGCAAGACGGGACAGACCGGAGAAGCCTGTCCCGAAATCATCAATGGAGAGACCGACCCCCATTTTTCTGATCTCATGGATCTGCAATAGCATCTCTTTATCCAGCTCCATCATCCCACTTTCGGTGATTTCAATCGTCAGCATGTCACCAGGCACCGACCAGGTTTCGAGCGCTTCACGGATAACGTCCACCAGTTGACGGTTACGCAGTTGCAGCGCCGACAGGTTGACGGAGATGGTCGGCACATTGAGTTGCAAATCCCGCCACTGCGCAATCTGCCGACAGGCTTCGCGCAACACCCAGTTGCCGATGTTTTCGATTTCACCGTTTTCTTCCGCCAGCGCGATAAAACGGTCAGGCGGTACATCGCCAAAGGTCGGGTCGCGCCAGCGCGCCAGCGCTTCGAAACCATACAGTTCGCCGGTTACCGCGAAGATCTGTGGTTGATAGACCAGCCGCAGCGTGCCGTCGGCGATGGCATGCTTCAGCGACGCCCCCATCAGCACCCGTTCGCGGATCACTTTGTTCATTTCGACATTGAAAAAACGCCAGCCCGTGCCACCGGCGTCACTACGGGAATCCATTGCGCTGAGCGCTGTGGAAATCAGGTAGTCGCGATCGCGGGTCTGCTCGTGGCTAATGCCAATACTGAGCGTCAGATGAAACGCGTGATCGTTAATCACTACCGGCTCAGCGACAATGGTTTTTAGCTTCTCGGCAAGCCAGGTGATGTTGCTAATTTCCATGTCTGTATAAACAATGACGAATTGCGTCCCTTCTATCCGGCTGAGAAACGCTTCGGTGCCGATAAGCGTCAGCAGGCGATTGGCTAAAAAAAATCACCACCTGTTCGGTAGCTGAATAGCCTGTCGCATCAATAACGTCGCGAATGTTGTCCACGGAGATAGCGAACACTGCCGGGCGATGCTCTTCGCGATCATCAAAAATGGCGTCGATATGCTGATTCAGGTAGTTGCGGTTAGGAAGTCCGGTCAGTGAATCAAATTGCACCAGCTGTTCTATCTGCAGTCGGTTGTACTCTTGCTCGATAGCCAGCGCACAGAGATGAATACTGATGTCAGCAACACGGTCGATAAAATCGAGCGTTTCTTTCCTGCCGTGAGATCGGAACGTCAGTAAACCGGTGGTCATGCCGTCACGTCGACGAATAGACATCTGGCGCTCGGCAAGGTTTTCCGTTGTCGGATCGAGCGTCGGAGACGAGGCCCAGGGAGACATGACGCCATTGTGCAGATACTGCAGGGAGACTTCCGTTCCCGGCAAAATACTTTCAATGTGATGGCAGATTATCTCACCAGTCTCCTGGAAGGATTGATGGCCGCTCATCGCCGCCAGCGTGTCCTTTTCCAGCTCTCGCAAGCGTAAATCCTCTGTAATGTCCGAAAAGGTCATTACGATGTTTTGCAGTTGCTTGTCCGCCCCGTAAACCGGACTGGTGGAGGCTTTGATCCAGATTTGCTGATCGTTTTTGCCTGACAGCAGGATTTCGTCATAATCGTGAGAATCCTGCCAGATAAGACGATGAAAACGCTCGCGGTTATCGGTCGATGAAAGTTCATCCAGCCTGAGCAGGCTATCCAGGGTCTGGGAGGCGGCTTCTTTCATGCTATAACCGAACATATCGGTAAAAGCGCGATTCATCTGCACGATGCGCCGTCCGGTATCCAGCACAATGACTGGCCTGTCAACGTGGTCTACCGCCAGGATCAGCAGGCGCTGTTGTTCCTGACGTTCCATATCAATACTGGCATCCCGAACCAGTGCCAGATAATGCAGACGGCCACCAACATCCACTTTCGACAGCGAAAAACGCGTCCAGACGGTGCTGCCGTCCTTACGTTCCAGCAGCAGTTCGCGACTCATGCCTTCGACCCGCGCTTCGCCCCCCTCGCGGTTGTGGCTAATAAAACCGGAATGGATCCCTTTTAAATAAGACGGCACCAGCCCGGAGACATCTTTTCCAAGTACCTCCTGGCGTTGATATCCCCATAGTTTTTCCGCCGACCGATTAAAAAAAAGAACCTCATCCTTTTCATTAATCAGCACCACAGCCATCATACTTTGTTCCAGTGCAGGAAAAAGAATGTTGTCGCCTGTGTAGCGCAGACTGAAGGATCTCATCACTTTCTCCCCCGCAGGGTATTAAATGTTTTACCACTCCCCGGACAGCGTTATCTGAAGCAGAGGGTCTCTCTCGCTTCGGAATGCCGACATCGCCAGTACTTGTCACTGAGTGAAATGATTCTTTTGTTCAGTTTAGGCGGATTCTGCCTGTATGTAAGAATTTATTAAATAATTGAGGTTTAAGGAAGAGCGGAGGAATAAAAAGAAGACAGGCTCCCCGCCATTGAGCGGAAAGCCTGATTAATTCATGGGTTATTTGTTGGCAAGTTTATCATAGCTGGTCATCAGGTTACGATAATCAGGAATATGATTTGAGAACAGCGTTGCCAGACCTTCAATATCATTACGCCAGTCGCGATGCAGTTCGCATGCCGCGCCAAACCAGGTCATTAACTGAACGCCAGCCTGCGACATACGATCCCATGCGGAATGACGAGTAATTTCGTTAAAGGTGCCTGACGCGTCGGTTACCACGAATACGTCGAACCCTTCTTCAATCGCTGACAGCGCCGGGAAAGCCACGCACACTTCGGTCACTACGCCGGCAATCAGCAACTGTTTTTTACCGGTTGCTTTGACTGCTTTGACAAAATCTTCATTATCCCAGGCATTAATGTTGCCCGGGCGCGCAATAAACGGCGCGTCTGGAAACATCTCTTTTAATTCCGGTACCAACGGACCATTTGGACCGGTTTCAAAACTGGTGGTCAGAATGGTCGGCAAATTGAAATACTTCGCCATATCTGCCAGTGCCAGTACGTTATTTTTAAATTTGTCAGGATCAATATCACGAACCAGGGAAAGCAATCCCGCCTGGTGATCCACTAACAATACGGCGACGTCGTTTTTATCCAGGCGAACATACGGTTTAGAAGACATTATCCTTTCCTCTTCAAAATTACGGTGTTATTTCTGCCAGCAATGCACATAATTCTGCGCGGTTCTGCTGGAGTCATTAAAATCATAGTTGAGTTGCCGGAAATCGGTAGACCGTAAATGGAGGACGCAGCGTTGCGTTTTCGGAACGATAAGTTTTTATTAGATATGTTGAATGGATATGAGGGTTCGGAGAAAGTTAAATATCCGCCCCCTCATTAAAACATTCACGAACGCTTGCGCGGCATCATTCGCAGCAGCGTGTTATCACGCCAGTAGTAGTGGTGCGCCAGTGCCGCCACGGCGTGCAGGCCGATCACCCAGTAGCCGAGGTTCGCCAGAAATTCGTGATACTCCTTCAGCGTATCGGCAAGGTCAAAGTTCGACGCTGCGGCGTGGGGCATCGAAATACCGAAGGCGATCCAAGGATTACCGCGGTTGTACATCATTACGAAGCCAATCACCGGCAGCACGAGGAACAGCAGATAAATCACCAGATGCCCGAGATGCGCCAGCCCGGTCATCATCGGTTTGGGTTTTGGCACAATCGGCGGCGCCGGACGCTTAAGGCGTATCAACAGACGCGCTACCGTCAACACGAGAATTGAAATTCCGCCGGAAACATGAACCATATTAAACGCCGGCCGATACTCGCGTGGGAAAAATCCCCTCAGTTCCATCGCGCAATAAGTCACGATGACCAGTAAAAAAACTACCCAGTGAAGGCCAATCTGTAAGCCTGAATATTTGTCACGCATAACGTTATCTCGCTGAATGAAGTTGCCGGACTAACATAACGGCCTTTTCTTAATAATTCATTAACTTTTCTGTACCAATTTTCAAACAGTTTCAGTCTGTTGCCACTTACTGGTTGCTCATTTCCATTTCGTGAACTAAGCCTGGTGAAGTGCACTATTATCGACTCGTTGAGTTATGAAGGAGAAGATCCATGAGTAAAATTGGTATTAACGGTTTTGGTCGCATTGGACGTCTGGTCCTGCGCCGTATTCTTGAAGTCAAAAGCACGGCGGACATCGTTGCCATCAACGATTTAACCTCCCCGAAAGTGTTAGCCTATCTGCTCAAACACGACAGCAACTACGGCCCCTTCCCGTGGAGCGTCGATTTCACTGAAGATGCGCTGATTGTCGATGGAAAAAAAATCACCGTCTATGCCGAAAAAGAGGCGAAAAACATTCCGTGGAAAGCGGTGGGCGCTGAGATTATCGTCGAATGTACCGGCTTCTACACCTCAGCAGACAAAGCCAAAGCACACCTTGATGCAGGCGCGAAAAAAGTACTGATTTCCGCCCCGGCGGGTGAAATGAAAACCATCGTCTACAACGTTAACGACGATACTCTGGACGCCAGCGACACGATTATCTCGGTTGCGTCCTGTACCACTAACTGCCTGGCGCCGATGGCGAAAGCCCTGCACGATGCGTTTGGTATTAAAATCGGTACCATGACCACCATTCACGCGTATACCGGCACCCAGGCACTGGTTGATGGCCCGCGTGGTAAAGATCTCCGGGCCTCGCGCGCGGCAGCAGAAAACGTCATTCCACACACCACTGGCGCAGCGAAAGCCATTGGTCTGGTGATCCCGGCACTGAGTGGCAAACTGAAAGGCCATGCGCAACGCGTTCCGGTGAAAACAGGGTCTGTCACCGAACTGGTGTCTATTCTGGATAAAAAAGTAACCGTAGATGAGATCCACCAGGCGTTGAAAAAAGCGACGGAAAATAACGAATCGTTCGGTTATACCGAGGAAGAGATCGTCTCCTCTGATGTGATTGGCTCACATTTCGGTTCGATCTTCGATGCCACACAAACCGAGATCACCGAGGCCGGTGATTTGCAACTGGTGAAAACGGTCTCCTGGTACGACAACGAATATGGCTTTGTGACACAACTGATTCGCGTGCTGGATAAATTCGCGAAACTGTAAGCCCCCTGCGGATGGCCTGCGCCATCCGCATTTTTTCCGCAGGATCACATCAGCGCACGGCTTTTCAATGCCTCCACCAGCAATGCATCATGATGCAAACGCTGCCAGGCGTCCTCCACTTCAGCAGGAATATCCACATGGCTGATAAACCCTTTGCCGCGTGGGCCATACCCTTGTGCATTGTCACGCAGACGGGGGAGTTCACCGAGGATCAGCGACAGAAAGCGTTCTACCGGCCATAACCCGGTGCTGTCGCCGCTGAAACACACTCCCTGCTCGCTATTGCGCAATACCGGTGTCAGGCCCGGATAGCTTTTCCACACCGGCGCACTGGCGCTGTCGTGCCAGACACGGGCAAAAGTCGCCATCGTACGCCGCTGCATGGTCGGATCCTGCACCACGATGCCTTCCTGACAATGAATACCGGTCTCTTCCATCATCGCGCGGGTGAATTTCGCGTTTTCCCCGCAGTTCGTCGATTTACTTTCCACCAGCATACGTTCGCGGGGAATGTTCCAGAACTGATGAGCAATATCGGCAAGGATCGCTGCTTCCGTGCGCCCGGTCGTGCGGATGCTGTTGTAACGCGGGTGGCGGGCTATCGCTGCATACAAAAATGTCGTCGAATGACCAATACCGCCGCTTATCAGCAGCGTTTGTTCGCCACTGGCAACCAACTGACAGGCGGCATCAATCGTTGGGATCACCGCGTTGCCGTTCAGCACCACCAGATCCGCCTCGCCCGGTCGCGGACGAGGATGATAGTCATTCTGCGCCAGCCACGCGCCAACGGTATTCGCAGCATTCAGCGTTGATTCGGGTAATTCCGGAAAGTTCGTCAACATAATTTTTCCTTCTTCCCACATTGAAACCACAGGGTAACGCATGCATCCTCTCAGCACAGGGGATCACTCCGAAAGCCACAACCGCGCCCGGATACTTAACTTATCTGCTCCATCGCCTGCAGAATACGCTTGTCGGAAATCGGGTACGGCGTACCCAGTTGCTGCGCAAAATAGCTGACGCGCAGCTCTTCAATCATCCAGCGGATCTCTTTCACGTCGTCATCATCACGGCGCGCTGGCGGCAGTTTGTTAAGCCACTGCTGCCAGGCCTGCTGTACGCTTTCCACTTTCAGCATTTGCGCGCGATCACGGTGCGGATCAATCGCCAGTTTTTCCAGACGACGCTCAATCGCCTGCAAATAACGCAATGTATCACCCAGTTTTTTGAAACCGTTGCCGGTAACAAACCCGCGGTAAACCAGACCGCCCATCTGCGCTTTGATATCCGACATTCCGAGCGCCATAGTCATGTCCACGCGCCCTTTCAGTCGTTTGTTAATGTTGAAGACCGTGGTGAGGATCTGCTCCACCTGCTTAGCAATCTCCACAACTGTGTCGTTCAGCTCGGCGCGAACTTTCTCATGCAGCGCGGTAAAGCCCTCTTCCGTCCAGACAGGGCCGCCTGCTCGCTCAATGAGCTTATCAACGCCACAGGAGATACAGTCATCAATCAGATCCAGCACTTTACCATAAGGGTTGAAATAGAGCCCCAGCTTGGCTTTATTGGGCAATTTTTCGTGCAGATACTTGATTGGTGACGGGATGTTCAGCAGCAATAAACGGCGTAAACCACGCCACATTGCCTGCTGCTGTTCCTGGGGGTTATCGAACAGCTTAATCGCCACGCTGTCGCGTTCATCAACCAGCGCAGGCCAGGCTTTGACCTTATAATTGCCCCGTTTTTGCTCGAAACTTTCTGCGAGCGTGCCGAAACTCCAGATGTGCAGCCCGCTTTGTTCTATACCGTCATCCGCTACCGCAGACAGGGTTTCCTGAACTTTCCCTTTTAACTCGTCTTTCAGCGTCGTCAGGCTACTGCCTTCCTGAAGTTTCTTATTGTTCTCATCCACCACGCGGAAAGTCATTTTCAGATGATCGGGCACCTGCTCCCAGTGCCAGTCCTCCCGGTCAACAGTAACCCCTGTCATGCGGCGTAGTTCACGCTCCAGCGCATCCAGTAATGGCAGCTCCAGCGGCGTAACACGGCCTAAAAATGCCTCTGCGTAGTTCGGTGCCGGAACAAAATTGCGGCGTACCGGTTTCGGCAATGATTTAATCAATGCGATGATAAGCTCCCGACGCAGTCCCGGGATCTGCCACTCAAAACCGCCTTCCTCGACCTGATTGAGCAGCGGCAGCGGGATATGTACCGTAACGCCGTCAGCGTCAGTACCGGGTTCAAACTGGTAGCTCAGACGCAGCTTCAGATTGCCCTGATGCCAGAAATTGGGGTAATCCAGCTTGCTGACCTTTTCCGCGCCCTCTTTGATCAGCATGCTCTTCTCAAAATTGAGCAGATCGGGCGTTTCGCGGCTGACCTTTTTCCACCAGCTGTCAAAGTGGCGCGCGGTGATGACGTCGTGGCTGATACGCTGGTCGTAAAACTCAAATAACGACTCGTCATCCACCAGAATGTCGCGACGGCGTGACTTATGCTCCAGTTCTTCGACCTCCGCACGCAGTTTCAGATTGTCGCGGAAGAAGGCGTGGCGGGTCTGCCAGTCGCCTTCCACTAGTGCATGGCGGATGAATAACTCGCGGCACAGCGCGGGATCGATCCGGCTGTAATTCACTTTACGCGCCGCGACGATCGGCAAACCGTACAGGGTGACTTTTTCTGTCGCCATCACCGCCCCTTGCGCCCGCTCCCAGTGCGCTTCGCTCCAGGAGCGCTTGATGAGGTGCTGCGCCAGTGGCTCAACCCATTCCGGCTCAATCCGCGCAGCCACGCGGCCCCACAAACGGCTGGTTTCCACCAGCTCGGCGACCATCGTCCATTTCGGCGGCTTTTTGAATAAACCGGAACCTGGGAAGATGGCGAAGCGGGCGTTGCGCGCGCCGGTAAATTCCTGCTTGTCGGCATCTTTCATGCCGATGTGCGACAGCAAGCCGGTTAACAGCGCCAGGTGGATCTCGCGGTATTCTGCGGGTTCACTATTCACCGGAATGCCCAGCTCTTTCACCACCTGCCGCAGCTGGGTATAAACATCCTGCCATTCGCGTACACGCAGATAGTTGAGAAAATCGGTGCGGCACAGGCGGCGGAACTGATTCGACGACAGCGCTTTCTGCTGTTCGCCGAGGTAGTTCCATAGATTGACGAAGGCCAGAAAATCGGACTCTTTATCGTGAAAACGACGATGTTTTTCATCAGAAGCCTGCTGTTTATCCATCGGGCGCTCGCGCGGATCCTGAATCGATAGCGCCGCGGTGATGATCATCGCCTCACGCACACATCCATGCTTTTGCGCCTCCAGCACCATGCGCGCCAGACGCGGGTCCACCGGCAACTGGCTGAGCTGACGCCCCATGGCAGTCAGTTTATACGCCGTTTGCTGTTCATCCGTGGTGATCGCCCCCAGCTCTTCCAGCAACCGTACGCCATCCTGAATGTTGCGGTTGTCCGGCGCCTCGACAAAGGGGAATGCCGCGATATCACCCAGACCCAATGCTGTCATTTGCAGAATGACGGATGCAAGGTTGGTACGCAGGATCTCCGGATCGGTAAATTCCGGGCGTGACAGGAAATCGTCTTCCGAATAGAGACGAATACAGATCCCTTCCGAAACACGTCCGCAGCGGCCCTTACGCTGGTTTGCCGATGCCTGAGAGACCGGCTCGATCGGCAGCCGCTGAACTTTGGTACGGTAACTGTAGCGACTGATGCGCGCCGTTCCGGGATCGATCACATATTTAATGCCCGGGACCGTCAGCGACGCTTCAGCAACGTTGGTCGCCAGTACGATCCGCCGCCCGCTGTGGGGCTGGAACACGCGGTTTTGCTCACTGTTCGACAGCCGTGCGTACAACGGCAGGATCTCCGTATGGCGCAGTTCCAGCTTAGCCAGGGCATCCGCGGTGTCACGAATTTCACGCTCGCCGCTCATGAAAATCAGAATGTCGCCAGCGCTTTCGTGACTCAGTTCGTCCACTGCGTCAAAAATTGCCTGTAACTGATCCCGCTCGGTGTCGTCCGCCTCTTCCACGATAGGCCGATAGCGCACTTCCACCGGATAGGTGCGCCCGGAGACTTCAATCACTGGCGCATGGTCAAAGTGACGTGAGAAACGCTCCGGATCAATAGTCGCGGAGGTGATGATTACTTTCAGATCCGGGCGACGCGGCAGGAGTTCTTTCAGGTAGCCAAGCAGAAAATCGATGTTCAGGCTGCGCTCGTGCGCTTCATCAATAATAATGGTGTCGTACTGCATCAACAGCCGATCCTGCTGGATTTCCGCCAGCAGAATACCGTCGGTCATCAGCTTGACCATGGTGTTATCGCTGAGGCGATCGCTGAAACGGACTTTGTAGCCGATGCACTCGCCCGGCTCGCTCTGCAGCTCTTCGGCAATACGGTTAGCCACCGTCCGCGCTGCCAGACGACGCGGCTGAGTATGACCAATCAAACCTTTAATGCCGCGCCCCAGCTCCATGCAGATTTTTGGTAGCTGTGTGGTTTTACCGGAGCCGGTCTCCCCTGCCACAATCACCACCTGGTGGTCGCGAATAGCCCTGAGGATGTCTTCTTTCTTCTGGCTGACCGGCAAGTTGTCCGGATACGTAATATCCGGACGCGCGGCGGTACGCAGCAGGACCTTACCGGCTGCCTGTTCAATCTCTTTGGCCAACGCCTGGAAAATGGCCTGTTGCGCTTCAGGATTTTTAACCTTCTTCGCGCCCTGCAGACGGCGGGCAAAGCGCTGTTTATCGCGCAGCATCAGACCATCAAGCTGGTGGTGGAGGGAAGCGACGGTGAGTTTATTCTGTTCTGTCATAGTGTTATCGGGCAGCGCACTGCCGGAAAAAGGCTTACGTCATTGTTCGTTATAGAGTACCACATTCGCGCTTTTCGTCTCTTGTTCAATAATTTCGAACAATGACTTCGATATATTGCGCTATCCATGTGGCAGGATTGTGAATAAAGTGTCATCAAGCAACAGGGCACGGGCCCGTCAATCTGATAATTAAGGAATCACCCATGAGCAAAGTATTAGTTCTCAAATCCAGTATTCTGGCAGGGTACTCACAATCTGGTCAGCTGACCGACTATTTTGTTGAACAATGGCGTGAGCAGCATCCGGCTGACCACATCACCGTTCGCGACCTGGCTGCCAATCCGATTCCCGTTCTGGATGGTGAACTGGTGGGTGCTATGCGTCCGGGCGATGCGCCGCTGACCCCGCGTCAACAGGAAGCACTGGCGCTCTCTGACGAGCTGATTGCTGAACTGAAAGCGCATGATGTTATCGTGATCGCCGCACCGATGTACAACTTCAATATTCCGACGCAGCTGAAAAACTATTTCGACCTGGTTGCCCGCGCCGGTGTGACCTTCCGCTACACCGAAAACGGTCCGGAAGGTCTGGTGACGGGTAAACGCGCTGTCGTGCTTTCCAGCCGTGGCGGGATCCATAAAGATACCCCGACCGACCTGGTCGCTCCGTACCTGAAACTGTTCCTTGGTTTCATTGGTATTACTGACCTGAACTTCGTGTTCGCCGAAGGCGTGGCGTACGGTCCGGAAGTGGCAGCGAAAGCGCAGTCTGACGCAAAACTGGCTATTGACAGCTTCGTCGCTGCTTAAGATCTCCCCCTCTCACCGCCCGGTGGGAGGGGTTTTATTTCCCCAATGTTTCCGCGTTACCATTAAGCCGCCGCATTCAAGAGGCTGACTTCGGCCGCAAATTCTCATCAAATACCAGTCTCTGACGACCAGCTTCGACTTCGCGCAGCGGTTCCACCTGATGCAGGGTTAACTTGCAACGTTCCACCAGTACCTGATATTCGCGTGTGCCCTGCTTTTTCCAGGCTATCTCCTGCTCGCTCAGCGCGCGGGTAGCTTTAGCTGGACTACCGATAATCAAATGGTCGGCCGGCATTTCGGCCTTTGCTTTCACAAACGCTGCAGCACCGACAATGCTGTTCTCGCCGATGACCGCCCCGTCCATCACGACCGCGTTCATACCCACCAGCGCGTTACGGCGGATAATACACCCATGCAGGATTGCGCTGTGGCCGATATGCCCGTCTTCCTCAACTATTGTGTCCTGCTCCGGAAAGCCATGCATTACACAATTATCCTGAATATTGGCACCGTCTTTTACCACGATGCGACCAAAATCGCCGCGCAGACTGGCGTTCGGTCCAACATAGACACCTTTACCTAAGATCACATCGCCAATCAGCACCGCCGTGGGATGCACATAGCTTTCCTCAGGCACCACTGGCGTCAGACCATCGATTTGATAGACAGGCATCACGCCTCCTTAATTGAAATGCAGGCCACCAAAGCGCTGATAAAACAGACTGCCCGGTTGCGGTAATTCACCAACCGAGGTTTCCGCTTTTTCGCTCACCCAGGCCAGCGCGCCAGCGGCGACACGTTGATAGATATTAATACACAACTGCCGCGCCGCCTGCCCGGTCCAGTGCGCGGGTAGCAGCACCTCGGGCAGCAGCGGGTCTTTCAGCACCACGCGGCGGTAAAAATGGATCAGCAGTAACTGGATATGGAAACAACGCTCAGGGGTAAGCTCGCCTGGCGCAGCCTCCCGCAACAGCGGCAACAGTGGCCGGAAAGAGTCGATAAACGCATTGTACATGATGTTCTGTTCGCTGAGTTGCCAGCACTCTTCCACCCGCGCGCGCAGGGCCGCCACCGACATCGCCAGCGGCGAGTGCGCCTCAAAACAGATCACGTTTTCCGCTACGCCCGCCTCGTGCAACAGCGCCTGCACATCGGCCAGTTTTTGCGATGGCGACGCCATCAGGCTCGGCGCCAGCGTGCCGAAAACCTGCCAGATCAATTGTTTTTTTACATCCGCGAGCGTGGATTTATCCAGCCCTTCTGACAGCAGCAACAGCCATGTGCCGTCCCAGGCCGGTTGTTCCGCACGGTAAATTTTACCCTCCGCGCGGCGCGTCAGACGCAAGCCTTTATCGCTCAGCCGGTAGTAGCTGCGACGCCCGACGCGATCGACATCCAGCCAGCCTTCTTTGTTAAGGCGAAACAGCGCGGTGCGCACGAAGCGCTCGCCAAAACCAAGCCCTTCCAGTAATGCGGCCAGGCTGCCAAGCCAGATTTCGCCGCCGCGGTGCGACAGCGCATCACCATACAGCGACGAAATTAGCGACGTCCCACTGATGGGTACGGAAGAGACTGCCTGTTGAATAAACACGTCAAGTCTGCTCATCTGATTCATTCTTTTATCTTTTTTATCCTGGATGAATCATAGCATATTGCCCCCACCGTCAGGCGAGGGGCATAACAGTGATTACCCGTTAGCGGCAACTTTACGCAGGTCGAAGACCCGGCAGGCCTTGCCTTCAGAGCGCGGAATACTGCCGCAATTGACAATGGTGACGTCGGTCGAAATGCCCACCATCGACTTAATGCGATGACGTAAGTTATGACACACCTGGCAGCGCTGCTCATGCGACAGGCTGAGGCTGCTCTCTTTTAGCTCCACGCGCACCGAAAGTGAATCAAGATGCCCGCGACGATGCACCTCCAGCTGGTAATGCGGCGACAGATGCTCGAACTTAACGATCTCCTCTTCCAGTTGTGACGGGAAGACATTGACTCCACGAATGATCAGCATGTCATCACTGCGACCGCTGATACGGTCCATACGCCGCATTGAACGTGCGGTGGCGGGTAACAGACGGGTGAGATCGCGGGTTCGGTAACGAATCACCGGCAGCGCTTCTTTAGTGAGGGTGGTAAACAGCAGTTCGCCCTGCTCGCCATCATCCAGCGGCGTACCGTCGTCCGGGTTAACGATTTCCGGATAGAAATGATCTTCCCAGATAGTCGGGCCATCCGTGGTTTCGATGCACTCCATCGCCACCCCCGGCCCCATGACTTCCGACAGGCCATAAATATCCAGCGCGGTAATGCCGAGACGGCGCTCAATTTCGCTACGCATTGCGCAGGTCCACGGTTCCGCACCGAACACGCCAACGCGCAGGGAGCACTGGCTGGCGTCACCGCCCATCTGCCGCTCCAGCTCTTCAATCAGGTTCAGGCAATAGGATGGCGTCACCATGATCATGTCAGGCTGAAAATCACGGATCAGTTGCGCCTGTTTCTCGGTCTGGCCGCCGGACATCGGGATCACCGTCGCGCCCAGGCGTTCCGCACCATAGTGCGCCCCCAGACCACCGGTAAACAGGCCGTAACCATAGGCGACATGAATTTTATCTTTTGCACTGCCACCCGCCGCACGCAGGGAGCGCGCCACAATATTGG
>NZ_JMTB01000032.1 GCF_000734965.1 Trabulsiella guamensis ATCC 49490
TATCGTTTTGCGTGTAGCCCACGACCGTCGGCTTGCCGGTGGTACCAGACGATGCGTGGATACGCACGATCTGCTCCATCGGCACGGCAAAGGTGTCGAACGGATAGTTGTCGCGCAGATCCTGTTTGGTGGTACAGGGAAACTTGCGGATATCCGCAAGTTCGTTGAAATCGTCAGGGTGCACGCCCGCTGCGTCAAATTTTCGCCGGTACATCGGCACGTTCTCGTAGGCGTGTTTCAGCGTCCATTTCATGCGTTGCGTCTGCAGCGCATGCAGCTCGTCGCGGGACGCGGTTTCAATCGGATCAAGGTTGGATGTCGTTATCATTATAGGGTACTCGCAGGTTGATTAGCTCACAGATCAAACTCGCTCCAGGATCATGGCGATGCCCTGACCCACACCGATACACATCGTACACAGCGCATAGCGGCCGCCGCGCCGGTGCAACTCATGGCTGGCGGCGAGCGCCAGTCGTGCGCCGCTCATTCCCAACGGGTGGCCAAGGGCGATGGCGCCACCGTTAGGGTTAACATGCGGGGCATCGTCCGGCAGCCCCAGTTGTCTGAGCACAGCCAGCGCCTGCGCGGCGAAGGCTTCGTTTAGCTCAATCACATCCATATCATTGATATTCAGTCCGGCGCGCTCCAGTACCTTGCGGGTGGCGGGTACCGGGCCGAGTCCCATCAGGCGCGGCTCCACCCCGGCGCTCGCCATCGCGACAATACGCGTGCGCGGAGTCAGGCCCTGCGCCAGCGCCATCTTCTCAGTGGCGACAATCAACGCCGCCGCGCCGTCATTCACCCCGGAGGCGTTCCCGGCGGTGATCACACCGTTTGTACGAAACGGTGTTTTCAGCGCAGTCAGTTGCTCAAGCGTCGTCTCCGGGCGCGGATGCTCATCATCTTTCACTTCCACGACAGCGCCTTTTTTGCCTTTGACGGTGACGGGCACAATTTCCTGTGCCAGAATGCCGTCACGCTGCGCTTTTGCCGTCCGCTGCTGACTGCGCAGCGCGAAAGCATCCTGATCGGTACGACTGATATTTAACAATTCAGCTACATTCTCTGCCGTTTCCGGCATGCTGTCAGTTCCAAAATGCT
>NZ_JMTB01000033.1 GCF_000734965.1 Trabulsiella guamensis ATCC 49490
TTACAAACGGCGCGCGCGACATCGATTCCACGCCGCCTGCCAGCAGCAGATCGGCATCACCGGCACGAATGGCGCGCGCGGCAAACCCCAGCGCGTCCAGCCCGGAACCGCACAGCCGGTTAATGGTAGTGCCGGATACTGTCTGCGGCAGCCCTGCCAACAGCACCGCCATACGCGCGACGTTGCGGTTATCTTCCCCCGCCTGATTGGCGCAACCGAGGATCACATCGTCGAGCAACGCTGCATCCAGTTGCGGATGACGACTCAGCAGCGCCCGCAAGGGAATAGCCGCGAGGTCGTCCGCCCGGACGGCGGAAAGCGCGCCGCCGTAGCGACCTATCGGGGTTCGCACGCCATCACAAATAAACGCATCACGCATCAGGCTTCTCCCGTCACACGGCCACCGATGCGGTGCGATTTACCGCGAAACAGCGCGACCGTTTTTTGATGTTGGTTAATGATTTCAATGTCATACACCCCGGCGATTGTGCCCTGATGTTTGACTCGTGCGGTGGCAGTGAGCTTGTCGCCCACCTTCCCCGGACGCAGAAAATCAATGGTGCAGGCGGAAGCTACCGCCGCTATGCCCTGGCTATTGCAGGCATAGGCAAATGCGGTATCCGCCAGCGAAAAAATTTGCCCGCCGTGGCAGGTCTGATGACCGTTAAGCATCTGCGGCAGTACGGTCATGGTGACCACGGCATACCCTTCATCCATCTCCAGGATGTCGATTCCCAGCGTCTGCGCACAGGCGTCGTTTTCATACATCACGCGCGCGTTGCGCCAGGCGTTATGATTCATAGCCACACTCCAGAAGTGCACGCTGGCGCAGCAGTGAACACGGGCGATAACGCTCTTCACCATAATGACGTTGCAGGTTTTCCAGCATCGTCAGTACCCGCTGCCAGCCGAGGATTTCACCCCATTGCAACGGGCCGCGGGGATAATTCACCCCCAGGCGCATCGCGGTATCAATGTCAGTTTCGCTGGCAACCCCTTTTTGCAGCGCATCGAGGGCTTCGTTAACCAGCATTGCCACGGTGCGCCAGACCAGCAGACCGGGATAGTCAGCAATCATCACCACCTGTTTGCCCTGTTGCTGCAGCCAGGCAACGGCTTTCGCCGTCTCTTGTGAAGAATTGCTGTCGGCAGCGGCAATGGCGGTCACATCACCTTCGCAATAATCCATCAGCACGACCGGGCATTTCAGCCGTGCCGCTTTCGCCTGCGCGATTTCACCGTCAGTCGTCATCAATAACACATTATCAAGCGTGACAACGTCACCTCTTTTATGGACTTCCCGAGCATGTAGTTGCTCAGCAATCGCAGGATGGAAGGCCACTGCTGGCGCCCCCTCCGGCCAGCGATAGACACCCTGTCCGCTTTTTTTCCCAAGCCGACCCGCCAGCACCAGTTCCTGTTGCTGTAGCGACGGCAGAAAACGACGCTCCTGCCAGAAGGCGTTGAATACAGAACAGGTCACGGCGAAATTGACGTCCTGACCGATCAGATCAGTCAACGCCAGCGGTCCCATCGGGAATCGCCCGCCGTCGCGCAGCGCGGCATCAATCACGGCGGCGTCGGCGACCTGCTCTTCCAGCGCGCGCCACGCCTCGGCATAAAACGGACGGGCGACACGGTTAACAATGAATCCCGGCGTTGAGTGGCAACGCACCGGCTGCTTGCCCCAGTGCATAACGCACTGGCAAAGCTGCTCTACCACTTCCGGCGAGGTCGCGAGGCCACTAACCACCTCCACCAGCTTCATGACAGGCGCCGGGTTAAAGAAGTGCAGCCCTGCTACACGCTCCGGGTGACGCACGTCGGCGGCGATGGCAGTAATGGAAATCGATGACGTGTTGCTGGTGAGCAGCGTCTGCGGCGGGCAAATCTCCGCCAGTTGGCTGAACAGCGCTTTTTTGACTTCCAGCCGCTCACTGGCCGCTTCAATCACCAGTCCTGCGGCGGCGAGCGCTGACAGATCAGCGACCGGGTGCAGATTTGCCAGCGTGCTGGCGCAGGCCTCTGTACTGAGTTTGCCGCGCGCCACGCGGGATTCCAGTCGTGAGCGGATCCCGTCAATGGCACGTGCCAGCGCCTCGCTGGCAATGTCATACAGCAAAACCTGATGGCCTGCGGACGCCGCCACTTCAGCGATACCCGCGCCCATCGTGCCGCTGCCAATCACTGCGATGGTGTTAATGCGCTGGCTCATGATGATTTCCCGCTGAATTGTGGTGGTCGTTTGGCAAGGAACGCGCTGACCCCTTCGCGATAATCCGGGCTGCGTCCGGCCAGTCGCTGGTAGTCGCGCTCAAGATCGAGTTGCGCGTCGAGGGTGTTGGTTTCTGCCGCCAGCAGCGCCTGTTTGATCAAGCCAAGACCATACGTCGGCTGCGTCGCCAGATGTCGCGCCAGGGTCAGTGCAGCATCAGAGAGTTGGGCGTCATCCACGACCTGCCAGATCATGCCCCACTGGTGCGCCTGCTCCGCGCTGAGCTTATCGCCCATCAACGCCAGCCCCAGCGCCCGCGCCCGGCCCGCCACTCGCGGCAAAAACCAGGTGCCGCCGCAGTCCGGTACCAGCCCAAGTTTACTGAACGCCATGATGAAGTTGGCCGAACGGGCCGCAATGACCATATCGCAACCGAGCGCCAGCGTCGCACCGGCACCGGCTGCCACACCGTTCACTGCGGCGATGACCGGTTTGGGCAGTGCCGCCAGTCTGCGCACCAGTGGGTTATAGAAATTTTCCACCGACAGCCCCAGATCAGGGGGGTTACCCTGTGGGTCAACGTTACGGTCGTTAAGATCCTGACCGGCGCAAAAACCACGTCCGGCACCGGTGATCAGCAGGCAGCGGATAGTATCGTCACGCTCGGCCTGTTTCAGGCAATCCACTAACTGCTGGTGCATCTCATCGTTAAAACTGTTCAGGCGATCCGGGCGGTTCAGGGTGATGGTCATCACGCCCTGTTCCACATTGCTGAGAATTAAAGCGTCCATTGTTAGCGTCCTTTAAATTCGGGGGTACGTTTTTCGCGAAACGCGGCAATGCCTTCCTGCCGATCGTCAGTGGCGCTGAGCAGCGT
>NZ_JMTB01000034.1 GCF_000734965.1 Trabulsiella guamensis ATCC 49490
AACCCGGCGTGGAGACTGACCTCCTGCGACTGGCGCAGCGCCTGTTTTGCCGCCTGCAACGCCAGCGGTGCGCGCGCGGCGATAGTTTTCGCCAGCTGTAATGCGTATTCCTGCGTCAGCGCGGGCGGACAAATGTCACTCACCAGTCCGGCCTCGCGGGCGCGTCTGGCATCGATGCTTTCACCACTCAGCACCATACGGCTGGCCAGCGCTTTACCGACAGAGCGAATCAACCGCTGGGTGCCACCGGCACCGGGCATGATGCCGAGCGTAATTTCCGGTAACCCGAAACGGGCGTTTTCTCCCGCCAGCACGGTGTCGCAGAGCATCGCCAGCTCGCAGCCCGCGCCCAGCGCATAGCCATTCACCGCCGCAATCAGCGGTTTATTGAAAGCATCGATGCGCGCCCACAGCCGCGGGCGAACGTCGTTTAATGTCGCAACGAGATCGTTGTCTGCCATTTCATTGAGATCCGCCCCGGCGGCAAAAAAGCGTTCATTGCCGCTGATCACACAGGCCACAATCGCCGGGTTTTGCTCAGCAGACTCCAGCGCATCAGCAATCTGCATCAGTAACGTGTTATTCAACGCATTGCGCGCCTGCGGCCGGTTGAGGGTCAGCAGCAGCACGCGGTCATACTGTTCTGTCAGCAGTTCGCTCATGCCATCCCCTTCGCGTCAAAATCGACAATCACGTCCGGCGTGATCGGCAGCGCCTGACAACTCAGCACATACCCGGCAGCCAGTTCATCGGCTTCGAGACTGTAATTGGTGGTCATTGTGACGTTACCGCGCAGCACTTTGCATTTGCAGGTGGCGCAGACGCCGCCCTTGCAGGCGTACGGTAAATCGGCCCCCTGACGCAGCGCGGCATCGAGAATGCTTTCGTCGTCAGCGGTCAACGTAACCTGACGGTCGCGCCCGTCCTGCCGCACGGTGACCGTCTGCCCCTGCGCCTGTACGCTGGTGGTTCGGCGTACGCCGCTACCAGGTGTATTAAAGCGCTCAAGGTGTATGGATTTTTTCGCCATACCGAGTGCCAGCAGCGCGGTTTCCGCGTCGTCCATCATTGCCGCCGGGCCACAGATAAAGGCTTCATCAAACTGACTGAAGTTGATCAGCGTGCGCGACAGCGCCTGCAGTTTTTCACTATCAATACGCCCGTGCAGCAGATCGCTGTCGAAAGTTTCCTGGCTGAACAGGCAGACCAGTTGCAGACGCGTCGGGTAGCGGTCTTTGAGATCAGCCAGCGCCTGGCGAAACATCATGCTCTGGCTGCTGCGGTTGCCGTAAATCACGGTAAACAGGCTGTCCGGTTCGGTCGCCAGCGTGGTTTCCACAATCGCCAGCATCGGCGTGATACCGGAACCGGCAGCGATGGCGAGATAGTTACCGCGGCGGTCTGGCTGTGGCTGATAGCCGAACAATCCCTGCGGCACCATGACATCCAGTACCATGCCCTGTTTAATCTCCTGACGGGCATAGTTCGAGAAACGCCCGCCATCAATGGCTTTTACCGCCACGCTGATTTCACCGGGCCGCGCCCCCCGGCAGATGGAATAACAGCGGCGCAGCTCGTCGTTACCCAGCCGGGTTTTCAGCGTCAGATGCTGACCGGGGCGGAAGGCATAAGCCGCCTGTAACGCATCAGGCACCGCAAAGGTAATGGTTACCGCGTCGCGGGTTTCGGGTTCAACTTTTGCCACCGTAAGCGAATGGAACGTCGTCATGGCAACCTCAAATACATTTAAAGTAATCAAAGGGTTCGCGGCAGTTGTCGCAGCGGTACAGCGCTTTGCAGGCCGTCGAACCGAATTCGCTGATAAGCGTCGAGTGATTGCTGCCACAGCGCGGGCAACTGACCGTTTCGGGGATCCCGGCATGGCAGGCATGGGCCTGTGGCGGGCTGATGCCGTACTGACGCAGCCGTTCGCGGGCATCAGCACTCATCCAGTCAGTGGTCCACGGCGGATCGAGTTGCAGCGAAATGTGCACTGGCGTATAGCCGTTGTCGGTCATGACTCGGCGGATTTCGCCCAGCAGATGTTCGGTCGCCGGGCAGCCGGAATAGGTCGGCGTGAAGCCAATCACCCAGCCGTCACCCTGCTGCGCTACGCGGCGCACCATGCCTAAATCGGTAATGGTGAGCACCGGCACTTCCGGGTCCGGAATTTGCCCCAGCAGCACCCATATCTGATGCACTTCGGCAGGGGCAAGGGTGGTGAGACGTTGCATGCTGACCTCCGGTTACCACTGTTGCGCGGGATACATTCGCTGCAGATACTGCATCTCCGCCAGCACTGGACCGAGATGTTCGGTATGCAGCCCCTGCTTGCCGCCCCTACGGTAAGCCGCGTCGGCGGGCACGTTAAGTCCGGCCTCGCAAAAACCCCTGGCGATTTCCGTTTCCCATTCAGCGCGTAGCGTACGCGGATCAACTGCAATCCCCTGCTCGCTCAGCGCGATATCCAGCGCATCGGCGTCAAACAGTTCGGCAGTAAAGCGCCAGGCATTGTCCAGCGCTTGCTGCATGCGCTGCGTGGACAGTTCGGTACCCTGTCCAAGACGCACCATCCACCCGCGGCTGAAACGCAGGTGGTAACGCGCTTCTTTGATGGCTTTGGCGGCAATGGCGGCAATTTGCGGATCACGGCTGGCGGTCAGGCGGCTGAACAGCGCGACGTGCCAGGCATCCATCAGATACTGGCGGGCAATCGTGTCGGCAAAGTTGCCATTCGGCTGTTCAACCAGTAACAGGTTGCTAAACTGGCGTTCATCGCGGAAAAAAACGAGCGTGTCTTCATCGCCCTCGCCATGGCGTTCTGCGGCATACGTCAGAAAATTGCGCGCCTGCCCCAGCAGATCGAGACCGATATTGGCGAGCGCCAGATCGATTTCCAGCTCCGGCGCATGGCCGCACCAGGCGGAAAGCCGCTGTGCCAGTACCAGACAATTATCACCGAGGCGCAGCGCGTAAGTGGCGATGGGGTCGTTCGTTATCATCACCACCTCACATATGCTCAATGCCGTCAGGAATGGTGTAGAACGTCGGATGACGGTACACTTTGCTTTCTGACGGGTCGAAAAACTCACCGCGCTCTTCCGGCTGCGAGGCGACGATCTCACTGGCTTTTACCACCCAAATTGAACAGCCTTCATTGCGGCGGGTGTAGGCGTCGCGGGCATTTTCCAGCGCCATGCGATCGTCTGCGGCATGCAGACTGCCAACGTGACGATGGGAAAGCCCCTGTTTGCTGCGAACAAACACTTCATACAATGGCCAGTAAACATTGCTCATCATGATCCTCCTCAGGCGACGTGGCGGGCATGTTGTTTCTGCGCGTGGGCCAGCGCAGCTTCGCGCACCCACTCACCGTCGTCCCACGCTTTGCGTTTTGCGGCGATGCGTTCGTAATTGCAGACGCCGCGTCCGTTAATCACCTCGTTAAATTCCTGCCAGTCGATCTCACCAAATCGGTAATGGCCGCTGGCCTCGTCGAAATGCAGATCCGGATCCGGCACAGTCATACCCAGCATTTCCACCTGGGGAATGGTGTTGTCGACGAAGCGTTGACGCAGTTCATCGTTAGAATGCCGTTTGATTTTCCACGCCAGGCTGCGGGCGCTGTTCGGCGAGTTGTCGTCATTCGGGCCAAACATCATCAGTGACGGCCACCAGAAGCGGTTGATGGCGTCCTGTAGCATCTGACGCTGGGCATCACTGCCCTGTGACAGTGTCACGCAAGCTTCAAATCCCTGGCGCTGATGAAAACTCTCCTCTTTACAGATTTTCACCATCGCCCGCGCATACGGCCCATAAGAGGTCCGGCACAGCGCCACCTGGTTAACAATAGCGGCACCATCCACCAGCCAGCCGATCACCCCGATGTCCGCCCAGCTCAGCGTCGGGTAGTTAAAAATCGAGGAGTATTTCATCTTGCCATCGAGCATCTTCTGATAGAGATCCTCTCGGGCGCAGCCGAGGGTTTCCGCGGCACTGTAGAGATAGAGGCCATGACCGGCTTCGTCCTGAACTTTTGCCAGCAGAATGGCCTTACGGCGCAAAGACGGCGCGCGGGTGATCCAGTTCCCTTCCGGCAGCATGCCGACGATTTCGGAATGCGCATGCTGACCAATCTGGCGGATCAGCGTTTGGCGATAGGCATCCGGCATCCAGTCCTGCGGCTCGATGGCGGTTTCCTGCGCGATGCGCTCGTTAAAGCGTTGCTCTTCTGTCACGTCATCACCTTATGATTCCAGTTAAACCCGCTTATCGTGATATTGCGAATCACTTTGCTTTATAAAAGTTACATAACGGTTAACTAAAAACACAAATTATGTTTATGTTTTCTGTGACATCACTCGCAACCCATTTATTAACGTCAAGTATTTTCAATAGGTTAATTTTTTAGAACATAAAGACAGCGGTCTCATTGTTAATAAATTATTAAATTCATCCTTGATTTTTATGATTCATAATCAAACTATGTAATGCAAAGCAACGTAACACTTTGGAGATCGATGATGCAGCAGTTAACCAGTTATTTATCCGGCGAGTGGCAAGCAGGCCGCGGTCGTGCGCGCGAAATCCATCACGCCATTACCGGCGACGTGCTGTGGGAAGTGAGCAGTGAAGGTCTCGACATGGCGAAGGCGCGACGCTTTGCGATTGAGCACGGCGGCAAAGCATTACAGGCAATGACCTTCATTGAGCGCGCGGCGATGCTCAAAGCTGTCGCCCGCCACCTGCTGGAGCAGAAAGAGACCTTTTACGCGCTGTCCGCGCAAACCGGCGCCACGCGGGCCGACAGTTGGGTGGACATTGAAGGCGGCATCGGCACGTTGTTTACCTATGCCGGGCTCGGCAGCCGCGAACTGCCGGACGACACCCTGTGGCCGGAAGATGATCTGATCCCGTTATCGAAAGGTGGCAGTTTTGCCGCCCGCCATGTGCTGACATCAAAATCCGGCGTCGCGGTACATATCAACGCTTTTAACTTCCCCTGCTGGGGAATGCTGGAAAAACTCGCACCAACGTGGCTGGCGGGCATGCCAGCCATCATCAAACCCGCTACCGCGACGGCACAGGTCACTCAGGCGATGGTGAAAGCCATTGTCGACAGTGGTCTGGTGCCGGACGGCGCCATCAACCTGATTTGCGGCAGCGCGGGAGATTTGCTTGACCATCTCGATACGCAGGATGTGGTGACCTTCACCGGATCGGCATCTACCGGCCAGATGCTGCGCGTTCATCCCAATATCGTCGCAAATTCAATACCGTTCACCATGGAAGCCGATTCCCTGAACTGCTGTGTGCTTGGCGATGATGTCACGCCGGAACAGCCGGAATTCGCCCTGTTCATCCGCGAAGTGGTGCGGGAAATGACGGCGAAAGCCGGACAAAAATGTACTGCGATCCGCCGTATCATCGTGCCACAGGCGCAGGTGCAGGCGGTCAGTGAGGCGTTGATTGCGCATCTGAAAAAAGTCACGGTGGGCGATCCCGCGCAGGAGGGGGTGAAAATGGGCGCGCTGGTCAATGCTGAACAGCGTCAGGATGTGCAGGAGCGCGTGAACACACTGCTCGCCGCGGGGTGTGAGATCCGTCTCGGTGGTAAGGCCGACCTTAACGCCGCAGGCGCGTTTTTCCCGCCGACGTTGTTATGGTGCCCGCAGCCGGACGAGACGCCTGCCGTGCATGAGACAGAAGCCTTTGGCCCTGTCGCCACACTAATGCCCTGTCAGGATCGCGATCATGCACTGGCGCTGGCGTGTGCCGGGCAAGGCAGCCTCGCCGGAACACTGGTTACCGCTGACGGTGAACTGGCGCGTGCGTTTATCCTCGGTGCCGCACGTGCGCATGGTCGTATTCAGGTACTGAATGAAGAATCTTCGAAAGAATCTACCGGACACGGTTCACCGCTGCCGCAACTGGTTCACGGCGGCCCGGGGCGCGCGGGTGGCGGTGAAGAGCTGGGCGGTCTGCGGGCGGTAAAACACTACATGCAGCGTACGGCAATTCAGGGAAGCCCTACTATGCTCGCCGCCATCAGCAGGCAATGGGTACGCGGTGCGCAAGTGACAGAAGACCGTATCCATCCGTTCCGTAAATATTTCGAAGAATTGCAGCCGGGCGACAGTCTGCTGACACCGCGCCGGACCATGACTGAAGCGGATATCGTTAATTTTGCCTGTCTGAGCGGTGATCACTTCTACGCCCATATGGATAAAATTGCCGCAGCGGAATCATTGTTTGGCGAGCGTGTGGTGCATGGCTATTTCGTGATTTCCGCTGCTGCCGGGCTGTTCGTGGATGATGGCGTCGGACCGGTTATTGCCAATTACGGCATGGAGAATCTGCGGTTTATCGAGCCGGTAAAACCTGGCGACACCATTCAGGTTCGCCTGACCTGTAAGCGCAAGACGGTGAAACGGCAGAAAACCGCTGAAGAGAAACCGACCGGCGTGGTGGAATGGGCCGTCGAGATTTTCAATCAGCATCAGCAGACAGTGGCGCTCTACTCCATCCTGACACTGGTCGCGCGTCAGAAAGGCGACCTCTGATCCGCAGCAACATTGCCGGGCAGCATTCCGCCTGCCCGGCACGCAAAAACTTCCCAACCTGGCACATCTGACAAACAACCTGGCAGCAGCAGGCAAACACCTTTGCGCGTCTGCCTGTCAGGATAATGTTGTCACAACGCTCACAACACAACAAAACAATAAGACGAGGTCAAACATGGGAAGCCGCTCTTTTTTCTCTCCCCGCAGAACGACGCTGGCGCTGGCTGTCGCGCTGTGTTGCTCCTGGCAGTCTCCGGGCTTCGCCCACGGCGGTGAAGCACACATGGTGCCGATGGACAAAACGCTACAGGAATTTGGCGCTGACGTGCAGTGGGATGATTACGCTCAAGTTTTTACCCTGATCAAAGATGGCGCGTACGTCAAAGTTAAACCGGGCGCGAAAACCGCCATCGTCAACGGCAAGCCGCTAACGCTGCAGGTGCCGGTGGTGATGAAAGAGAATAAAGCCTGGGTTTCCGACACCTTCATCAACGACGTGTTTCAGTCCGGGCTGGATCAGACCTTCCAGGTCGAGAAGAAACCGCATCCGCTCAACTCGCTGACCGCCGATGAGATCCGCGCGGCGGTGGAAATTGTCAAAGCCGCACCGGACTTCAAACCTAACACCCGCTTTACCGAGATTTCGCTGCGTGAACCCGACAAAGCCGCGGTCTGGGATTTTGCTCTCACCGGCAAAGCGGTCAGCGCTCCGCGCGAAGCCAATGTTATCATGCTTGACGGTAAACATGTCATCGAAGGCGTGGTTGACCTGCAGAATAGAAAAGTAACTTCCTGGCAACCCATTAAAGACGCACACGGTATGGTATTGCTGGATGATTTCGCCACTGTACAGAATGTCATCGACAACAGCAGCGAGTTTGCGCAGGTGTTGAAAAAGCACGGTATCAACGATCCGAAAAAGGTCATTACTACCCCGCTGACTGTCGGCTATTTTGACGGCAAAGATGGTCTGAAACAGGATGCACGGCTACTGAAAGTCATCAGCTATCTCGACTTTGGTGACGGCAATTACTGGGCACATCCGATTGAAAATCTGGTAGCGGTGGTTGATCTCGAGCAGAAGAAGATCATTAAGATTGAGGAAGGCCCGGTGATCCCGGTACCGCTGACGCCTCGCCCGTATGATGGCCGTGACCGCGTGAAACCAGCGCTGAAACCGCTGGAGATCATCGAACCTGAAGGAAAGAACTACACCATTACCGGCGATATGATCCACTGGCAGAACTGGGATTTCCACCTGCGCCTGAACTCGCGCGTCGGGCCGATTCTGTCAACCGTGACGTATAACGACAATGGCAAGAAACGCAAAATCATGTATGAAGGTTCGCTCGGCGGGATGATCGTCCCCTATGGCGACCCGGACACCGGCTGGTATTTCAAAGCCTATCTTGATTCCGGCGATTACGGTATGGGTACCCTGACCTCGCCGATCGTGCGCGGGAAAGATGCGCCGTCCAACGCCGTGCTGCTTGATGAAACCATTGCCGACTATGCCGGTGTGCCGATGGACATTCCCCGCGCTATCGCCGTGTTCGAACGCTATGCCGGGCCGGAGTATAAACATCAGGAACTGGGGAAACCGAACGTCAGCACCGAACGCCGCGAACTGGTGATCCGCTGGATCAGCACCGTCGGCAATTATGATTACATCTTTGACTGGATCTTCCACGAAAACGGCACCATCGGCATTGATGCCGGGGCGACGGGTATTGAAGCGGTGAAAGGCGTGAAAGCGAAAACCATGCATGATCCCTCCGCGAAAGCCGATACCCGCCATGGCACGCTGATCGACCATAACATTGTCGGCACCACGCACCAGCATATCTACAATTTCCGTCTTGACCTCGATGTGGATGGCGAAAACAACCGGCTGGTGGCGATGGATCCTGAAGTGAAGCCAAACACCGCTGGCGGACCGCGCACCAGCACCATGCAGGTGAATCAGTACACGATCGGCAGCGAACAACAGGCAGCGCAGAAATTTGACCCCGGCACCATCCGCTTGCTCAGCAATACGCAGAAAGAAAATCGTATGGGTAACCCGGTGTCGTATCAGATTATCCCTTACGCAGGCGGCACACACCCGGTGGCGACCGGTGCGAAATTTGCCCCGGATGAGTGGATTTACCATCGTCTGAGCTTTATGGATAAACAGTTGTGGGTGACGCGCTATCATCCGAACGAGCGTTTCCCTGAAGGCAAATACCCGAACCGCTCGACGCACGATACCGGGCTGGGGCTGTACAGTAAGGACAACGAGTCACTGGATAATCATGATGATGTGGTGTGGGTAACCACCGGCACGACTCACGTCGCCCGCGCCGAAGAGTGGCCAATCATGCCAACAGAATGGGTGCATGCGCTGTTGAAACCGTGGAACTTCTTCGATGAAACCCCGACGCTTGGGGAAAAGCAGAAATAAAGAAAGGGGCGCAAGCCCCTTTGTTGATTCAGACCGTTAATACCGCACGCACACCGACTTCGTCTCACACCAGCCGTCCAGCCAGTCGGGGCCGAAATCGCGGCCGGTGCCGGACTGTTTCATGCCGCCGAACGGTAGGTTGGCGTCGATCAGCGTGTGACTGTTGATCCACACGGTTCCCGCCTGCAGTCGATCGCTGTAAGACAGCGCATGTGACAGGTCTCGCGTCCAGACGCTGGCGGTCAGTCCGTATTCAGTGTCATTCGCCAGTCGCAGCGCCTCTTCGCCGTCGGCGACGCGTACCAGATTCACCACCGGGCCGAACACCTCTTCACGGTTCAGGCGCAGACTGGCGTCAGGGTTTACCACCAGCGTCGGCGCCACGTAATAACCATTGCCCCCCGGCCCGGCATTGCCGCTCAACAGCTCGGCATTATTTTGCTGCGCTTCCTGCAGGAACGCCTGCACTTTGTCGCAGTGCGCCCGGGATACCAGCGGGTTAATATTCGCCGTTTCGGACATGCCCGGCCCGACGTTCAGGGATTTCACCGCCTGTTCAAAACCGCTCACCAGATTGTCGAACAGCGGCGCTTCGATGTAGATCCGTGAGCTGGCGGCACACACCTGTCCCTGATTGAGGAAACTGCCGGTCATTAGCCCTTCAATAACCCATTGGGGGTCAGCATCCTTCAGTACAATTGCCGGGTTTTTACCGCCGAGCTCCAGCGTGACGCGGGTTAAACGGTCGGCGGCGCTGCGTGCGATCTGCTTACCGGTCGCCGTTGAACCGGTGAAGCTCACTTTTGCCACCTGCGGATGCGAGGTCAGCGCGGTACCGCACTCGCTGCCACTGCCGGTCACCACGTTGAACACACCATCCGGGATCCCCGCTTCGGTCGCCAGTTCGGCCACACGCAGCAGCGTCAGCGGCGTGGTTTCCGACGGTTTAATGACGATGGAGCAACCTGATGCCAGTGCTGGCATCACCTTCCACATGCCAATCATTAACGGGAAGTTCCATGGCACGATCCCGGCGACTACGCCGACAGGCTCTTTACGCGTCCACGCCTGGTAGCGCGCCCCTTCCGGCATCGGGATAGAGACATCCAGCGTGCTGCCGGTGATTTTTGTCGCCAACCCTGCGGTATAGCGCATCCAGTTAAGGGTACAGCCCACTTCAAAAGCACGGGAAATGTGAATCGATTTCCCCTGTTCAAGGGTTTCGAGCTGCGCCAGCTCTTCCGTGTGCTGCTCAACCAGATCGGCGAAACGCAACAGAATGCGCTCGCGTTCTGCCGGTAAGCGCCCTGCCCATGTGCGGGCGACGAACGCTTTCCATGCTGACATCACCGCTTTATCGACATCGGCAGTGCTGGCATCTGCGGTGGTGGCGATGGGCTCACCGGTGGCCGGGTTGTAGATCGTTAAGCGCTTTTCACTTTGAGCCGCCTGCTGTCCACCATCGATATAGAGACCATGCTGACGATCCAGAAAAATCTGCACGCTGGCAAGCGTTGCGACCTGAGAACCGGACATACCCACTCCTTATTTTCACCAATAGTGCATTCAGTCTAGGGGGGGATAGCGGATCGCGCTTTTTTCTCTCTGACATTCGTTTTTGCCACTGTGACAGGCGCTGCAAACGGCATTTTTTGTGCAGTAAAAGTGTGCCGGGGGTAATAGTTCTTTCATATAGATGCTGACATAGGGTTGTTTTAATCAACATAACAGTAACAATATTAAAACAATTTTCCCATCTGGATGGTCTATGACACAGGCAGACGACAAAGAGAGTTACCGGGCATGGCTGGCGAAGGTCAACCAGCTATGTGGAAACTTTGCCGCACGTCCGCTGGACGGAAAGTTTTACGGTGAGATCGACTCCGGGTATGCGCGGGGGTTAAAACTGAGCACGGTGACCACCCGTGGCGTGAATTTGTACCGCTCGCGGGAAGAGATTAAGCGCGGCAATGATGCCTGGTTTTATACCGTGTTTCAGCTCGAGGGACAGGCAGTGATGGAACAGGATAACCGGCAGGTGATCCTCGAAGCGGGCGATATCACGCTTATCGATGCCGCGCGCCCCTGCTCGTTTTACTGGCAGCAAACGTCGCGTCAGGTGTCGCTGTTATTGCCACGCCAGAAACTGGAACATCTGAGAGAAATTAGTAGCGCAGAGCGGTTGCCAAACCATTTGCCGATGGTGCAACTGAGTCACCGTCTGCTTCAGGAAAGCATGACCAGCCCGGAGATGAATGAGAACGAAAGCGAGGCTGCGCTGGAAGCCATTATCTGCCTGCTGCGCCCGGTGCTGCATCAACTGGACGCCAGACCCTCGCGCCGCGACCGGCAGTTTCAGAAAATCATGGCGCTAATTGATGAATACATTCAGTCAGAGCAGTTGCGTCCGGAATGGCTGGCCAGTGAAACAGGCATGTCAGTACGTAGTCTGTACCGGATGTTTGCGGATAAAGGGCTGGTGGTGGCACAGTACATCAAAAATCGTCGGCTTGACCTCTGCGCCCAATCGCTGCGCAATGCGCACGATGATGAAAAACTGGCGGGGATTGGTTACAGCTGGGGCTTTACTGACCACAGCCATTTTTCTACGGCGTTTAAACAGCGCTTCGGGTTATCGCCAGGGGAATACCGCAAGCGTTACCGTTAGCTATTTCTTTAACCACTTACCGTTAAGACCTTTTACGTACTCGCCTGGCTGCGCGCGAGCTACCAGCTTTTTTCCGGCCATTTTCGCCACTTCATCAACCGGCAGATTATTGCTGTCCGCAAGCTGTTGATAGCTTTCACTGCGCGCATCGTTGATGCTTTTCACCAGCGCCAGAGTCTCTTTATCCTGCGCGACGGGCGCCAGATAACCACTCAAGGTTTCGCCCACGCGCCCCTGCTGCCTGGCCTCGGTGAGGGTCAGCGCTTGCGCTGAGGTGCTCATCAGGCTCAGGCCAAATAACGTTGCCAGTAGTAATTTATTCATCGGCACCTCAGAAAAGATCGCTGCGCGATTTCAGCAGGTTTTCAACGTCTTTATCCACCTTGATATGGATCTCATGTTCAATTTTGACATTCATATTGATGGTAATCGGCTCCTTTGGCGCGGCGACTTCAATGCGCGGCGTGCAGCCTGTCAGCATCATAGCCGCCAGTGCGCACAGCAGGACTGTTAACACTTTCATTGTTGTTGCTCCTTACATTCCTTGCCGCCTGAGCAGCGTGGCGCGGGTAGCGCCGCATTTTGTTCAAGCCACGCCTGCAAATTGTCACCAAAACGCAGGCTGCGCCACAGGTCGAAGACGTTTTCTTCATGGCTATAATTCAGATGCACTGTATTGCTTTTGCCTTCCACATGGCTGATACCAGTAATCGTCGCCGTTAACGTCAGCAGGCCCAGATTGTCCAAATTAATACGGGTCCACGAGCGGGAAATTTCCATATAACGCAACCAGTTGATGGCCGCTCCGGCGGCGATGTTATCCTTCACAACAGCATCGGCGGTGTCTTTATCAATGCGTAGCGTCATTGCCGACGGGTTGGTCAGCCAGCCATCTTTAATAATCCATTTTTCATTGTTCAGCCACAATGGCAATGCGCCGTTGACCGGGCCGGACATGGCAAACTGCTTCGGATTCACTGCGCTTATCAGTTCGCTGGTAGAGATGTTCTGCAGACGCAGTAGCGCGGCGTCATGCTGCGGCATCTGCAACTGCTGCATGGTGAGCTGCCCGCCGAGAATGTCGACGCTGACATCGCTCAGCAATAACGGATTTTCCTCACTCCACGGATAGCTGCCCTGCAGATCCGCCGTCAGATTTTTTGCGGTAACCTGGTTGATGATTTCGGCGATGCGCAGCGACACCGGCCGATGCGTGCCGAGCTGCCAGGTCCCCTCGCTAAAACGGAATGGCAGCACAAAATCAACGCCGTTGATTTCGTTATCCGGCATCCAGGCGCTACCGCCCTTCAGCACGCCATGACCGCCCGCTTCAAATCCCTGATCAGCCGCGGCGGAAAAGGCGACCTGCGCATACAATTCCCCGTTGCGAAGGGTCATTTTCGTTTCCGGTGGCACCAGCGGCTGAAAAACTGTCAGTGACTGTTTCGGCCACCAGGCTTCACCTCGCAGACGTTCGCCGTCCCAGCGCCCGTGCAGGCGGATCGGGCCGATCCTGTCGGCATGGAGATCACCTTTAAACAGGAAATACGTCGGATCGCGCCCGGTAACGCTGAATTTCAGCGTCGATGGCGGCAGCACACTGCCACCGGTGAAGGTGGTCGGCCCTGCATCAAACGACAGTGCGCCGGTGAATTTGGGATGCTGTTCGTCACGCTGCCACTCAACAGGCTCATCCAGCGTCAGGCGCGGTTCGCTGACCCGCATTGTGCCATATTCCAGCTTGTCAAACCCGGTAGAAAGCGTATTCAGCACGATGGCGCTGTCGCGCCACATGCCGGTTCCGGCGACGTCCCAGCGCGCCTGCATCGGCGTGAAATTACCGTCGCCCCAGTACCGCCACCGCCAGGTGCCTTTGTCCGGCAGGAAGTTATCCGCTTTACCATCCAGATGGAGGGTAAAGTCCCCCATCTCCTGTTCATGCGCCCGCAGGATGGCCTGCAGCCGCCCGTCCACGCCCTGTTGTGTGACCCTGACGCCCGCCAGCGGCCAGCGGATTTCATCAATATTCAGTGAGTCAATCACGCGCCCACGAGAACGCAATAATGCACCCGGCTCAAACGCCAGTTGCGGGGAAGTCAATGGACCGCTGAGCTCTGCGGGCAGCTTTGCGTAAAAAATGAGATCGCCCTGTTTGGCTTCGCCGGTGAGCTGCATCGGCATGGCGCTGTTGTCCGCGCTCAGTTTCCCTGGGCCGAAGGTCAGAACGGCATTGCCCTTACCTGCATCGCCTTGCGTCAGCACGTTAAGACGACCACTGATTTGCATCGTGTCGAGCCCCTGCTGCCACTGCTCCGCTTTCAGCGCCACTCGACCGCTGAGCGGTTGCCCCTGGTACGGCCAGCGCCAGCGCCCGTCGCTAATGGTCGCCAGGTGTTCACTGATTTCCCAGGGGAGGTCGAGAAGTGGGTCAGGATCACCACTGGCAGTCACAATAAGCTGCCCCCGGTTCTTCTCCCAGAGCAGTTCCGCATCCACCAGCCCTGGTCCCTGTGGTACCTCAAACGAGGAATAAAGATGACCAGAGACCGGCAAACCGTCAGGAACCAGCGGCAGGGTGAAATCTCCGACCAGCTTCACCGGCGGCTGCCCTTCCACCGTTTTCGCTACGAATTCACTGACGGTCAGCGCCTGCCCTTTCAGACGCGCCCGTAGTGAGACCGCCTCGCCCTGATAAGTTATGTCCTGGATTGCGGGCGTTAAGGCGACGCTCAGTTTTCCCTGCCACTGCTGCCAGGGAGAGAGTGTCAGACGATCAATGGTCAGCCAGCTGTTGGGTAGCATTGACTGCCATTCCGCCAGCGTTCGCGGCGCACCGGGCGTGGCCTCGCTTTCCGGCAATTTACTCAGGCAGACGGAATCCACATCTAATGAGGCGATATGCAGTTGCCAGCGGCTGGGATGGGTAATTTCTGCGCCAGACAAACGCGCCAGTTCGCAGTCGCCGACCAGGTAACGTAGAGAGGGGATTTTAACCGCTGAGCGGGTCAGACGCGGGCTGTCATCAAGCGCGATGCGGGTACCGGCTGGCAGCCAGATCCCCGCGAGCGTAGGCACCCAGCGCGTCAGGGTTAACAGCAGCGCCAGGGGAAGAATAAAAAATATCACAAGCAACGCAATGGCGGCTTTATAGCGACCCTTCATGGGCAACGAATATCCTGCTGTATTGTTATTCTGACCGGACAGAGTTGGTATTGTGGCATGTTCGCCAGGCCAGTTGAAGTCACGGCCCGTTTAAGGATAGATGCAGCCGGGGTATTCGCAACGCCGCGCCAGATGCGCACTTTTGCGAATACCCGTAGTGCCGATCAGGACTGCAGCGTCGCCAGACGTGCGGCGAAACCGACAAAGACCAGACCAATAAGGCTGTTACCGATTTTCGCCAGTTTCTTTTTGGTTTTTACGTAGCGCGTGACGAAAGAACCGGAGACGATAAGGAAGCTCAGGTAGAGGAAGCTCACCAGTTCCAGCGTCAGGGCGAGAATGAAGAACGCGATGCCCGGGCTGGCGGCGTCAACATCAATAAACTGCACAAAGAATGAGACGTAAAACAGAATCGCTTTCGGGTTAGTCAGACTGAGTACCAGCGCACGCTTGAGGATAGCGCTGCCCGGCTCCGCGTTGTCTGCGATGTGTTTGTCGCGCTGGGTCAGCGTGGCGTAGAGCATTTTGCCGCCCAGCCACAACAGGTACATGGCGCCAAGATAACGGACGATGTTAAACAGCACTGGCGTGGTTTTAATCAGCGTCGCGACTCCCGCATAAGCGAGGAACATCAGCACAGCATCACCAATAAAGACGCCCAGCGCCGCCAGATAGCCTTTGCGGATCCCATGTGCCACACCGGTTTTAAGAACAAAGAAAGTATTGGGTCCGGGAACCAGAATGATAAAAATCGCGCCAATCAGGTAGGTCCAGTAGCTTAAAACGCCAAACTCCGCAAACACGTGTTACTCCCGTTCGTCCATTGATAGCTTCCTGAAGCAGAAAGCGTTACCTTGATCACAGAATGCTAACGCAGAGCGCGTCGCCTTGAAAGACCCAAACATGCTTTCGGACACGGCATCGCCCATTCAGGTTTATGCTTACAGACATTGATAACGTTTTAATTACACGGATTAACAACATATAACCATTTGATTACAAAGCACTTCAAAAATTGTAAGAAATTTCTTAGTATGCTACCGTGACGCTATAAATCACTGGAGGAAAGCCTTATGAAAATCGCCGTTTACAGCACAAAGCAATACGATAAAAAGTATTTGCAAGAGGTTAATAACACATATGGCTTTGAACTCGAATTTTTCGACTTCCTCTTAACCGAGAAGACGGCAAAAACGGCCAACGGATGTGAAGCCGTGTGTATCTTCGTGAATGACGACGGCAGCCGTCCGGTTCTTGAAGAGCTGAAAAAACATGGCGTTAAATATATCGCGCTGCGTTGCGCCGGGTTTAATAACGTCGACCTCGATGCGGCGAAAGCGCTTGGCCTGCGCGTGGTACGCGTTCCGGCCTATTCGCCGGAGGCCGTGGCAGAACACGCGATTGGCATGATGATGACGCTGAACCGCCGTATCCATCGTGCCTACCAGCGCACCCGTGATGCCAACTTCTCCCTGGAAGGGCTGACCGGCTTCACCATGTACGGCAAAACCGCCGGGATCATCGGTACCGGCAAAATCGGCGTCGCCGCCCTGCGGATCCTGAAAGGGTTTGGTATGCGCCTGCTGGCGTTTGATCCGTACCCGAGCGCCGCGGCTCTCGATATTGGCGTAGAGTACGTTGACCTGCCGACGCTGTTTTCCCAGTCAGATGTCATTTCGCTCCATTGTCCACTGACGCCGGAAAACTATCACCTGCTGAACCAGACGGCATTCGAGCAGATGAAAGATGGCGTGATGGTAATCAACACCAGTCGCGGCGGCCTGATCGACTCCCAGGCAGCGATTGAAGCGCTGAAGACCCAGAAAATCGGCGCGCTGGGAATGGACGTCTATGAAAACGAACGCGACCTGTTTTTCGAAGACAAATCCAATGACGTTATCCAGGATGATGTTTTCCGCCGCCTGTCAGCCTGCCACAACGTGCTGTTTACTGGTCATCAGGCCTTCCTGACTGCCGAAGCGCTGACCAGCATTTCGGAAACCACCCTGGAAAATCTGCGCCAGATTGAAAGCGGCGACACCTGCCCGAACGCCCTGGTATAACCGCCTCGCCTGCCCGCTCCCCCGCGCCGGGGGAGCACTTTCAGATAATCCTCAAAGACGCAACAAACGATAGAGTTACACTCCCTCTGAAGTATTCATGTAGTGAATAAAAAGGAAGTATTAATGAGCAAGACCATTTTGCTGTTAGCAGCGGGGATGCTGCTGGCAGGTTGTGTTAACACCAGCAAAGTCACTGTCAACGCGTCACAGTTAGAACATCATCGTTTTGTGCTGGAAAGCGTGAACGGCAAGCCTGCCCCGGCTGGGAAAAATCCGCCGGAACTCAGTTTCGGAGAGAAAATGCATCTCTCCGGCAGCATGTGCAATCGCTTTACGGGCCAGGGGAAACTGTCCGAGGGTGAACTGAAAGCGAAAAACCTGGCGATGACGCGCATGATGTGTGCCGACGCACAGCGCAACGAGCTGGACAAGATCCTGAGCGCCATGCTCAGCAAAGGGGCACAGGTAGACCTGACCGGTGACCAGCTAACACTGGCAACGGCTGAGCAAACACTGGTGTACAGACTGTCGGATCGGGTGAATTAGTAGTTGCCGCACGTCCCGGTGGCAAGAGCCTGCTCTCCGCATCTTTTGCCATTGGGTAATGCACACATGCCAATCGCTGAGCCATCCAGTTGACGGGCAACAGACAACGAGCCACCAACCATTGCACAATTTGCCTGTCCGGTGTCAGACATTGCTGCTCGCATCCCTGGCGCGACATGCGCGGCGGTTGCCTGCTGTACGGGTTCGTTGCTACAGGCTGACAACAACAACACGGCGCATCCCACTAAAAAAGCTGCACGCATCTTTTTCTCTCCCCTCAATATCAGCAAAATCCTATGCATCATAGGCAGCGCAACGCCTGACGTCGAGAGCCAGATTGCGGTTTTATGCGCTACAGAAACATTTTTTTGCGATTTTTTCCATTTCCTTGCTCTCATCCGCAACGCCCTGCAGTATTGCTAATCATTTACGGCATAACAGAACAGGCTATTCTTTAATAAAGGGCAATGATTATTTTTTATATAATGCATTTTTGAATAATTACCGGACATATTGCATCATTCGCAAATACAAAAATATCGCTCGATTATTATCACTATTAAAAACAATAGTTTAATGTGAAAATAAAAAACTAACCAACAATTGATTGATATTTGTCATGCTAAACCCCAGTACAATATTGACATAAATTCATTGAGCAACTATCAAATTATATAGATCAAAGGCACTGTCAGGGATAAATAACTCCAGGAGGAGAATCATTATGACTGATATGACGGCAGGACAAACCGTAGAAGTCGTTAAAACCGCAATCGAAACAGCAGATAGCGCATTAGATCTCTATAACAAATACTTAGATCAAGTCATACCATGGAAGACGTTTGATGAGACGGTAAAAGAATTAAGCCGTTTCAAGAACGAATACTCACAGGCTGCCTCCGTTTTAGTTGGCGATATTAAAACACTACTGATGGACAGCCAGGATAAGTACTTTGAAGCAACACAAACGGTCTATGAATGGTGCGGCGTCGCTTCACAATTACTGGCAGCTTATATTTCATTATTTAATGAATATAATGAAAAAAAAGCCGCTGCCCAAAAAGACATTCTCATTAAGGTATTAGATGACGGTATCAAAAAACTCAGCAATGCCCAAAAATCTCTCCTGATAAGCTCCCAGAGCTTTAACTCAGCATCTGGAAAGCTGCTGGCGCTGGATAGCCAGTTAACCAATGATTTCTCAGAAAAAAGTAGCTATTTCAATTCTCAGGTCGATAAAATCCGCAAGGAAGCCTACGGCGGTGCGGCGGCCGGCGTTGTCGCAGGCCCCTTTGGATTAATCGTTTCCTATTCCATTGCTGCTGGCATCGTGGAGGGTAAATTAATCCCTGAGTTAAAGAAAAAGCTAAAATCAGTTCAGGACTTCTTCGTCAGCTTATCTAAAAAGGTGAAACAGGCTAATACGGATATCGATTCTGCTAAACAAAAGTTGATGACTGAGATAACCACCATTGGCGAACTGAAAACTGAAACAGAAACAACACGTTTCTACGTCGATTATGATGATCTGATGCTTTCTTTATTAAAAGACGCAGCACATAAAATGATTTCAACCTGCAACGAATACCAAAAGCGACATGGCAAGAAATCATTCGATGAGACGCCAACATCCTGATTATGATATTTGCCATGAAGCGTTCTGGTTAAGCGTACTAAAAAGACAACCCGCTGGTATGGCGGGTTGTCTTTTTTTTGTGTGGGTACCGGGGTGCATGCCACAGAACGGCTGGACATTAATTGCGACGCGAACAGAGCAGTCTTCTGCCAGAATGATGTATGACACACAGGGAAAGTGGGTATTTGCGGTGTTTACGCCAGGGGGAACCCGATAGGTTATGGCTATAAAGTAAAACTTTATTATTCAACACATTAGATAGCACTGGAAATCATATGATCACAATTGACGGTAATGGCGCGGTTGCTTCGGTGGCGTTTCGTACCAGTGAAGTTATCGCCATCTACCCGATTACGCCCAGTTCAACGATGGCGGAACAGGCTGACGCCTGGGCAGGTAACGGGCTTAAGAATGTGTGGGGCGATACGCCTCGCGTGGTCGAGATGCAGTCTGAAGCCGGGGCAATCGCGGCGGTTCACGGCGCATTGCAGACCGGAGCGCTGTCCACCTCTTTTACCTCCTCTCAGGGCCTGTTGCTGATGATCCCCACGCTATACAAGCTGGCGGGTCAGTTAATGCCGTTTGTCCTCCATGTTGCGGCCCGTACGGTAGCCACCCATGCCCTGTCGATTTTTGGCGATCACTCTGACGTGATGGCCGTGCGACAAACCGGTTGTGCGATGCTGTGCGCGGGCAGCGTGCAGGAGGCGCAGGATTTTGCGCTGATTTCGCAGATAGCGACGCTCAATAGTCGCGTGCCTTTTATTCACTTCTTTGATGGTTTCCGCACCTCGCACGAAATCAACAAAATCGTGCCACTGGCCGATGACACCCTGCTCAGCCTGATGCCGCAGACAGCCATCGACGCGCACCGGGCCCGTGCGCTGAATCCGGAGCATCCGGTGATCCGCGGGACCTCAGCGAACCCGGATACCTACTTCCAGTCGCGCGAAGCCACTAACCCGTGGTACAACGCGGTTTATGATCATGTTACGCAGGCGATGGACGATTTCGCTGCCGCCACCGGTCGCCAGTACAAGCCGTTTGAATATTACGGGCATCCACAGGCAGAACGGGTGATTGTGGTGATGGGCTCGGCCATCGGTACTTGCGAAGAGGTGGTGGACGAATTGCTGACCCGCGGCGAAAAAATCGGCGTGCTGAAAATCCGCCTCTACCGCCCTTTCTCAGCGCAACATCTGCTGGAGGCGTTGCCCGAAACGGCCCGATCAGTGGCGGTGCTTGATCGCACTAAAGAGCCGGGCGCGCATGCTGAGCCGCTTTATCTTGATGTGATGACCGCACTGGCGGAAGCCTTTAACCGCGGCGAGCGTGAAACCCTGCCGAGAGTAATTGGTGGTCGTTATGGGTTGTCATCAAAAGAGTTTGGTCCGGAGTGCGTGCTTGCGGTATTTCAGGAGTTGCGCCAGGCAAATCCCAAGCCGCGCTTTACCGTCGGGATTTACGACGATGTCACCAACCTTTCCCTGCCGCTGCCGGAAAATACCCTCCCTGCAACCGCGAAGCTGGAAGCACTGTTTTATGGTCTTGGCAGCGACGGCAGCGTGTCGGCGACTAAAAATAACATCAAAATCATTGGTAACTCGACGCCGTGGTACGCGCAGGGCTATTTCGTTTATGACTCCAAAAAGGCCGGTGGCCTGACAGTTTCGCATTTGCGCGTCAGCGAGCAACCGATTCGTTCGGCGTATCTGGTCTCACAGGCCGATTTCGTCGGCTGCCACCAGTTGCAGTTTATTGATAAATACCCGATGGCCGAGCGCCTGAAGCCCGGCGGGATCTTCCTTCTCAATACACCGTACAGCGCTGATGAGGTCTGGCCGCGCCTGCCGCAGGATGTTCAGGCCGTCCTGAATCAGAAGGAAGCCCGCTTTTATGTGGTTAACGCTGCTAAAATCGCCCGTGAATGCGGTCTCGCCGCGCGCATTAATACCGTTATGCAGATGGCCTTCTTCCATTTGACGCAAATCCTGCCTGGTGACAGCGCGCTGACAGAACTGCAGGGCGCGATTGCGAAAAGCTACAGCAGCAAAGGGCAGGATCTCGTCGAGCGCAACTGGCAGGCGCTGGCGCTGGCAAGGGAATCTCTCGCTGAAGTACCGCTGCAGCCCGTCAATACTGACAGCCCGTATCGACCGCCAGTGGTTTCCGACGCGGCACCCGACTTTGTCAAAACCGTGACCGCCGCTATGCTGGCGGGGCTTGGCGATGCACTGCCCGTCTCCGCGCTGCCACCGGACGGCACCTGGCCGATGGGCACAACCCGCTGGGAAAAACGCAACATCGCTGAAGAGATCCCCATCTGGAAAGAAGATCTGTGCACCCAGTGTAACCACTGCGTTGCCGCCTGCCCACACTCCGCGATTCGCGCCAAAGTCGTGTCGCCTGACGCGATGGAAAACGCGCCCGCCAGCCTGCACTCGCTGGACGTTAAATCCCGCGATATGCGCGGACAGAAGTACGTCCTGCAGGTTGCGCCTGAAGACTGCACTGGCTGTAATCTGTGCGTTGAAGTCTGCCCGGCGAAAGACCGACAGAACCCGGAGATCAAGGCCATCAATATGATGTCACGCCTGGAGCATGTGGAAGAGGAAAAAGTGAATTATGACTTTTTCCTCGACCTGCCGGAAATCGACCGCAGTACGCTTGAGCGCATTGATATCCGGACATCACAGCTCATTACCCCGCTGTTTGAATATTCCGGTGCCTGTTCCGGCTGCGGCGAAACACCGTACATCAAGCTGTTGACGCAGCTGTATGGCGATCGCATGCTCATTGCTAACGCCACTGGTTGTTCGTCAATTTACGGCGGTAATCTCCCTTCGACGCCATACACCACCGATGCCAACGGGCGCGGTCCGGCCTGGGCCAACTCGCTGTTTGAAGATAACGCAGAATTTGGCCTCGGCTTCCGTCTCACGGTCGATCAGCATCGCCAGCGTGTCATGCGTCTGCTCGACACCTTTGCCGATAAACTCCCCTCGGCACTGAATGACGCCCTGCATGCGGAGGCTACTCCGGATGAGCGCCGTGAACAGGTTGCCGCATTGCGCCAGCATCTGGTGGGCATTGAAGGCGCGCAGGAGCTACTCACTGATGCCGACGCACTGGTGGAAAAATCCATCTGGCTTATCGGCGGTGATGGCTGGGCGTACGACATTGGTTTTGGTGGGTTGGATCACGTGCTCAGTCTGAACGAGAACGTCAATATTCTGGTGCTCGATACGCAATGCTATTCCAATACCGGCGGCCAGGCCTCGAAAGCCACGCCGCTCGGAGCGGTCACTAAATTTGGCGAACACGGCAAGCGCAAAGCGCGCAAAGATCTGGGCGTCAGCATGATGATGTACGGTCATGTGTATGTCGCGCAGATCTCACTGGGCGCGCAGCTTAACCAGACAGTAAAAGCGATTCAGGAGGCGGAGGCGTATCCAGGGCCGTCGCTTATTATCGCTTACAGCCCCTGTGAAGAGCATGGTTATGACCTGGCGTTGAGCCACGACCAGATGCGTCAGTTGACTGCCACTGGCTTCTGGCCCCTGTATCGCTTCGACCCGCGTCGTGCCGATGAAGGGAAACTGCCGCTGGCGCTTGACTCCCGCCCGCCGTCAGATGCGCTGGCGGAAACACTGATGAATGAGCAGCGTTTCCGTCGCCTCAACGTGCAACAGCCAGAGCTTGCAGAGCAATTGTGGAAAGATGCCGCCGCTGATTTGCAAAAACGTTATGACTTCCTTGCACAACTGGCAGGCAAAGCAGAAAAAGCGCCTTCAGAATAATAACAACAATGCAATCAAAATAGCCCGAAGTGATATTCGGGCTATTCGTTTTTCACAAGGTCTTATTTCGGCTTCTCCTGTTTCGCTACGGTTTAATTTTCTGCGCTTATACTAACTTCAAAAACCATTATTTTTATGAGGTTAGCATTAATGGCCGATGTGGTTAATCAACTCATCAACACTGCTCAGCAGCACACCGTGCTGATTAGCCTCATTGTCTTTCTGCTGACGTTTACTAAATCCTGCGCCATTGTTTCGCTGGTGATCCCCGGGACTTCCGGCCTGTTATTGCTGGGTCCTCTCTCGGCCGGGAATGTCGGGCTATTTGCGATTATGTGGGCTATGGCGAGTCTGGGGGCAATAAGCGGATTCTGGCTCTCCTGGTGGATCGGGAAATACTATTATCACCGTATTCGGCACTGGCGCTGGCTTAAGCTGTCGATTATGGAAAAAAGCCGTGTATTTTTGCAGCGCTGGGGAATATATGCTGTATTTCTCGGCAGATTTATTTCACCTCTGCGGGCAACGGTGCCACTGGCCAGTGGAATGTCTGGCGTAACGCACCGTCAGTTCCAGCTGGCCAATATCAGTTCTGCATTTATCTGGACGTTTATTTTACTGGTGCCTGGTGCCATCAGTCTCGGGCTGATGGCAGATTAATGACACTCACCAAATTGCCGCTTTTGCCAGTAATCGCCCTGCCCGGCAACCGCGCCCGCGGCCCAGCAGGCTTTCAGTTGCTCTTCGTTATTGATGCCGCAGACAATCGCGCCATGACAGACCTGCGAGGCATGGGATACGATATGGCGGAGGCTATGGGTATTTAAATGTGAGTGGAAAAAAGGTGGGGCGATTTTAATATATTCAAATGGCATTCGGGTCAGCAAAGTCAAACTGGTGGAGCCCTCGCCGAAACTGTCAATCCATAACGGGCAAAGTTGCGACAACTTTCGGAGCCTCATCATTGACGAGTTTGGCCTGAATTCAGAAAACTCGCTGTCAATGCTAAGCCGCAAAAAGGAATGGTGTAATAAAAACTTCACAATGGCGGGATTATTGAGAATATAATCTGCCCCATCGTCACCAATGTTAAGGGTAACGAGTGAAGTGTCTGTGATGTCTGTTGGCAGAGAAAAAACGTAATCTAACGCTCTTTCCAGAGAAGCCGTCTCTCGCACCGGGACGAAGTTAAACACATTCTCCTCTGAGTTATTACCGGAGAATACCTTAACATAACCAGATTGCTTTTTTAGTTCCCAGGAATGTATTTCCCCGGAACGTGTTATGACGGGTTCCAACATGAATTCATAACATTGGTTCGATGACAATCCTTGCTCCCGCACATCCTGTATTTTGTTTTAAAATATTGCCAGAGAATTACACAGGTAAATAATAGAATAAAATCGTTTAAAATGATCGGTGCAAGAGCATTTGATAGTTACAGACTATCACTAACGCGTTAATGATCGCTGATTCAGATTAATAAAGAGGAATTCTCCTATTGCTGGTGAATAAATAGCAGTAAATTTACCTTAGGGTTACGCCATGGATTGTGGGAAAGGCAATAACGGGATATTTGATGGAGTCTGAGTAAATTCTTTTTTTAGATAAATCTTATCATTTTGCTTTCATCCGCCGCTGCCGACGGCAAAAACGCACTGGCATTCGGCGCGAGAATCCGTACCATACACGCCACACCCTGGCATGCCTGATGCGATACGCTCCTTTATGGTTTGCCATTGTCATACCCCCGGCGACACCAGAGATATGAAATAATGTCAGAGAATCAATCGGTTAATAAAAAAGAACAATACAATCTGAATAAATTACAGAAACGCCTGCGCCGGAACGTCGGTGAAGCCATCGCCGATTTTAACATGATTGAAGAAGGCGACCGCATTATGGTTTGCCTCTCTGGCGGCAAGGACAGCTACACGATGCTTGAAATTCTGCGCAACCTGCAGCAGAGCGCGCCGGTGAATTTCAGCCTTGTCGCGGTGAATCTGGATCAAAAACAACCAGGTTTTCCGGAGCATGTGTTGCCCGCGTATCTCGAACAGCTGGGCGTTGAATACAAAATCGTTGAAGAGAATACGTACGGTATCGTTAAAGAGAAGATCCCGGAAGGAAAAACTACCTGCTCGCTCTGCTCTCGCCTGCGCCGCGGGATCCTCTACCGTACTGCCACCGAACTGGGAGCCACGAAAATCGCTCTTGGCCACCACCGCGACGATATTCTGCAGACACTGTTCCTTAATATGTTCTATGGCGGGAAAATGAAAGGCATGCCGCCGAAGCTGATGAGTGACGACGGCAAACATATCGTGATCCGCCCGCTGGCATACTGCCGTGAAAAAGATATCGTGCGGTTCGCTGACGCAAAAGCATTCCCGATTATTCCGTGCAACCTCTGCGGTTCGCAGCCGAACTTACAGCGTCAGGTGATTGCTGACATGCTGCGCGGCTGGGATAAACGTTACCCGGGACGCATCGAAACGATGTTCAGTGCCATGCAGAATGTAGTGCCATCGCACCTGTGCGATGAATCACTGTTTGATTTTAAAGGCCTCACTCACGGCGCTGACGTGGTAGCGGGTGGCGATCTGGCATTTGATCGCGAGGAAATTCCCCTGCAGCCCGCCGGATGGCAGCCGGAAGATGACGAGACGGATTTTCAGGCGACGCGCCTGGACGTGGTTGAAATCAAATAACACGAAGCCCTCCAGCCGGAGGGCTTTTTACTGGCGCTTAGTCGATATTCCTGATTTGCCATTCGCCAGCCAGTACGCGGTCAAGCAGGAAGAACGGCAGCCTGTCTTTCCATTGATGATTATCGACCGGGCTGGCGTACTGGCATAACGAGTTACCCTGCTCATCCAGCACTTCCCAGCGCTGCATTTCCCCATCCGCTTTCTGACTTTCTTTCCCTGCCAGCTGAAAACTGGTATTGCTGCCGATATGGAATTTATCCGTCTGCCAGCGGATGGGCGCATGAGCCGGATAGGGTTGCGCGTCGAGGAAACCAAACAACTCGTCGTGATTGAGCAGACTCTGTTTGATGGTCGGCCACAGATGCTGACGCAGAAAATATTGGTCAACAAAGCGGCGATGCCCTTCACGATCGCTCAGATATTCCCGCGTCTGGTCGATAATCGACGGAAGATTTTCATTGCGGCAACCGCCCCACATTCCCGCCAGCAGCAACTCGGTATGAGTGAAATAATCACGCATGTGGTGATACCAGCGATCACTCTGCAGCCAGGCGTTTACCGCGGCCTGTTCACGCTCGGACAACAGTGAATCGGCATCCCGGATGAGATAGCGTTTAACGGCGGGGTCGTCGAGCACCAGAAAGCGCCACATTAATGGTGGAATGGTTTGATGCTGCTCCCCTTCCACTTTAATTACCTCAGCGCCTTCCGCCCGCAGACGCGCCTGCACCGCCTGCGGTACGCTGTCATCAAGATAGAAACGGCAGCACCATTCCGGGAACAGTTCTTTGCTGACTTTCGCATTCATCACTGCACTTTCACAATAGCGCGGCAGCGCACCGAAAAGCGTAAAAGCGATGACGTTTTCCTGCGGATTATGCGGGTTAAAAGCGGGCGGCTGCGCAGCCGGTAGCGGATACGCCCGACCGCTGCCGAATTTTTTGTCGCCCAGTTCGAGGGAGAGATGCCCATAGCGGCGCAGTTCATCAGGGCGATTCAGCCAGCCGCAGACCTCCGCCAGACCGTCAATCATCGTATCCGGCAGTTTTTCTACCGGCAGGCTTTGCATCAGCTTTTTATAGGTTTTATAGGACTTCTCATACTCTCCCGTGCGCATCAGACAGAGCGCATAACTGGAAAGCACGTCGGGGTTGCGCGGCACGAGCCGCAGTGTCGCTTCGGCGACAGCTTTGCCGGCCGCAAAATCATTTTGCGCGATCGCATCCCGATATTGTTGGGCCAACTGATTAAGCCGCTGCTCCTGCTGCTGCGGTGTGGTCTTCTTGAAAGGATGCATAATTCCCTGCCTCACACGGATTCCTGTTAACGCGCCGGATGCGCTGAGGGATTATATCGCCCTGTTTAGCTTAAGGGTTATCACATCTCAGTGTTTTAAGAGAAAATCTGCGAACCAGTTCAAGCCACTCACGATGCCCTCCTGACGGAGGGCATTTTTCAAAGATGCGGCGGGGGATCGATAATCGGATGCGGATCGGGGTCAGGCGGCGGATCCGGGATAGGGTCTGGTCTCGGGAACGGATCGGGAACCGGCACCGGATCGGTGGGTACGGGGTCACTCATGTGGAATCGATAATGATTCATCTTTGCCTCCATTTCTTGTCGCCCAGTATTAAGGGTAGAAGAGTGTGCGTAAGAGGCAAAAAAAAGCCGACTTGTCTAAGTCGGCGTCGTACGAATCAATTGTGCTATGCAGTAATTCAAAAAAGGAAGTAAGACAATATGGAGCGCAACGCCCATCGCTTGACGTTGCATTCACCTGCAAGAGAAATTCTGCCCTGATTGGCACCCGCGTTTATTGACTTCGCTCAATCTTTGCGGCGTTTTTATGTTCAATAAATGTTAAAAAAGTGATTTTTTACAACCATTTACTGCGATGTAACCACCAGGTAACACCACCAATCAGCACAACCAACATGATACAAAACAACGCGAAGCCGAAATGCCATCCTCCGCCAGGAATACCGCCCAGGTTGACGCCAAACAGGCCGGTCAGAAATGTGCTTGGTAAAAAAACCATCGCCATCAGTGACATGGTGTAGGAACGACGCGACAGCGATTCCGACATCACTTGCGAGATCTCGTCCGCCATCACCCCCGTCCGGGCAATGCAGGCGTCGATTTCGTCGAGCCCGCGGCCTAAACGGTCGGCGATATCCTGCATGCGGCGGCGCTGGTCGTCATTCATCCACGGCAGGCGTTCACTGGCCAGGCGAGCATAAACATCACGTTGCGGCGCCATGTAGCGGCGCATTACAATCAGCTGCTTACGCAGCAGTGCCAGTACACCACGCGCGGGAATTTGCTGATCGAGTAAATCATCTTCTAGATCAATAATGCGGTCGTGTAAATCTTCAATGAATTCGCTGGCGTGGTCGGTTAACGCATCACAAATATCCACCAGCCAGTCACCGCATCCTGTCGGACCGGTGCCCTCCTGTAAATCGTGGACGATGTCATCCAGCGCCAGCACTTTGCGCTGGCGTGTGGAGACAATTAACCGCTCGTCCATGTAGAGGCGCATCGCCACAAGCTGATCAGGGCGCTCCTCGGTGCTGCCGTTGATACAGCGCAGGGTAATCAGTGTTCCCTCACCCAGGCGGTTCACACGCGGCCGCGTGCTTTCGCCCGCCAGTGCATCACGAATATTATTCGGCAGCAGCGGCGTGGTGGCGAGCCATTGCGCGCTTTCCGGGTTGGTATAGTTGAGATGCAGCCAGCAGGGGTGCTGACTGTCTATCGTATCCGTATCTGCAAGCGGTTTTACGCCACCCTGCCCGTCCAGTATCCAGGCAAATACCGCATCCGGCACGTTAACTTCCGAGCCTTTAATGGCTTCCATACCGCCTCCGATCACAACAGGTTGATCCCACTAGTCTAGCGTCATGGCAAAGTTATTCAATAATGTGCGCCGCCAGGGCTATGAATTCTCTGATGAATCGCGTTTTTATGTGTGCAAGCGATAGACAATGTGCGCGATATCGGTAAAGTTAACAAATAGCGGTAGATTTGAAGCGATTTTGTTATCTGGAGAGGACAGTGACCACCAATGCCCCCTGTCAGGCCTTTGACCTGCTACTTGCTGAAATGCGTGGGCTGGCGTTAAAAACCAGTAGCGTGTGGTTTCTGTGGGTAAATATTCTTTTTGCGCTTTTTATTCTCGGTCGTACCTATTTTTCTCCCGACAGTCTTCCCGTCGCCAGTCACCTCCCGTCAGCGGTGATGGAATCGGTGATGGCGATTGTGTTGTTTATCGCATCGGCAGGCTTGTTTATCCAGCGGCTGGCGCCCATTCAGAACGCGCCCTGGCTCAGCAAGCTAGCGCAGGCCGCCGTACTTACCCAGAGCTTATGCTGGTCTGCCTGTTTTTATGTTCTGATTGCCAGCGACGATTTAAAAATCGTTTTCCCGTTTGCTGCCGTGCTACTGTTCAGCGCCCTGATTTCTCTCTATTTTAACCCTCACGTCCTGCTCAGTTTTATCGCCCCGATCTGGCTGACTATTTTCATTACTTCGATGGCCTACAACGCCAATATCACCGTGCTCTACTCGCTGTTGTGGGTACTGCTGGCTGGGTTGATTGAATCCGGGCGGCGGATGCTGAACAACTGGTTCATTCTGGCGCTGCAAACCCAACAAAAAAATGCGGATCTCATCAGTCAACTGGAACTGCTGGCTAACCGTGATCCGCTGACCGGCATCGCCAACCGTCGTGCATTTGAATTACGCCTGGAAGAAGAAGTGGCGCGCCACCAGCGCGAGGGCGGAGACCTTGCGCTGATCATGCTTGATGTCGATCATTTCAAAATCTATAACGACAGCTTCGGTCATCAGACCGGCGATCGCTGTCTGGCGACGCTGGCGCAGTGTCTGGCGCGCGCCTCGTTACATGCGACAGGCATACCCGCGCGGCCTGGCGGAGAGGAGTTTGTCGTGCTGCTGCCCCGCAGTAACGAAACGCAGGCGATTGAAGTGGCGAAGGCTATTGCTGAAGACCTTCGCCAGTTGAACATTGAGCATCCTGGTTCGCCGGTACTTCCCCGTGTGACCGTCAGTCAGGGCATCGCCAGCTGGCGGCCCGGCATGGCGCCCCGCACACTGATTGCGCATGCCGACGCCGCGCTTTATCAGGCCAAACAGCAGGGACGAAACTGTTTCGTCACCTGGAGTCGCCATGACTGACCGGCCATGCACAGAGCATGCGCCTCAGCACACCACATCTTTTTTACTGCTAGATTGATTGAATAATAATATTGATCTGGATAGTACGATGATGAATTACGACATCACCCTCATCCTCGTGTCGCTACTGGCTGTGATAGCTGCCTCCGGCATCGGGTTGTGGCTGGCTTTCAGTCTGCGTCTGAACCGCAAAAGCGCACTAGTCAATTGCATCGCCGCCGCGTTAGTGATGGGGCTGGCGATTGCCGCTATGCACTACACCGGCATAAGCGCCGCCACGTTCAGTCCGCATGACCACGCTTTACCGGGGAGCGTCAGCGAACGAGGGTTCTCTGTCTGGGTGTTTGCGCCCGCGTTCGCAATACTCGGCGTGATGTTAGTGATGTCGATACTCGATTCCCGGCGGCGTACGATTCGCCTGACGGAACACCTGCAACGGCTCAATCAGCAACTGGAACAGCAGGCGCATTATGACGGGCTAACGGGACTTGCCAACCGCACACAGATTGATCTCATCATTGAGCGCTGCATCAAAAATGCGCTGCCCAACCGGCAATCCTTTGCACTGATCCTGATAGATCTCGATCGGTTCCGGCTGGTTAATGATGCATGGGGCTTGCACGTCGGCGATCGCCTGCTGGTCTCCGTTGCCAATCGCATCAGCACTTGCCTGAGCGCCAGAATGACACTGGCGCGACTCAGCAGCGACGAGTTCATTCTGCTGGCACAAGATACTGATGCTCACGACGCCGCCGAGCTCGCCGCTCGTATTGCTGAGCGGTTTAAATGCCCGTTTTATGAGTCCGGCCAGATCATTCAGGTATCGCTCAGCATGGGCATCAGTCTGTTTCCGGATCATGGCGTCACGCTGCATGACCTCAAATTGCGGGCGGATACCGCGTTGTACAATATTAAGCAACAGGGACGAAACGGTTGGGCGATTTACCACGACAGCATGATGCAAAAGGCCTGGGAAAGTGCGCGCTTTTTGCAGGATCTGACCCAGGCAATGGCACTCAATCAGTTCGAACTCTGGTATCAACCGAAATTTAACGCGCAACAGCTGGCGCTGTCAGGTTTCGAAGCCCTGTTGCGCTGGCGTCATCCAGTGAAAGGAGTGCTGCTTCCCGAGCAGTTTCTGGAACTGCTGGAAAAATCCGGTCAGATGGTTCCTGTAGGGCGTTGGGTGATCGACCAGGTATGTCGCCAGTTACAGGTTTGGGCTGAGCAGGGACGTGACGACTGGACGCTGTCAGTTAACCTTTCCACCGCGCAATTTGAGCAGGATGACATCTTTGATCTGGTGTCTGACGCCCTCAACCGTTACCGCATTTCCCCTGTCCGGCTGACGCTGGAACTGACTGAAAGCACCGCACTGCGTAACCTCGCTCGTAGCATTGAAATCCTTAACGATTTTGCTCGCCTGGGAATTACCGTTTCGATTGATGATTTTGGTACCGGTTATTCCAACCTGCTAACTCTGAAAAACCTACCTGCACGTGAATTAAAAATCGATAAACGCGTGGTGAAAGAGATGCGGGAAAACGGCAAGAACATCAAAATTGTCTCCGCCATTATTGATATCGCCCATACCATGAATATGAACGTGGTGGCTGAAGGGATAGAAACACTGGAGCAGAAGCAATTATTAACAGAGATGGGCTGTGGACAGCTTCAGGGATATCTGCTGGCCCGACCGGTGCCGGCGCAGGAGCTCCCCGCATTGCTGGATAACCTGCCGTTCCGCCAGCCAGAACGTGGGGAACGGCACACCAGAACACGCTTTCAGGGGAAGTCGGCTAACAGCTGACTGGCAATGCTCCAGATACCGAAAGCAAAGACACCGAGCATCGAATAGACAAACAGAATCTTTGCCAGATTGCCTGAGTTAACGTAGAACCGCCCGCCGGTTTTCACTCGTTCCCACTCATTTTTAAGCACCGAAGCGCACAAGTTTAAAAATTGCTCCTGAGTGTCTTTTAATAAAAACGTCGAGAAGTGATGGCATTCGGTGTGTTTATCCAGAAACTCTAATAACGACCTCTCTTCCGGACTGGGCGATAAAGAATTAATGCGCAGTTTTACCTGATAAATGATTTTGTAGACATCATAGATATCCTCATCATTCAGCACGCAAACATCACCGTTCGCGACAGAGGATTTTCTTGCCGATTTTTCAGACAGATACGTGAGTTTTGAGCTCAGTTCGCACAGTGAGGCGCGCAGCTCATTAATCCATGCCTGGCGAAACTCTGCTATTTTTATTTCTTTTGTAATGATTAAACCAACAATAGCGGCAAATGCTGCTAAGCATGCCGCTAAAAGTACTACCCAGACTTCCGTCACTTCAATTACCCCTGCGTTGTCGATACTACCGGATCGATGTGTTATCGACACCGCAGGGCAAAACCTTACAGTTGAAGTGGGGTCATCGTGCAAAAATTTTCGCGCTGCTCACAGTTTCAACCTGTGAAGCTAATGTTTCACGATATACATCGTGCGTGTATACGCCACATCCTCAGGGTTATTGATGGGGTAACCCTTCACCCACGGTTTAATCAGACGCGCGTTGGTATACTGATAAATAGGCGCAATCGGTGCTTTTTCCGCGAGGATCTTTTCTGCCGCGTTGTAGTCGGCATTGCGCGCCTCGTCTGAAGTCTCCAGCGACGCCTGATTCAGCACTTTGTCGTAGGCCGGATCGTTGAAGCGTGAGATGTTACCGCTGTGAGCAGAGGTGAGCAGCGACAGGAACGTCGAAGGCTCGTTATAGTCCGCGACCCAGGACGCGCGAATTACATCGAAATTACCGGTGTTACGGCTGTCGATATAGGTTTTCCATTCCTGGTTTTGCAGTTTCACGTCCACCCCAAGGTTTTTCTTCCACATGGATGCCACCGCAATCGCCACCTTCTGGTGGATCTCCTGCGTATTGTAGAGCAGCGTCAGGTTGAGCGGGCGCGTCGGGCCATATCCCGCCGCCTGCAGCAGGGTTTTCGCCTGCGCGTTCAGCTCGGCCTGGCTCATCTCTTCGAACGGCGACGGCTGCGGTTTGAACCCCGCCGTGGCGTCTGGCGTAAATCGCCAGGCGGGTTTCTCGCCTGAGCCTAACACTTTCTCCGCCATGATCCGGCGGTCGATAGTCAGACTGAGCGCAAGACGTACGCGGGCGTCAGCCGTCGGCCCTTTTTGCGTGTTAAAGGCGTAGTAATAAGTGCCGAGCTGCGGCGGGGTATATACCTGTCCAGGCAGTTCCTTGAGCAGCTTCTGATACAGATTTTTTTGGGAACGACTCGGTGATGTCGATGTCACCCGCCTGATAGCGTTTAGTGGCGGCCGATTCCTGATTAATGGGAACGAATGTCACCTGTTTAATCACCGTTCTGGCGTTATCCCAGTAATGGGTATTCGGCACCAGATCCAGCTTTTCGTTTACCACCCGATCTTTCAGCACATACGCGCCATTGCCCACCAGCCTGCCCGCCCGCGTCCAGTTTTTATCACCCTCAACCGCGGCTTTCTGCACCGGGTAAAAGGCAAAACTGGCGGTCAGTTTCGCAAACCACGGCAGCGGTTTATCCAGCTGAATACGCAGGGTATGCGGGTTGATCGCCGTCACACCAAGTTTCTCCGGCGTGACTTTTCCATCGATGACATTTTGCGCATTATTGATGCCTGCCAGAGCAGCAAACCAGGCAAACGGCGAAGTGGTTTTTGGATCAACCAGCCGCTGCCAGCTATAGACAAAATCCTGGGCGGTAACTGGTGTGCCATCCGACCATTTTGCGTCATCGCGCAGCGTGAATGTCCAGACGCGGTTATCGTTGGTTTGCCACTTCGTCGCCACCCCCGGAATGATATTGCCCTTTTCATCCTGATTCACCAGACCTTCATACAGGTCGCGAATCACCTGAATTTCAGGCAAACCGACGGCTTTAGCGGGATCTAATGTCGCAGGCTCATCTTTGATGTGGCGAACCAACGTCTGTTTCTCAGCCAGCACCGTCCCCGACGGTACCTCCGCCGCTATCGCCAGCGACGACAGCGTACTAAGCCACAGCGCACAACATGTCAGTGAGACAGGATGCTTCATAAGATCCCCTTTATTAAAATGATAACCATCCGGTAAACCCGGTAATTATTTGTTTCAGCAATAGGAATTGCAAACCCCCTGTGCGAGAAAATTGACACAGACGGCTTTTTAAGCGACACGGAAACTCGTTGATCCGCAGCCGATTTTGCACAACACTTCCAGTAACGCCATTACCTCCCAGGGAACACTATGTCTGTCACTCGCCCTCGCGCCCTTCGTGGCGCCTTTCCGCCTGGCACACAACATTATGGTCGCTCACTGCTTGGCGCGCCGTTGATCTGGTTTCCCGCACCGCTGGCCGATCATGCCAGTGGGTTGATTATTGCGGGCACGCATGGCGACGAAAACGCCTCTGTTGTTACCCTCTCCTGCGCGATGCGTACCCTGACGCCGGATTTACGCCGTCATCACGTGGTGCTGACCGTCAACCCGGATGGCTGCCAGTTGGGATTGCGCGCCAATGCCAATGGCGTCGATTTGAATCGCAACTTTCCGGCTGCAAACTGGAAAGCAGGGGAAACGGTCTATCGCTGGAATAGTGCGGCGGAGAGCCGTGATGTGGTGCTGCTAACCGGTGATAAGCCCGGCTCAGAGCCTGAGACGCAGGCGCTGTGCCAACTTATCCATCAGATTCACCCTGCCTGGGTGGTGTCGTTTCATGACCCGCTGGCCTGCATTGAAGATCCGCAACGCAGCGAGCTGGGAGAATGGTTATCGCAGGCGTTTTCACTGCCGCTGGTCACCAGCGTCGGCTATGAAACCCCGGGTTCCTTTGGCAGCTGGTGCGCAGACATCGGCTTACCCTGCATCACCGCCGAGTTCCCGCCGGTCTCTAACGATGAAGCGAGTGAAAAATATCTGGCGGCAATGACGGACCTGCTTCACTGGCATGCTCAGAGATGAAGCAGACCGGTGGTAAAGCGAAGCCCCGGCTCAACGTCAACCGCAAGCCAGGTCGGGCCGTCGAGATCGGCAAATCTGACCTGCGGGATCAGCGGCAGCATTGCCGCGATCGCGCGTGACGTACAGAGCATGCAGCCCGCCATGATGGCAAACCCCTGCGCCTTCGCCTCTTCTGCCAGTGCCAGCGCTTCTGTTAAGCCGCCGGTTTTATCCAGCTTGATGTTGATCATCTCATAGCGCCCTTTCAACGTAGTCAGGCTGTCACGCGTATGGCAGCTTTCATCGGCGCAAATGGGCAACGGATGGATAAAATTCGCCAGCGCCGCATCTTCGCTGGCGGGTAGCGGCTGTTCCAGCATCGCCACGCCTACATCCGCCAGCAACTGGCAGCGCGCCGCGAGCCCGTCAATGCTCCAGGATTCGTTGGCATCGACAATGATTGTCGCCTCCGGCACCGCCGTACGAATAGCAACGATGCGCTCGCTGATGAGATGATCGTCCAGCTTCACTTTCAGCAGACGAGCCCCCTTCTGCCAGAGAATTTTTGCGCAACTGGCCATCGCTTCAGGTTCGCCAATGACCACGGTTTGCGCGGTGGTAATGGTGTCATGCTGATCGACGCCGGTTAATTGTGACAACGTCACATTTTTTTGCCGACCCTCAAGATTCCACAGTGCGCTGTCGACGGCATTTCGTGCGGCCCCTGCTGACAGAAGATGTTGAACATCAGCGCGCGTCGCGCCTTTCTCAATCGCGTCAGTGATGGTGACAATTTGCGCCATCACTGAGGCAATACTCTCACCGTAGCGGGGATATGGGGTGCATTCGCCGACACCTTTGACGCCGTCCTCCTCCACTTCGACCACTACCACTTTCGCCTCACTGCGGCTACCGCGGGCAATCACGAACGGGGTATGTAGCGGCCAGGATTCTTCAAACACGCGCAGACTTCTCATCCCATCTCCTTTCAGATTGATACGAAATTCAATTTGCTGTGTTAACTACGGTTGGAATACACTAGCTGCGACGTTAATTATATGTAAACAGGAAGATAAACATGTCACAAACCGTGCATTTCCAGGGCAATCCAGTTTCCGTTGAAGGCGCTATTCCGCAGCAAGGAACAAAGGCACAGCCTTTCACGCTGGTCGCTAAAGATCTCTCCGACGTCGCGCTGAGTCAGTTTGCAGGCAAACGCAAAGTACTGAACATTTTCCCGAGCATCGATACCGGCGTTTGCGCGGCATCCGTGCGTAAGTTTAACCAACTGGCGGGCGAGCTGGAAAACACCGTGGTTCTGTGCATCTCCGCTGATCTGCCTTTCGCCCAGTCCCGCTTCTGTGGCGCGGAAGGTCTGAGCAACGTGGTCACGCTCTCCACGCTGCGTGCGCCAGCGTTCCTGCAACAGTACGGCGTTGCCGTTGCCGCAGGCCCGCTGAAAGGCCTCGCCGCCCGTGCGGTGATCGTGATTGATGAAAACGACAACGTTATCCACAGCGAACTGGTTAACGAAATCACCAATGAGCCGGATTACACCGCGGCACTCGACGCGCTGAAAAACTGATTTACCCTGAAACAAACAAAGCCTCCATTTAAGGAGGCTTTTCTTATTCTTCGCCCTTCTTCTGGCTCAGACCATACTCGCGCAGTTTATTGGCGATCGCGGTGTGGGAAACGCCGAGGCGCTTCGCCAGTTTTCGCGTACTGGGGAAACTGCGATACAGCTGGGTCAGGACAGAACGTTCAAAGCGTCTGGTAATGTCGTCCAGCGATCCTTCCATCGCATCTTCGCCGACTGCCACCGTTGAGGCGTCGAAATCCGGCAACAGAATGTCCTGCGGACGCAGTTCATAGCCTTCCAGCTGCGTCAGCGCGCGGTATACCGCATTCTTCAACTGACGAACGTTACCCGGCCAGCCATAGCGCGTCAGCACGTTATTGAGATCAGCGGAAAGTTTCGGACGGGCGATCCCCTGCTCGTCAGCAAAGCGCGCCACGAACAGCTCAGTCAACGGCATGATGTCCTGCGGACGATCCCGCAACGGCGGAATATTTAGCGTCAGCACGTTGAGACGGTAATAGAGATCTTCACGGAAGGCGCCTTTCTGCACCAGTTCCACCAGGTTTTTCTGCGTCGCGCAAATCACTCTGACGTCGACATGCACTTCATGATCTTCTCCGACGCGGCGGAAAGTGCCGTCATTGAGGAAACGCAACAGTTTCGCCTGCATGCGCGGCGACATTTCGCCAATTTCATCAAGCAGCACAGAGCCGCCGTTCGCCTGCTCAAAGAAACCCTTTTTCCCTTCCGGCGCGTGACCAAACAGCTCGCTCTCAACGGCATCTTCAGGGATCGAGGCGCAGTTCAGCGCCAGATAGGGTTTTGCCGCGCGCGGGCTGGCAAGATGACAGGCATGGGCCAGCAGATCTTTACCCGTGCCAGTGTCGCCAGAAATCAGCAGCGGCGCAGTGAGCATCGCCAGCTTGCGAGCCTGCTCCACCACATGACGCATTTTCGGGCTCGCCGCCACGATCTGGCTGAAAGCGCTGGTATCCTGACTGGTCATGGTCTGCAGCTGGCGCCCCATGCGCACAGTGGAGCGCAACATCGCCACCGCGCCCGTCAGAACCCGCTCGGCGTTTTCGCCTTCCAGGTAAACCGGGGTGATCTCCAGCAGGAAGTTTTGCCCGTTAACCACCACGTGTTCGGCGTGAGATTCCACCGTGGCGGCTTCCAGCCAGCGCTGAAAATTGAAACCGGGGATTAACTGCCCGGCATTCTGGTTGCGAAGACGTTCCGGTGCCTGCCCAAACAGCTGGCAGCTGGCCGGGTTCGCCAGTTCGACTTTACATTTAGTGTCCAGCGACAGCACCGGCTCCGGCATCGCTTCAAGCAATGCGCTGAGCGCCAGGTGTTCGCGTTCAGAAGGCATCCACGGCACCGTACGCACGTCGGTGACACCCGCGATGCGGCGGATTTCCGCCATCAAACTGCTGAACGTGGTAAATTCCAGTTCCGCAAAATTGAGATAGATTCGGCCAATGGGGTCGATGTCGATACCGCGTAAATCAATACCGCGTAGCACCAGCAGGTCGAGTAATTCACGAGTCAGACCCAGCCGATCCTGACAAAACACTTCAAGACGCATGGAAACGTTCACCCTTATAAGCCAATGACTCAGGGATAATAGGACAGTTCTCAACTGGCGGGAAGATGGCTGTCAACAAATATTGACAGTATGGACAAAAAACCGGCGTTCGGCGCGCTAAAAGATACGCCTGACGTGCTGACCGGCGAAAAAACCACCTAAAACGAACTTCCTTATTTGTGACACCGCTCACATACACCCGCTCAGCCTCATGCAAACATCGCAACGCCTTAACTTATTGTTTTATA
>NZ_JMTB01000035.1 GCF_000734965.1 Trabulsiella guamensis ATCC 49490
TTACGTGGTGGGTGGAATCCATATGCTTATCCGCTAAACCCACTTAATTACGTTGATCCGCTTGGATTAGATATACAGAATGTATTAGGACCATTTGTTAATTCACCAGGAGTTAAGGCGGAATTGGAAAAATCAATGGAAAAATATTCTGAGGCGGAAAAACCAGTATCTATGAGACCGGATGGCAATCCATGGGGATATGGATGCGGTGATGACAAATCAGATTGGTATGTGCCCGATAGTTTGTTTGGTGCCAATTTCATGCCTGCTTGTAGAACCCATGATATTTGTTATGGCACCCCAGGCAGTAATAAAACATATTGTGACTCACAATTAGGAGATAACATAGTTTTAGCGTGTAATAAGACTTTAAAGGGCATTCCAGGTCTTGAAGAAACGCTTTCAAATTGTCATGCCGCTGCCGGTATTTATCAACTCGCCGTTGAACGAATGGGGGGCGATGCATTCAATGCCGCACAAAAAGAAGCAGGAATGGGAGAACAATAATGGCAATCATAAATAGAAGTATATTATCATTGATATCTTCACTATTTGTAGTAGTCATCTATCCATATGTTTCATTTGCGTATGAAAAGAACTTATCACTGAGTTCAGTTGCCAGTTTCCCATCAACGATAAATGAATTGAAAGATAGATGGTTTTTTTGTGATAAATGTTTGAGTAGTGCACGTTGTAGTTCTGATGATATTGAACAATGCAAAACAATTACATTGCCAGATAGAAATGAGGCATTAAATTTAGCTGTAGGAAGTGCAAATACCGAGGCGGTTTATTTTTTAGTCAATACTGCCAAGGCAGACGTTAATAGCCCCATGGGAGAATATAAGGAAACACCATTAATTGTCGCTAGTTATTATGGCACAAAAAAACATCAGAAAATAGCGAGCTTCTTAATTTCACATGGGGCAAATATTAATGCAACAGCAGTTCCTCCGATTGACACAGCTTTAATTACTGCCATTTGGAAAAACAATACTGAATTCGCAAAATTATTACTCAGGAATGGTGCTAATCCTTCAATGACAGTGTCCGAAAAAAAAGATGGTTATGTTTGCAAGTATGCGATACAGAAAAAACAAGCAGAAATCATTCCATATATTCCTAACTGTTGCGCCATCGTCGAACAAGAGCCCAACTGGACTCGTGAGACTGGATATTTATGTCCTTAGAGAGCGATTAATGACTGTATATGTTTTTATTAAAATAGCGACACATTGCCAACTATTATAATTTTCTAGTGTTTGTTTGAACAAGGGTCATATTTATATTAAATAAAAATGATAAATGAAAGTATTCTTTTGCTATTCATAATATGCAACGATGTATATGTAATATTTATTATCTAAAAAAGAGAACCAATATTTCGCGGCTGACTGCCCTTGCCCGTACAAGCGCAAGGGCCTGACGCCGCCTTACAACGGGCGTTTATTAATGGTTTCTTTGAGCTGACCTATCAGCTCCCGGCGAAAATCGCCGAGACGGGGTTTATCATTATCGATCCACGGCAATGGACGGCAAAGCTCCATCGCTTTAATCCCTAAACGCGCGGTGAGCAACCCGGCGCCAATCCCCTGTGCGGCGCGCGCTGAGAGACGAGCGGCAAGATCCTGTGACATCCAGTCCATACCGATTTCACGCACCAGTTCGCTGGCTCCGGCGAAGGCGATATTCAGAAGCACAAGACGGAAAAGGCGCAGGCGGCTGTAGTAGCCGAGTTCAATGCCGTACAGCGTGGCGATGCGGTTAATCAGCCGCAGATTGCGCCAGGCGATAAACGCCATATCCACCAGCGCCAGCGGGCTGACGGCGATCATCAGTGTGGATTCCGCCGCTGAGCGACTGATCTCCCGGCGCGCCTGCGCGTCCAGCACCGGTTGTACCAGATGCGCATACAGGCTCACCACTTCGCGGTCACTTTGTGTTTCATGAATGGCGGCATACCAGCGCTGCATTGCCGGATGGGCATGGTCGATACCTGCCTGTTGCGCCAGCTTCTCACAAAATGCGCGCCCTTTTCCGGTTCCGTGGCTTTGCATCAGGTCCCGGGCTTCGTCACGCTCCTGTGCGCGCTGGCGCAGCCGCCACAGTCGACGCCATTCCGTCGCGACTGACCCCACCCCTGCACCGATGATCAGCGCTCCGGCCGCGCAACCGCCGAGGGATATCCAGTCCTGCGTCTGCCAGGCGTTGACTGTCCACTGCACGCCCTGCGCCACGACACTGACGCCAAACAACGTCAGCCCGGCTGTCACCATGCGCCGCCAGAGGCTGCGTTTCGGGCGCAGTGCCGCTTCAACCACCGCTTCTGCGGTCCCTGCTTCAGGCAACATCTCTTCCGCCAGCGCTGGGGTAAATTTTTCCGCTTCTCCGGCCACAAACGTGTGGGCTGTTTTCAGCGAGGCTTCTTTTTCCACATCCAGCGGACCGACGAAGTCAATCCGCGGTTTTAACGGTTCGCTCATCGCAATTTATCTCCAATTAAAAACTCCAGCGCGGCATCGAGGCGAATGTGCGGCAACGGTTTGTCGACATCCATCACCTGCGGACGGAACGCTTCAAACTGAAAGCCCTGTTTTTCCCAGAACGCCTGCCCCGGCAGACGCGACGGGACTTCTCCGGGGTAGACCGTTAAAGGCTCCCCGTCGCTTAATCGGTGACCGCGTAACGCCGGTATTTTTTCTCCATTCACCTCAATCAGCCCGCTTTGCGTCGCCTGAATCGATGCCAGCCCAAGGCAATCCATACTGATCCCTTCAAAGGCGGCGTTTTGCCACGCATCCTGAATCAATTGCTGTAACAGCGAAACCATACTGGCATGCTGATCAACGGTAACGTGATCGGCTTTGGTCGCCGCAAACAGCAGCTTATCAATTACCGGGGAAAACAGGCGGCGGAACAGCGTGCGCTGGCCATAGTGGAAGCTCTGCATCAGTTGAGTCAGCGCCAGCCGCATGTCGTTAAACGCCTGTGGTCCGCTGTTGAGTGGCTGCAGACAATCCACCAGCACAATCTGCCGGTCAAAACGCAGGAAATAGTCACGATAAAACCCTTTCACCACTTTGTCGCAGTAATAGTTAAACCGCTCACGGAGCATTCCGGCGTTGGTGTGTTTCCCCGCCTGGGCGAGTTTCGCCTCGCCAGTCGCATCGACATCAGGCCACGGGAAAAACTGCAGCGCTGGCGCGCCTGCCATGTCGCCGGGCAGCACGAAGCGCCCCGGCTGAATGAAATGCATGCCCTGCTGTTTGCAGGTCTGCAGGTAATCCGTCCATGCGTCGGCAATCGCCGCCAGACGGTTTTCATCGGCAGGCGCCAGCGGATCTAACCCGTCACAGAGTTGCCTCCAGCGCGCGGACCACTCACCACGATGGCCCTGTAGCAACCCGACCATCTGCCGCGACCAGCCCAGATAGTCCTGCGCCAGCATCGGTAAATCGAGCAACCACTCGCCGGGGTAATCAACAATTTCGAGATACAGCGTGGAGGTGTCTTTGAAGTGACGCATCAGCGAATCATTAGAACGATAGCGCAGCGCAAGGCGTATTTCACTGACGCCCCGTGTCGGCGTCGGCCAGGTCGGCGGCGTGCCATACAGTTGTGCGATGCCTTCGTCATAAGTGAAGCGCGGAATGCCGAAATCCCGCTGTGGCACGCGCTTCACACCAAGCAGCCGCTCTTCACGAACGGCGCTGAGCAGTGGTAACCGTGCGCCGCTGTGAATGTTCAACAACTGGTTCACCATCGCGGTGATAAACGCCGTTTTTCCACTACGGCTCAGCCCGGTTACCGCCAGGCGCAGATGGCGATCCACCCCGCGGTTAACCAGAGCATTAAGTTCATTTTTCAGTCGCTTCATAGCCTTCCTCTATTGCCTGACGACTTCGATGATGTACCTCAGAATACAGTAGATTTGGGCTGAACGTTGATAATCAATCCTTAAACAGTGTCTTTGCTGATTTTTCTCAAGTAATATAATAGCTACTTCCGCCATGATGGAGTTCGCAAGGGTATGTCACCCACAATCTACGATATTGCGCGTGTTGCCGGTGTTTCTAAATCCACCGTGTCCAGGGTTCTGAATAAACAAACGAACATTTCTCCTGAAGCCCTCGAAAAAGTACAGAAAGCGATAGCGGCATTAAACTACCAACCCAATAAACTTGCGCGCGCTCTGACCTCATCGGGTTTTGATGCCATCATGGTTATTTCCACTCGCCCGGCGAAAACAACATCGGGGAACCCTTTTTTCTCTGAAGTACTTCACGCCATTACCACTAAAGCTGAAGCAGAAGGTTTTGATGTTATTTTGCAAACATCAAAAAACAGCGAAGATGATCTGAAAAAATGCGAAAGCAAAATTAAGCAGAAGATGATCAAAGGGATCATCATGCTCAGTTCGCCAGCTGATGAATCCTTTTTTACGCAACTGGATGCATACGCTATTCCGGTGGTAGTGATCGGTAAGGTTGAAGGACAGTATCAACATATTTATTCAGTCGATACGGATAACTTTCATGACAGTATTGCGCTTACCAATGCTTTAATTCAGCAAGGATATCGTAAAATTGCCTGTCTGCATGCGCCCCTTGATTATCATGTGTCTATTGATCGTCTCGCCGGGTACAAATTCAGTCTGGAAAAGCAGGGGATCCCACTAAACCCCAACTGGATGATTGATGGTGGCTATACACATGAAAGCGGACTGGAAGCCGCACGGCAATTATTATCTTCAGCAGAGCGACCAGATGCTGTATTTGCCACTGACAGTATGAAATTACTGAGCATTTATCGTGCAGCGCACGAATGTCATCTGAAAATACCTGCGCAATTAGTTGTAGCAGGTTACAGCGATCCGATGTTGTCGCTTATCTTAAACCCGCCGCCTACGGGTTTTGATATTCCTACCCGTGCGCTTGGTGAAGAGAGTTGTGATTTGCTTTTCAGGCGAATTGCCGGAAAACAGGTACCACAGCATGTTATCGTTGAAACCCACTTTTCGTCTGTTCCCGCCATTCTTTGACGCCAGGGGCCATACGGCCCCTGCGGTTATGCGTATCAAAACGCATAGTTTACGCCAACACCAACATAATGAAATTTATCCGACTTACCTTCATCATGATTTTCCCATTCATGCGCATATTCCAGAGAAGTCGATAGCCCGTTGCCGAAATCATAGGTATAGAGCAGGCCGATACGGTTGAAGTCATGCCCCTCGCGCTCAGGATCGTCCTGCCAGTCCCAGTTTGACCAACGGTCCAGGCCCAGCCGGGTATAGGGTGTTAATGTTGATGCCCCTAACACAACGGGTAAATAGGCACGGATTTCTTGCGTCGAGAATTCTCCCGTATTACGATTGCCGTCCATATTGAAACCGCGCTCTAAATAGTAATTCACTTTAAGCGACACTGTCTCATTAATGCTCCAGGTTACGCCGGTTTCCGTCTCGACCCGGCTGTCAGAATAACCTGTTTTATCAAGATCGTGACCAAACTGATACAGCGCCAGCCAACCGCTAAAACGCCAGTCATCAGCCAGTTTAAGATCCCAGTCAGGTTGTATTTTATAACGCTGCATGTTCGCGCTGCCTGTGTTCTTCCCGCTTTCATCTTCGAAATGATAGCTATAATTACGGAATCCCCCGGTTAACCCGAAGGTCACATTATCATTACCGATAAATTGATAACGTATTTCCAGCTCAGGGCGGTCAAAATAGGTGCCACGCGTCTTATCACTGTAATTGACAGGTCCCTCCTGATACATCGCGACCGAAATTCGCCATGCATCTTTGCTGGCGTTAAAATAAACAGAAGGCTCGAACAGTCCATCCTGATCTTCTCCTTGCCCTTCCACGTTTTCACTTTCAATCATCGCACCAACATTAAAATGCCAGGGACTGGTCATTTCTGTTGCCTGGACAGACACCGCCCCTGCGCATAATAATAGCGCAGTACCTCTTAGTAGAGTACGCATTAAAACATTCCTTATTAAGTGAGTAATTAAATGCCGGGAATAATCACTCCCGGCGGAACATCATATTATTGAATAGCTATTTCATTTGCGGCATCGAAGAAATGGCATTTGTGCATTTCAAATACCAGCGAAACAGCGTCTCCGGCACGATAATCCTGCGCCGTACCTGCACGGACAGTCATTTCATGCCCACCGACAGCGACGTACAGCATGAATTCTGCACCGGTAAGTTCCGCCACACTGATTTTCGCCGTAATATCTACTGCAGTATTCAGTGACGGCGTAATATCTTCCGGCCTAATACCTAAAATAACCGCTTTACGTTGATATCCCTTTGCATTTAGTACAGCGAGTTTATGCTCCGGTATTTTCAGGCGTAGTGTTTCAGTAACGAAATAATCTCCATCCACAGCACCACGAATAAAATTCATAGCCGGTGAGCCAATGAAACCGGCAACAAACATATTTGCCGGTTGGTGATAGACACATTTTGGCGTACCAACCTGTTGGATGATCCCGTCTTTCATGATGACGATCCGCGTCGCCATCGTCATGGCTTCCGTCTGGTCGTGCGTTACGTAAATCATTGTGGTCTTCAGCTTCTGATGAAGTTTGCTTATTTCGGCGCGCATTTGCACCCGAAGTTTGGCGTCGAGGTTAGACAACGGCTCATCCATCAGAAAGACACCAGCTTCACGAACTATTGCCCTGCCCAGTGCCACACGCTGACGTTGACCGCCTGACAGCGCGCCTGGTTTACGTTTCAGATATTCTCGCAGGCCCAATATTTGCGCCGCCCAGTTGACCCTTTCCTCAATGACAGCAGGAGCGATTTTTTGCATTTTCAGGCCAAACGCCATGTTGTCATAGACGGTCATGTGCGGATAAAGCGCATAGTTCTGAAATACCATGGCAATATTGCGCGCCTTCGCAGGCACATCATTCATGCGCACGCCATCAATAAGCAACTCGCCAGCGCTGATTGCCTCAAGGCCCGCAATCATGCGCAGCGTCGTGGATTTGCCACAGCCCGACGGACCGACAAAAACGATAAACTCCTTGTCAGCGATCTCGAGGTTGAAGTCCTTCACCACATGAATCTGATTGTCGTAGATTTTTTCGATATGTTTTAATGAGAGTTGAGCCATTATGGATTCCTTATCGTGCCCGGTCCGGTTGGTGTTTATCCACCCAGAATCCGGATAAACAACGCCAGGTCAGTTCCGTTGTCGAGGAGAGTTGCAAGTCTGCATGACGCAGATCGTCACCGATACCGACGGACAGCATGCCGGCCGCATTGATAGCGTCTATACCCGCCTGTGCGTCCTCAATACCAATTGCCTCTTGCGGCCTGACGCCAAGCCCCTGACAAGCCGCCAGAAAAATTGCCGGATCGGGTTTCGAGCGCGCTATCTGCGCTGCATCTGCGCAAAAATCAAAGGCTGCCCCCATATCCAGCGCGCTTAAAATGCGTGGTGCATTCAACGATACCGAGGCAAGACCTGTTTTCACGTTTGCCAGCCGGATATCGTGCAGTAACTGACGAATGCCTGGCAATAACGCGTCCCTGGTCAGCGACGCCAGCGATTGCACATACAGCGTATTTTTCCGCTGCGCCAGCGCCTGTTGTTGTTCGTTGTCAAAAGCGTTTTCTTTTCCGCCATGACACAGGATCCGCCGCAAAGACTCCATGCGGCTGATCCCCTTCAATCCGGCGTTAAACGTCTCATCAATATCGATACCCGCCTCGCCTGCGACCGTACGCCACGCGCGGAAATGGAGATGGGCTGTATCCGTGATAACACCATCAAGATCGAATATGACTGCTTTAAGATTCATTACTCCCCTCCATGGTAGCGGTCCCAATTTCAGTAACATTAAAATCCTTACGCTGCCAGCATTGCCGCCCTGATACGACAATCGGCTTTCCCCAGAGCATCAATGACACCGGTTCGTCGCTGTTAAGGGTGATCGTGTCGTTTTCAATGTCTACCTCCAGTTGCGCATTACGCCACGTCAACGGGAAGCGAATCCGCTGCCATGAGGTGGGTAATGCAGGATTCAACCGCAGTTCCCCGTCCGTCATATCCAGCCCTGCAAAGCCCTGAATGACGCCGGACCAGATGGCACCCGTAGCCGCAGCGTGGATCCCATCATCGCTGCTATGCGGATCGTCACCCAAATCAATCTTCACACCGTCACGCCAGAAACGATAGGCTGTGTCGATGTCACCACAGCGGGCAGCCACAATACCGTGAATGGCTTTACTGAGTGACGAATCATGAATGGTTCGGGGTTCGTAAAACGCAAGGTTTGCCCTGCACTGCTGAAGCGTAAAATGCGCTGGCAGGAGATAGTTGAGCATCACCACGTCCGCCTGTTTTAAGATCTGCATCTCGTTCACTTCTGCCCGTGAAAAATCCAGCAGAATCGTCTGCTTGCCTGCCTGCGCTTTGTAACGCTGTAAATCGATAACAGGTTTGCTCAGAAAAGTATCATCCTGAGCAATGACACCGTCCTCGTTGGCTTGCGGCAACCACAGCCGTTGCAGGAAGCGTTGCGCAGATGGCGTAAAACTCGTCTCCTGATGATTGAACATTTGCATAAATGCCAGCGCCTGCGAGACATTGTGCCAGGCCATATAGTTGGTATAAGCATTGTTATTGACATGCTCGGTATACTCATCCGGACCAATAACATCATGAATTTCCAGGCGACCGTTTACCTCAGTCGCGCGTCCCATCCAGAACGTTGCGGTCTCAATAAGCAGTGCCAACCCCTCTTTACGCATGAATGCCTCATCGTGGGTGGCGTGCCAGTAAGTCACCACCGCCCAGGCTATATCGGCGACAATATGATGTTCCGCCAGCGCGGAGGCGACTTTCTGCCTCAGACCACTACGGATATTGATAGCAGCAAACTCCGGCGTCTCCTCGTTACCACTCGCCGCACTCTCCCAGGGAAACAGCGCGCCAGGCCAGCCATGACGACGGGCTTTTTCGCGCGCACCTGCAAGGTTTAACCAGCGATAGCGCAGCAGATTACGGGCGGTTTCCGGATGGGTAAGCAGATGATAAGGCAACAGAAAAATTTCGGTATCCCAGAACACATGTCCTTTGTATCCTTCTCCCGTTAATCCTTTTGCGGCAATACTGCAATGTTCGTCATGCGCGGGGGTCATGGCTGTGAGGTGCCAGACAGCATAATCCAGCGCTTGTTGATCGTCCTTCTCTTCTGTATCGATGGTGACGCGGCTACGATGCCAGACGGTTTCCCATGCCTTCGTGTTTTGTTGCAGCAGTGCCTCATAGCCCTGAGCCACACAGTGTTCAAGGGCTACGATGGCTTTTTTAGCGAACGATTCCTGCGAAACCGTTTGTTCGTGTCGATGCGTTACCCAGACTATCTTTTCCAGAGTAACCGTTTCCCCCTGCGGCACCGCCAGGGAATGGTGGCAATTCAGCCGGCGGTTTCTGGCGGTAAAACAACGTTCACTTGCCGTCGAAAGCTGACAGAATGCAGAGATGACAACGTCTGCCGCGTTGTCCTGCGTCCGGTAGAGTCCCTGTAAAATATGCTCGCCATAGACCCGTACAGAAACTTCATCCAGATGTTGTCTGCCGCAGTTAGTCTGCGTCGCGTCAATACCAGTTGACAGATTAATTTGTGCCGGCGCATCGAGTGGTGTTACAGAAAACTGCAATCCCAGTAAAGACAGTTGATCCAGCGAAGCAAAACGACGGCTGTCAATTCGAAAGCGATTCCCTGCCGTCGAACGCCAGATCACACTCCGTCGCAGCTCTCCATCGGCAAAATTGAGTTCCCGTTGCCAGTTGACGATTTCCCCTGCAAGCAACGTAAAGATTTCTCCGTCAAGCTGTAATTCAATAGCCACGGTATCAGGTAGATTAACCAGTTCGTTGGTCTCATTTTTCCCTGCCCGATGGTAAAGCCCTGCAAGGTACATGCCCCGCGTTTGGCTGGTATAAGCCTCTTCATGGGTGCCCCGAACCCCCAAATAGCCGTTACCGCTGATCATCAGCGACGCGTATTTATTCAGGCTGTGCGGACAAAAAGCCGGATCGGTTAAAGTGGTGAGAGTCAGCATAATTCGACGCATTCTCCCTTCTCTGCCGCCTCATAGAGTGCTGCGACCAGACGCTGAATAACCAGTCCCTGTTCCGCATCAGCAATCATGACTGGTTCTCCCTGAATATGACGGACAAAGGCTTCCATACTGCGTAGATGGCGCTGGTCGTCAGCTTCTTCGCGTTGCAGCAAAGTATGTAAATCGCCATCAATATCTTCATAAATGTGTGCCGGAAACAACATACCTCCCGCCTTCTCACCACAAAATGTCACGTTCATGACTGACGCTTCACGAATATTCAGTGCAAAGGAGGTATCCAGCCGAAGAATGCCACCATTGTTGAATTCAATGGTTCCAAACAGCGCGTCCTCTACGGTATATGTCGTCGGGTCCCACTCGCCGAACTGACCTCGGTTTTTTTGGGTACCCAACCGCTGGAAGCTATGGGCGGTGACGCGCTTCACTGCCGGAAACCCCAGCACATACATCGCCGCATCCAACATATGAATACCGATATCAATCAGCGGTCCGCCGCCCTGCAACGTTTTGTTGGTAAAAACACCCCAGCCAGGTACACCACAACGACGCAGCGCCTGTGCCGTCGTGACATAAATTTCGCCTAAAGTCCCGTTGGTAAAAGCATCACGGAGTAATTGGGCATCACGCGAAAAGCGATGATGAAAATCATAGGCCAGTACTTTTCCGGCTTTCCGGGCCGCATCACGCATCTGCCCGGCCTGCTGCGGTGTCATGGCCGGCGGTTTTTCGCACATCACATGACAACCTGCCTCAAGCGCCGCCATGACATGTTCAAAATGAAAGCGATTGGGTGAGCAGACGCTGACAGCGTCAGGTTTGGCTTCCTGCAGCATTTGCGATACATCCTGATACGCTGCGGGTATAGCATGGCGTTGCGCAAAAGCCTGCGCATGAGGCAAATGGCAATCCATCACGGCAACCATCTGCACATCGTTGCGGGTGGCGTAATATGCTGCATGCACCGTGTCCGCCACCTGCCCCGCACCAATAATGGCGACGCGCAATGGCGACGTGTTTGTAGTACGCATTTCGTAATTCATCCTTAACACTCACGCAACCAGGACAGTGATTTCTGGTACGCCTGAGCCAGATCGTCGGCACGAACGCGACATTCGTAAACCACATATCCCTGATAGTCATCCGCGCGAAGCTGATTAAAAAGCGCAGCGAAATTCAGACTCCCACTGCCTGGTTGATAGCGGTGATTATCCGCGATGTGGACATGACCGAGCAGGTCGCGATGATCGTGTAACGCGGCAGCGATATCGTCTTCTTCGATATTCATATGGTAGAAATCGCCGATAATTTGTACGTGCCTGAGATGGTTTTCCTCGATATAGCGTCTGGCATCGGCAAGCGTGTTGATCATATGGTCCTGATAACGATTAAGCGGCTCCAGAAAGACAGTGGTGCCGGTTCTTGCAGCGACTTGGTCGAGCCACCGCAGCGAAGCACTCACCGCCTGGCGATCACCTTCTACACTTCGTGGGGAGGTCATAGGTGGCAGGCGGAAAGTAAACATCCCCCAGGCGGCAGGGACGATAATGCCCTTCCCACCCACTTCGCTCAGCGCTTCCAGGATCTGTTCTATCTGTGCAAGCCCTTTCAGGCGGCGCTCTTCGATGAAATCACCGATCCAGCCGTCATA
>NZ_JMTB01000036.1 GCF_000734965.1 Trabulsiella guamensis ATCC 49490
GATCCAGCCGTCATAACCGCCACAGGCAGTGATGACAGGTAAATCAGTCGCCTTGATAGCCGCCTTGACTTCAGCGAGGTTATCCACCAGCAATTTGCCGTCAATTTCATAACCATCGAAACCCATTGCTTTGATATATTTAAATTTTTCAAGAATGGTCGCTGGGAAAAAAGATTGGTTCTGTGTTGCGATTTTCATTTCTGCTCTCCGTAGCTTAAAACGTCACACCCATCTTGATGCTCAGTTCCGGATGTTGATCGACAAAGTTCATATAGCTTTCAGCACTGGACTGAAAGGTCACTACCGGATCGATTAAATCCTCACAGTTGAGATACCCGTTCATCAGCAATTCCCAGCAGGTCTCCTCGATGCGCTGCCGGTTCCAGCGCGGATAATCCGGGTTTGGTTCGCTGCAGGCGCGGGAAAAAACAATCTTTGCATTGTTGAAATGGGCTTCACGCCCTAGGTTAAACCCTTCAGTAAAAGGTTTGGCAAACGCCACGTAAGAGATCGTTCCGCCGTAGGCCAGTCCGCGAAGCGCTGACTGTAATGCGTCCGCGAAGCCGCTGGTTTCGATAATGACGTCCGCCCCTTGTTTGCCGGTGAGCTTTTTGATTTCCAGCCCAACGTCAGTGCCGACAGGATCCAGCCAGTAGTCAGCCCCATGACGGCAGGCAATCTCACCCCGGTGGGCAATGGGATCCACGCCAATCACCACGGAAGCGCCCGCCTTTTTTGCCAATTGAACCGCAATCTGGCCGATGGCGCCCAGCCCAACCACCACGACAAAATCGCCAACCCGAACGTTTGCATCGCGCACGCCACTCATGGCGAACTGAGCCGGGTCATAGCAGACGGCGTTTTTCCAGCTCGCGCCCTGTGGCATTTTGCGAAGTTTGTAGTTGTTCACCGCGTTAACAATGACTGTCTCCTGAAGGGGGCCATAGCAACAAACGCGATCCCCCGCACGGTAGTCAGTCACCGACGTGCCGCACTCAATGATGTCGCCAACGATCATGTTACCGAGCTGGAATTTGCCGAATTCTATCCCCCGGGCGGTTCCCCTTTCACGCGGCGTAAACATCTGCCATTCGGCATTAAACTCTTCGTCGATAAACGGACTGGCAGCGCGAAAATCCACCACTTCAGTGCCATGCTTTGGCGCGCCATAACAGACCTGGATTTTGACTTCATGGGCCATCACCGCACGGTCTTCATATTCCACCAGCGCGGCTACCCGTGGCGCTGTCGCAACTAACTTTTTCATTACTGACTCCTTGTTAATAACTGACTGCCCTAGCCTTTAACGCCGCCAGCAGTCAAACCACTTTTAATAAATCGTTCCGACAGCGCGTACATCACGACCACGGGTAACGCAGTTACCAGCGATGCCGCCATCATGCGGCCCCAGATATAGTCTGGTGTGCTAAAAAGCGTATTCAGCCCAACGGGTAGGGTGAAATGACTGGCGCTGGAGAGAAAAATTGACGCGAAAAGGTAGTCATTCCACGCCACCATGAAGCAGTAGACAAAGACCGAGACCAGACCTGAGATCGCCAGCGGAACAGTGATACGGAAGATGATTTGCAGTCGGTTCAGACCGTCCATCATTGCCGCTTCTTCTATCTCATCCGGGATGGTGTCAAAGTAGCTGCGCAGCATAAAAATCGCCGTTGGCAGGGTTTGGGTGACCATGGTGATAATCAGCGCCAGTTCGGTGTCGTAGATTCCAAGCGCGGTGATGATTTTGAACAACGGTACCACCAGCAAAATCCCGGAGAACATGTAGACGCTGTAAAAACTGGCGTTAATCATTGAGCGCCCTTTAAAACGCAGCTTCGACAACGCGTACGCCCCCAGCGTCCCAAGAAATACCGCAATCACCGAAGCGGTCAGTGAAACCACCATGCTATTGCTGAAATAGTCGACGAACGGAAAGATCTGCGGATTAAAGATGTCGATGTAGTGCTGAAAGGTCCACGATTGCGGCAGTATCGTCGGATGCAGCGAGATCGCCTCTTTCGCACTTTTGAATGACGTCACTAACATCATAAAAAACGGGAATAGCGTTACGACTAAGAACAACGACAGCCCAAGATAAAAACTCACGCGATTGAGAATGCTTTTACTTGTGGCCATTGAGATTTATCCTTTTTCTGGTCAGCAAAATGACGGCAAAAATGATCGCAAATAACACCACTGAAATAGCGGCAGCCTTACCAAGATCATTGAAAGCAAAAGCCGTTTTGTAGAGGTAAACGCCGAGAATATCGACCTTCGTGGTGAGCAAATAAACATCAGCAAACATGTAGAACATCCAGATGGTCCGCAGGGTGACCACGGTTGCCAGTACGGGCAAAATCGCCGGCAACGTAACAATACGAAAGCGCTGCCAGCTATTTGCGCCGTCCATTTCTGCTGCTTCATACAGCGACTTATCGATAGTCTGTAAAATCGCCAGAAAAGAAATGAAGGCGTAGGGGAAATAGCGCCAGATGGCGAAAAGCACGACCAGCACAAAACTGCTACTGGGGTTGTCAAACCACAGCGGTGCCTGCTCATAGACGTGCAGTAAATCCACACCAAGATAATTCACAATGCCGTAGCCGTTGTTGAACATGTACTTCCAGGCGAACACCAGTGATATCGAGGGTGTCACGTAAGACAGTATCACCAGTGATCGTGCCGTTTTACGCAAGCGAAACTCGCGGTTAAAGAAAATGGCAGTCGCCAGCCCCAGTCCCGTACTACCCGCCACCACCAGCGCGGTATACCAGAACGTCATCCACAGCGAATGCCAGAATGCGGCATCACTCAGAATACGCTTGTAATTTTCAATGCCAACGAACGTGGCGCTGATGCGTGGATTCAGCGGCAAACGTAAAAAACTGATTTCTATATTGGAGATCATTGGCCATGCCACCAGGCCTCCCAGCAATAGCAAGCTGGGAGCCAGCAGCAGCATGGCGAACGACAACTCTGAATGAGCAGAAAACCACCTTTTCATAATTCCCTTCGCGGTGCGCTCCCGTTATTGCGCCATCAGTTCGGCCAGACGCCGCTGACTGTCGCTTAAGGTGGTGACAAGATCCTGCTGACCCACGGTGACGTTGTGCACCATCGTACTGATAACGCCGGAACCTGTGACGTCGCCCATTCGGGCAAAGTTTTTGTCGCCCACCGCGCCAAAGACCTGGATATTGGGAAATTGAGCGATCAATTCGTAGGGAAGTTGGTCAAACGCCTTAATGACGTCGTTCTCTTTCCAGGTGTCCGTTTCCACTACCCGCTTGTTAACCGGTAGGGCCGCAGCGGGTGACATCATTACCCAATCCGCGGCGTTCTGTGCCTGTTCCATCCAGGTAACAAATTTCTCAGCGGCCTGCGTTTCGTCCACGGTCTGGCCTGAAGTGATCGTCAGAGACGTCACCATGCCATAGACCGCAGAAGAGGTCTCTGTAGGCACCACAAATCCCAACTTCGCAGGATCCCCCTCTTTGAACACGGCCGGCAGAATGTAGGTCGAGTACATCGCCATGGGCGCCGTACCGTTCATAAAGGCGTCCTTAATTTCCATAACATCGTTGGAGCCAGGCATGGTGGTTGCTGCCAGTTCACGGTAAAACGCCAGCGCGCGGGTCATTTCCGGGGTGTTGATGCCCACGCGCCCCTGCGCGTCAAAGACATTCGCACCGCCGGAAAGTGCAAATTGTGAGAAAGCCTGCTCGGTCATGACACTTTCTGCGGTCGGCAGCGCAATGCCATATTGTTTGTTCGCCGGGTTGCTCAGCACCTGACTGGTATGCAGTAATTGCTGCCAGTTATGCGGCTCCTGCAGGCCCGCCGCGGCCAGCGCGTCCTTCTTGTACCAGATACCGGAAAGCCAGGCGCTAATGGGTACCCCCGTCCATGAAGTACCATCTTCTGTGCGCACCACACGTAAAATGCCATCGTAGAAGGTGTTTTCTCCCACCGCGTTGATAGCCTCACTGATGGCCTTACGATCCAGCAGTTGCTCTTTATCCATCACCCTGGCGTAGTCATGGCTCACTTCAATCACTTCCGGCAGCGCCCCGGTCCGCGCCAGGGTGATGACTTTCGTGTTGTAGGCATCTTCTTCCACGGGTACCTGTTTCACCTTGATGGAAGGATTCTCCTTTTCGAAACGGGTAATCAGTTGCGTGATCACCGCCTGACGCTCCTGCTCAACTGAGGAATGCATGAATTCAATTGTCACAGAAGCAGATTTGTCATCCTTACATCCTGACAACAGGGCGCACGAAACCAGTACTGAGACCAGTACTTTATTTGGCATTTTCATGATTTATTATCCTTTTAGTTTTCTGTAATCCACATTACCTGCCATGGCTGCAGGGTTAGAGTTTTCTTGTGAATAAGCGTATCCGTTATAATGTCTCTGCCACATTTTATTTCTGAGTCCAGATTGCAGCATGACGAACTAAAATTAAACAACGCCGTGAGACGCTCGCCTTCGTCAGTAACGCGGTTTATTTTCAACACCGAATCATTCGGGCATTCAAAAATAGCCTCAGCGTCGGGATGAAACACTTTGTGTTGACGTCGAAGAGTGATCAATTTCACCATCTCATTATAAATCGCATGACGCAGGTGAGCTGACGCCTCAAGCTCATGCGCAATTTCTTCACTATTAAGCTTTGTACGATTAATTGCACGATTATAACCGAGTCGTTTAACTGCCTCATGATCGTTACGGGAACCAAGAAGACTTTGAATATAAATGGCTGGCACACCTGGGAATGTTAATAAAAGTGCATGAGCAAGTATGAACTTAGCGATTATCTGTTCATTGCCGTCGTTTTTCTGGCTCAGCGCATCAAGATAAGTAACATTGACTTCATATGGACTTCGGGTGCCATCAGGATTATTCTTCCAGCTAATTAACGCACCTTCACTTTGTAACGTATCTACCAGGTCAAGAATATCTTGCTCCGGTAAAAGTCCACGTAACGGATTCAGACCAATACCATCATGGGAGGCGAGAAAATTAAACCATGTAGTTTTTTTTGAAGGTAGCTTTAACCCCTGCGCCCAGTGGCACAGAGTTTGCACATTACCACAATGCATGGCATGGAGTATCAGTGGCGGCAATGAAAACTGATAGACCATCTGCGCCTCGTTGTACCCATTACCATAATAGGCAATATTGTCTTTATGCGGCACGTTAGTCTCTGTAATGATGACCGTGCCGGGCGCGACAACGTCAACAATCGCGCGGAATATCTGGATAAGCTGGTGAGTTTTTTCCAGATGAAGACAGCTCGTGCCTGGTGTTTTCCACATGAAGCCAACGGCATCAAGACGGATGTAATCCGCGCCTTCTTTCAGGTAACGAAGCAGTACGTCAACCATGGCGATAAACACATTGGGAGAGGCAAAGTTAAGGTCTATCTGATCCTCGCTGAACGTTGTCCACAAATAACGCACTTCACCCGTATGCAGAGTAAACGGAGTCAAAAGTGGTAATGCACGCGGGCGAGTAACGGCTGATAAATCCGTTGAGGGATCAACCGCGATAAAAAAATCCTCATAGCCAGTTTGTTGCTGTAAATAATTAGCGAACCATTTACTCTTCGCAGACATATGATTGCAAACAAAATCGAACATGAGTTTCGTCGATTTTTTTAGATTCGCAATATCATGCCATGTTCCCATTTCAGGATCGACACTGTGGTAATCTACAACTGAAAAACCATCATCTGACGACCAGGGGTAAAACGGAAGTAAGTGGGTGTGTGAAAAAAACGCCCCCAGCCACCGATTAAAGAATCGTGTAAGAGCAGGAATCCCCTTCCCTTGTGAATCAAAAAACTGGTCGGCATACGTTATTAATACAACATCACTCTCATCCCATTCTTTTTTTCGGGCTGAAAGATTTAACGATTGCGCATCATCTATTTGCTGTTGAAGTATTTTAAAATGTGTGGCGGAAAATGTATTTCCATACACACCGCGAATTAAATCATTAATTTTGGCTCTCATTTGACTTTCCATGGTAGCGGTCCCACGAAAAGGGAATTTACTCCCATGGAATTTTACTGTCAACGTTCAACCGATGAAAAAAAGATATAGCAAGGCAGCTCAATTCATTATTGTGAGCTGCCGCAAAGATCGCAGGAAAGGCTATAAATGGCGTTAACAGGATGTCAGAGGATCCACTATCCCCTGCTATCAGAGAAATAACGACGCGAAAAACGACTGGCGGCTTTCCTTAGCAACGGCTCCAGCGCAACTGCCAGCAGTAGCTTCACCGGACGGCGGGCGACCGATTTCACCGCCCAGCCCGCCAGACCACCGGGACCATAACGTAGCGCGGTCAGCAGTACCAGTTTCCCGGCGATTTTGATGCCGGGTTTCACTTTCTGCCCTGCCTGTTGCCATTTATTCATTGCTCGCCTCATGTTCATTAAAGCTAAAAGACGTTAAAGCTGACGAAAGCGACTGCGTAACGTGAAGGTATCGGACGTCACGTAGCGTTCTATTTCGCGCAAGCGCTGTTCACCTGCGGCCAGTTCGTCATCCACCGTGTCCAGCAGATCGCCGCTGGACGGCTGTTTTTCGCCATATAACGCATCGTCCGGCATCGGATCGAGCGCAAAGGACAGAACGATGTAGGCGACGATCACAAAGAAGAACAGACCAAACAGCATCGCCAGTACCGTGATAAGGCGGATCAGTTTGACCGGGACGTCCAGATATTGCGCGATCCCGGCACAGACGCCTTTCACCATGCCCTGCTGCGGAATACGCCACAGCTTTTTGTTCAGATCCAGTCCAGCCATTATTTTTCTCTCCAGTTCGGGTGCTCAGCGTCAAGAATCGCTTCCAGCGCCTGAATACGCTCGCGCATGCGTTTCGCTTCGTCCGTCAGTTGCAACAACCGTTGCTGTTCACTTTGCGCCAGCCCACCATTTTTGGAACGGTTGCTGTAATGCAGCCACAGCCACACGGGCAGGACAAACAGCACAAACAGGGTCAACGGGATAGCAAGAAAAAGCGCGCTCATATGTACTCCTTACAGATGATGCGATGGCACCGGAGCCGGTGCCATCCGGCAAATTGTGTTTTTATTATTGATCGTTCTGTTTCATTTTGGCTTTCAGTTCAGCCAGTTGTACGCTGATTTCATCATCTGCTTTCAGTTCGGCAAACTGCTGGTCGAGCGTTTTCTGCTTGCCAAAACTGTGGCTCTCGGCTTCCGCTTCCATATGATCGATGCGACGTTCAAAGGATTCGAAACGCGCCATTGCTTCATCCAGCTTGCCGCTGTCCAGTTGACGACGCACGTCGCGGGAAGAACTGGCCGCCTGATGACGCAGCATCAGCGCCTGCTGGCGTGAACGGGTTTCGCTGAGTTTGTTCTCAAGCTCGGCGATCTCTTTTTTCATGCGGGTTAACGTTTCGTCAACCAGCGTAATTTCATGCTCCAGCGAGCTGATCAGATCCGTCAGTTTCTGCTTCTCAATCAAAGCGGAACGCGCCAGATCTTCTTTCTCTTTACGCAACGCCAGTTCGGCTTTTTCCTGCCATTCGGTCTGCTGGGCAGTCGCCAGCTCAACGCGACGGGTCAGTTGTTTCTTTTCTGCCAGCGCACGGGCGGAGGTGGAACGCACTTCCACCAGCGTATCTTCCATTTCCTGAATCATCAGACGCACCAGCTTCTGCGGATCTTCCGCTTTCTCAAGCAGCGAATTGATGTTGGCGTTCACGATGTCGGCAAAACGAGAAAAAATACCCATAATTACAATCCTCACAGTTCTGTTATCGGGCAAGGCCCTGCTGACTGAGTAATACAAATCGCGTGCCAGTTTTTTATCTTGTTGATTTTAAATGAACTGATTGATATTTATTCAGCAAGGAATTACAGTAGCCTGGTGAATCACACCAACAAATGGTTAATTTCATCATGGCTGAATACAAAGACAATCTGCTCGGCGAAGCGAACCGCTTTATTGAAGTCCTCGAACAGGTCTCCCGGCTGGCACCGCTCGATAAACCGGTGCTGATCATCGGTGAACGCGGCACCGGGAAAGAGCTTATCGCTAACCGACTGCATTTTCTCTCTGGCCGTTGGCAGGGGCCGTTTATCTCTCTGAATTGCGCGGCGCTGAACGAAAACCTACTCGACTCCGAGCTGTTCGGTCATGAAGCGGGCGCTTTTACCGGCGCCCAGAAGCGCCATCCGGGCCGTTTTGAACGGGCGGACGGCGGCACGTTGTTTCTTGATGAACTCGCCACCGCGCCGATGCTGGTGCAGGAAAAATTACTTCGGGTGATTGAATACGGCGAGCTGGAACGCGTGGGCGGCAGCCAGCCATTGCAGGTTAACGTCCGGCTGGTGTGTGCGACCAATGCCGACCTGCCAGCGATGGTGGAACAAGGGCATTTCCGGGCTGACCTGCTCGACCGACTGGCGTTTGACGTCGTACAACTCCCGCCGCTACGCGAGCGCCAGAGCGATATCATGCTGATGGCGGATCACTTTGCCATTCAGATGTGCCGCGAACTCAAATTACCGCTATTCCCCGGCTTCACCGAACATGCGCGCGAAACACTGTTGAGTTATCCCTGGCCGGGCAATATTCGTGAGCTTAAAAACGTGGTGGAACGCTCCGTTTACCGCCACGGCACCAGCGAAACGCCGCTGGATGAAATTATTATCGATCCATTCCGGCGCCAGACCGCGCCGCCGGTGCCAGTGGAAAACACGCTGACACTGCCGCTCGATCTGCGCGAATTCCAGCAACAGCAGGAAAAATCGCTGCTTGAGCAGAGTCTCAAACAGGCACGATTTAACCAGAAAAAAGCCGCAGAATTACTGGGTCTTACTTATCATCAGTTGCGGGCGCTACTGAAGAAACATCAACTCTGAACCATCGCGACTGCTGACTTTTACATCAGTTGTACGCAGACATTTGTACCTGGTAGCCTTAAGTGCGATACACTTTGCAGATCAGCCTAAATTGCAAAGAAATTATGCGACTAAAATTGTCATCCCTGCTGGCTGCGGCCGGATTGCTGAGCGGCCAGGTTTTTGCCGCCGCCGCTCCTCCCGCCCCGCATCCCGGGCAAGCCGACATTCGTGACAGCGGTTTTGTTTACTGCGTCAGCGGCCAGGTCAATACCTTCAACCCGCAAAAGGCGGGCAGCGGCCTGATCGTCGATACGCTCGCCGCACAGCTTTATGATCGGCTGCTGGATGTTGATCCCTATACTTATCGGCTGGTGCCAGAGCTGGCGGAAAGCTGGGAGGTGCTCGACAATGGCGCGACCTACCGCTTCCGTCTGCGCGGCAACGTACAGTTTCAGACCACCGACTGGTTTACTCCGACGCGCGCCCTCAATGCCGATGATGTTGTCTTCACCTTTCAGCGTATTTTCAATCGTAACCATCCCTGGCACTACATCAATGGCGGCAACTTCCCCTATTTCGACAGTCTGCAGTTTGCCGACAGCGTTGACAGCGTTCGTAAACTGGACAACCGCACCGTTGAGTTTCGCTTAAAGCGCCCGGATGCTTCATTCCTGTGGCATCTTGCGACCCACTACGCCTCGGTCATGTCAGCGGAATATGCCGCGATGCTGACCAAAGAGGATCGTCAGGAGCAACTGGACCGTCAGCCGGTGGGTACCGGACCGTTCCGGCTCGGTGAATACCGCTCCGGTCAGTACATTCGCCTGTTGCGTCATGAAAAATTCTGGCGCGGCGAACCCCTGATGCCACAGGTGGTCGTTGACCTCGGCGCCGGAGGAACCGGGCGTCTGTCACGGCTGCTGACCGGCGAATGCGACGTGCTGGCCTGGCCTGCCGCCAGCCAGTTGACTATCCTGCGTGACGATCCTCGTCTGCGTCTGACGTTGCGCCCTGGCATGAACATCGCTTATCTGGCGTTTAACACCAATAAACCGCCGCTGAATAACCCGGCGGTGCGCCACGCGTTGTCGCTGGCTATCAATAACCAGCGCCTGATGCAGTCGATCTATTACGGTACAGCGGAAACGGCGGCCTCCATTCTGCCGCGCGCGTCGTGGGCCTACGACAATGAAGCTAAAATTACGGAATACAACCCCGAAAAAGCGCGAGCGCAGTTGAAAGCGTTAGGGCAGGAAAACCTGACGCTTCATCTGTGGGTACCGACCAGCTCGCAGGCGTGGAACCCCAGTCCGCTCAAAACCGCCGAGCTGATTCAGGCCGATATGGCTCAGGTGGGCGTTAACGTGGTGATCGTGCCTATCGAAGGGCGTTTTCAGGAAGCGCGACTGATGGACATGACTCATGATCTCACCCTCACCGGGTGGGCGACGGACAGTAACGACCCGGACAGCTTCTTCCGTCCGCTGTTAAGCTGTGCGGCCATCAGTTCGCAGACTAATTTCGCTCACTGGTGCAATAACGATTTTGACGATGTCCTGCGCAAAGCGCTGGCATCGCAACAGCTGGCGTCACGGATTGACGCCTATGACGAAGCGCAGCAGATCCTGGCAAAAGAGCTGCCGGTGCTGCCGCTGGCATCGTCGCTGCGTTTGCAGGCGTACCGCTACGATATCAAAGGGTTGGTGCTGAGTCCGTTTGGTAACGCGTCGTTCGCCGGGGTCTCAAGGGAAAAAGTAAGCGAGGTGAAAAAGCCATGATTATCTTTACTCTGCGTCGTTTGTTGCTGCTACTGGTGACGCTCTTTTTCCTGACCTTTATTGGCTTCAGCCTGAGCTATTTCACACCGCACGCGCCGTTACAGGGCGCGTCATTCTGGAACGCGTGGCTGTTCTGGTTTAGCGGCGTGCTGCACTGGGATTTTGGCGTCTCCAGCATCAACGGGCAGTTGATTGCCGATCAGCTAAAAGAGGTGTTTCCGGCAACCATGGAGTTGTGCATTCTGGCCTTTGGTTTTGCCCTGATGGTGGGGATCCCCGTCGGTATGCTGGCAGGCATTATGCGTAACAAATGGCAGGATAAATTCATCAGTGCCGCTGCGTTGATCGGTTTCTCTATTCCCGTTTTCTGGCTGGCGTTACTACTCACCCTTTTCTTCTCGCTGACACTGGGCTGGTTCCCGGTCTCAGGGCGATTTGATCTGCTCTATGAGGTGAAAAACGTCACCGGTTTTGCGCTGATCGACGCCTGGCTTTCCGACTCGCCGTGGCGTGATGAGATGATCATCAGCGCCCTGCGTCATATGGTGTTGCCGGTGCTGACGCTGGCGGTCGCCCCGACGACGGAAGTGATCCGCCTGATGCGTATCAGCACCATCGAGGTGTACGACAGCAATTATGTCAAAGCCGCCGCCACACGCGGAGTTTCACGGCTGACCATTCTGCGCCGCCATGTCCTGCATAACGCGCTGCCGCCGGTGATCCCACGTCTGGGTTTGCAGTTTTCCACCATGCTGACGCTGGCGATGATCACCGAAATGGTCTTTAGCTGGCCGGGGCTGGGCCGCTGGCTGATTAACGCGATTCGCCAGCAGGATTACGCGGCGATCTCTGCCGGGGTGATGGTTATCGGTTCGCTGGTCATCATCATTAACGTGATCTCCGATATTCTGGGTGCGATGGCTAACCCACTGAAACATAAGGAATGGTATGCCCTACGATAGCGTCTATTTAGAAAAGCGCCCGCCCGGTGCGCTGCGCACCGTGTGGCGGAAATTCTATGGCGATACCAGCGCGATGGTGGGTCTGTATGGCTGCGCCGGTCTGGTGATATTGTGCGTGTTTGGCGGCTGGTTTGCGCCTTATGGCATTGATCAGCAGTTTCTGGGTTACCAGTTGATGCCGCCGTCGTGGTCACGTTATGGCGAGGTGTCGTTCTTTCTCGGCACTGACGATTTAGGTCGCGATGTGTTAAGCCGCCTGCTCAGTGGCGCGGCGCCGACCGTCGGCGGTGCCTTTGTCGTCACGCTCGCCGCCACGCTGTTTGGTCTGATGCTCGGCGTTATCGCCGGTGCGACACATGGCCTGCGTTCGGCGGTGATGAACCACATTCTCGATACATTGCTGTCGATTCCCTCGCTGTTGCTGGCGATTATCGTGGTGGCGTTTGCCGGCCCGCATCTGGTCCACGCAATGTTTGCCGTCTGGCTGGCGCTGCTGCCGCGCATGGTGCGTTCGGTCTACAGCATGGTGCACGACGAACTGGAAAAAGAGTATGTAGTGGCGGCGCGGCTGGATGGCGCGTCAACATTGAATATTCTCTGGTTTGCGGTGCTGCCGAATATCGCCTCCGGGCTGGTGACGGAAATCACCCGCGCACTGTCGATGGCGATCCTGGATATCGCCGCCCTCGGCTTTCTCGATCTGGGCGCGCAACTGCCCTCTCCGGAATGGGGCGCAATGCTCGGTGATGCGCTGGAGCTAATCTATGTCGCGCCATGGACCGTGATGCTGCCGGGGGGGGCTATTATGCTGAGCGTGCTGCTGATTAACCTGCTTGGCGAAGGGATCCGCCGCGCCATTATTGCGGGGGTGGAATAATGCCATTACTCGATATCCGCAATCTGACCATTGAGTTTAAAACCGGTGACGACTGGGTAAAAGCCGTTGACCGCGTCAGCATGACGCTGGCAGAGGGAGAAATTCGCGGGCTGGTTGGCGAATCCGGCTCAGGGAAAAGCCTTATTGCTAAAGCTATCTGCGGTGTCACTAAAGATAACTGGCGGGTGACGGCAGACCGTATGCGTTTTGACGATATCGATCTGTTGCGTCTCTCCAGTCGCGAGCGCCGTAAACTGGTGGGTCACAACGTCTCGATGATTTTCCAGGAGCCGCAAAGTTGTCTGGATCCCTCCGCGAGAATTGGCCGTCAACTGATGCAAAACATTCCCGCCTGGACCTTTAAAGGCCGCTGGTGGCAACGCGTCGGCTGGCGCAAGCGCCGCGCCATTGAGCTGTTGCACCGCGTGGGAATTAAAGATCACAAAGACGCAATGCGCAGCTTTCCCTATGAACTGACTGATGGCGAGTGTCAGAAAGTGATGATCGCCATTGCGCTCGCCAATCAGCCGCGGTTATTGATCGCCGACGAACCGACTAACGCGATGGAGCCAACGACCCAGGCGCAGATTTTCCGCCTGCTGACGCGCCTCAATCAGAACAACAACACCACCATTTTACTGATCAGCCACGACCTGCAAATGCTCAGCCAGTGGGCAGATAAAGTGAACGTACTGTATTGCGGGCAAACCGTGGAGACCGCCCCCAGTGAGGAGCTGATCACTACGCCGCATCATCCGTATACGCAGGCGTTGATCCGCGCGATCCCTGATTTCGGCAGCGCGATGCCCCACAAGAGCCGTCTGAATACCCTGCCAGGGGCGATTCCGTTACTCGAACAGTTGCCGATGGGCTGTCGTCTGGGCCCCCGCTGCCCTTACGCCCAGCGTAAATGCATTGAGACGCCGCGACTGACGGGGGCGAAAAACCATCTGTACGCCTGTCATTTCCCGCTGAACATGGAGAGAGAGTGAGATGGTCGAAACCCTGCTGGAAGTTCGCAATCTGAGTAAGACCTTTCGTTATCGAACTGGCTGGTTCCATCGTCAGAACGTCGAAGCGGTAAAACCGCTCAGCTTCACGCTACGCGAGAAGCAGACGCTGGCGATCATCGGTGAAAACGGTTCAGGCAAATCAACGCTGGCAAAAATGCTGGCGGGCATGGTGGAGCCAACCACCGGCGAGTTGTTGATTGACGACCATCCACTGCATTTTGGCGATTATTCGTTCCGCAGCCAGCGGATCCGCATGATTTTTCAGGATCCGTCAACATCGCTGAACCCGCGCCAGCGCATTTCGCAAATTCTTGATTTTCCGCTGCGCCTGAACACCGAACTGGATGTGGACGCGCGGCAAAAACACATTTATGAAACGTTGCGAATGGTCGGCCTGTTGCCGGATCACGCAAGCTACTATCCGCACATGCTGGCCCCCGGGCAGAAACAGCGTCTGGGGCTGGCGCGCGCGCTGATCCTGCGCCCGAAAGTGATCATCTGCGACGAAGCACTGGCCTCGCTGGATATGTCGATGCGATCGCAACTGGTGAATCTGATGCTGGAATTACAGGATAAGCAAGGTATCTCTTATATCTATGTGACCCAACATCTGGGCATGATGAAGCACATCAGCGATCAGGTGCTGGTGATGCATCAGGGCGAAGTGGTGGAGCGCGGCAGCACCGCCGACGTACTGGCTTCTCCCCTGCATGAGCTGACCAAACGGTTAATTGCCGGTCATTTCGGCGAAGCGTTAACCGCGGATGCCTGGCGTAAGGATCGCTGACATTCAGTGGTCGGATTAACTCCGGTGATTCTTCATGTTAGAATCGCCGCGTTTTAACGACGGTCTGCCGGATTTCTGCGCAGATCGCCATAACAATGACGATAAGGATTACAAGCTATGGGTTTTCTTTCCGGTAAGCGCATTCTGGTCACTGGCGTGGCCAGTAAATTGTCCATCGCCTACGGTATCGCACAGGCGATGCACCGTGAAGGGGCTGAGCTGGCTTTCACCTATCAGAACGACAAACTGAAAGGCCGCGTTGAAGAGTTCGCCGCTCAACTGGGTTCCAGCATCGTTCTCGAATGTGACGTTGCTAAAGATGAAAGCATCGACGCGCTGTTCACCGATCTGGCGAAAGTGTGGCCGAAATTCGATGGTTTCGTTCACTCCATCGGTTTTGCGCCGGGCGATCAACTGGATGGTGACTACGTTAACGCGGTGACCCGCGATGGCTTCAAAATCGCGCATGACATCAGCGCTTACAGCTTCGTAGCACTGGCAAAAGCCTGCCGTTCCATGCTGAACCCGGATTCCGCGCTGCTGACGCTCTCTTACCTCGGTGCAGAACGCGCCATCCCGAACTACAACGTGATGGGTCTGGCGAAAGCCTCTCTGGAAGCGAACGTCCGCTACATGGCGAACGCGATGGGTCCGGAAGGTGTTCGCGTCAATGCTATCTCTGCAGGTCCGATCCGTACGCTGGCGGCGTCCGGTATTAAAGACTTCCGTAAAATGCTGGCGCATTGCGAAGCGGTTACCCCGATTCGTCGTACCGTTACCATCGAAGACGTGGGTAACACCGCAGCATTCCTGTGCTCCAACCTGTCTGCCGGTATCTCCGGTGAAGTCGTTCACGTTGACGGTGGCTTCAACATCGCGGCGATGAACGAACTGGAAATTAAATAATTTCCCTCCCCCTCTTCGCATTCGTGAAGAGGGGTCTCACCTGCTCCCCTTCTGCGTTATATCTTTCTGCTATTTGTTATCGCCCAACATTATTTTCTCCCTTTAGCGCCTTACGCCAGGATATTTATTCATAAACGGTCCGGTGTACCACGTGTTGTCTCCGGATCGCCACTTTTCGATCAAGGAACACCCATGGAGCAACGCCGCATTTACGGCAAAAGCCACTGGTATCATGAAACCCAGTCACGAGCCACCCGGGGAGACGCTCTGCCGCTGGTCCCGGAAGCCGCCCATGTTGACGATCGTTTTTTGCTGGATCTCACCCTGCCTGATGATCTCCTTAATGCCTGCGACCGCTGGTTGCAACCCGCCAGAGCGTTAAGCGAAATGCTTTTCCCGGATGTGGTCCAGGTAAACCGCCTGCATACTTTCAGCGCCTATGACCGCCTCAGTACCGCGCTGACCGTCGCGCAAGTCTATGGCGTACAGCGGTTATGCAATCATTACGCGGCGCGTCTGGCGCCACTGCCCGGCCCGGACTCTTCACGTGAAAGCAACCGCCGACTGGCGCAGATCACGCAATATGCGCGCCAGCTTGCCAGCTCACCGTCCGTGATTGGCAGCGTGTCGCGCGGGCAACTCGATGAGGTCGGACTCACCACGCCGGATATCATCCTCATCAATCAGATTATCGGTTTCGTGGGTTTTCAGGCACGGGTGCTGGCGGTATTTCAGGCCAGTCTCGGTCACCCGGTACGCTGGCTCCCCGGCATGCCGATGCAGGAAGATGCCCCGGCAGAACGTTTTGCCGTAGTGACCGCGGGCTGGTCTTCTGATCTCCCTGCCATCACACTGAGCTATGCCACCGCTGCGCAACTGGCGGCGCTGGAGCGCTGGCAATTGCAGCCTGAACTCGCCGGGCTGGCGCCGCTGCTGGCAATCGATCCCGATGCGCTTTCCTTGCTCGGCGAGACGCTGACCGCATTATCGCAACCATCCACGCCGCATCTGCTGGTGGCGCTGCTCACCGCGCGTATCAACGGCAGCCAGCATTGTTTCCTTGCGTTGGCTGAGCGCTGGCATGGCGCGACAGGCTTGCCCGATGCGGTACGCAACGGTGAACGCGCATTACAGGCCTGGGGACATAATCACCCTTTCGAGCACGCCGTCATTCAGGCAGCACAACTCTTAACCCGCGCGCCTGACCGGTTCAGCGCCGCGCAGCTTATTCCCCTGCAGGAACAAGGGTTTTCGACCGCCGACGCCGTCGCATTGCTGGCATGGTGCGGACTCAGCGGTTGGTTGAACCGTCTGAACATCGCGCTGGGAAATGAGTAACCTCAGCGGAAAATACCGAAAGAGCGCTTGCTGACACCGTGAGATTCGCGTAAAACTGTCAGCCGCTCTTTTGGTCACGAAAATACATCACTATGTTTCAGGACAACCCGCTGCTTGCTCAGCTTAAACAGCAACTTCATTCCCAGACGCCGCGTGCTGAAGGGGTGGTAAAAGGCACGGAAAAAGGCTTTGGCTTCCTTGAAGTGGACGCGCAAAAAAGCTACTTCATTCCGCCGCCGCAGATGAAAAAGGTGATGCATGGCGATCGCATCATTGCGGTTATTCACTCTGAGAAAGATCGCGAAAGCGCCGAGCCGGAAGAACTGGTCGAGCCGTTCCTGACACGTTTCGTCGGACGTATCCACAAGAAAGACGACCGTCTGTCGATTACACCTGACCATCCCCTGTTGAAAGAAGCTATTCCCTGCCGCGCCGTTCGTGGCGTTGAGCACGATTTTAAAGAGGGCGACTGGGCCGTTGCAGAAATGCGCCGTCACCCGCTGAAAGGTGATCGCAGTTTTTACGCCGAACTGACCCAGTTCATCACCTTTGGCGACGATCACTTCGTGCCATGGTGGGTGACCCTCGCCCGTCATAACCTCGAAAAAGAAGCGCCGGACGGCGTTGCGACCGAGATGCAGGACGAAGGGCTTGAGCGTCGCGATCTGACCGGCCTGACATTTGTCACTATCGACAGCGCCAGTACGGAAGATATGGACGACGCGCTGTACGCTGAAGCCGCTGAAGATGGAAAAATGCATCTTACAGTGGCGATTGCCGATCCGACTGCCTGGATTGTTGAAGGCAGCAAACTGGATAACGCCGCGAAAATCCGCGCTTTTACCAACTATCTGCCGGGTTTCAACATTCCGATGCTGCCGCGCGAGCTGTCTGACGATCTCTGCTCACTGCGCGCAAACGAAGTGCGACCGGTACTGGCCTGCCGCATGACTATTGCCGCTGACGGCACCATTGAAGACGATATCGACTTCTTCGCCGCGACCATCGAATCAAAAGCGAAACTGGCTTATGACGATGTCTCCGACTGGCTGGAAAACAGCGGTAGCTGGAAGCCAGAAAACGAGGCTATCGCGCAGCAAATCACACTGCTGCAGCGTATTTGTCAGCTGCGCGGCGAATGGCGTCATAACCATGCGCTGGTGTTTAAAGATCGCCCGGATTACCGCTTTGTGCTTGGCGAGAAAGGCGAAGTGCTGGATATCATTGCCGAACCGCGCCGCATTGCTAACCGTATCGTTGAAGAGTCCATGATCGCCGCTAATATCTGCGCTGCCCGCGTGTTGCGCGATAAACTCGGCTTTGGCATTTACAACGTTCATACCGGTTTCGATCCCACCAACAGCGAACAGCTGGCTGCCCTGCTGAAAACCCATGACGTACATGTCGATCCGCAGGAAGTACTGACGCTGGATGGCTTCTGCAAGCTGCGTCGTGAACTGGATGCGCAGCCCTCCGGCTTCCTTGACAGCCGCATTCGTCGCTTCCAGTCCTTCGCGGAAATCAGCACCGAGCCTGGTCCGCACTTTGGTCTTGGCCTCGAAGCCTACGCCACCTGGACGTCACCGATTCGTAAATATGGCGACATGATTAACCATCGTCTGCTGAAAGCGATCATCAAAGGTGAAACCATTGCCCGTCCACAGGACGAGGTGACGGTACAGATGGCAGAGCGCCGCCGCCTGAACCGTATGGCGGAACGCGACGTTGCTGACTGGCTGTATGCGCGTTTCCTGAATGCAAAAGCCGGGACTGACACCCGTTACGCCGCTGAGATCATTGATGTCAGCCGTGGCGGTATGCGTGTTCGTCTGGTGGATAACGGTGCGGTGGCATTCATTCCTGCCCCGTTCCTGCATGCCGTTCGCGACGAACTGGTGTGCAGCCAGGAAAACGGTACTGTGCAGATCAAAGGCGAAACTGTGTACAAAGTCACCGATGTGATTGACGTCACTATCGCCGAAGTGCGCATGGAAACCCGCAGCGTGATTGCACGTCCAGTTGCCTGATGCCTGACTGAGCGGTCTCCGATCGGAGATCGCTCATTTATTCCTCTTATCCTTTTCCCGCCACAATTTTTTTGCAATTCCCCCCACAAAACACCAAAACCGTTCACAATAAAAAGAAATACCGCGACTCCGATATGGACATATGTTTATGCGCGATCAGGCCAGGAGAAGTCATGACTGAGGATCTGGAGCAAAATTTGCTCTATCGTTATCTGGGAACCACCAGCCCGTACTGGCGACTGGCGGGCGACAGCAACGCCCTGCAACTGGCGGCAACAGAAGGGACGGAAACTCGCCAGGTCATCGCTCTGAGCCCCGAACAGGCCAGCAGCATTCGTGAAATGACCGTGATCACCTCCAGCATCACTATGACTATTTCGCTGTACGGCGAGGAAGTCCCTGTTCATCTTGTCGGTCGAAAAATCAGCAAATCACAATGGGCCGGTACTGCATCAGCCTGGCATGACACCCCTTCTGTCGCCCGCGACCTGGTGCAGGGACTCTCTTTTGCTGAACAGGTGGTTTCAGAAGCCAATTCGGTGATCGTCATTCTCGACAAACAGGGAAATATTCAGCGCTTCAATCGGCTCAGCGAAGAATATACCGGCATGAAAGAGCATGAAGTGATTGGTCAGAACGTGTTTAAGCTGTTTATGAGCCGCACCGAGGCTGCAGCATCAAAGAAGAACATCACCGGCTTTTTCCGCAATGGCAACTCCTATGAAGTCGAACGCTGGATCAAAACGCGCAAAGGGCAGCGGCTGTTTCTGTTTCGTAATAAGTTCGTACACAGCGGTAGCGGCAAAAATGAAATATTTCTGATTTGTTCCGGCACGGATATCACCGAAGAACGTCGCGCCCAGGAGCGCCTGCGCGTGCTGGCGAACACCGATACCATTACCGGCCTGCCCAACCGCAACGCCATTCACGATATGATTGCCGACGCGATTACCCACCGCGGCGAGACGCAAGTTGGCGTGGTCTATCTTGACCTCGATAACTTCAAGAAGGTTAACGATGCGTACGGGCATATGTTCGGCGACCAGTTGTTGCAGTCGGTGTCACTGTCGATTCTGAGCTGTCTCGAAGAAGGTCAGACGCTGGCGCGCCTCGGTGGCGATGAGTTCATTGTGCTGGCGACCGACTCATCACAGAGCTCACTGGAAGCAATGGCCTCGCGCATACTGACGCGTCTGCGCGAACCGTTTCGCATCGGGCTGATTGAAGTCTACTCCGGCTGTTCATTGGGTATCTCCCTTGCCCCACAGCACGGTACCGATCGTGAAAGCCTGATCCGCAACGCCGATACCGCCATGTATACAGCGAAAGAGAGCGGACGCGGGAAATTCTGTGTCTTTTCGCCAGAAATGAACCAGCGGGTATTCGAATATCTGTGGCTGGACACCAATCTGCGTAAAGCGCTGGAAAACGATCAGCTGGTCATCCACTACCAGCCGAAAATTACCTGGCGTGGCGAAGTGCGCAGTCTGGAAGCGCTGGTACGCTGGCAGTCGCCGGAACGCGGGCTGATCCCGCCCGCAGAGTTTATCTCTTATGCCGAGGAATCCGGTCTTATCGTACCGCTGGGGCGCTGGGTGATGCTGGATGTGGTCCGCCAGGTGGCGAAGTGGCGGGAGAAAGGTATCGATTTGCGTGTGGCAGTCAACGTCTCCGCGCGACAGCTTGCTGACCAGACCATTTTCAGCGATCTGAAGCAGGCGCTGCATGATCTCAATCTGGAGTATTGCCCTGTTGATGTCGAGCTGACGGAAAGCTGTCTGATTGAAAACGAAGAGTTAGCGCAATCGGTCATCGAGCAGTTCAGCAAACTCGGCGCACAGATCCATCTTGATGATTTTGGTACGGGGTATTCGTCGCTGTCGCAACTGGCGCGTTTCCCGATAGACGCTATTAAGCTTGATCAGACCTTCGTGCGCGATATTCATAAACATCCCGTCTCTCAATCGCTGGTGCGGGCGATTATGGCGGTGGCGCAAGCGTTGAATTTGCAAGTGATTGCTGAGGGTGTCGAAAATGCAAAAGAAGACGCCTTTCTTACCAAGAACGGCGTCAATGAACGGCAGGGATTTTTCTTTGCTAAGCCCATGCCCGCAGCCGTTTTCGAGCGATGGTTTAAGCGGCGTCAGTCACGTAAAGCCCGTTAGCTGGCTTTACGCAAAACGACCGACGTATGCCGATCCTGTAGCAGGACCAGACGCTCCATGTAAGCGATGTCTTTCTCTTCCAGACAGAATGCGGCGTCCACCCAGTCTTCGGTGATATCCATCAGTTCGCTGCGCGGCAGTTGCAGTACGCGCTGACGGGCGCGGAGCATCGCCCGGACACCGTTCAGTTTTGGCCGCAGCGTGTCGATGAAGGTCCGCGTGGTCACATAACCGTCGCCTGGCTCAAACAGCACATCCACCAGACCGCGTTGCTCATGCCATTCCGCAGTATGTGATTCGCCGCGGTATATCAGCTCTTCCGCCAGCTTCATTCCGGCGCGACGGCTGACAAGCGAATAGCCGCCCATACCGGGAAAGAGATTAAAAGCAATTTCCGGGAAGCCGAGTCGGGCATCACGCTGCGCAATGACAAAATGGTGCGCCAGAGCCGCCTCAAAGCCGCCTCCCAGCGCGCTGCCTTCAATCATGGCTAACGACAGCGCCCCGGTGCCAAAACCCTGTGACGCGGCGTGTACGCAATCCACGCAGGCACGGGCGTAAGCACGTAACGCCTCACGCCGACCGTGACGAATGCAGTCGACAAAAAAACGCAGGTCGCCGCCGGTGTTGTACATCCCGGTGACCAGCGAACCGGTCACCCAGAAATCCACCGCGAAACCGGACTGTCTTACCAGCCAGGAGAGATTCATGATCTCTTCAATCAGACTGTGGTTAAAGCAGGGCCGCGGCTGGGATCGCAACATCATCCAGACAGTTCGACGCTCCTCCTCGTAATACGCAGAGAGCTGGGTGAAACGTTCAGCATCAGTGAACAAGGTACAGGTGGGCTGATTAATGACTGTCATGATAGATTCCTCATAAAAAAAGCGCATTGCGCGCAGGAATAGCCTAATCCAGCCATCAGCACCGGGTAATCAGGGTTGACTATTAATCAATTACGGCAAGTTACCCCTCCAGGATTTTTTTTCACTTCTCTTTTGCCGCTATTTTTTGCATCATTGAATTCATTCATTTTTATTGTCAGGATCTCGCCATGTCAGATTTCAATGCCCGACAGGTCGCCCAACGTATTGATACCGTTCTGGACATTCTTGTCGCCGGTGATACTCACTCGGCAATAAATAATCTGGAAATTTTAAAAGCTGAACTGCTGGCGCAAGCGCAGGATGAGCAGGAAAACAAATCAGGGTCGGCTAAATCGCCCTGGGAAATATAATATGAACGCCCGACAACAATCTATTCTTCAGACCGTGATCGATAAAGGTCGCATGAGTGTGACCGATCTCGCCAGAATGACCGGCGTCTCGGAAGTGACGATTCGCCAGGATCTGAATCTGCTGGAAAAACAAAACTATTTGCGCCGTACTCACGGCTTCGCGGTGCCACTCGACAGCGAAGATATGGAAACGCGCATGATGAATAACTTCTCCCTGAAGCGCGAACTGGCAGCGTTTGCCGCCTCGCTCGTCAATGCGGGAGAAACCGTGTTTATTGAAAACGGCAGTAGCAACGCCCTGCTCGCCCGGACGCTGGCGGAGCGCGGTGATGTGACAATTATCACTGTCAGCAGCTATATCGCCCACCTGCTGAAAGAAACCCCTGGCGAAGTGATTTTGCTCGGCGGCATCTATCAGAAAAAAAGTGAAAGCATGGTCGGCCCGTTGACGCGGCAATTTCTCCAGCAGGTTCATTTCAGTAAAGCATTTATTGGCATTGACGGCTGGCAGCCAGAAACAGGCTTTACCGGCCGCGATATGATGCGTACAGATGTGGTTAACGGCGTGCTGGAAAAAGGCTGCGAAGCCATTATTCTCACCGACAGCTCAAAATTTGGCGCCGTGCACCCGTATACGCTCGGCCCGGTCAGCAAATTTAACCGTGTGATTACCGACAGCGGTCTTGCTGCCTCCAATCAGTTGTTGCTGGAACAGTCAGGCCTCCACGTTGATATCGTTCAACGCCCCTGATAATTAACGTCCGGTACGTTCTCTGTGCGTATCGGACATTATTCCTTTCATATGAGACTTTTCTTAACTGTCAATTAAGAGTTTTTACCTGTCTGTTATTCTCCGGAGAAGTAAAATTAATATTAGCGATATAACAGGACGTGATTATCACCTGCGTGATTTTTAGCACTACTTGTTACCTGCGCAACCGTGTTTCATGGAATTCCTCAAAGCAGTTCTTTTCGACTACGCTTAAAGGGAGTTTCTTCCATGAATCGATAATTCAGGAGAAAAAATGATGACTTCAATGAGCAAAAAAATGACAGCGGCCGCTCTCGCGGTAGCACTGGTAATGTCGCTTAGCGCCTGTTCTCACTGGTCTAAACGTGACCGCAACACCGCTATCGGCGCGGGTGCAGGTGCGCTCGGTGGTGCAGTCTTAACTGACGGAAGCACTCTGGGTACATTGGGTGGCGCCGCCGTCGGTGGTATTATCGGTCACCAGGTTGGAAAATAAGCCATACCAGCCTTATAACGAAAATAAAGTATTAGGTTTTCAGGTCTGACTTACGCACCAAAATAATGATGGGCCACGTGCTTTGCACCGTGGCCCAAAATATATCAGCCGCCTGCCAGTTTCACATTATAGCCTTTAGCTTCAAGCAGCGATTTAATCAGATCGCGTTTATCTCCCTGAATTTCAATCACGCCATCTTTTACTGAACCACCACAACCACATTTCTTTTTCAGCTCTGCCGCCAGTTTCGTCAGTACATCATCGCTTTCATCAATACCCGTGATGAGACTGACGCCTTTGCCTTTACGCCCGCTGGTCTGGCGCTGAATACGCACGATGCCGTCGCCTTTAGGCCGCACCGGCGCGGTTTTCGGTTCGTCGATTCGCCCGATCTGCGTCGAATAGACCAGACGGCTGTTTGAATCGCTCATTAGCCCTCCTTTCGCAGCGACGCGTTAATCGCGCGCAACGTTTGTGCCGGATCGGCAGATTGAGTCACCGGACGTCCTATAACCATATAGTCTACGCCCGCCGCCTGCGCCTGCTCCGGCGTCATGATACGGCGCTGATCTCCCGCCTCACTTCCTGCCGGACGAATCCCCGGCGTCACCAGCCGGAATGACTGACCAAACGCCTGTTTGAAGCGAACAGCTTCCTGGGCCGAGCAGACGACGCCATCTAAGCCACATTTTTGCGTCAGCGCAGCCAGCTTCTCAGCGTAATCTGCCGGAGACAACGTCACGCCCAGATCCTGCAAATCACTGGCTTCCATGCTGGTCAGTACCGTAACGGCAATCAGCAACGGCGCGTCTTTACCAAACGGCAGCAGCGCTTCACGCGCGGCGGTCATCATACGCGCCCCGCCCGAGGCATGAACGTTCACCATCCATACGCCAAGGTCTGCCGCGGCAGCGACTGCATGCGCTGTCGTGTTAGGAATATCGTGAAATTTCAGGTCGAGGAAAATATCAAAACCGCGCTGTTGTAATTCACGGACAAACTGCGGTCCGAACAGCGTAAACATCTCTTTTCCGACTTTCAGACTGCAGTCGCGCGGATCGATGCGATCGACAAATGCCAGCGCCTTATCGCGATCGGCGTAATCGAGCGCAACAACAACGGGAGAAGTGGTAACCACAGAGGAAGAAGATGAAGCAGGTGACGTCATGAGCAGACCTTCTTATTGATGGGCGCCGTTCAGGCGCGAAAAAGGTAAACGGCGAGCATTCTACCTGCGATGTCGGAAAATTGACAGGGGCGGTTCTCCTCTGCCATGCGATGCGGGCACAGCGGCAGAACAGGCGGAAAAAGCCAGCACACAGTATGTTGTAACTAAAGCGGGATTTTTTTAAAAATTACTGCCCGTCAAGACCGCGAATCGGCTTAACAGTCGACCAGGCGCGGCAGGAGGGACAATGCCAGTAAAGGGTATAAGCGGTAAAGCCGCATTTCTGGCAGCGATAGCGCGGTTTGCTGCGCACCTGTTCACCGACCATATCACGCAGCACCATCAGGCTCTCTTTCGCGCGCCCTTCTTCCGCTTCATTAAGATGGTAATCCATCAGCTTATAGAACACCCGCATCGTCGGGTGGCGCTGGAGCTGGCGAGTGATATAGGTCTGCGCGTTGTCGCTGCCCTCTTTTTGCTCGAGAATTTGCGCCATCATCAGTTCGGCTGTCGCACCGGTGTTTTCGTCAACGCAGCGACGCAGGAAAGCTTCCCATTCGTCGTTTTTACCGAGCTGCTGGTAGCAGGTCTGGAGCATTTCCAGCGTTTCACTGACCAGTTCGCGGTCCTGATCGATAACCCGTTGCAGGCTTTCCACCGCTCTGGCGAAATCGCCCTTCGCCATCCAGACGCGGCCCATCATGATGGAAATACGCGCGCTGTTGCGATCAGCAGCCGCGCCTTTGCGCAGCAATTGCATGGCTTTATCCATGTCATCGCAGGCCATCTGCTGGAGCGCCAGTTCGCACCAGAAATGGGCGATCTCCACCCGATGCCGCTCTTTGCCAAGCTTTACCAGCCGCTCGGCGACGTCAATGGCTTTCTGCCAGTCGCTGGTTGCCTGATAAATCTGCAACAGCTGCTGTAACGCGCCGATGCGAAAATCCGTTTCATCCACCAGCTGGCTGAACATGTCTTCGGCGCGGTCATACAACCCTGCCGCCATGTAATCACGCCCCAGTTGCTGTACGGCCAGCAGGCGCTGGTCGTAGGTCAGGGAGGCGCTTTCCATTAACGTCTGGTGGATGCGGATCGCGCGGTCTACTTCGCCGCGCGAGCGGAAGAGGTTACCGAGGGTGAGATGCGCTTCGACGGTGCCGGTGTCCTCTTTGAGCATGTCGAGGAACAGATCCACCGCTTTATCTTGCTGATTACTGAGCAGAAAGTTAACCCCCGCGACATAGTCACGGGATAAACGGTTAGCTTCGTCCTGTTTGGACTGTTGTGCACTTCTGCGACCCATATACCAGCCATACGCTGCGGCAACAGGCAAAAGCAGAAACAACAACTCCAGCATAGATAATTATTCCTTCACAGCCGGGACACCCGGTTCGGACGGTGGCACGGTTGCAGGCGTAATCTGGTTTTCCAGGCGCTTGACTTTGCGCTCGGCACGCATCAATGAAACGCGCACGCGAAGCCAGAAAATCCCGCATACCAGCCAGCCAATGATAAACCCTGCAGCAAACAGCACGGCCAGTAACGTAGAGATCCGGAATTCACCCTGCGCCAGCAGATAATTAAACGTCACCTGCTGATCGTTTTGCGCTCCAAGCGTGACGGAGACGACGAAGATCGCTAACACCAGTAAGAAAATGAGTAAATATTTCACATTACTTCCCGTTATGTGGTTTGCGCGAATAAAGTTTATGCAACATGACGCTTCCAGCCCTATAAAGTACCATCTTCGCCTTACCTGCGAAACGGTTAACCGCAATGTCACAACTTGATCTGCGGTTAATTCTACTGAAAATCAACCTTCGCTACGGCAGTGGATCGCGCTTTTTGATGTCCAGCGCCTCTTCCCCTGGCGGGGTGAGCGGCCCACAGACACGCTGCGCCAGCCACGTTGCCAGCGTCACCAACAGCCATGACATCAGCGTTGCCACCACCAGGTCTCGTGGCCAGTGCATCCCCAGCAGCAACCGGCTGCCCATCACCGCGGTAGCCCACACCAGCAGAATCGCAATGGTTACGGTGCGACGACGCGGCCAGAGCAATCCAACACCCAGCAACGCCCAACTGGCGGCAAACATTGTGTGGCCGGACGGAAAAGCAAACCCCGTCTCTTTTTGCCAGTGTTTGCGTAAAAAATGAGGGATTTCCGTCTGTTGCGCCAGCTGCTTTTTCACCAGACTGGCCCGATCCTTCCGTTTTAAAGTGTAGAACTCCTCGACTGGGATCTGCTGTGTTTTTTCCAGCCAGATGACGAAAGGACGCGGCTCCTGAACCCGCTCCTTGACCCACGATTTCATGCCCTGACCGATGAGGATCGCTCCCGCCAGAATGGCAAATAGCATAATGGCCGCGCGCAGGCGGAAACGCAGACACCACAAAAACCAGCCACACAGCAGTACGTGGGTGATTACCCCCCACGGTTGCGTCACCGTTTCCGTCATCCAGTAGAGCAGTTTCAGCCACTGATTGTCATGCCCCGGCACCCAGCGCCAGCCGGAAACCCAGACCACGAGCGGCATTATCAGCAACAGCGCCGCACCGAGAGTAGTACGTCTGGCGATTGAAAGCATCTGAACTCCTTATCGTCTGTCTTTTCTCATCATAACTGAAAACCCACGTGACGGTAAAAGTGACAAAATTGTGCGCTTTGTGCAGCCCCACCGGTGAGCGATTAGGTGAAGTCTGTCGCACTGTGGCAAAATAACGGCAAACAGAAGGCACACTACGTGCCGGAATAATCTGGAGAATCACATGCAGCTTAAACGTGTGGCAGAAGCCAAACTGCCAACCCCCTGGGGCGATTTCCTGATGGTGGGCTTTGAAGAACTGGCAACCGGGCAGGATCACGTCGCCTTAGTTTTTGGCGATATTTCCGGCCAGATACCTGTACTGGCGCGTGTCCATTCAGAATGTCTGACGGGCGACGCGCTTTTTAGTCTGCGCTGTGATTGCGGGTTTCAACTGGAAGCTGCGTTAGCTCATATTGCGGAAGAGGGTCGCGGCGTCCTGCTGTATCACCGTCAGGAAGGACGTAACATCGGTCTGCTGAATAAAATCCGTGCGTATGCGCTGCAGGATCAAGGCTACGACACGGTCGAAGCGAATCACCAGTTGGGTTTTGCCGCCGACGAGCGTGATTTCACCCTCTGCGCGGACATGTTCAAACTGCTCGGCGTTGACGAAGTGCGACTGCTGACCAACAACCCGCGGAAAGTCGAAGTACTGACCGAGGCAGGCATTAACATTGTTGAGCGCGTGCCGCTGATCGTCGGGCGCAACCCGAAAAACGCCGGGTACCTCGATACCAAGGCGGCGAAAATGGGTCACCTTCTCGACGAATAAACGATAACGGCGCCCAGGGCGCCGTTTTTGACAGGTTAGTTAAGCATATTACGTATCACGTAATGTAAGATACCGTCGTTCTGGTAATAGGTCAGCTCCGTCGCGGTATCGATACGGCAGCGGCAAGGGATCACCTCTTCACGACCATCCGCACGCGTGACGATAACCGGTATCGTTGCCCCTGGCTTGAGCTGGTTCAAATCGCGGATATCGATTTTTTCTTCCCCGGTCAGCCCCAGCGATTTCCGCGTCGTCCCTTGCGGGAACTCCAGCGGCAGAATCCCCATACCGATCAGGTTTGAACGGTGAATACGTTCAAACGACTCAGCGATGACCACGCGAACTCCCAGCAGACGAGGCCCTTTCGCGGCCCAGTCACGGCTGGAGCCTGAACCGTACTCTTTACCGGCAATGACTGCCAGTGGCGTGTTCTCTTCTTTATAACGCATGGCTGCGTCATAAATGGAGACCACCTCGGTGCCCGGCAGGTGCCGCGTCATGCCGCCTTCAATACCCGGTACCATCTCGTTACGGATACGGATGTTGGCAAATGTCCCGCGCATCATCACTTCATGGTTGCCGCGTCGTGAACCGTAGGAGTTAAAATCGCGACGCTCAACGCCGTGACTTAGCAGATAGCGCCCTGCCGGGCTGTCGAGCTTGATGCTGCCCGCAGGCGAGATGTGGTCGGTAGTGACCGAATCGCCCAGCATGGCGAGAATACGTGCCCCGCAAATATCTTCCACCGGTTTCGGCTGCGCCTGCATGTCATCAAAGAACGGCGAGAGGCGAATATAGGTGGAATCATTTTGCCAGCCATAGGTATCGGAGCGCGTGATCTGAATGGCTTTCCATTCCGGCGTGCCCTCAAAGACCTCGGCATATTCTTTGTGGAACATCTCGGTCGAGACTTTTTCGACTTCGTGCGCAATCTCCTGACCGCTTGGCCAGATATCTTTCAGGTAGACCGGATTGCCCTGCCAGTCGTGGCCAAGTGGATCGGTCGTCAGGTTGATATTCATGTTGCCCGCCAGCGCATAAGCTACTACCAGCGGCGGTGACGCCAGCCAGTTGGTTTTCACCAGCGGATGAATTCGCCCTTCAAAGTTACGGTTGCCGGACAGTACTGCACCCACCGTCAGATCGCCCTGCTTTATCGCCGTCTCAATAGGATCGGGCAACGGCCCGGAGTTACCGATACAGGTGGTACAGCCATAACCGACAAGGTTAAAGCCGAGGGCATCCAGCGAGGTGGTAAGCTGCGCGTGAGCTAAATAGTCAGAGACCACTTTCGAGCCCGGCGCCAGCGAGGCTTTAACCCAGGGTTGTGGTTTCAGGCCGCGTTCGACCGCCTTTTTCGCCAGCAGCCCCGCCGCCATCAGTACGCTGGGGTTCGAGGTATTGGTACATGAGGTAATGGCTGCAATCACCACAGCGCCATCCGGTAGCTGATACTGCTGACCGTTCAGCGTAAAGTCGACAGGCCGGTGATCTTTTTGCGCCGCATTGACTTCCAGTTCGTTACTGGCGGCAAACGCTTTTGGCACATCCGCCAGCGATACGCGATCCTGAGGACGTTTCGGCCCGGCGAGACTGGCTTCCACATCCGCCATATTCAGTTCAAGCGAGCTGGTGAATACTGGTTCGTCACCGGTATTGCGCCACATCCCCTGTGCTTTGGCGTAGGCTTCCACCAGCGCCACCTGTTCTTCGCTGCGTCCGCTCAGCAACATATAATCCAGTGTTACCGCATCAATGGGGAAGAAACCACATGTCGCGCCGTATTCCGGCGACATGTTGCCGATAGTGGCACGGTCGGCCAATGGCAGCGAATCAAGACCGTCGCCGTAGAACTCAACAAATTTGCCTACCACGCCGTGTTTACGCAGCATCTGGGTAACGGTCAGGACCAGGTCAGTCGCGGTGATCCCTTCACGCAATTTGCCGGTCAGTTTGAATCCGACGACATCCGGGATAAGCATCGACACTGGCTGGCCGAGCATTGCCGCTTCCGCTTCGATCCCCCCGACGCCCCAGCCGAGGACGCCCAGGCCGTTGATCATGGTGGTGTGAGAATCGGTGCCGACCAGCGTATCCGGATAAGCCACCCATTCACCGTTCTGCTCTTCACTCCAGATGGCTTTGCCTAAATATTCCAGATTGACCTGGTGGCAGATGCCGGTTCCTGGCGGAACCACGCTGAAACGGCTGAACGCCTGCTGTCCCCAGCGCAGAAAAACGTAACGCTCATGGTTACGCTCCATTTCCAGACGTACGTTTTCACCAAAAGCGTCATCGGTACCAAAGTGATCAACAGTAACCGAGTGGTCAATGACCAGATCGACGGGAGACAGCGGGTTTACTTTGGCGGTATCACCACCAAGGCGTTTAACGGCTTCACGCATCGCGGCCAGGTCGACCACCGCCGGCACACCGGTAAAATCCTGCATCAGAACTCTGGCGGGACGGTAGGCAATTTCGCGGTCGGCATGGGCGCTCTTCAGCCATCCGGCGAGGGCATGAATGTCTTCTTCTGTGACGGAATCCCCGTCCTGCCAGCGCAGCAGGTTCTCCAGCAGCACTTTCAGCGATTTCGGCAGACGGGAAATGTCTCCAAGCTGTTTAGCAGCCAGCGGCAGGCTGTAGTAATGATACGTTTTATCTTTGACCTGCAGTGTATCCTTACTGGCTTCTCGTAGGGTCGACGACATAGCTCCTCCTTAATGACAGATATGACGATACCCTGATAATCCTCAGGGTCTGTTATTAAAGATAACACAAACATGTCGTAACGATTTGATAACAACCCAAAATGATAAATCAGAATATTTCTTTGCCGGCAGGAAAAACAAAACCCGGCGCCAGGGCCGGGTCTTTGCGGAGGATTAGTTGATCAGCATCCAGGCCATCTGGCCCCAGAACAGGACCGATAGCGTGAAAGCACCGATCCACGACCAGTATTTCATCTCGCTATGTTGATTCATAATTCCACTACCATTTAAGTATTTATTCAACTGAACTGCCTTCTCAGGCAGAACGTATATTGCTGATGTGCATAATAATATGCGGATATTCAGGATAAATAGTCCTGATAATTAGATGGGTTTATTAAATAACTTATTGTTTCTTAGATTCGTCTTCGGCAAATGCGTCAATAAATGACTGCTGTTGCGGCGTCAGTTTCCAGGACGGCGGAATCGTTGACCGAACCTTAGCGGACGCTTTCACTTTGTCATCAGATTTACACATTGGTTTTACTGACTGAAACTGACCAGAAACGACCATTCTTAACCCCAGAATTTCCAGATGAGCAATGCGACGACAATCCAGAACAGCGCTGAACCCAGAAATACCGCTAGCCAGGCTTTGCGCTTGAGCGCCGGATCCCTTTGCGGCCCTTCGCTTCCTGATGGCATCGCTAACCTCTTACAATCGACATCGCTTATCATTTTGGCACCAAACAATCGGTACAAGTAATCATCACTGAGATAAATCCTAATTAAAAATCAACCAAAAATCCAGTGAATTTACTCAATTCGACCATGGAATAATTCATTCTTTTGACGGCAAATAAATAATTGACCCATAAAATTTGCGCTACGGATAAATAGTTTCTACTATTGTCGGGCTTTGGCGACACTTTAGTACTAGTAAAGTATTAGTGTGGAGGGGAAATTGATTAATACAGAAATGATAATGCGCGCAGTTATAATTTAGCTTTAGTGATCTAATTCACGATATCCCCGCTTCCGGGGATATCATTATCACTCGCGGAATTATTTCTCGGGTAATTTAATATCTTTAAACATCTCTTCGATGTCGTCATTCGAGCGTAATGCGACGGCGGTATCGACCACATCACGCGTCAGGTGCGGTGCAAAGCGCTGAATAAAATCATACATATAGCTGCGCAGGAAGGTGCTACGGCGGAAGCCGATTTTGGTCGTGCTGTGGCTGAAAATTTCATGCGCATCAAGCTTAATCAGATCAGGATCGGAGACCGGATCCACCGCCATACTAGCGATAACACCCACGCCAAGCCCCAGACGGACATAGGTTTTAATGACGTCGGCATCCGTGGCGGTAAACACGATACGCGGCGTCAGCCCGGCACGATTAAAGGCGGTGTCGAGTTCAGAGCGACCGGTAAAACCAAAGGTATACGTTACCAAGGGGTATTGCGCCAGCTCTTCAATGGAGACCGAGGATTTCGACGCCAGCGGATGTTCTGGCGTCACCACGATCGAGCGATTCCAGTGGTAGCACGGCAACATCACCAAATCGTCATAAAGGTGCAGCGCTTCGGTGGCGATGGCAAAGTCAGCGTTGCCTTTAGAGACCGCTTCCGCGATTTGCGTCGGCGAGCCCTGATGCATATGCAGCGAAACGCGCGGGTAACGCTCAATAAACCCTTTAATGACCCCTGGCAGCGCATACCGGGCCTGCGTGTGCGTCGTGGCGACATATAGCGAGCCTTTATCCGGCCAGGTGTGTTCTCCGGCTACGGACTTGATAGCATCGACCTTCGACAGCACTTCACGGGCGATGCGAATGATCTCCTGGCCCGCGGGGGTCACTTGCGTCAGGTGTTTACCGCTGCGGGCAAAGATCTGAATCCCCAGCTCATCCTCCAGCATTCGCACCTGCTTACTAATGCCTGGCTGCGAGGTGTAAAGACCTTCAGCCGTAGAAGAGACGTTCAGATTGTGATTGACGACCTCAACGATATAGCGGAGCTGTTGTAATTTCATGGCGGGTATCCGGTATTGACTCGGCGATATCCATCGCTTAAGACGATTAGAGAATAAAAATCGGGTTAACTATAACCACTATATCATTTATACCGGATGTGTATAGACGGGAACAAAAAATAATAACAAGGTTATAAAAAAGGGCCACTGTGTGGCCCTTTTTGCGGAAAGATGCGGGAAAATCTGAGAATTATTTCTTCCCTTCCACCCACTTCCCGTCAACGAAGAAGGCAGACCAGCCAGTGGCTTTCCCCTCTTTTTCGGACGCAACATACTGCTGTTTGGTTTTGCGGCTGAAGCGCACCATTGTCTTGTTGCCTTCCGGATCCTGCTGCGGTGCGTCGGCAAGATAGCGCAGTTTTTCCGGCAGACGGTCACGGAAACGGAACAGCTCTTCCACCAGCGGCGCACGGGTTTCGCGTGATTTGGGGAAAGTGTTGGCCGCCAGGAACACGCCTGCTGCACCATCGCGAAGTACGAAGTAGGCATCAGACTTCTCGCACGGCAGTTCCGGCAACGGTACCGGATCTTCCTTCGGCGGCGCGACTTCGCCATTACGCAGGATTTTTCGCGTGTTCTTGCAGTCGTCGTTGGTGCAGGCCATGTACTTGCCGAAACGCCCCATTTTCAGGTGCATTTCAGAACCACACTTCTCACATTCAACGATCGGGCCGTCATAGCCCTTGATGCGGAACTCGCCCTCTTCAATCTCGTAACCGTCGCAGGTCGGGTTGTTACCGCAGACATGCAGCTTACGTTTTGGATCAATAAGATAGCTGTCCATCGCTGTGCCGCATTTTGGACAACGACGTTTCGCACGCAGCGCATTGGTTTCGGCATCATCGCCTTCCAGCACGTTAAGCACTTCGTTTTCCGGCACCAGGTTAATGGTGGTTTTGCAGCGCTCTTTCGGCGGCAACGCGTAACCGGAGCAGCCAAGGAACACGCCGGTACTGGCGGTACGGATCCCCATTTTACGGCCACAGGTCGGGCAGTCGATGCTGGTCAGCACCATCTGATTCGGCTGCATGCCGCCCTCTTCCGGATCTTTTTCCGCCATTTCAAGCTGACGGGTAAAGTCGCCGAAGAAGTTATTCAGTACCTGTTTCCACTCGGCTTTATGGTTCGCCACCTCATCAAGGTGATCTTCCATCTGTGCGGTGAAATCGTAGTTCATCAGATCACGGAAATTATCTTCCAGACGGTCGGTGACGATCTCACCCATTTTTTCAGCATAGAAGCGACGGTTTTCCACCCGCACGTAACCGCGATCCTGAATGGTGGAGATGATAGACGCATAAGTCGACGGACGGCCGATACCGCGTTTTTCCAGTTCACGCACCAGTGACGCTTCGCTGAAACGTGCCGGTGGTTTGGTGAAGTGTTGCGCAGGCACCAGATCAATCAGCGACAACGTATCGCCCTGATTTACCGCCGGCAGGGTACGATCTTCATCACCCTTACGCAATGCAGGCATCACTTTCGTCCAGCCGTCAAATCGCAGCGTACGACCACGCGCTTTCAGTTTGAACGCGCCCGCTTCGACGGTCAGGGTGGTGGAATCGTACTGCGCCGGCGTCATCTGACAGGCGACAAACTGGCGCCAGATCAGCTGATACAGTTTCTGCGCATCCGCTTCCATATCCTTCAGGCTTTCCGCTATGACGCTAACATCAGACGGACGAATCGCTTCGTGCGCTTCCTGGGAATTCTCTTTGCTGGCATACAGATTGGCACTGGCCGGCAGGTATTTCTTACCGAAATTGTCGCCGATATAACCACGAACCATGCTCAGCGCATCCTGACTCAGGTTGGTAGAGTCGGTACGCATGTAGGTAATATGGCCCGCCTCATACAGACGCTGCGCCATCATCATGGTTTTCTTGACGCCGAAACCCAGACGCGTGCTGGCAGCCTGTTGCAATGTGGAGGTGATGAACGGCGCACCCGGCTTGCTGCTGGTCGGCTTATCTTCACGTTCCACCACGCTGTAGCGCGCTTTTTCAAGCAGACTCACCGCCGCCATGGTTTCGTCACGGGTGACCGGACGGAACGGTTTATCGTTCTGGTGAGTCACTTCCAGCGACAACGCGTCGCCCGCAGGCGTGGTTGTGTTCGCGCCGACTTCCCAGAACTCTTCCGGAACGAAGGCTTTAATTTCACGCTCGCGCTCCACCACCAGACGCACGGCCACAGACTGGACGCGCCCGGCGGATAAACCACGGGCAATTTTCTTCCACAGCAGTGGAGAGACCATGTAACCCACAACGCGGTCCATAAAACGACGCGCCTGCTGAGCGTTCACACGGTCAATATTGAGTTCACCAGGCTGTTCGAACGCCTGACGAATCGCGTTTTTGGTGATTTCGTTAAACACCACGCGGCTGTAACGTTTGTCATCTCCGCCGATCACTTCCCGCAGGTGCCAGGCAATGGCTTCCCCTTCGCGGTCAAGGTCGGTTGCGAGATAGATGTGGTCGGCTTTTTCCGCCAGTTGTTTGAGCTCCGAAACTACCTTTTCTTTGCCCGGCAGCACTTCGTATTGTGCTTTCCAGTCATGCCATGGGTCGACGCCCATACGGTTGACGAGAGCACCACGTTCATCCTTCTTCGGCTTCTTAGCCGTTTTGGTGGAGGTAGAGTCGGCGCTCTTTTTGGAGGCTGAGCCACTTGTCGGCAAATCGCGGATATGACCGACGCTGGATTTCACCACGTAGTCATTACCCAGATACTTATTGATCGTTTTGGCTTTTGCCGGGGACTCAACGATAACGAGAGCTTTACCCATATTCACCTTTACCTGATTGAATGCATCGCACACAGATTCACCTTCCACTGGCGACGAGCCCTGATATTGCGGCGACGTCAATGGATATCAACCCCTTATCTGAACTGAACCCGGAATGCCGGCGCCAGATGGCTGAGTTTACTGACGTTTTCCCGTCAGGTGGTATAGCACGAAGAATTTTCGGTCGATTGTCAAGCAAATCTGATACCAGATTGCTGAAAGCGTGACACTCTACCTGATAAAATTCGTTACGCAACTTTATTAGCATGCAAACGCGGATCCTGCCAGCGGTGTAACTTATTCCATTTCCCTGGAAAAACAAGGGGAAATTTGCCGATAATCCGCTTGCAGCGTAGACTAACGCCAGTGATTTAAGGAGTAATAAATGCAAGGTACAACCCAACCCATCGACAAACAGACCTTACTGGCTGAGGCGAACCGCCTCATTCGCGAGCATGACGATACCATGAAGGGCATCGAAGCGACTGATGTCAGCCAGCGTAACGGCGTGCTGGTTTTCAGCGGCGAGTATTATCTTGATGAGCAGGGATTACCCACCCCAAAAAGCACTGCGGTATTCAACATGTTTAAATACCTGGCGCATGAACTCTCAGAGAAATACCATCTGATCGATTAAACAAAAACGCGAGGCCGAGCCTCGCGTTTTCGTTTTTACAGCATCGGTTTCTGACCGCGCTGCCACCAGCGCAGCAACAACCTGTCGGCGCTTTCCGCTACGCTGCCCGTCAGGCGATCCATCAACCGCTTGCGTTGCAGGTAGCGGACGCTAATCACCTCGCGGCCATCCATCAGACGCAGCAGCAGATCATCGCTGGTGCCGACTTCGTCGACCAGCCCCTTCTCCTGCGCCTGAACGCCATACCAGTGCTCGCCGGTCGCCACGTTGTCGATATCCAGTTCCGGACGCATACGCTGCACGAACGACTTAAACAAATGATGAGTTTCGTTCAGATCTTCGCGAAACTTCTGTCGTCCTTCTTCGGTATTTTCACCGAGTAGCGTCAGCGTACGTTTGTACTGACCCGCGGTGTGCAATTCTACGTCGATATCTTTGTTTTTCAGAAAACGGTTAAAGTTGGGGATCTGCGCTACTACGCCAATCGAGCCAATGATAGAGAACGGCGCGGCGACGATTTTGTTCGCTACACAGGCCATCATATAGCCACCGCTGGCAGCGACTTTGTCCACCGCCACTGTCAGAGGAATAGCTTTCTCGCGCAGACGCTGCAACTGGGACGCCGCAAGCCCGTAGCCGTGCACCACGCCACCGGGGCTTTCGAGACGCAACACCACTTCATCCTGTGGTTTTGCGACCGCCAGCACGGCGGTTATCTCTTCGCGCAGACTGCCGACTTCATGGGCATCCATACTGCCTTTGAAATCGAGCACCCAGACGCGCGGTTTCCCGGCCTCTTTCAGGTCGCCCTGCTTCGCTTTGGCCTTTGCGGCTTTGGCTTCCTGCTTGCGTTTCTTCTTCTGCGCTTTATGCCAGAGCTTCTGCTGCGTGTTGTCGAGCATCGCGACTGACATATCTTCCTGCATCTCCTGATACTGCTCGCTCAGGTTGGTAACCCGCAATTCGCCCCGCTGTCGTTTCCGTTGAGTCAGGTTAACGATGATGGTTGCAACGACGGCAATCGCCACCACGACGGTGACAATCTTTGCTAAAAACAACCCGTATTGAGAAAGTAATTCCACTCTTCCACCTTGGTTAAGTTCACCCAACATACGCGCTCAGTTTACATCACAGCCCGGGCAGCGTCTCTGGCGTTATTCTACGCTGCGAGCCGCCTTCCCGTTTTTTTCCTGAACAATGAAAGCGTTGCAAAATGTTAACAGTATGGCGGACTTTCCGCCTGGCTGATTGTAATGAGGCGCTATTTAGGGCATAAAGCCGAAAAGTCAGATCAAATGAACAAGGTCTGGTCCGAAAGTGACCAGTCAAGGAGTCACCGTGCATTACCAACCACAGCGCGATTTGCTGCAAAATCATATTATTCTGGTCACCGGCGCCAGCGACGGTATTGGTCGCGAAGCTGCGATAACCTACGCCCGTCACGGTGCGTCCGTGATCCTGCTCGGGCGAAACGAAGACAAGCTCCGTGCCGTTGCTCAACAGTTCGACACCGAAGGGCTTCTTCCCGCTACCTGGTTCACTCTCGATTTGCTGACCTGCACACCGGAAGAGTGCCAGCAGCTAGCGCAGAAAATCGCTATTCATTCGCCGCGTCTGGACGGCGTTCTGCATAATGCGGGCTTACTGGGCGATGTCGCCCCGATGGCAGAACAGCGTCCCGACGTCTGGCAGCAGGTGATGCAGGTCAACGTGAACGCCACCTTTATGCTGACACAGGCGTTGCTTCCTTTATTACTCAAATCCGATGCCGGATCGCTGGTGTTCACATCATCGAGCGTCGGGCGTGAAGGTCGCGCCAACTGGGGCGCCTATGCCGCCTCGAAATTCGCCACCGAAGGCATGATGCAGGTGCTGGCGGAAGAGTACCAGGGTCGACTGCGCGTGAACTGTATCAACCCGGGCGGCACCCGAACCGGTATGCGTGCCAGCGCGTTCCCGACAGAAGATCCGTTAAAACTGAAAACCCCGGCGGACATTATGCCGGTTTACCTGTGGCTGATGGGCGACGACAGTCGCCGCAAAACCGGAATGACGTTTGACGCCCAGCCAGGCCGTAAACCGGGGATCGCACAATGAGTGAAGAACGTTATCGTGAGCGTCAGCAGCGGGTCAAAGAGAAGGTCGATGCCCGCGTAGCCGCAGCGCAGGACGAACGTGGCGTTTTGATGGTGTTTACCGGCAACGGTAAAGGTAAAACGACCGCGGCGTTTGGTACCGCCACACGCGCCGTCGGGCACGGCAAAAAAGTCGGTGTGGTGCAGTTTATTAAAGGCAACTGGCCGAACGGCGAGCGCAATTTACTTGAGCCGCACGGCGTCGAGTTTCAGGTGATGGCGACCGGGTTTACCTGGGACACACAAAACCGGGAAAGCGATACCGCGGCTTGTCTCGACGTGTGGCAGCATGGCAAACGCATGCTTGCCGACCCGACCCTCGACCTGGTGGTGCTTGATGAGCTCACCTATATGGTGGCGTATGACTATCTGCCACTGGAAGAGGTGCTGACAGCGCTGAAAAACCGCCCGACGCAGCAATCAGTGATCATCACCGGTCGTGGTTGTCACCGTGAGATTACGGAACTGGCAGACACCGTCAGCGAGCTTCGTCCGGTAAAACATGCGTTTGATGCAGGCGTCAAAGCGCAGCCGGGCATAGATTACTAGTGCCCTGCGGCTGGCCTCAGCGCCAGCCGTTTTTACCAGCCGCCGCCTCCGCCGCCACCCGAACCGCCCCCTGACGACCCTCTGCCCGATGAACCCGAACCGCTGGATCGCGATCCAGACCTGCCACGACCCGCGCTGGGTTTTGCCATCGCCGATGAGCGACATGAATCACTGAAGGAGCGCACATGGTGCCAGTCCGTGTTGCTAAAGATCTCCGACATGCTGCCGCTATCCACCAGATAATCCGAAAACGCATTGGCCCAGGTTTCTCCGACGCCCAGCGCCAGCGCATAAGGCAGCATGCGCTCGAAATGTGTCACCCGCTGCTCCGGCGGATAGAGCGTTTCATAACGATGCGTTTCAGCGGTACTCAGATAACGCTTTAGCCCTTCCGCCATCGCCAGCGCCTCCAGCCCTTGCTGTGTGTATTTCGGCACCGTTATCCCGAACACCAGCAGGATCGCCATCCCCGCCAGTAATGCGCCGATATACCCCGCAGGCAGTTGCCCCAGCGACATCGACGTAGTCCAGCTCAGCACAGCGATAACGTTTGGTATCGAGACAGCCAGCAGAATAAGCGGCGCACAGCCCCAGCGCACGACACCCCGGCTTGATGCTCGCAGAACAGTAAACGCGATAAACGCAAAAATCGCGGTAAAAAGAAGGAAGGCCAGCGCCAGTAGCGTCAACACGCCCACCCCGCCATTGATAAAAACGGCACACAGCAACGGGACAGCCAGCAGGAGAAGAATGCCGACCCAGAATGCTTTTCTCCAGCCCAGAAACAGCGCGCTCTTTTGGGCGCTGTAACGTTGTTCCACCAGCCTGAGCGCTTTCTGCATCACTGGCTGATGCGCCTGATTGAGGTTGATGCTTCTCTTTGCATCGGGAAACAGCGTTTTCAGCAGTTGCTGATCATCCGGGGTGATATCCACCGTCCGGCCCTCAGTCTGTCGTGACAGCCACTGTTCTTCTTTCGGTGATGAGGACCAGAACCCCTGCTTGCCCACTTTCGGCGTTTTCAGCGTCAGGGAGAGCGCCCGCCGGGCCACCAGATCCAGCAGGTCGCTGCTGAATACGACGTTATCAAAACGGCGCTGGCTGACGTAGCGAATGAAACCCGGTGTAATACCTTCCGGAATATCGTACAACGGGATCACCGGCGGCTTTTTCAACCCGGCGCGGACAAATTTTCGCCAGCACCAGACCGGGAACCAGACGAGCATCGCCAGTACCGGCATCCACAATACCAGTGATTTTTCGTTCGGCAGCAGCGCATAAATCCACGGATTGACCGCATTCGGGTCGGGGGCATTTGCCAGAATCCCGCGCGGCCAGGTATAGACCACCGTCAGTCCCTGTTGCGCACTCAGCGATGCCACCGTGCTGACGCTGCCGTCCGCCAGAATTTCGGCCTGCGCGTCGCGTTCGCCCTGATAACCGGTATAGACATCGATGCTGCGCAGACGCTGGTCATAGCCTTCGCTGTTCAGATGGGCCGCTGAGTCTGGCAACGTTAGCTGAAAACTGGCGCTGTCGATGTCGTACGGCCAGCCGTTGCCCGTCACGTTCCAGTAAAGTTCATCCCAGTCCGGGAAGCGGCTGAAATGGTTGGAGACCCGATAGTAAATGACGTACGTATGCTCGCCGGTGTCCACCGTGCGGAAGGCATCTCCGATGCGCAGTTCCAGCATGTCGCCGGTGCGCGCTTCGCTGTACGGCTCAGGGCTACCGTCGCGCAGCACCCGTTCCACCTGATACCCGACGCGGAAAATTTTGCCGTCCTGACGATTCCAGGTCAGTGGCAGCGTGCGGAAAATACCGTGGTTGATCTCGTCACCAGTGGCATAGACCGTAATCGACTCGGTCACCGCCATGCTGCCATCGTTACTGAAGCTGGCCTGCACGTCGAAGGCGAGAATATGCTCATAATCAGACGCCGCGAAGGAAAACGGTGACCAGAAACAGATCCATCCCCAGAACAACAGTCCGCGCACGCTTTTACGACTAAACGTCCATCCGTGGAACAGCAGCATCAGTCGGCTCCTCCAGCTCAAAAAAGTCACCGGTTTTAAACGCAAAAACCCGCGCCACGATAAGACTCGGGAAAGACTCCACCAGAATATTCAGATCGCGTACCGTACCGTTGAAATAGCGACGGGCCAGCTGGAGTTGTTCTTCGATTTCTTCAAGGGTTTGCTGTAGTGAGAGGAAGTTCTCATTCGCCTTGAGTTCAGGCCAGGCTTCGGCGAGGGCGAAGACACGCCCCAGAATACCGGCATAATCGCGCTCGTTTTCGGCAATATCGCGCGTGTTGCCTGTCAGATCGCCGCGCTGGCGTGAAATCGCTTCCAGCAGTTCTTTTTCATGCCCGGCATAGCGCTTCACCAGGCTCAGCAGGTTTGGTGCCAGATCGTGACGACGTTTAAGCTGGACGGCAATACCACTCCACGCCTCATCCTTAAAACGGCGCAGACGAATAAAACGGTTATAGGTGAAGATGAACCAGATAATGACAACGGCAATAACGGCGAGTACCAGATAAATTTCCATGCGTGTCCTGTCCCTTTGCAGCGAAGCTAAAACGCCTTTCTGTGAAGGAGGAATTTTATTCTGGCAGTAAACGTGTGGGAATCGAGCCGTCTACAAAATGAGATTTTTTCTTGCGGCGGGAAACGACGTCAGGGGCGGTATTCGCCCCTGAGCCGGGAGAGAAGATTAGCCGTTGTTGTTGCGGCTACCAGAGCGGCGATTACTGCTGACCTGGCTGTGACGCTTCACGGCACGGCGGATCTGATTCGCCTTCATCCGACGACGATCTTTTTCGACAGCCACTTTGGATTCGGTTTCAGGCTTCAGCCCCACCAGCTCGCGCAGGTAGTTGGTCTGCGCCAGGTCGAGTTCCGTCCAGCCGCCGCGAGGCAGGCCTTTTGGCAGCGGGATATCACCATAGCGTACGCGGATCAGGCGGCTGACCTGCACACCGACCGCTTCCCACAGGCGACGCACCTCGCGGTTACGCCCTTCTGTCAGGGTGACGTTGTACCACTGGTTAATGCCTTCACCACCACTGAACTTGATGGTTTTGAACGCCGCCGGACCATCTTCCAGTTGAACGCCACGCGCCAGATCGCGCACTTTGCTCTCTTCCACCTGACCAAACACACGCACCGCATATTCACGTTCAACTTCGCGGCTCGGGTGCATCAGACGGTTCGCCAGTTCGCCATCGGTGGTGAACAGCAGCAGACCACAGGTGTTAACGTCCAGACGACCGACAGCAATCCACCGTGCGCCGCGCAACTTCGGCAGGCGGTCAAACACGGTCGGGCGCCCTTCTGGATCGTTACGGGTACAGAGTTCGCCTTCCGGCTTGTAGTACGCCAGTACACGGCAAATCTGTTCGGCGGATTCTTTTACGGAGACAAGATGACCATCAATGCGGATCCGCAGACCCGGCGTGATTTCCACGCGATCACCCAGCGTGGCGATTTTGCCGTCCACACTCACGCGACCGGCTTCAATAATGGATTCAATTTCACGACGCGAGCCGTGGCCCGCACGGGCCAGCACTTTCTGCAATTTTTCGCTCATAGAGCTTCCTATAGGTGTCGCCTTCACAGGCGTCTGATATACTTTATAAAACAATAAGTTAATAACAATCTCATATTAACTCACTGCTATGAAACTATTTCATGGCACACAACGTGTCTCACACGCTGATTCGTGGGCGCACATACTACACGAACTTTAGTCTAAATGATTCATCTAGTTTCATCAGCCCTGGTCAGAACAACCCGTGGGATATGGGGGGTTTAAGGATGACGGGGCACCTGATAACCCTCATCTGGCTTGCCCAGCCTCTGCTGGCACCATGCCGCCAGAAACTCTACGCAGACTCTGAGTTTCACGCTGCGATACAGTGGCTCCTGATAGACTGCCCAGATATTTGCACTCTGCGCATACGCCGGCAGAACCCGAACCAGCTTGCCGCTCGCCAGAAACGGCTGCACATCCCATTGCGAGCGCAGCATAATCCCTTTTCCTTCCAGCGCCCATTGCAGCACAATTTCACCACTGTTTGAGGAGAGGTGCCCGCTTACTTTGACTGACTTTTTCGTTGTGCCATTATCCAGCTCCCATATTCCGTGCGTCATATCACGTTCTTTTGTTACCAGGCAATCATGTCGACTTAATTCCTGCAGGGACTCAGGCATGGAATATTTTTGCAAATACTCCGGGGACGCACACAATATCCTTTTATTCTTCGTTAACAAATGCGCAATATAATAATCAGGAATCTCATCATTAATACGGATATCCAGATCGATATTATCCTGCACCAAATCAATTTGCCGATCGAAGAGCTCAAAGTGAACCTGTAACTCAGGATAGATGCGCATCAATTCAGTAATGGCTGGCGCAATATGACTACGGCCAAATCCAAAGCTACAACCAATGCGAATCATCCCTTCTGGCCGCATTCTGATTTGCGTGACCTCATCAACTAACCGCTGGTATTGCGTGAGGATCGTCAGCGCCTGTTCATAGCAGCGCTGCCCGCTCTCCGTGAGCGCGACCGCCCGCGCCGAGCGGTTAAGCAGTGTGGTATCAAGCGTCGTCTCCAGGATCTGAATCCGCTTGGTGACAAACGCCGGTGTCTGCCCCAACGCGGCGGCGGCAGCGCTGAAGCTTCCTGTATGAACAATTTCCACCAGCACTTGCAGATCTTTGGCTAAGGGCCACGTTTTCAGCATCGTCACATTACCCGTGATGTTAATACCCGCAGTGTAATTCGCAAAAAGCGATTAATCCCTGCCCTTGCTCAATTTTCAGCGTCTTTCTTCAGCGTGATTTACGAAGTGTTAATTGCACATTCACAGTACCAAAAAATATAAAACCACATTTTTAGTGTTAGTTTACTGCGGAGAGTTTCTTTCCAGATAAATAAAAGAACTGGAGTTAACAGGATGAGCAATCAAAATAATCAAGCCGCGGTGAATACGCTGACGGAAATTGTCGCTAATTTTACCGCCATGATATCCACCCGGATGCCCGATGACGTGGTGGATAAATTAAAACAGCTGCGGGACGCCGAAACATCCTCCATGGGGAAAATCATCTACCACACGATGTTCGACAACATGCAAAAGGCTATCGATCTTAATCGTCCGGCCTGCCAGGACACGGGTGAAATCATGTTCTTTGTGAAGGTGGGCTCGCGCTTTCCTCTGCTCGGCGAACTGCAACGAATCCTTAAACAGGCAGTAGAAGATGCCACGGCGAAAGCGCCGCTGCGTCATAACGCGGTAGAGATTTTTGACGAGGTGAATACCGGGAAAAATACCGGCAGCGGCGTGCCGTGGGTGACCTGGGACATCATCCCGGATGGCGACAATGCTGAAATCGAAGTTTACATGGCGGGCGGCGGCTGCACGCTGCCAGGGCGCTCGAAAGTACTGATGCCCTCGGAAGGCTACGAAGGCGTCGTCAAATTCGTCTTTGAAAATATTTCGACGTTAGCAGTAAATGCCTGCCCGCCGGTGCTGGTCGGTGTGGGGATTGCCACTTCCGTTGAAACCGCCGCCGTGCTTTCACGCAAAGCCATCCTGCGTCCTATCGGTACCCGTCACCCGAATCCAAAAGCGGCTGAGCTCGAACTGCGTCTGGAAGAGGGATTAAATCGCCTGGGGATTGGTCCGCAAGGACTCACCGGCAACAGTTCGGTGATGGGGGTTCATATCGAATCCGCCGCGCGTCACCCGTCAACGATTGGTGTGGCGGTCTCCACCGGTTGCTGGGCGCACCGGCGTGGCACGCTGCGGGTTCATTCTGACCTCTCTTTCGAAAACCTGTCTCACACCCGGAGCGCGTTATGAAAAAGATCCTGACAACCCCGATCAAAGCCGACGATCTGGAAGACATCCGCGTGGGTGATGTTATCTACCTGACCGGCATGCTGGTGACCTGCCGCGATGTCTGTCACCGCCGCCTGATTGAACTCAAACGCCCCATCCCGTACGACCTGAACGGTAAGGCGATTTTCCACGCCGGGCCGATCGTGCGTAAGAACGGTGAAAAATGGGAGATGGTCTCCGTTGGTCCGACCACCAGCATGAGAATGGAAGCCTTCGAGAAGGAGTTCATTGAACAGACTGGCGTCAAACTGGTAGTGGGGAAAGGCGGCATGGGACCACTGACGGAAGAAGGCTGCCAGAAATTTAAGGCATTGCATGTGATCTTCCCGGCAGGTTGCGCCGTGCTGGCGGCAACCCAGGTTGAAGAGATTGAAGAGGTGTACTGGACGGAACTGGGCATGCCGGAATCACTATGGGTATGTCGGGTGAAAGAGTTCGGGCCACTGATCGTCTCAATAGATACCCACGGCAACAACCTGATCGCCGAAAACAAAAAAATGTTCGCTGAGCGTCGCGGCCCCATCGTCGACGAAATCTGCGAGCACGTGCATTACATCAAATAACCCTTCCGGAGAGACGCGCTGTCTCTCCCTTCATGCAGGGATACGACTATGGCACCATTAACTGGTTGGTGGCGATATCTGGCTCCGCTGGTGGTCATCGCCATTATTGCTGTTTTGCCCGTTCCCGCCGGTCTTGAGAGCCATTCCTGGCTCTATTTTGCGGTCTTTACCGGCGTCATCGTGGGACTCATTCTGGAGCCTGTACCGGGCGCGGTCGTGGCAATGATCGGCATTTCGATCATTGCTGTCCTTTCGCCCTGGCTGCTGTTCAGCCCGGAACAACTTGCCCAGGCGGGTTTCAAATTTACATCCAAAGCGTTGTCGTGGGCGGTGTCGGGTTTTTCCAACTCCGTTATCTGGCTGATTTTCGCCGCCTTTATGTTTGGTACCGGCTATGAAAAAACGGGCCTCGGTCGGCGTATCGCACTGATGCTGGTCAAAAAGATGGGGCATCGCACGCTGTTCCTGGGCTACGCGGTGATGTTCTCTGAGCTGATCCTTTCCCCCGTTACGCCGTCCAACTCCGCGCGCGGCGCAGGGATTATCTACCCGATCATCCGCAACCTGCCACCACTGTATAACTCACAACCTGGCGACGGCAGCGCCCGCTCCATTGGCTCTTACATTATGTGGATGGGGATCACCGCCGACTGTGTGACCAGCGCCATATTCCTGACGGCGATGGCGCCCAACCTGTTGCTGATTGGTCTGATGAAGAGCGCCTCGCATACCGCGCTGAGCTGGGGAGACTGGTTCCTGGGTATGCTGCCGCTGAGTATTCTGCTGGTACTGCTGGTGCCGTGGCTGGCCTATGTGTTGTACCCGCCAGTTCTGAAATCAGGCGATCAGGTACCGCGCTGGGCAGAGGCGGAACTGAAGGCGATGGGGCCGCTCTGCACCCGCGAAAAACAGATGCTGGTGCTGATGGTCGGCGCGCTGGTGTTGTGGATCTTCGGGGGAAGTTATATTGATGCCGCAATGGTCGGCTACAGCGTGGTCGCGCTGATGCTGGTATTACGCATCATCTGCTGGGATGACATCATCAGTAATAAATCAGCATGGAACGTCTTCTTCTGGCTGGCATCGCTGATAACGCTTGCCACCGGCCTTAACGACACCGGCTTCATCACCTGGTTTGGTAAGCTGCTGGCAAACGGACTGAGCGGTTACTCGCCGATGATGGTGATGGTGGCGCTGATCGTGGTGTTTTATTTATTGCGCTACTTCTTCGCCAGCGCCACGGCATATACCTCCGCGCTGGCGCCCATGATGATTGCGGCCGCGCTGGCTATGCCGGACATTCCGTTACCTGTCTTTGGCCTGATGGTCGGCGCGGCAATTGGTCTGGGCAGCATTCTTACCCCATATGCGACCGGTCCAAGCCCGATCTACTACGGTAGTGGTTATCTGCCGACGGCGGATTACTGGCGGCTGGGCGCCATTTTCGGGCTGGTTTTCCTGGTGTTGCTGGTCGTCACCGGGCTGACCTGGATGCCTCTGGTTTTACTTTAACTCCCGCAGGGGCGACATCACGGTCGCCCCGTTGGTTACAAGAAAGGCTTAACGTCACCGACGCCTTCACGTAGCACCACAGGCGCTTCGTCGGTCAAATCAATAACCGTAGTCGGTTGCTGGCCCAGGTAACCACCATGAATGATCAGGTCGACCTGCTTCTCCAGACGATCTTTGATCTCTTCCGGATCAGACTCGGTAAAATCGCTGCCGGGCAGCATCAGTGAGGTGGAAAGCATCGGCTCGCCAAGCGCTTCCAGCAGCATTTGCGCAATCGGATTCGACGGCACGCGCATCCCAATGGTTTTACGCTTCTCCTGCAACAAACGGCGCGGCACCTCTTTGGTACCCTTAAGAATGAACGTGTAGTTGCCTGGCGTGTTGTTTTTCATCAGGCGGAACGCGACGTTGTCGACATACGCGTAGGTCGACAGTTCGGACAGATCGCGGCACATCAGCGTGAAGTTATGCCCGTCCGGGAGATGACGGATGCGGCAGATGCGCTCCATCGCGCCTTTATCTTCAATTTTGCAGCCCAGCGCATACCCGGAATCAGTGGGATAAACGATAACGCCACCTTTTCGCACAATTTCCACGGCCTGGTTGATCAGGCGGGCCTGCGGATTGTCCGGATGAATATAAAAAAACTGACTCATACTTCCCTCTCACGAATTATTCTGCGACGGTTCCCAGGTCTGCCACACGCCTTCCACGCCAGCGGGAAGCCATAGCTTCCGGCCGAGTTCGATCCACGGACAGGGCTGGTGAAAATCAGAGCCCTGTGATCCCAGTAAACCATACTGCCGGGCGTAGGTAGCAAGCAGTGCACGCTCATGCGGCGCCTGCTGACACTGTGCAACTTCCATCGCGTCTCCACCGCATTCGGTGAAGTAAGCCAATAGCCTTTTCAGCCATTTGGCGGACAGATCGTATCGCCCTGGATGCGCCAGCACCGCTTTGCCGCCAGAATGATGAATCACATCAATAGCTTGATCTATTGTACACCACTGCGGCGGAACATAACCCGTTTTCCCGCGCGCGAGGTATTTTTTAAACACATCGGCCATGTTGCTCGCTTTCCCCGCTTCCACCAGAAAACGGGCGAAGTGGCCGCGGGTTACCGCCCCGCCGTCCGCCAATGCCAGCGCGCCTTCCCAGGCGCCCGGCACATGCGCCCTTTCCAGCCGCTCGGCGATCAGTTTCGCCCGTTGCTGGCGGCGTGTTTTTTGCTCAGCCAGAAAGTCGGTCATTTGCGGATGGTTAATGTCGATATTCAGACCCACAATATGAATTTCATGGTTTTCCCAGACCGTGGAGATCTCCACGCCGGTGATCAGGTTCAGCGGTAAACCGGCGCGGGCGATTTCCGCCCGTGCGGCCGGAATCGCCGCCACGCTGTCATGGTCGGTAATCGCCAGCGTACCGACACGCATTTCATGGGCGCGATGCACCAGCTCCTGTGGCGTCAGACGCCCGTCTGACGCGGTGGTGTGGCTATGCAGGTCGTAAATAATCGCGTAATTGTCGTTATGGTCGCTCAAAATGGCACCCGTTACTTCGGTGGGGTCAGCGCAACATCATAGCGGGTCAGGCGGTTTTTCTGAAATCGGGGTTGACTTTATTTTCACGAACTAGTTAACTAGTACATAAGCTCATAAGAAATCGGTATCTGACATGAAAACGCATATTCGCATTAATGATGGCTGGTGGCGCACTTCCTGTTAACGGGCAAGTGTCGTACGTCTGCAATCCGCATACAGATACCAGGCCCGCGTATAAGCGGGCTTTTTTTTGAACACAATTTTATCCAGACAGGCGAGAACAAAGATGCAAACACCAAAACCTGCGCTTGAACTTCTGACCAGTAACGCCCTTTATCGGGATAACCCGACCGCACTGTTTCATCAGTTGTGCGGCGCGCGTCCGGCCACGCTGCTGCTCGAATCCGCAGATATCGACAGTAAAAATGATTTAAAGAGCCTGCTGCTGGTCGACAGCGCCCTGCGCATTACCGCGCTCGGTAATACGGTGACCCTGCAGGCGCTTTCTGATAACGGCGCTGCGCTGCTTGCGCTGCTCGATAACGCGCTGCCCTCGGGGATTGAAAACGAACGCCAGCCGATGTCCCGCGTCCTGCGTTTCCCGGCGGTCAGCGCGCTACTGGACGAAGACGCCCGCCTGCGTTCGCTGTCGGTGTTTGACGCCTTCCGTCTGCTGCAGGATCTGGTCACTGTGCCGGCTAACGAGCGTGAAGCGATGTTCTTCGGCGGCTTATTTGCCTATGACCTGGTGGCCGGGTTCGAAGCATTGCCGCATCTTGATGCTGACAACGCCTGCCCCGATTACTGCTTTTACCTCGCAGAAACGCTGCTGGTCATCGACCATCAGGCAAAAAGCACCCGTATTCAGGCCAGCCTGTTCACCCCGTCCGCCAGCGAAAAAGCTCGCTTAACGCAGCGCATTGCCGCACTTGAGCAGCAACTCGGCGAGCCGGTATCGCCGCTGCCGGTGCGGCTGATGGCACACCTGCCGTGCGAGTGCGATCAAAGTGATGATCAGTACGGCGCGGTGGTGCGCAAAATGCAGCGTGAAATTCGTGCCGGGGAAATTTTCCAGGTGGTGCCATCCCGTCGTTTCTCGCTGCCCTGCCCGTCACCGCTCGCCGCCTATGACGTGCTGAAGAAAAGCAACCCGAGCCCGTACATGTTTTTCATGCAGGACAATGACTTCACGCTGTTTGGCGCCTCGCCGGAAAGTTCGCTCAAATATGACGCCAGTACGCGCCAGATTGAGATCTACCCGATTGCCGGCACCCGTCCACGCGGCCGTCGTGCTGACGGCACGCTGGATCGCGACCTCGACAGCCGCATCGAGCTGGAAATGCGGACTGACCATAAAGAGCTCTCTGAACATCTGATGCTGGTTGACCTCGCGCGCAACGATCTGGCGCGCATTTGTACACCGGGCAGCCGTTACGTCGCCGACTTAACCAAAGTTGATCGCTATTCCTTCGTGATGCATCTGGTTTCCCGTGTGGTGGGTGAACTGCGCAGTGATCTTGATGTACTGCACGCCTATCGCGCCTGCATGAATATGGGCACCCTGAGCGGCGCGCCGAAAGTCCGCGCGATGCAACTGATTGCCGCCGCAGAAGGCAAACGTCGCGGCAGCTACGGCGGTGCGGTGGGCTACTTTACCGCGCATGGCGATCTGGATACCTGCATCGTTATCCGTTCGGCCTATGTCGAAAATGGCATCGCCACCGTGCAGGCGGGCGCAGGCGTGGTGCTGGACTCCATCCCGCAGGCGGAAGCGGATGAAACTCGTAATAAAGCACGCGCAGTGGTGCGCGCAATCGCTCAGGCCCACCACGCACAGGAGACGTTCTGATGGCTGATATTCTGCTGCTCGATAATATCGACTCGTTTACTTACAACCTGGCGGATCAGCTGCGTTCGAAGGGACACAATGTGGTGATTTACCGTAATCATGTTCCGGCACAAACGTTAATTGACCGTCTGGCGACCATGAAAAATCCGGTGCTGATGTTATCACCGGGACCAGGCGTACCGTCTGAGGCTGGTTGCATGCCGGAACTGCTGACCCGTCTGCGCGGCAAGCTGCCGATTATCGGCATCTGTCTCGGCCATCAGGCGATTGTTGAAGCGTATGGCGGTTATGTCGGCCAGGCCGGGGAAATTCTGCACGGTAAGGCATCCAGCATTGAACACGACAGCCAGGCGATGTTTGCCGGGCTGCCAAACCCGCTGCCGGTGGCGCGCTACCATTCGCTGGTTGGTAGTGACATTCCGGCGGGACTGACCATCAACGCGCATTTTGGCGGCATGGTGATGGCGGTACGTCATGACGCCGATCGCGTCTGTGGCTTCCAGTTCCATCCGGAATCAATTCTGACCACCCACGGCGCGCGCCTGCTTGAGCAGACGCTGGCCTGGGCGCAGCAAAAGCTGGAGCCGGTCAATACGCTGCAGCCGATTCTGGAAAAACTCTACCAGGCGAAGACGCTGACGCAGCAGGAAAGCCACCAGCTTTTCTCTGCCGTGGTGCGCGGCGAGATGAAACCGGAGCAGCTTGCGGCGGTGCTGGTGAGCATGAAAGTGCGTGGCGAGCATCCGAACGAGATTGCCGGTGCCGCAACGGCCCTGCTGGAAAATGCCGCACCCTTCCCGCGCCCTGATTATCCGTTTGCGGATATTGTCGGCACCGGCGGCGATGGCAGCAACAGCATCAATATTTCCACCGCCAGCGCCTTTGTCGCGGCAGCCTGCGGTCTGAAGGTGGCGAAACACGGCAACCGCAGCGTCTCCAGTAAATCCGGTTCGTCCGATCTGCTGGCCGCGTTCGGTATTAATCTCGATATGAACGCCGAAAAATCCCGCGCCGCGCTGGACGAGCTGGGCGTTTGCTTCCTGTTTGCGCCGAAATATCACACCGGGTTCCGCCACGCCATGCCGGTGCGTCAGCAACTGAAAACCCGCACCCTGTTTAACGTGCTTGGGCCACTGATCAACCCGGCGCATCCGCCGCTGGCGCTGATTGGCGTCTACAGTGCCGAACTGGTGCTGCCGATTGCGGAAACCCTGCGCGTATTGGGTTATCAGCGTGCCGCCGTAGTGCATAGCGGCGGCATGGACGAAGTTTCCTTGCATGCGCCGACCATCGTTGCTGAACTGAATGATGGCGAGATCAGCAGCTATCAGCTGACCGCCGAGGACTTCGGTCTGACGCCGTATCGCCAGGAACAGCTGGCGGGCGGCACGCCGGAAGAAAACCGTGACATTCTCACCCGTCTGCTACAAGGTAAGGGCGACGCGGCTCACGAGGCTGCGGTGGCTGCCAACGTCGCGATGTTGTTGCGCTTGCACGGCCATAACGATCTCAAAGCCAATGCGCAGCAGGTGATTGATGTCCTGCACAGTGGTGCAGCGTATGACAGAGTGACCGCACTCGCGGCAAGAGGGTAAATGATGCAGACCGTATTAGCGAAAATTGTTGCCGACAAAGCGATTTGGGTAGAGTCCCGTAAACAACAGCAGCCGCTGGCGACCTTTCAGAACGAGATCATTCCCAGCACGCGCAGCTTCTATGATGCCCTGCAGGGCGCGCGCACCGCATTCATTCTGGAATGTAAGAAGGCATCGCCATCCAAAGGGGTGATCCGCGACGACTTCGACCCGGCGCGTATCGCCAGTATTTACCGGCATCATGCCTCGGCGATTTCCGTGCTGACAGATGAAAAATACTTTCAGGGCAGTTTTGATTTTCTGCCGATTGTCAGCAACATGGCGCCGCAACCGATTTTGTGTAAGGACTTCATTATCGATCCTTACCAGATTTACCTGGCGCGCTATTACCAGGCCGATGCCTGCCTGCTGATGCTCTCCGTACTGGATGACGAGCAATATCAACAGCTTGCTGCGGTCGCGCACAGCCTGAGCATGGGTGTGCTGACAGAAGTGAGCAACGAAGAAGAGCTGGCGCGAGCCCAGGCGCTCGGCGCGAAAGTGGTGGGAATTAACAACCGTGACTTGCGTGATCTCTCTATCGATCTCAACCGTACCCGCCAGTTGGCGCCGCGTCTGGGCCACGGCGTAACGGTGATCAGCGAATCCGGCATCAATACGTATGCCCAAGTTCGCGAACTGAGCCATTTCGCCAACGGTTTTCTGATTGGCTCGGCGCTGATGTCCCATGATGATCTCAGCGCTGCCGTACGCCGTGTATTACTGGGCGAAAATAAAGTCTGCGGGCTGACCCGTGCACAGGATGCCCAGGCGGCATACGAAGCGGGTGCCATTTATGGCGGACTGATTTTTGTCGCCTCATCACCCCGCGTCGTGAACGACGCCCAGGCGCGCGATGTCATCAGCGCGGCACCGCTGAGTTACGTCGGCGTGTTCCGTAACGCCACCATTGATGAGGTGGTCGCGAAAGCCACCACGCTCAAACTTGCCGCTGTGCAGTTACACGGTGACGAAAACCAGGCGTACATCAACGCCCTGCGCGCGACGCTGCCGGAACGGGTGCAAATATGGAAAGCACTCAGCGTCGGTGACACGTTGCCCGCACGCGATCTCAATCATGTCGATAAATACATTTTCGACAACGGCCAGGGTGGTACAGGCGTGCGTTTTGACTGGTCATTGCTCAGCGGTGCCGATCTCAGCAACGTGTTGCTGGCAGGCGGCCTGAGCCCCGATAACTGCGTGGAAGCCGCCAGAAGCGGTGCTGCCGGCCTCGATTTCAATTCAGGTGTAGAGTCACAACCGGGTATTAAAGATGCCAGCAAACTGGCCTCGGTTTTTCAGACGCTGCGCGCATATTAAGGAGCAATAATGAGCACTTTACTTAACCCGTATTTCGGCGAGTTTGGCGGCATGTACGTGCCGCAGATCCTGATGCCTGCCCTGCGCCAGCTCGAAGAAGCGTTTGTCAGCGCGCAAAAAGACCCTGCGTTTCAGGCGGAATTTACTGACCTGCTGAAAAACTATGCTGGTCGACCGACCGCGCTGACCAAATGCCGCAACCTTACGGCAGGTACCAACACCACGCTGTACCTGAAGCGCGAAGATCTGCTCCACGGTGGCGCGCATAAAACCAACCAGGTGCTGGGACAGGCGCTGCTGGCGAAACGCATGGGTAAAACCGAAATCATCGCCGAAACTGGCGCCGGGCAGCACGGCGTGGCCTCCGCGCTCGCCAGCGCCCTGCTCGGCCTGAAATGCCGCATTTATATGGGCGCAAAAGACGTGGAACGTCAGTCGCCGAACGTCTTCCGTATGCGTCTGATGGGCGCTGAAGTGATCCCGGTGCACAGCGGTTCCGCCACCCTGAAAGATGCCTGCAACGAGGCGCTGCGCGACTGGTCCGGCAGCTACGAGAACGCACATTATATGCTCGGCACTGCGGCAGGCCCACACCCGTTCCCAACCATCGTGCGTGAATTCCAGCGCATGATTGGCGAAGAGACAAAAGCACAGATTCAGGAAAAGGAAGGCCGTCTGCCGGATGCGGTTATTGCCTGTGTGGGTGGCGGATCGAATGCCATCGGCATGTTTGCTGACTTTATCAATGAAACGTCCGTTGGGCTGATTGGTGTGGAGCCTGCCGGCCACGGTATTGAAACCGGCGAGCACGGCGCGCCGCTGAAACATGGTCGCGTGGGAATTTACTTCGGTATGAAATCGCCGATGATGCAAACAGATGAAGGTCAGATTGAAGAGTCTTATTCTATTTCTGCCGGGCTCGATTTTCCGTCTGTCGGGCCGCAGCATGCGTATCTCAACAGCATCGGTCGCGCGGATTATGTCTCTATTACCGATGACGAAGCCCTGGATGCATTCAAAGCCCTGAGCCGTCACGAAGGCATCATCCCGGCGCTGGAGTCGTCGCATGCACTGGCGCACGCGCTGAAAATGATGCGTGACGATCCGCAGAAAGAGCAGTTGCTGGTAGTGAACCTGTCCGGCCGCGGTGATAAAGACATCTTTACCGTACACGATATTCTGAAAGCGCGAGGGGAAATCTGATGGAACGCTATGAGACTTTGTTTGCACAACTGAAGGCCCGCAAGGAAGGCGCGTTTGTTCCCTTCGTCACGCTTGGCGATCCTGGCCCTGAGCAGTCGCTGAAAATCATTGATGCGCTGATTGAAGCCGGTGCTGACGCACTGGAACTGGGCATTCCATTCTCTGATCCGCTGGCCGATGGCCCTACGATTCAGAACGCCACCCTGCCGCGCGTTTCGCCGCTCGGCGTCACCCCG
>NZ_JMTB01000037.1 GCF_000734965.1 Trabulsiella guamensis ATCC 49490
CGCAATGTTTTGAACTGCTTGCGGCGATCCGTCAGAAGCATCCGACCATCCCGATTGGCCTGCTGATGTACGCGAATCTGGTTTTTAACCGGGGTATTGATTCGTTTTACGCCGAGTGCGCCCGCGTGGGGGTCGATTCAGTGCTGGTGGCCGACGTGCCGGTGGAGGAGTCCGCCGAGTTTCGCCAGGCGGCGATGCGTCACAACATTGCGCCGATTTTCATCTGCCCACCGAATGCGGATGACGATTTGCTGCGCCAGATTGCCTCCTTCGGTCGCGGTTATACCTACCTGCTGTCGCGCGCGGGCGTGACGGGTGCAGAGAATCGCGCCGCGTTACCGCTGCATCATCTGGTGGAAAAACTCACAGAATACCACGCCGCCCCGCCGTTGCAGGGGTTTGGGATTTCGTCGCCGGATCAGGTCTCCGCCGCCCTTGGTGCGGGTGCTGCCGGCGCTATTTCCGGTTCGGCGATAGTGAAAATCATTGAGAAGAACGTCGACAATCATCCGGCGATGCTGGATGAGCTGAAAACGTTTGTACGGGGCATGAAAGCTGCCACCGTGCAGGCGTGATGACGGTAACATGAGTGATGTAATCACCCGCAATAACGTTGGGGTTGATATCTTAGATGAGAAATATTATCTTTCTCATCACTGAATAGTTGAGCGAATCACTCAGGTATTCAGTACGACATTGCTCACATTGCTTCCAGTATGACTTGCCCGCACATCGTGCGGGCTTTTTTTTGTCTCAGAACGTCTCGAGGTCGAGATAATCTCGTTCGTAATAAATGACACTCGCCAGCTCATCGTGGCGAGTGTTGAGCGCCAGGATGTACTGTCCGCGATCTTTCGCCGGGATATTCCTGCAAATCAGGGTATGCAGCAGTTCCAGTTTTGCAATGCAGTTGCAGGATGCAATTCTGCTCAGAAGCATAGATTCAGCCATAGTGATTCATCAAACCTTTTTATTTGTTTTTCCGGCGTCATGTCGCCTGATAGTCCCTTCCGTCGGGAAAACTAACGTAGCGCAGCGCATAACGAATCAATAGTGATATGATTTTATATCGCTCTATTTTTTCTTATCCATATGAATTAGTTAAAAAAACGAAGCCGCCGATGCCAAATCCTTTCCTTGATTTAAGATTAAATAAGGGTGCCAGAGTCTGGCATCGCGTCAGGGTGCGTCGTTTAATAACGTTAATCTAATGTTGTGTCATTAACATGAAGGCAATGCTCATCACGTCAAAAACGTAACAGAATTGATCCTGAGAGGAAGGCGGGATGTACAATATGTTTTCTTGCTGATAATAAAAAAACAACAACTGGCCGCGAGCGACCAGTTGCTGAGAGAGATGTTGCTGAAGGAGATTAGAAGCGGTAACCCGCAGAGAACATAAATACCCACGGATCCAGACGCGTGCTGACGGTCTGATTCACGCCACCGGCTTTAAACTTCACGTCAGTGTCGATGTCCATATACCAGACGGACATGTTCAACAGCCAGTCGCGGTTGATGAGGTAATCAAGCCCCACCTGACCCGCAGCACCCCAGGAGTTGTCCAGACTCAGGTCGCTCAACCCGGCGCCTTTACCCGTGTCGTTGAATTTTTCATCAAAGAACATGGTGTAGTTAATCCCCGCACCTACATACGGACGCCACTTGCTGCTGGCATCACCAAAGTACCACTGCGCCATCAGGGTTGGCGGCAGATGATGCACTGTCGCGATAGTGCCGGTCGGACCGGTACCCACTTTATGGCGGAACGGCGTTGCAGCCAGTAATTCAATACCGATGTTTTCCGTTGCCATATACGTGAAGGTTAAACCCAGTTGGGTATTATTGTTAACGTTGAACCCGCCAAGCGCGCCGAGAACGTTATCCGAACCTTCCGTTGGTCGGACTGTTGCACTACCTGCGCGAATAAAGAACTCCCCCTCTTCATGCGCCCATGCCCCGCCCGCAGAAAGTGTGCTTAAAACCAGTGCCGCCACAGCTAATTTCTTCATATCCTTACCCTCGTTATGGTTTTACCTGCGCGGCAAATATACTCATATTTGGGTAGGTGTGATCCAACACAGATCACATTAAATGCTAAAATTTAACATTCATTGATCCAGGTTAATTTTTAGAAACACCATTTGATAATTGAAATCCTATCTATATCAATTTTAAGATTTTCTTGCTGACGCTGATCTTATTTTTTTATCGACCGCTTGCGGCAGCAATCGTCGCGGCATACCTTAGCCAGGACAATCTTTCATGATGCGTTTTTTTCAGGTGAGTTATGAGCGAGTTGAATCCGTGCATGACATGCGGTGCCTGTTGTGCGTATTTTCGTGTCTCTTTTTACTGGGCTGAAGCCGACGATGCGGGCGGCTGCGTCCCCACATCCCTGACGGAACCCCTGACCCCTTTTCTGCGCTGCATGAAGGGCACTAACAACCGGCAGAGCCGCTGCGTCGCGCTGTCAGGTGAAATCGGCGACAGCGTTAGTTGTTCTGTGTATGAAAACCGGCCTTCACCGTGCCGTGAATTTGCGATGTCCGGTGAAAACGGTGAAGAGAATGACGCCTGTAACCGCGCGCGTGCCCGTTACGGCTTACCCCCTCTTTACAAAGATATGCCTTTCCATACAGGTCTTGATACTGCCACGCTAGCCTCTTCTGAGTTACAATCACCGCCTGATTAACACCTGCAATACTCAAGGAGAGTGCATGTCTATCACGGCGAAGTCCGTTTACCGTGACACGGGTAATTTTTTTCGTAATCAGTTCGTTACGATTTTACTGATTGCATTGTTGTGCGCATTTATCACGGTAGTGCTTGGCCATGCGTTTTCACCGAGTGAAGAGCAGCTTGCTATCCTTCGTGAAGGCGACAACCTTGAGGGCAGCGTCGGCCTGTTCGAACTGGTGCAAAACATGACGCCGGAGCAACAGCGGGTTCTGTTGCGCGCGTCGGCGGCGTCGACCTTTTCCGGGCTGGTGGGGAATGCGATTCTGGCCGGCGGCGTGATGTTGCTGATTCAGCTTATTACCGCCGGACATCGTGTCAGTGCACTTCGTGCCATTGGCGCCAGTGCGCCAGTGTTACCAAAGTTGTTCCTGTTGATTTTAATCACCACCTTTTTTGTCCAGATAGGCGTGATGCTGGTGGTGGTACCGGGTGTGCTGATGGCCATTGTGCTGGCCTTTGCGCCGGTCATGCTGGTGCAGGATAAGCTGGGCATCATGTCCTCAATGCGTAACAGCATTCGTCTGGCATGGGGAAATATGCGCCTTGTGGCACCTGCGGTGATCGCCTGGTTGTTGGCGAAAACCGTGCTGCTGCTATTTGCCGCAGACTTTGCCGTTCTGACGCCGTATGTCGGTGCCGTGGTGGTGAATACATTAAGCAACCTGATTTCTGCAGTGTTGCTTGTCTATTTGTTCCGCCTGTATATGCTGATCCGCAACTAAACTTATTGCAGGCCCGGGCTCCGGGCCATGACTGAATAACGGAACCGATGTATGAAGCAGTTTCTGGATTTTTTACCGTTAGTCGTATTTTTTGCCTTCTACAAAATGTACGACATCTATGCCGCCACTACGGCGTTGATCATCGCCACGGCAGTGGTGCTGATTTACAGCTGGGTACGCTTTCGTAAAATCGAAAAAATGGCCCTCGTCACCTTTGTGCTGGTAGCGGTGTTCGGCGGACTGACGCTGTTCTTCCATAATGATGAATTTATAAAATGGAAAGTGACGGTGATTTACGCCCTGTTCGCGGGTGCGTTGTTAATCAGCCAGTGGATAATGAAAAAACCGCTGATCCAGCGCATGCTGGGGAAAGAGATCAGTCTGCCAGAGGCTGTATGGTCCCGCCTTAACATCGCCTGGGCGGTGTTCTTTATCCTTTGCGGGCTGGCGAATATTTATATCGCGTTCTGGCTGCCGCAGAACATCTGGGTAAACTTCAAAGTCTTCGGCCTGACCGCACTGACGCTGGTATTTACGTTGCTGAGCGGTGTCTACATCTACCGTCATATGCCACAGGATGAGCAATAATGACCGATATCGTTAACGCTCCGCAGGGCGAACTCGTTCTGCGCACCCTGGCGATGCCTTCTGACACTAACGCGAATGGCGATATCTTTGGCGGCTGGTTAATGTCGCAAATGGACATCGGCGGCGCAATCATGGCCAAAGAAATCGCCCATGGTCGCGTAGTCACGGTCAGAGTCGACGGCATGACCTTTTTACGCCCTGTCGCGGTGGGTGACGTGGTGTGCTGCTACGCCCGCTGCGTCAAACGCGGCAACACCTCGATCAACATCAATATTGAAGTGTGGGTGAAGAAAGTATCGTCCGAACCGATAGGCCAGCGTTATAAAGCCACGGAAGCTTTATTCATTTATGTGGCCGTCGATAACGACGGAAAACCGCGTCCGTTACCGACGCTATAAACCTTTACTGGCCGCACTCTGCGGCCAGTCTCTCTTCAGATAAAGCCCAGCAACGAAAAGAAGAGATAGCCGACGACTATGATAATCACCGGCATGATGTACAGCGGAAAGAACTGCATAAACAGCGTGTGATGCGGTACAACAATGCGGGATTCGATCTGCTCGCGCGTTAACCCTTCCGGCCCTTTCGCCTTTTCCAGTATCAGTTGATCCTCAACCCCTTCGCGGATGAATTTCGCCTGACGACTCATACGCGCGCCAGACGCCTGCATCGCCAGCCCGACAAATATCAGCGCGAAGATAATCCAGAACAGGATATTGAGACTGTTTTTAAAATCCGGTACCGGTGAGTTGTACCAGAAGACATTCAGAAACGGGGTGTTAACGCGAATCATATCAATCATGATCATGACATGGGCGAAATCCAGCATCACAGCATCGATACCGGTCTGTTTATCACTGTGATCGTACATAAATTTTAAAACGGAGATCAGCGTGGAAACCACTGCCGGGATGAAAATCACCCATCCCATGATGCGTTTGAGTACAGCGATACGTCCAGCTTGTTGATACGTCATGACTTCCCCTTGTAAAAATCCTGCTCCAGTCTGGCAAATCGAATCGTCCTCGTATTACAGCTGTTAAGTCTACCTGTAGCTGCAATTTTTCGCCCGATCTTTCAGGGGAAATACGCTACCATGAAGACACTTTATTCTTCCCGATAACTCTACAGGAGACGTGGTTATGTCGACCCCGCGACAAATACTTGCCGCTATTTTTGATATGGATGGACTGCTGATTGATTCTGAACCTTTGTGGGATCGCGCTGAGCTGGAGGTCATGGCAAGTTTGGGTGTGGACATCACGCGTCGCAACGAACTGCCGGACACGCTGGGTCTGCGTATCGATATGGTTGTGGATTTATGGTACGCCCAGCAGCCGTGGGTGGGGCCGGATCGCGCAGAAGTGACGAATCGCATTATCAACCGCGCCATTTCACTGGTCGAAGAAGAGCGCCCTCTGTTGCCAGGCGTGCGTGAAGCCGTCGCACTGTGTAAAGCACAGGGGCTGAAGGTGGGCCTCGCCTCCGCCTCACCGCTGCATATGCTGGAAAAAGTGCTCATCATGTTTGATCTGCGCGAACAGTTTGATGCGCTGGCGTCAGCAGAAGCGCTGCCCTACAGCAAGCCCCATCCGCAGGTCTACATCGATTGTGCAGCGAAGCTGGGCGTTGATCCTCTCTGCTGCGTCGCGCTGGAAGACTCCGTTAATGGCATGATTGCCAGTAAAGCGGCACGCATGCGCTCAATCGTGGTGCCAGATAGCGAACATTTCCAGGACCCTCGCTATATCCTCGCTGACGTCAAACTGAGCAGCCTGCAGCAACTGACAGTTCAGCACTTACGTGGTTAATCGCCCTGCGGGCAGCGTTTTGTTGCCCGCACCTCGCTTTCTGCGTGGATTGTGACAAAGAGTTACAACGTCACCACTTCCGGATACTGTATAAAAACCCTATACTGGATGAATTGACAGTTTACCGGGTTTGACCATGACGGCGGAAGGCCACCTGCTCTTTTCTATTGCCAGTGCGGTATTTGCCAAAAATGCTGCGCTGACCCCTGTGCTGGCGCAGGGCGACTGGTGGCATATTATTCCGTCTGCGGTCCTGACCTGTCTGTTGCCGGACATTGATCATCCCAAATCATTTCTCGGCCAGCGTCTGCGCTGGATCTCAAAACCTGTCGCCCGCGCCTTCGGTCACCGCGGGTTTACCCACAGCCTGCTCGCAGTCTTCGCTGCACTAACCCTCTTCTATCTGAAAGTGCCGGAAAGCTGGATTGTCCCGGCGGATGCGCTACAGGGGATGGTGCTGGGTTATCTCAGCCATATTGTCGCCGACATGATCACCCCGGCGGGCGTGCCACTACTGTGGCCTTGCCGCTGGCGCTTTCGCCTGCCAATCCTGGTGCCGCAGAAAGGCAATCAGCTTGAGCGAGTGCTGTGCATGGCATTCTTTGCCTGGGCGGTCTGGATGCCGCAGTCGCTACCGGAGAATAGCGCGGTTCGCTGGTCTTCCGGGGTGATTAACGCCCTGCAAATCCATTTTGATCGATTTATAAACCACCAGAGTGGGCAATAAATAGTCAAAAATTTCACTTTTGACATATTCCATTCCATTTGGATATAAGCGGCCTGTGACACTTCTGTTACTCTTGCGCCAACAGAGTCGGCCTCTGTAAGCCGGCCATTAACGTGATTCAGGAGAACGGGATGAACTTTCCATTAGTCGCGAACATTATCGTGTTCGTGGTTTTGCTGTTTGCGCTGGCGCAAACCCGCCATAAACAGTGGAGCCTGGCAAAAAAAGTTTTAGTCGGTTTAGTGATCGGCGTGGTCTTTGGTCTCGCACTGCAACTGCTCTACGGTTCCGACAGCGCCGTACTGAAAGACTCCATTCAGTGGTTTAACATCGTCGGTAACGGCTATGTTCAACTGCTGCAAATGATTGTAATGCCGCTGGTCTTCGCCTCAATTCTGAGCGCCGTAGCCCGTCTGCATAACGCTTCTCAGTTGGGTAAAATCAGCTTCCTGACCATCGGCACGCTGCTGTTTACCACGCTGATTGCCGCGCTGGTCGGCGTGCTCGTGACCAACCTGTTCGGTCTGACCGCAGAAGGACTGGTACAGGGCAGCGCGGAAACCGCGCGTTTGAACGCCATTCAGAGCAACTATGTCGGCAAACTGGCCGATCTGACCGTGCCGCAGTTGCTGCTCTCTTTCGTACCGAAAAACCCGTTTGCTGATCTGACCGGTGCCAGCCCGACCTCGATCATCAGCCTGGTGATCTTCTCCGCGTTCCTCGGCGTTGCGGCACTGAAGTTGCTGAAAGATGACGACGTAAAAGGCAAACGTGTTCTGACGGCTATCGACACCCTTCAGGGCTGGGTGATGAAGCTGGTGCGCCTGGTGATGCAACTGACGCCGTACGGCGTACTGGCGCTGATGACCAAAGTCGTTGCCGGCTCCAACCTGCAGGACATCATCAAGCTGGGCAGCTTTGTGATCGCTTCGTATCTGGGTCTGGGTATTATGTTTGTCATTCACGGTATTTTGCTGGGCGTCAACGGCGTCAGCCCGCTCAAATATTTCCGTAAAGTCTGGCCGGTGCTGACCTTTGCCTTCACCAGCCGCTCCAGCGCCGCGTCTATCCCGCTGAACGTGGAAGCGCAGACACGTCGTCTGGGCGTGCCGGAGTCAATCGCCAGCTTCTCTGCCTCGTTTGGCGCGACCATCGGTCAGAATGGCTGTGCAGGGCTTTACCCGGCGATGCTGGCGGTAATGGTGGCACCAACGGTCGGGATTAACCCGCTGGATCCGCTGTGGATTGCGACACTGGTCGGCATTGTTACCGTCAGCTCTGCCGGGGTTGCCGGCGTTGGTGGTGGCGCCACATTTGCGGCACTGATCGTCCTGCCGGCGATGGGCCTGCCCGTTACACTGGTCGCGCTGCTGATTTCTGTAGAACCGCTGATCGATATGGGTCGTACGGCGCTGAACGTCAGCGGCTCTATGACTGCCGGTACACTGACCAGCCAGTGGCTGCGTCAAACGGATAAAACCATCCTCGACAATGAAGATGACGCCGAGCTGGCGCATCGCTAAAAACAAAAAAATCGCCTGCGGGCGATTTTTTTTTCATCAGAAATAACTGAAAACGTCTTTACGTCTCATCCATCTCACCTTCCTGTCGCATCTGCAATGCCCAACGCTGCGCCGCTTCCGGTCCGCTGAACGCCTGCGAGCGACGAAAGCTGTCACCCATCATCACAAAGGCAACGTATTTCCCCCGTAAAAGCCAGACATCACGGAACCCGTCAACTTTCAGAGCATGGTCGGGCGGTGCGGGTTCTACGCGTGGTACGTAGCTAATAATGCGTCGGTTTTGCTGGCGAAACGGTTTCATCATTGACGAATTCATAATGCAGATACGGCATACATAAACCTTTATGATAGCCGATCCTTCCCCGCTTCGTAAGGAGAGCCCGCGCGTTTGTTCTATAGTTAGAAGGGTTTTGGTGCAACAGCGACCAATTTTCAGCAATGGAAACAGGAGACGAGTGCAATGTCACAGAACGACAAAAACCCTCATCAACATACTTCACCGGTGCATGATTCCAGTGAATCCCGCCCGGGTCTCGATTCGCTGGCGCCGGAGGATGGATCGCATCGCCCTTCCCCGCAACCGAGCGCGCCCGGTGAGCAACCTACCACCTCAGGCAGCCTGAAGGCGCCGGATACCCGCAACAAGAAGCTGGACTCCCTTGAACCGTTTCGCAAAGGCAGCGAAAACTTTCCGCTGACCACGAATCAGGGTGTACGCATTGCGGACGACCAGAATTCGCTGCGTGCAGGCTCCCGCGGACCGACGCTGCTGGAAGACTTTATCCTGCGGGAGAAAATCACCCATTTTGACCATGAACGCATCCCGGAACGCATCGTTCACGCCCGTGGTTCCGCCGCGCACGGCTACTTTCAGCCCTACAAAAGTCTCGCGGATATCACAAAGGCCGATTTCCTCTCTGATCCGGATAAGATCACCCCGGTCTTCGTTCGCTTCTCAACGGTGCAGGGCGGCGCGGGTTCGGCTGACACCGTGCGCGATATTCGTGGTTTTGCCACCAAGTTCTATACCGAAGAAGGTATTTTTGATTTAGTTGGCAACAACACGCCCATCTTTTTTATTCAGGATGCGCTAAAGTTTCCCGACTTTGTCCACGCGGTGAAACCGGAGCCGCACTGGGCGCTGCCACAAGGGCAAAGCGCCCATGACACTTTCTGGGATTATGTCTCGCTACAACCCGAAACGCTGCATAACGTGATGTGGGCGATGTCTGACCGTGGCATCCCGCGTAGCTATCGCACCATGGAAGGTTTCGGCATTCACACCTTCCGCATGGTCAACGCCGCAGGGAAAGCCACTTTTGTGCGTTTCCACTGGAAACCGGTCGCCGGGAAAGCCTCACTGCTGTGGGATGAATCGCAAAAACTCACTGGCCGTGACCCGGATTTCCACCGTCGTGAGCTATGGGAAGCTATTGAAGCCGGGGATTACCCGGAATATGAGCTGGGGTTACAGTTGATCCCGGAAGAGGACGAATTCAAATTTGATTTCGACCTGCTCGACCCGACCAAGCTCATTCCGGAAGCGCTGGTCCCCGTGCAGCTGGTGGGGAAAATGGTGCTCAACCGCAACCCGGACAATTTCTTTTCCGAAAACGAACAGGCGGCGTTCCACCCGGGCCACATCGTTCCCGGACTGGATTTCACCAACGATCCGCTGTTACAAGGGCGTCTCTTCTCGTACACCGATACGCAAATCAGCCGTCTCGGTGGGCCAAACTTCCATGAGATCCCCATCAACCGTCCAACCTGCCCGTATCATAATTACCAGCGTGACGGTATGCACCGGATGGACATCGAGACCAATCCGGCGAACTATGAGCCGAACTCAATCAACGACAACTGGCCGCGCGAAACTCCGCCGGGGCCAAAACGCGGCGGTTTTGAGACGTATCAGGAACGCGTGGACGGGCATAAAATCCGCGAGCGCAGCCCGTCGTTTGGCGAATACTATTCTCACCCGCGTCTGTTCTGGAACAGCCAGACACCACAGGAGCAGGAACATATCGTCGGCGGGTTCAGCTTTGAATTGAGCAAAGTCGGTCGTCCGTATATCCGCGAGCGTGTGGTGGATCAACTGGCGCACATTGACCTGACGCTGGCGCAGGCAGTAGCGGACAATCTGGGCATCACCCTCACCGATGAACAGCAGCGCATTATGCCGCCGCCGGACGTCAGTGGTGTTAATAAAGATCCAACGCTGAGTCTGTATGCCATTCCGGGCGGGACGGTGAAAGGACGCGTGGTGGCGGTGCTGCTCAACGACAGTGTCGCCTCCGCGGACGTACTGACGCTCCTGACCGGGCTGAAAGCCGCAGGCGTTCACGCGAAACTGCTATACGCACGAATGGGCGAAGTGACGGCGGATGACGGTTCAACGCTACCCGTCGCAGCGACGTTTGCCGGTTCCCCTTCCCTGACCGTAGATGCGGTCATCGTTCCGGGTGGCGATATTGACAGCATTCGCAATAACGGCGATGCGCAGTATTACCTGCTGGAAGCCTATAAGCACCTGAAACCCATCGTGCTGGTGGGTGATGCGCGGCAGTTTAAGGAGATACTGAACGTCAGTGCGCAGGGCGAGGAAGGGATTGTTGAAGGCGATGCTTTGTCCACACAAACAGTGGATGACCTGTTGACGCTAATGGCAGCGCACCGGGTATGGTCGCGTGAAGGTAAAATTCCGTACATTCCGGCGTAAAAGACGTCCGGCGTAAAAAATGCCCGGCACGCGTAATGCGTCCGGGCCGGTATTACACGTCCCGGTAGGTGCCGGGGCGATAACCTTTTTCACTTACCGCCTGCTTCAGCGAATCAGACGTCAGCACGTCCAGCTCAGCCAGCCGCGGATAGCAATAGGCGCTGCCCATAATGGTATTGTCGACAAATGCCGGGTGGCACATCACCTCAAGCGAGTGTTCGCCACTGGCAACGGATTTTTCCAGCGTTTGCAGAAATAACGCTTCGCTGATCGCATCGCCATAAAATTCGCTGGTGAAACCGTCGCTGCCGCGAATACCGTCGGTATCGAGCTGATACAAGGCAGCCAGTTGCCGGTCAATGCGCATCGCCACGCCCTTCGCTTTCGCATACGCCGCCACGATCGGGAAAATCTGTGGGATCATATGCACGTGATGATGGCTGTCGAGATGTGTCGGCTCATAACCAAACAGGTCAACAAACCGGTGATACTGACAGTCCAGCTCACGGGCAATTTCTTCCAGCGGCAGCGTGTCGACTTCCGCCATCTCCCAGATCCATTTTCCCAGCTTTCCGTCGCGGGTCAGCGACGGCATCGGCGACAGTGGCTGGCCGAGCGTTAACACAAAGTGCATCCCGACCGCCAGCTCAGGCAGAGAACGGCTCAACTGCGCGGCATGTTCAATTGCCGCGCCATTCACCAGTGCGGTGGTTGAGGTGACAATACCGTGTTTGCAGGCCTCGACGATCCCATAGTTCTGGCCTTTGCTGAGGCCAAAATCATCGGCATTGACGATTAAAACACGTTCCATCTGCGCTCCCTTTACTGCTTTAATTTTTCGATAGTGGTCGCAAAGTTCGGCAGCCACTTCTCATGGGCGAGGATCAGTTCTCGCGCCAGGACTTCTGCGTCGCGGTCAGAGTGAATCAGCGGACTCAGGTTGAGCGCCAGCAACACATCGTTAAACTCACCGCTGAGCGCCGCCTGGCTCGCCGCCACTTCAAAGCCCTTGATGGTGTAAATCAGGCCCAGCACTTTCTCATCAAAGTGAGTAATGCGGGCATGCGGTTTTGCGCCATCGCGACCGAGGATCGCGGTCATTTCTACCGCCCAGTCAGCCGGAATGTTATCGATATGACCGTGATGCGGAATGTTGACGTAATGCTCGGTCTGCTTGTCGTTGTAAATCGCGTTGATCACTTCGCAGGCAGCGTCAGAGTAATAGGCTCCGCCGCGCAGCTCCAGCTCCTTCGGTTTGACGTTAAGGTCAGGATCTTTATACAGCTCAAACAACTGTTTCTCGACCTTCTTCACCACCTGCGCACGGGCGCCGCCTTTGTAGTACTCACCCATTTCAATCGCCAGCATCTCTTTCTGCTTGAAGTAGTACAGCAGGTACGAACATGGCAGCAGATTCAGCGAGCGGATAAGCCCTTCACTGAATGGCAAATCAAAGATGTTTTTCACCGAGTTCGCCGTCAGCTTGCCGGAAGCAACGCCGTCCAGCAGTTCGGCAAAGCGTGACTTACCATTCACCAGCACATCGCGCAGGAACACCATATGGTTGAGGCCGAACAGGTCGAGCGACAGGTCGTCTTTTTCGGTCAGCTTCAGCACGTCGGTAACAAACATCTTCATGCCAACCGGAATGTTGCAGACGCCGATAAAACGTTTGAAGTTGGTGTGACGATAAACGGCTTCCGTGACCATACCAGCGGGGTTGGTGAAGTTGATCACCCACGCGTCCGGGCAGATTTCCTGAACATCTTTAATGATGTCGAAAATTACCGGAATGGTACGTAATCCTTTAAAAAGACCCGCTGCGCCGTTGGTTTCCTGGCCGAGATAACCATGGCTTAAAGGGATACGCTCATCTTTCTCACGCGCATCAAGCTGACCGACACGTAATTGCGTGGTAACGAAATCCGCCCCTTCCAGCGCCTGGCGGCGATCCAGCGTTTTGTATACTTTCATCGGTACACCCGCTTTCTCAACCATTCGCTGACATAAGGCATGAATGATATCGAGTTTTTCCTGACCGTCTTCCACATCAACCAGCCACAATTCGCTGACCGGCAGTTCGTGATAACGTTTCAGGAAACCCTCAAGTAATTCTGGAGTATAGCTGCTGCCACCACCAATCGTGACGACCTTCAATTTCTGACTCATAACTTTCTCCCTAATGATTCTCCGGGCTGAGCGTAGCCGACTCTCCACGCTGAGCACGGACAGGTAAATTCAGTAATCAATTACTGCGGAAATAGTCCGCAAAGCGTTAATTTATTACGGTAAGCTGCCGACGGTAATTGCTGGGCGTTAATGAAGTCAGTTTCTTGAACGTCTTAATAAAAAGACTGGGGCTGCTGTAACCTGACTCATAAGCAATATCCGTTACCGAGTAGTTGGTAATCTCAAGTTGTTTTTTGGCGAAGTTAATGCGGATGTCGTTAATAATCTGCATCGGCGTTTTACCATAATAGCGCTGGGTTGCCCGGGTTAAATATTCCTGCGATTTCCCCGAAAGGCTGACCATGATTTCCAGCGCGTTTTCGCCAAACTTAAGTTTATCGTGCATCTCCTCAACGGTGGTTTTTAACCACTGAGGTGTAACGTCCTGAACCGGCTCTTCGCGATAATGCCGTAAACGGTTAATTACATAAAAAGAGACCAGTTCAATAAATTCATCAAATTCCGTTTCACGGAAATTTAATGAGGCGACTACCGATTCGATATAGCTGAGAAAGGTATTTTTAACAGAATACAACTGCGATGCGACCAGGACAGAAGGCAACAGAGGCTGGTAATGCGTTTCAAAGAAACGCTTGCTGATCCCGACATTGAGAATCCGCGTGGCACCAAAGTCGTAAAAGCTCTGGTGGTACGAGCCCATCGGGATGAACACAAAATCCCCGCGCTCCAGCAATACTCGTTTGCCATTGATCTCCTGATAATAGCGACCGGTTAACACTATGGTGAATTCATAGTAGTCATGCTGATGCAAACCGCCGGCACTCTCTGTCTTGTTGTAGATAACGACGTGAAAATTCTTACCGTTGAAAAGCTGCTGTTCTCTGGCGGTACTGATTTCCATGGTCATCATCTTCGGTTGCCTCATCGTCGTTGATTACCTGTTATTGTACCTTCTCGTGCAGTTCAATCAATTCAGCAACCAGCTCACGCGCCAGCATTGACGTCATAAGATGATCCTGCGCATGAACCAGCACCAGGCTGACCTTCATTTTGCCTTCGCCTTCGTCGCTCTCAATCAGTTGCGTCTGTACGCGATGGGCTTCGCTGAGCGCAATACGAGACTGTTCCATCGTCGCTTTCGCGGCCTCAAAATCGCCCTGCTTTGCCTGCCTCAGGGCGGTGTACGCGAGACTGCGCGCCTGTCCTGAGTTAATAATAAGCCCCATCACCACCTCTTCGAGGTCATTTTCCGGGGTTTCAGCGTCCGTGATGTGATCCAAATCCAGCATATCTTTTCCCTCTTTGACTGGCGGTGTGGGAGGACTCCCCCACACCGCGCGACATCAGAATTTCAGTGCTTCAGCGATATCTTCTTCGCTCTCTTCTTCGTCAATGACCGTTTGTGCTTTGTTAGCGACCGTCACGAACGGAAGGTAAACCAGAACCGAGACACCCAGGTTGAACAGCGCGACAAACAATGCTGCAATACTACCGTTACTGTTGAAGAACGCCCCGAGGCCAGTCGGCATCGTCCACGGTGCCAGGTTGGTGACCGGTGGAATAATACCCATCGAATAGGCAGCAAGAGTGATTGCGGCCAGAATCGGTTGAATCAGGACGAACGGAATGAACATCACCGGGTTCATGATGATCGGCAGACCAAACAGAATCGGTTCGTTAATCTGGAAGATGCCTGACGGCAGCGCCAGCTTAGCGACCTGACGATGGTCCGCGCGGCGGGAACCGATGAAGATAGCGATAATCAGACCCAGTGTCGCCCCGGAACCACCCAGCAGGATGTAGGAGTCGAGCATTGGTTTCGCCCAGAAGTGGAACTGCTTACCAGCAGCGATAGCCGCATCAACAGAACCGTACTGGTTGTACAGCGCGATGTTTTCCAGCGCCCACGGGGTCATGATGCCGTTGTCCAGTGCGGTCAGCGCCAGAGAACCATGCACGCCGAAGAACCACAACAGCGAGTTGAACACCACATAAGCCCAGCCAACCACGCTACCCATCGACGCAAGCGGCGTAGAGATGGAGTCCATGATGATCTGGTGGAAGTTGGTCTGCCAGTGCGTCAGCGCCCAGGAGATGATCCCGAAAATGGAGAGGATCAGGAAGCCGGGAATTAACGCCGAGAACGAGCGCGAGACCGACGCCGGTACGCTGTCCGGCAGGGTAATCACCCAGTTACGGCGGATAACAAAAGTAAACAGTTCCGCGACAACCAGGCCGATAATCATACCAGAAATAATATTCTGCCCACCCAGCCAGTTAGCACCCACGGCATAGGCTTCACCTACGCTGTACGGTGTGACGGTCATAAAGGCGGCGACAGATAATAAACCTGCGGCTAAAGGATCAACTTTTCGCTCTTCCGCTAACGCCATGCCAATAAAAAAAGGCGCCATCAGCGACATAATACCTAATGTACCGTTGTACACATTGCCGCCGATGGCTTTGAAACTATTTAAAGTTTCAATGGTTTCGGGATCTAAGCGAACACCCAGGGAGAAAAAAAATGAACCTTCGCCAAAACTCAGAAAGACGTTATTAATCAGTACAAACATTGCCCCTGCGAGGGTTAACGGCATTAATTTAATAAAGCCGTTTTTAATCGCATTAACGTGAGGCTGCTTTCCAATTTTGACTGCAAAAGGAAGGAGTACCTTTTCAAGCGAACCGATGACTCTACTCATAGAAAAATACCCTTAAAAGCCGCAATCAATATTACGGCGCATGTGTGTGAAATTACTCTTTGACGGGAAAAATAATAAAATTATTGCGCTGCAGCTTTTTTAATTGCGGCGACAGCGGCTTTAAGTACACCTAAACCATCTACTTTGCCGTACAGAATTGAATCGATCACTTCTACCGGCTTATTCGGAAGCAAGCGTTGAATTTCGGGTAACATATAAGCAATCTGGGGGCCAAGTAATACCACGTCGGCCTGCGGTCCTTTTTCCCCAGCCAGGGTTTCTGGGAAAGCATCAATAATAACCGGTACTTCGTATTTTTCTGCCTGAGCACGCATTTTAGAGACCAGTAGCGATGTCGACATGCCCGCAGAACAAAACAGATAAATGTGTTTCTTTTCCATAGACGCCTCCTCAACTTATTTTTCTATCTTCTTTCTGCTTCCGACAGCCAGGACGGTTTCCATTCCCCTGCCGGCCGGTGTTTTTGTAACCGTTTGGTTACCTGATTTGATGAGATGAGTATACGCCAACGCACCAGGGGTGGATAATCCCTGTTTAGTAAAAATTGTCTCTGGTTGACCTCGGGTTATGACTACCTTCACACTTCAGTCAAATAATTCGCGAAAAGAAATAAGATTTGGTGATCAAAAAAGCCCGTCCGCGAGGACAGGCTTTCGTAGGGTTCATGCAAACTTCGGATAGCTATTTATTGACCTGCGGATCAGTGTCGTACTCTGCACAAGTCTGATAGCCAGAGTTGATCACGCGTCCGGTATCATCAAGCGCGACGAAGTAGGTCTCAGCTTTACCTTCTCGTTGACCCAGGATATATGTCTGGCACGTACCGCGTGCGTGGATCATTGAGACCTCAGATGACGGTTGACCCGCGATCTGCTGAACCTGTGCGCGCGTCATCCCTTTCTTCACATCTTTGACCACGGGCTGTGTGAACTGGTCTTTCGTTCGATCGTAGGCAGTACAACCTGCCAGCATTGTGAATACTGCCGCTGCACCTAACATTCCTGCGATTTTTGTGTTCATATTCCGTCCTCTTGTTTATCAGCGTGTTATAAGCCTGGAATAGATCAGACGATTTTTCAACTTAGCATGTACATTGAAATAACTTTCGGAACATTCTAGTGAAAAAAAAATAAGCTGCTGAATCGCGCCCTTTTGCAGCAATCAAAACTGTGATCCTTGTCGTTTTCCTGGCAACGCGTTAGCTTTAACGCATCACGTTTATTCATTTATGGAGGTGTTACATGACGTTACAACACGAGATTATTCGTACACTTGGCGCGAAGCCGCACATTGACCCTGACGCCGAAATCCGCCGCAGCGTGGATTTTCTGAAAGACTACCTGAAAACCTATTCGTTCCTGAACACGCTGGTGCTGGGGATCAGCGGTGGCCAGGACTCCACTCTCACCGGCAAACTCTGTCAGATGGCCATCAGCGAACTGCGCGAGGAAACCGGTAATTCCGCGCTGCAGTTTATCGCTGTACGTCTGCCCTTCGGTGTTCAGGCTGACGAGCAGGACTGCCAGGATGCCATCGATTTCATTAAGCCCGACCGCGTGCTGACCGTTAACATCAAAGGCGCGGTGCTGGCGAGTGAACAGGCGCTGCGCGAAGCAGGAATTGAGCTGAGCGATTTTGTGCGCGGCAACGAAAAAGCCCGCGAGCGAATGAAAGCGCAGTACAGCATTGCGGGGATGACCAAAGGGGTGGTGGTGGGCACCGACCATGCTGCTGAAGCGGTCACTGGCTTCTTCACCAAATATGGCGATGGTGGTACCGACATTAATCCAATCTACCGTCTGAATAAACGCCAGGGAAAACAGCTGCTGGCCGTGCTGGGGTGCCCTGAGCATCTCTATAAGAAAGCGCCGACCGCCGATCTCGAAGACGACAGACCTTCCCTGCCTGACGAAGCGGCGCTGGGTGTGACCTACGCAAATATCGATGACTATCTTGAGGGCAAAAAACTCGATGACAGCATCGCGAAAATCATCGAAGGCTGGTACACCCGCACCGAGCACAAGCGCCGCCCGCCGATCACCGTGTTTGACGATTTCTGGAAAAAATAGTCCTGCAGGGCGGCATTATGCATCAGGCTGATGCCGCCAGCGCCTGACCCGCCAGCCAGGTAATCTCCCCATACAACAACCGCCCTTCCGGTTTCAACAGCCGCAGCGTATGGGGACCATCCTGCCAGTACGCGCCCTGATCAACAGTCAACAGTTTGTCGCCCAACTGCCATGCGCCGCTCAGGACAAACACCACGCCACCATTGGGCGCAAAGGTGGTAAAGGTTCTGTCTGCCACCCGTACCTGGGCACGGCACTGGTCCCGCCGGGTCATGACATTAAAATCCATTGACATCTTGCCGTCGGATAACTGCGCGTAGACCGGCTGTTCACCGGCAAAATAGAAGGGTTCGAAATGGCTCAACGTATGCTGAAATGCCGTGCCGCCATCAAGCATCACCTCGCCGCCTTCCAGCAGCGTAATGACCCGATCCACGCCAGGGAAGAGAGAAAAATCGCCGTTGCTGGCGATAGAAGCGATGCTGGCACGCCAGCTAAAATCACGTGTTCCGGGCGGGAAGCAGCACAGTTCACGGGTCTCGCCACCGCCATTACGCCACAAACTGACGGGCATTTTGCGGATATCAAAGTATTCCATTGCGACTCCTGAACGACGCAGACGCGTCGGAAGGCTCAAGGTAAGCAGCCGTTTTATGGTTATTTTTCCGGTCAGAAAACTACTATCGGCATACCGGATGTATACCTTAGCGTCGCGCTGAAAAAAAGAAAACCGCCGGGCCTGCCCACTGCCCATAAGGCGCAGAGTGGGCAAGACCGGCGGTCTTGAGTCCGGATGCTGAGTTATTCAGCAGGTACTGGCATTTTACCGTCTGGAGCGCGACGTTCTGTCAGACGCTTCTCAAAATTGGCATTAAAGGTCTTTTTCTGTTCCGGTGTCAGAATGTTGTAGATTTTGTTCTGCGTTTCCATGTGAGAGAGCATCATCGCTTTGCGCTGCTCTGCCATCTTGTCAATCTGCGCCTCCGCTTTGGCTTTATCGAAGCTGTCGCTGGCAATCAGGTTATGCATCTCACGACGGTCATCGAGGGATGGACGTTTCATGTTGTCGCGCTGGCTTTTCATGATGTCACGGATCTGCTGTTTTTGCGCGTCCGTCAGGTTCAGCCCCTGGAACATCATGTCATGATGCATACCCGGCTTACCTTTATGGTGCATCATCATTTTGCCGTCCTGCTGCGCGGCCGGTGCAGTGGTGGTATCGGCGGCGTGTGCCAGATTAGCCGCACCCAGAGCCAGAGCAGAGGTAACAAACAGAGCAGTCATCTTCTTCATAGGTTATTCCTTACTTTCAGTTATTCTGACGGCGCGTTGCCGTGTTGACGTGATTAACTTTACGACCTTTAACGTCAATTAGTCAGAGTGTGCGTAAAACAATGAAAGGATAAAAAACAACTTTTCGTCAATTATGGAGGAAATAAGGAAGAATAATGAAGGAAGGAAAGAATTTATTTTATCCAAATGATTTTAAAGAAATTATGGAGAAAGCATACCTGCTTACCGAATAAAAGAAAAGCAGTTCTCCAGGATAATTCTGTTTTCTGGTTAACGATATCGCAAAAAAGATCCACCGTCCTTTTTTTATTTCCCCTGGCAAAAGCATCAACCTCCTTTATAATCACCTACATTCGTATTTGCTTGGTTAATACATGAAGCCCTCTGACCATATTCAGACACTGACCAGCGCGTTATCCTCCCCGGAAAACATTCGTACCGCCCGACCGCGGCAACTCATCTCGCTGCGACATATCCCGGAACCGATGGTCTGCCTGCTTCATGAAGGGATCGTCGGGATTTTCCGGGAGAGTGACCACCTGTTAGTTGCCCATTTGTATGCTCCGTTTGTGCTGGGGTTCGCTCTGTCAGAAACCACCCGCCAGCCGCAGATCTACCTCAAAACGCGTAATACAGTGCGCTACGAGATGATTCCTCGTCTACAGGCATTGACCCTGTTTGATGAAAAACAGTTGTGGAAGAGCGTCGCCTGCGTACAGGGCTTCATGACCACCGAGCTGTTCCGCCAGCCGGCCAGTTATGTCGGGCAATCAAGTTATCAGCTGATTCGCCAGACACTGTTGGCGTTTATGCAGGAAGATGAGCTGTTGCGTCATAATATGACTGCGCTGGAATATCTACAGGAACGCACTCTGCTTTCACGCAGCGGAATTCAGCGCATCCTGAGCGAGCTGAAAAAAGGCGACTACATCGCACTGGACAACGGCAAGCTACTGGCAATTCACCGCCTCCCTGAGCGTTTTTAAGCTACTCGTACTCCACGGAAAAATTCACCAGCGCGTTCGCCGCTCCACTTTTTACCGGCACGTGCGTCACGACATAGCTGGCAGTCCAGGCGAGCGAAACTGCGCCTTCTGCCGGAGTAATGGCAAAATTATGACTCGTTGCATCAGTGCTTTTCGGCTTTTGCACCTTACCGCTGGTATCAACAATCTTCAGCGCCACCCCGTCGGCACCGCCATTATCGAGCGCAAAGAGATCGGGGTTATCTGCATCTGCCGCCCCATCCATCGTTACACGAGCGGTAACCACATCGCCGCAATGCTCCAGTCCGAGAGTAAACGGGACGCTGTTTAATGCGTCGCCAACGTTTTGCCCGCGGGCGAGCAACACCTCGCCCATCTCCACGCTGAAATCGCTTTGCACCAGTTCACAGGTTCCCTGGCGGATCGACAGCGAAAAATGAATATCGCCAGGCGAACCGATATCGGTTTTCGCCTGCGACAGCAATGGCAGACAACATAAACCCGTCAGAAATAGACGCCTCATGATTATTCTATCTCCACCCGCAACGAAGCAATGCCCTGATAATCACCGGATGACGGACGTTTACCGGTGGTGCTGATGGGCCACGCGTGCATGTTGAACATTGCGCTGCGGCTGCCACTGGCGTCCTGGGAACCCAGCGCAAGCGGCTCTTCACTGTTAACGTCATTTGGGATCAGCACTTTCTCGCTGGTGTCGCCAGAAATTTGCACACCAATATCTGGGTTGCCCATATCAATCGCGGTGGCGTTGTTGGGATTGACAGTCCCTTCAATATGCACCCACGCACGGACGCCATCAGAAACGTTATGGCAACGCAGTACCAGTTGCTCTTTTACGATTTGCACATTCTGCGGTTTGCTTCCGGCAGGCACTTCGAAATCACGCGCGTCATACTCCCCCAACGGAATATTCACGACTGACCCTCCATCAATCTCACACCCCTGATCCACTTCAACCGTACCGCTGAGCAGGACGCGCACAATCGGCGTCGTCGAATAGACGCCTGCTTTTTTACTGGCATACAATGCTGCTATTTCCACTTCTGGAATGGTAGAGGTACCGACAAACGGATGCGCGATATACAGTGACACGCTACCCTTGGTACCTGTCCACGCACTATGCGTCCCACCTTTGACTTCACATTCACCTGACGACACTGTTTTATTCGACAGATCGCTGAATGGCGTGATGACACTTCCCTGGTTATAGACATCAATGCTGGTACGCACCTCAAGGTTATCATTCACCTGGTACCAGTTCGCCGCATGCCCTGCCGGGAGATTAACCGTCGCCTTATAGTAGGACACCGGTGGATTGGACATATTATCGGGACATTCGCAGATAATGGTGTACGTCTGACCGTTGTCCCAGTGAAAAAAATTATCAAATTCATGCCCGGAATAATTCTGCGACGGATCAGTAATCGTTTTATTAAAAGAAGAGGGAAACTGATGGACTGTATCGGATTCACATGGCCCCCAGTCGTCCGCCGCGTGCGCCGGTGTGCCGCTTAATGCCAGCCATAAGCCACTGACTAATAATCCCATGATGATTTTCATATTATTCACTCTGACAGGTCGCAGACAGTGCAATCACCGCGCTGCGAAGTTGTGATTGTGGAAGCTGGTACTCCGCCACGCAGCGTTCATCACGCCCTTTTCCCCAGCTTACGTCGACGCGTCCTTTATCCGGCAGACCGCTGATATACAGCTCTCCGTCTTCCGCCACCATGCCGGTGGTGGGGGTTTTCGCATGGTCATCCACCAGCGACGCTGTGGCACCAAACGGTACTGCACCGTTCCCCGGACGGGTTAACGTCAATAGCGCGCGATAGCCAACATGAGTATCGAAACCAGCCCGCACTACCGCACCGCGCGTCGGGACGACCAGCAGAAAGGCATCGTTCAGGTCCACCTGATTATTAAGCGTTTCGCTGCGCAGCGAGACCTCAGTCTCCCGGTACGGCGTCAACTGCGGCACGACCGCGTTGCCAAAATGGTCAACAGTCACACCGCTGTTATTGGTGACGCTGCTGCCATACGCTCCCGGCGCGTTGACCAGCGCCATCGTCTCGCCGAGTGGCTGCGACAGCGTGACGCCGCCGCTGTGCATAATCACCCCGCCGCGCAGGCTGTAGTTAAGCTGGCGGGAATCCGCACTGTAGTTATAACCAACATTGATATTCCCTCGACCGCCCTGATAGTTCAGCGAAGCGCTGCCATTGTTGCCTTGCCCGTCGCTGCCATAGCCCTCGGTTACGCTGTAATCAAGGTTATGATCGTCCAGAAGCGTACCATTGAGGCTCATCTGCGAAACCGTGCGTTGGTCCTGATCGCGGGTGGTGTGGAAGCTGGTCCATGCCGATCCAATGGGCAAGCTGATGTTCAGCGACCATAAACGGTCAGTGGTATCGTCATCAGGGTTGCGGTTTGCCGACCAGGCCAGCGACCAGGTGGCGCGCCCGATATGACCGTTATAGCCGGTCGAAAACGTCAGGCTTTCATCATCGTCCTGCCAGTATTTCTGATCCGTGGCATTGATGTACCACGAGCCCCACGTCGCCAGTTGCTGCGTCATATTGATCTGCAACTGGCTGCGGCGATGATAATGACCGTAATCGCTTTCAGCCTCGCTGCGACTGTCAGTGGCTTCCTGAAAGGTGTAAAAACCCGGCGTGGAATAGCGGTAGCCGGAAACGTTAAAACTGGTGCCGGTCGCGGCAAAACTTTTGGCATATAACAGCCGCCAGGCGTAACCGCTGGATTCGATATCGTCCGCCGCCTGACTGGTGGCGTGGGTGGCGTCCAATGATAGCGCGCCCCACTCGCCCATATTTTTGCCAATGCCCAGCGCCTGCGCATTGTAACCCTCGCCGACCAGTATGCCGCCATAGGCGGTCATTCCGGCGGGCAAGCCGTAAATCGCCGTCGCCTCCATCAGTTGCGGCGAAGCGCTCTGATAGTTACCAGCCTGATAACGTCCAGCGGTGAGGCTGTATTTGAGCTGGCCTTCGCGCTGCATAATGGCGACCGCTGCATACGGCTGAATGAATTTTTGCTCGCTGCCGTCGCTCTCCTTCACAGTGACCGTCAGATCGCCGCTGTTCGAAGTTGGGTAGAGATCGTTAATCTCAAACTGGCCCGGCGACACAAAGCGGCGATAAATCACATAGCCGTTCTGTTCCACCACTACTTCAGCGTTGGTTTTGGCGATACCACGGATCACCGGCGCGAAACCGCGCTGACTGTCCGGTAACATTTGATCATCTGATGCGAGCACAACGCCGCGCACTGGCAGACTGTCAAAAATGTCGCCAGCGGTGGAGGTATCTCCCATCGTTAGTTGCGATTTGAGTGGGATCAGCGCCCGGGTCAGGTAAGTACCCATGCTGTCCCAGTGATTTTCACCGCTACCGCGCTGCCAGACACTGTTGTTGCGCAGTCGCCACGGACCGAGGTTTAAACCGCTGCGCAGGTTGAGATAGTCGCTGCGTTCGCTGCTGTCGTCGTTTCCATCTCCGCGTTCAAATTGATAGTGGCTCTGGCTGCCGCTGTAACTGTAATCAAACAGCAGTGCCGGAACGCCATTATCCCAGCGGTTTTCCGGCACTGTACCGCGTGCCGTCTGTTGCATTGCCGCCTGTGGGATGCTCAGCGACAGCTTCAGCGCACTGAAATCCAGCTCACTTTTAGCACCAGGGATAATCGTCCAGAACGGCACGCAGGCACCCGCAGGTAATTTCGCGATGTCGGCAAATGCCGCTGTGCGCACGCCCCATGCCTGCAACTGAGATTTGGTCAGGCAGGGCAACAGCGTTTGTCCCTGCTGCTGATCGCGGGCGGCAGTAAAGTTAAGCGTTTGCGAAGTCTGCTTTTGCTCATTGACATAGATATCAACCTGATATTTACCCGGGCGCTGAGCATCGTTTTGTTCGTAAACCGAGAGATCAAGATGCTGATCGATACCCTCCACGTTTTCGAGAAATTTCGGGTTGAACCTCGCGGCGGTTGCCGGTAGCACTAAAAACGTACTGCCCCCCACCAACGTGATCATCACCAGAATGGTGAGTGAATGTCGCGACGTCTCCATAATAGCAACCCACAGGCTCCGATTCAGCGCACCGGCTGCGTCATCTGCGCACCGGCTGCGCCAAAGTCATTGATGATGCTGTACTGCACCTGGCTGAACGCCCCGGCATTCGCTGGTAATTTGACTGACAAATGCCCTTTCGCCGGTACCATCACCGGATCGTTAATCACTCTTCCGCCCACATTCAGATCATGAAAGGTCATCACATATGCCGACGGGTTATCGATGGCAAGCTGGTTGCCGCTATGGGAAAACGTCAGCGTTTTTGCTGCGCTGGCTGGATCCCCCTGCAACCCGGAGGGGCGATAAAAGAGTTTCAGGCGCGTGCGAACCGCAATTTGCAGCAGATTTTTTCCAGCGCTGTCTTCGCTGGCCGCCGGAATCGCTTTGACATTAACCCAGTACACCGATTCACGATCGGCAGGCAGTTGATTGTTAATATTGACGATCCGCAATGTGTTATTTTTATTCGGTTGCATCTGAAATAGCGGTGGCGTAATAATAAAAGGCGTTTTTTTATTACCGTTAATATCGTCGATCCATGACTGCACTAAAAAAACATCTTTCTGACTATGATTCTGTACTGTCAGTGATGCCTCTTTCTGCCCTTCCTGATATATCACCCGGGTGGCATTTAATGAAATACCACCCGCGAAACAGGCAGGCGCAAAAAGGCAGGCCGCGGCAAGCGCAGTTGAATTACGTAACATATTAACCTCAATGAAAGGCTGGCAGACAAATGCCTGCCAGGGCGACCCAATAATTATTCGTAGGTCAGACTAAAATCGACTTGCCCACTGGCGCTACCGACTGTTACCGCATCTTTGGTGCTCACGTAGCGGGCATCATAATTGAGGACGGTTTCACCTTCGGACAGGGCCTCAAGAGAAGCGCCATCGTTCAGAGCAATGGCTTCGCCTTTCGCATCGAAAAGGCCAATCCCTACGCCAGTCGCACTACCTGCACCGTTATCAACAGAGAGCAGTGTTGTATCGTCATCATCGCCGATGCCGTTAAACACCACGTTGACCTTGGTTTTACCGGCTGTCAGATCACACTCTTCGAGCCTAATCTGAAATGGTGTCGCGGTGGATTTATCGCCCGCTGTCGAGAAGGTTGAGCTTTTTACTGCGCCCATATCCACTTCCTGATTCTGCGAATTTGACGAAATAACGCAAGGTGAATCCACAATCGAACCATTAAATCGAATAGTTCCGTCGCTGGCATTAGCTGTTTGCATTGTGACAACAACCGCGAACGGTAACAGTGCAGCACTTAATAATACTTTTTTCATATTACATTCCTGATAGTAAATAGATCCTGTTATCAGAGCAAATACTGATAATAGTGCTCAGCGACAATCATTAAAAAAAGCAACGAGTGTGCTAAAAAAGCACCACTTTTTTTGTGAATGCTGCTGGTGACGGGATAAACGATATAAACATTCTTCTGAGTTAACAAATTGAATATTACCCAAAGCTAAGTCCATTATGAGACCCATTATGTCCGTAATATTCATTGGGGAAATGTTCGTATCCAGGCTAAGGTTTCAGGTATCGTTTACCACTGTCTGACTCAGGAACAGATTCCATCACCATGAACATTAAACCCGTTGCCGCTCTGGACCGGCTACTGACCGCCTTTATGCATGAAGGCATTAACTACACGCTGGAGCGCGGGCAGATCTTTACCTTCTGCACCGGAGAAGATGCTGACGTGTTATTGATTCGTGAGGGGCTGGTAGCGGTGCAGCGAAGTTCTGACGAGCGGCTGATTTATTGTCTGTCCGCTCCGGGCATGCTGGGCGTGAATACAGTACTGGAAAACCGCGCGGATTATTATCTTCAGGCATATGACGCCACTGTGCTTACCGTCATTCCACTATGCCGTGTGATGGAGGTTGTGGAAACGCAAAATTTGTGGCGGGAGATGTATGAAGTGAGCAACGCCACGGCCAGCGCTATGCATGGTATTTTGCTCAATACCTCGGGGAAAAGTTCGCTGGCGGTAATCCGCTATTTCCTGCAAGCCCTGGAGCGGGAGCCAGCATTAATTCGCCGACATATTCCGGCTGCAGAATACGTACGGACGCGTTCCGGTCTTTCCCGCAGTTATGTCATGAAATGTCTGGCCCTGCTGCGCAGCAATGGCGAAATTACCATGCATCAGGGCGCTCTGGTCTTCTGCCAGCTACAACACGACAGCGATCTGCTCTGATCACGACTCTCGCACCAGCATCAGTCCGGCCCGCAAACCCAGCGCCACGGCCGGATTAGGAAACAGAACAAACTCCTGCTCGTGCTCCACCTGATAACAGGTCTCGCCATCTTCCGCCAGCAACGTTCCCCGGGGAAATGCTGTGAAGTTGAGTGTATCGTCAGACATATACAGTTCGAAGGCTTCGCTGCGGCGGGTGATTTGCTGCGATACGCGGTAGCGTACCGGCACCGTGTTTGCTGCCTTCAGATAATCACCCGCTATCCACGCTGCCAGCGCCTGTTGGGTACGGGCAAACAATGTCAGATCGTTATGCCCGAACGGCAACGCTTTACCCAGTTCGAGGGTGCAGGAAAGCGCATTAAACTGCTCGCAACTGTAATGGGTGAACGTTCCGGCAGGTGTTTGATGAAAAACCAGCGCTTCCAGCCCGGCGCTACCCAGCCAGTCCAGAAATTCAGCTTTCCACGGCGTGGTGCGGGCGGGCAGAACGCCAAAGCGTACATGGTGCGAGCCGCGGATTGCCGTATGCAGATCCAGATGCCAGCGCTCACCCTCTTTAGCATCACGCCAGAATTGCGTCAGCGCCTGCTCCAGCACCGCAGCACGGGCCGTATCGCTGCCTGGCGGGAATGTCTGCCAGCGCTGACCAAACATCCGGTTCATATCGCTGTCCAGATAACGACGGTTCGCCCGCAGCGCCGCCGGGTTACCGAGGATCACCAGCAGCCGACAGCGCAGCGCCAGCTCACCAGCAAACAGGTGTTGCAGAAGATGGTCAACAATCTCCACCGGCGCTGTTTCGTTGCCATGAATGCCCGCCGACAGTACCAGCGATCGTTCAGCAGACTGATGCGGCGTCAGTTGCAGAATGCCGCAATCCAGCCAGTGCCAGCGAAAATGCGGGGTATTGCCGTGAAAACTGTGAGGCAATCGCCCCGCCAGCGTTAATGTCAGAAAATCCTTCATGTGCCCTCTCAGCGCTGGAACGGATACACCGACCCCAGCTTCAGGATCTGCGTCAGGCGATCGAGCGCTTCGCGCCCTTCGCGCAACAGTTGCGGGTCTGCCAGGTCCGCCTGCGTCAGCCGGTCGCGATAGTAACGATCCACCCAGTCAGTGAGCGTGGTAAACAGCGTCTCGTTCATCAGTACCGCCGGATTAACCGCCGCCAGCTCACGTTCATTGAGTACCACGCGCAGACGCAGACACGCCGGACCACCGCCATTCGCCATGCTCTCGCGCAGGTCGAACACTTTCAGTTCGCTGATCGGGTTATCCTGCGCCAGCAGATCATTGAGGTAACGCCAGACGCCTTCGTGCGACTGCGACTCTTTCGGCAGTACCAGCATCATGCTGCCGTCCGCTTTGCTCAGAAGCTGGCTGTTAAACAGATAAGTCGCCACCGCCTCTTCCACCGACACGCGCGACGCAGGCACTTCGATGGGGGTAAACCCCGGCACGCGCGCCGCCAGCTGTGACAGCAACGCATCCTGATTAACAAACGCCTGCTGATGGCAGAACAGCACCTGACGGTTACTGACCGCAATCACGTCATTATGAAAAACCCCTTTGTCGATCACTGCCGGGTTCTGTTGGACGAAAATTACCTGTTGCGGATTGACCTGGTTCAGCCGCGCTACCGCCTGACTGGCTTCCAGTGTCTGACGCGCCGGGTAACGCGACGGGCGCTGTTCACCGCCCTCTTCGCGCCCGTAAACAAACATCTGCACGCCCGGCTGACCGTATGCGCCGCCGAAGCGGTTATGGTTCGCCGCCCCTTCGTCGCCAAACATCGCCACCTGCGGTAGCGCGCTGTGAATAGCGAAACAGTGTTCATCCGGGAGTAATGCCCGCAGCACCGCTTCGGTAGTGGGCGCCTCGCTGGCGCGGTGAAATTTGTTGTTAAGGTTGGCAACTGTCAGGTGCACGCGACCGTCGAGGGTATCAGCGGAAGGTGCCACCGTGGCGGCATTCGCCACCCACATCGACGACGCCGAGCTGACCGCCGATAACAGCTGCGGTGCCTGTGCTGCCGCTTTTTCTATTACCTGTTCGTCGCTGCCACTGAAACCCAGTTGCCGCAACAGCGGCACATTAGGCCGCTCCTGCGGCGGGATTACCGCCTGCTTATAGCCCGCGTCTGCCAGCGCTTTCATTTTCAGCAGCCCCTGCTTCGCCGCCAGTTGCGGATTAGAGACCTGAAAGCGGTGCTTCGTAGAAGCTTCATTACCAAATGACAGTCCGGCGTAGTGATGCGTTAAACCGACCAGACCGTCAAAGTTCACTTCCCAGGCGTTCATACGGTTTCCTCACGCGAAAAATCCAGCCCCGGACTTAACGATTCCGGCAGCACCATAGCAGGCGACTCCAGGCTCGCCATCGGCCATGCGCAGTAATCGGCGGCATACCACGCGCCAGGGCGATGGTTGCCGGAAGCCCCGGTACCGCCGAACGGCGCAGTACTCGCGGCGCCAGTCAGTGGTTTGTTCCAGTTGACGATCCCGGCGCGGGCTTCCAGCAGCAACTGGTCAAATTTCTCGCGATCCGGGGAAATCAGCCCGCACGCCAGACCGTAGCGGGTGGCATTGGCCTTCGCGATGGCTTCATCAAAGGTGTCATAGCGCCAGACGCAGAGCAGCGGTCCGAAGACCTCTTCATCTGCGACGTTGGTTACGCCACTCATTTCGATGATGCCCGGCGTCAGCAGCGAGGTATCGGCTTCCAGCAAACGCGGTTCAAGCAGCGTTGTGCCACCGTTAGCCACGTGCGTCAGCCACGCTTTGTGCACGTGCTGCGCGGCCTGCGGTGACACCAGTCCGCCCATAAAAGGTTGTGGCTCGGCATCCCAGCGGTCTGGTGTCAGGCGGCGGCTGACCTCCACCAGCCGGGCAAGAAAGGCGTCGCCGCGCTCGCCACGTTTAACCAGCAAACGGCGAGCGCAGGTACAGCGTTGCCCGGCAGTAATAAACGCGGACTGGATGGTCAGATGCACGGCGGCATCGATATCAGCGGGGTCGTCTACAATCAGCGGATTGTTGCCGCCCATTTCAAGAGCAAGGATCTTTTGCGGCTGCCCCGCCAGCTGGCGATGCAGATGAAAACCGGTGGCTGAACTACCGGTAAACAGCACGCCGTCGATGTCCTCCTGCGCACTTAACGCTTCGCCGGTTTCGCGACCGCCCTGCACCAGGTTCAGCACGCCTGCCGGAAGCCCGGCCTGTTCCCACAGTCTGACCATCGCTTCGCCGCTTTTTGGCGTCAGCTCACTCGGCTTAAACACCACGGTGTTTCCTGCCAGCAGTGCCGGAACGATATGTCCGTTTGGTAAATGGCCGGGGAAGTTATACGGGCCAAACACCGCCAGCACGCCGTGCGGACGATGACGTAGCGTCGCCGCGCCGTCTGCCATCGCCGTTTCCTGCTCGCCCGTCCGACTGTGATAAGCCTTCACCGAAATGGCGATTTTATTGATCATCGCTGTTACTTCTGTCGCCGCTTCCCAGCGCGGTTTGCCGGTTTCGCTGGCGATGGTTTCTGTCAGCTCTGTTTTGTGAGTTTCCAGCAACCCGGCGAATTTTTCGGCGACCGCCTGGCGGACGGTAAACGGCTGTTTTGCCCATTGCGGGAAGGCCCGACGGGCAGCGTTTACTGCCTGCGCAACCTGCTCTGCATCAGCATCGCTGCCGCTCCACAGCGTTTCGTGCGTTACCGGGTTGGTTTTGTTGCGCACCTGGCCGCGCCCGGTTTCCCAGTCACCGTTGATCCATAAACTCATCATTTTTTCTCCTCAGGGCAAAGGCGCACCAGGCGGACGTGATCGCCCGCACGGCATTTCAGGGCATCCAGTTGTTGGCCGGTCAGTACCAGACGTTCGGTATGGGGATCAGCATTCACCAGCATCGCGCGGAAGTGCTGATACTGTTCGTTAGAGACCAGGCACACGGGCCACTCACCAGGCGCTGGCTGCCCTTCCGCAACCTCCACCAACCGGCTTTTGCGGATCGCCCGGACCCGGTCGATATCGCACTCCAGCGTCGGGCCACCATCGAAAATGTCGATGTAGTTGCGATAGCGGAAACCCTCTTTTTCCAGTACCGCCCGCGCCGGTGCCGTTTGCGGATGGACATTGCCAATCACCGCGCGGGCCTCTTCGCTGAGGAAATCGGTGTAAATGGGATGTTTAGGCATCAGTTCCGCAATAAACGCCTTTTGCCCGGTGCCGCACAGGTAGTCGGCGCGCGAGAACGCCATGGAGAAGAAGCGCTGCCCGAGGCTTTCCCAGAACGGCGAATAGCCGTGCTCGTCAATCACGCCGCGCATTTCAGCCACCACTTTGTCATTGAAGTGGTCGCGGAACGCCGCCATAAACATAAAGCGGGATTTCGACAGCAGATAGCCGTTACCCTCTTTGCGCCACGCCGGATCGAGGAACAGCGTACAGAGTTCGCTGCTGCCGGTATGATCGTTACTGAGGAACAACGTTGGCAGCGCGTTATAGACGTTCAGCTCTTTGGAGGCGTGAACCAGCGTGCCGACGCGGTAGTTGTACCAGGGGTCATTCAGGCCGACGGCCACCTCGATGGCGCAAATTCCCGCCACTTCGCCGCTGTCGGTATCCTCAAGCACGAAAACATAACCCTGCTCGCCTTTCGGCAACGTGCCTTCCCAGGTTTTCTGTGCGCGTTCAATTCGCGCAGATAATGTTTTTTCATCCGCAGGAAGTGAGGTCAACCCGCCGCCAGTTTTCCCTGCAAGCTTCATCAGTCCCGGCAAATCCTCTCGCCCGACCGGACGAATGACCATCATGATGCAGCCCCTTTCAGGAAGTGTTCACAGGCGCGCTCAAAGCGATCGAGACCGCTGTTAACTTCTTCTTCGCTGATAATCAGCGCAGGGGCGAAGCGCACAACATTGGCCCCGGCAATCAGGATCATCAGTCCCTCTTCCGCGGCCAGCTGGCTGATAGCTTTCGCTTTACCTGCGTATTCATCTTTCAGCACACAGCCAATCAGCAGCCCCATGCCGCGAATGTTGTTGAACAGACCGAAGCGGGTGTTGATGGCCTGTAACCGTTCTGTGAACCACTGGTGACGCTGTTTTACGCCGTTCAACACGTCAGGGGTATTGATAATTGAGAAGACTTCACCCGCTACCGCAGTCGCCAGCGGGTTACCGCCGTAGGTAGTGCCATGGGTACCCACAGTCATTACACTGGCGCATCTGGCGGTGGTCAGCACCGCGCCCACCGGGAAACCGCCGCCGAGCGCTTTGGCAGTGGATAACACATCCGGCGTCACGCCGTAGTGCATATAAGCGTACAGTTCGCCGGTACGGCCAACGCCGGTCTGCACCTCATCAAAAATCAGTAGCGCGTTATGCTGGTCACACAGTTCGCGTAGCCCCTGGAGGAATGCGGGATCTGCCGGAACCACGCCACCTTCGCCCTGCATCGGCTCAACGATCACCGCACAGGTCGTGTCATTAATCAGTTCGCGTGCAGAATCCAGATTGTTGTATACCGCGTGGCTGATGTCCGGCGGCAGCGGGGAAAAATCCTGTGAATAGGAAGGCTGACCACCCGCCGAAACCGTAAACAGCGTGCGACCATGGAAGGCATTTTTGAACGCCACGATGCCGCTTTTCTGCGTGCCGTAATGGTCATGGGCGTATTTGCGCGCCAGTTTCAGTGCCGCTTCGTTGGCCTCGGCACCGGAATTGCAGAAGAACACGCGTTCGGCAAAAGTGGCGTCAATCAGTTGTTTCGCCAGACGCAGCGCAGGTTCGTTGGTATAGCCATTACCGGTGTGCCAGAACTTCTTCGCCTGTTCGGTCAGGGCGTCGATCATGGCAGGGTGCGCATGGCCGAGCGCGTTAACCGCGATCCCGCCCGCAAAATCGATGTACTCTTTACCCTGCTGGTCCCACAGACGTGAACCCTCTCCGCGTACCGGTATAAAGGCCGCCGGGGCGTAAACCGGCATCATCCATTCATCAAAATTGTTACGCGTAATTGACTGAGACATAGTGACCTCTTCCGGTAAATTAAAAGTTTCAATATTGTTAAATATTATGGTGTGTTTGCGCTGTAAATGTAGATTGCACAGTTCGTGCCAGCCAGCATTAAAAGTGCATAACCAGAAGTGGGAGACAGGAAATCAATGAGTTACAGCTTATCCCTATTCACAATAACTGCATAAAAAGTGCATAAAACCACAAAATCACGCATTAGCGATGCTAATAATCGCAACATTATGCATTAGCAAAACTTAATTCGCGATTTGTGATCCCCTGCGGAATTTGACAAAGAAAATTGCCCCAAAGTGGAGCGTCATGCTTCATAACGGGGCGCTTATTGCGCTCTGCAATCAATGCCCACCCCCTCAACAGAAACTCAGCGAGCGATGAGGTCAGACAGGGGAAATTCTGCTACCATCCCCTCACTATTCACCTTGCACAGTGGCAGCGACTATGAAATTTGTCTCTTTTAATATCAACGGCCTGCGCGCCCGTCCTCATCAACTGGAAGCCATCGTCGAGAAGCATCAACCGGATGTGATCGGTCTGCAGGAAACCAAGGTCCACGACGATATGTTCCCACTCGAAGAGGTGGCGAAGCTCGGCTATAACGTCTTTTATCATGGTCAGAAAGGCCACTACGGCGTTGCACTACTCACTAAAGAGACGCCTGTCTCCGTGCGCCGTGGTTTTCCTGACGATGGCGAAGAGGCGCAGCGCCGCATCATCATGGCGGAAATCCCATCTCCATTAGGCAATGTCACGGTGATCAACGGCTATTTCCCACAGGGCGAAAGTCGCGACCATCCAATCAAATTCCCGGCAAAAGCGAAGTTCTATCAAAACCTGCAGAACTACCTCGACAGCGAACTGAATAAAGAAAACCCGGTGCTTATCATGGGTGATATGAATATCAGCCCGACGGACCTGGATATCGGTATTGGTGATGAGAACCGTAAGCGCTGGCTGCGCACCGGTAAATGTTCGTTCCTGCCGGAAGAGCGTGAGTGGATGGCGCGCCTGCTCGACTGGGGTCTGGTGGATACCTTCCGCCACGCGCACCCGGAAACCCAGGATCGTTTCTCATGGTTTGATTACCGCTCCAAAGGGTTTGATGACAACCGCGGTCTGCGCATCGACCTTGTGCTGGCAAGTTCTTATCGC
>NZ_JMTB01000038.1 GCF_000734965.1 Trabulsiella guamensis ATCC 49490
GGAAATAAACGCCGTTGAACCGTCGCAAAGTCCTGCTGCTGGTCGTTCTGTTGGCCTGTATCGCTGCGGGGATCGCCCTGATGCCCCGCAGCCTGCTATCCCTTAATGCGCTGCAGCACTCCCACGCCGCCCTTGCCGAAGGGTTGAGCCGGCATCCGCTGGCGGGCGTGGCGCTCTATTTTTTGCTCTACGTGCTGGTCTCGGCGTTATCGATTCCCGGCGCGGCCCTGTTGACGCTGCTCGGTGGTTCGCTCTTTCCCTTCTGGCTGGCGCTCATCGTCGTTTCTTTTGCCTCCACCGCAGGCGCGACGCTGGCAATGCTGGCCAGCCGTTATCTGCTGGCTGACGGCGTTACGCAGCGCTTTCCGGGGCAGATGAATACAATCAATGCGGGCATGGCGCGCGACGGGGCATTTTATCTTTTCGCCCTGCGCCTGATGCCGCTGTTTCCCTTTTTTCTGGTCAACCTGCTGACCGGAGTGACGCGCATTGGCGTGGCCCGTTACTGGTGGGTCAGCCAGCTCGGCATGCTCCCCGCCACGGTGGTGTATGTAAATGCCGGGCGACAACTCGGACAACTGAATACGTTACAGGATATTCTCTCTCCCGCGATGCTGTTGGCCTTCGCGCTGATCGGCCTGTTGCCGCTGATCTCCCGCAAGCTGATGGCGCGCTTTATTCAACAGTAAGGATGCATTATGCGCCGTGTGCGTTATTGTCTCTTCTCCCTCGGTCTGCTGTTGGCAGGCCATTCACTGGCTGCCAACAACTGGCAGGCTGTCAAACAAGAAGCACAGGGCCAGACGGTCTGGTTCAACGCGTGGGGCGGTGATCCTGCGGTTAACCGCTACCTCGACTGGGTGCGTGGCGAAGTAAAGCGCGATTACGCCATTGATCTGCGCATTGTGCCGATTGCTGATGCGGCGGACAGCGTCAAACGCATTCAGGCCGAAGCGCAGGCGGGACGCAAAACTCGCGGTTCCGTCGATTTGTTGTGGGTGAATGGCGAAAACTTCCGCACGCTGAAAGAGGCTGGTCTGGTGCGTACCGGTTGGGCAGAAACGCTGCCGAACTGGCGCTATGTCGACACGAAAAAACCTGTGCGTGAAGATTTCTCGGTGCCGGTGGAAGGTGCGGAATCACCCTGGGGCAGTGCGCAACTGACTTTTATCGCCCGGCAGGGGGAAACCCCGACGCCACCTGATTCCCCTGCTGCACTGTTGCAGTTTGCCGCTGAGCACCCTGGCACGGTGACATATCCCCGTCCACCCGACTTTACCGCGACTGCGTTTCTCGAACAGTTGCTGATAGCACTGACCGACGATCCCGCCGCACTGAAAAAGCCTCCGCAGCCTGCGACGTTCGCACGTGTGACGGCGTCACTTTGGGCTTATCTCGACAAACTCCATCCGTATTTATGGCGTGACGGCCGCGATTTCCCGGCCTCGCCCGCACGAACGGATCAGATGCTGGCGCAAGGCACGCTCCGGCTTTCACTTGCCTTCAACCCCATGCATGCACAGCAGAAAATCGCCAGCGGCGAGCTGCCGAAGGACAGCTACAGTTTTGGCTTTCGTGACGGCATGATTGGCAACGTGCATTTTGTGACTATCCCCAAAAACACCAGTGCGGCGGCAGGTGCGCAGGTGGTGGCGAATTTCCTGCTGTCGCCGGAGGCGCAGTTACGAAAATCCGACCCGGCGATCTGGGGCGATCCTTCGGTACTCGACCCACAAAAATTGCCGCAAGCACAGCGTAAGGTGCTGGCGTCTCGCCTGCCGCCACATGCGCCGCCGGTGCTGGCAGAGCCGCATGCGCTGTGGGTGAATGCGCTGGAGCAGGAATGGCTACGCCGTTACGGTACGCACTGACGCTGCTGGTCGTCGGGGTTATGGCGGCCATCTATGCGCCGCTGCTGCCTGCGCTGAAGCTGATGGCGGAACCTGCGCTGTCGCCTGACCACTGGCAGGCACTGTTCGCTGACACGCAACTCTGGCAGGCGCTCGCCGCCACGCTGGTCTCAACGGGGATTGCGGTTTTCGGCGCGCTTGCGCTGGCCCTGACCGCCATCGCCGTACGCTGGCCGGGGAAGCGCTGGCAAACGCTGGTTTCACGCCTGCCGTTGCTGCTGGCGGTGCCGCATGTTGCCTTTGCCACCAGCGCCTTGCTGCTGTTTGCCGAAGGCGGCTGGCTGTTTCAGGTCTGCCGTATCTGCGTTCCGCTGGTTGATCACTATGGCGTCGGGCTGGGGCTGACGCTGGCGGTCAAAGAGAGCGGGTTTATTCTCTGGGCGATGTACGGCGTTCTCGGCGAAACCCGGCTGGCGCAGCAAACGCTGGTACTGAAAAGCCAGGGTTACAGCTGCTGGCAGTGTTTGTGGTATCTGATCCTGCCAGCCATCGCCCCCGCGCTCGGGCTGGTGCTCGTCGCCACCACCGCCTGGACGCTGTCAGCGGTAGATGTGGCATTGATTTTAGGGCCGGGTAACCCACCGACGCTGGCGGTACTCGCCTGGACATGGCTCAACCAGGGCTCTCCATCGCAACAGGCAAAAGGCGCGCTGGCATGCCTGATTCTGCTGTTATTGCTGGTTGCGTTTCTCTTATTGGGCCGGGGTTTCTGGCGACTCTGGCAACGCGGGGTACCTGATTTTCACGGTCACCGCCACCCGTGCCAGGTGATCTCGCCGGGTCGCGGTCTCACCGCCCTGCTTCCGTTCAGCGGTCTGCTGTGCGCGCTGGTATTACTGTTGCTTGCACAATTCCCGCCTCCCTGACAACGAGAGTCTGCAGAACAGCCTTACCCTCGCGACGCTGACAGCACTGACAGGCGCAGTGTTGTGCCTGCTGTGGCTGGAATGGGGACTGGCGCGTCTTACGCCATTACTCTGGCTGCCACTACTTTTGCCAGCGCTGCCGCTGGTGGCCGGGCAATATCATCTCACGCTAAGCGCCTGGCTCGACGGCACAATCTTCGCGGTATTCTGGGGGCATCTGCTGTGGGTGATCCCGTGGATGCTGTTTGTTCTGCGCCCGGCGTGGCAGCGCATTGACCCGCGTCTGTTGCTGATCGCCCGTACACTCGGCTGGCCGCAGGGGAAAATTTTTCTGTGGATTAAATGCCCGCTGTTGCTGCGCACGTTACTTGCCGCACTGGCGGTAGGTTTCTCAGTCAGCATTGCTCAATATTTACCGACC
>NZ_JMTB01000039.1 GCF_000734965.1 Trabulsiella guamensis ATCC 49490
GCTGCTACGTAATGTCGATTTCAGCGTTGCGCCTGGCGAAATCGTGACGTTGATGGGGGCTTCCGGCAGCGGGAAATCGTCGTTGTTCGCCTGGATGGTGGGTGCGCTCCCTGCCGCGTTTCAGGCGCATGGCGAGCTGTGGCTGAATGATCGCCGCCGTGACACATTGCCGACGCAGGGGCGGGAAATCGGCATTTTGTTTCAGGATGCGCTGTTGTTCGATCATTTCAGTGTCGGGCAAAATCTTCTGCTGGCGCTGCCTGCAATAATTAAAGGCACGCAGCGAAAAGCCTGTGTGGAAGCGGCACTGGAACAGGCGGAACTCGCCGGGTTTTATCAGCGCGACCCGGCGACGCTCTCCGGCGGGCAACGGGCGCGTGTCAGTCTGTTGCGGGCCCTGCTGGCGCAACCCGCCGCACTGCTGCTGGATGAACCCTTCAGTCGCCTTGATGTTTCCTTGCGCGAGAGCTTTCGCCAGTGGGTGTTTGCCGAACTGGCGCGGCTGGCAATTCCGGTAGTGCTGGTGACGCATGATGTCGCCGACATTCCTGTGAACGGTCGCTGTATGTTGCTGGAAAACTGGCAATAAGCTGCGTTTGCGCAACGTTTTTCTCATTCCGGGGTCGCAGAATGGCGCTTCAATTTATCCACAACGACGGGCATTTCGATGAAACGTGTTTCTCAACTGACCGCGCTGGCCCTGATTATCGGGCTTGCCTCTTCTTCCCCTTCCTTTGCCGCTGAAATGGCGACGTCTCTTACTTTCTCACAGCTTCAGCAACATCACGGCGTGGCGATCGATACACGCCCGAGCGCGTTCTATAATGGCTGGCCGCAGACGCTGAACGGGCCTCAGGGCCACGAACCTGCCGCGCGTAATCTCGCCGCACGCTGGCTTTCCGCGATGAGCGACGAACAACTTCGTGACTGGGCGAAACAGCATCAGTTGCACGCTGACACTGCGCTGGCGCTGTACGGCAGTGATGAAGACGTTCACTCAGTCTTCGCGCGGCTGAAAAAAGCCGGATTTACTCAGATCAACACCCTCAGCGATGCGCTGAACGACCCGGCACGCCTGCAAAAATTGCCGCATTTTGAACAGCTGGTGTACCCGCAGTGGCTGCATGATCTGCAGCAGGGAAAACCAGTGACAGCGGCACCGACGGGTGACTGGAAAGTGTTTGAAGCGGGCTGGGGCGCACCGAAATATTTCCTGATAAGCCACATTCCGGGGGCGGGCTATATTGATACCAACGAAGTGGAAAGCGAACCGCTGTGGAATAAAGTCTCCGATGAGCAGCTAAAAGCGATGCTGGCGAAGCACGGCATTCGTCACGACACCACGGTGGTTCTCTACGGGCGCGATGTATATGCCGCCGCGCGCGTGGCGCAGATCATGCTTTATGCCGGGGTGAAAGATGTCCGTCTGCTGGACGGCGGCTGGAAAACCTGGTCTGACGCCAGCCTGCCGGTCGAGCGAGGCATGCCGTCAAAAGCGACGCCAGCGCCGGATTTTGGCGCGCCGATTCCCGGTCAGCCACAATTAATGCTCAATATGGAACAGGCGCGCGCCTTGCTGCATCGTCAGGACGCCTCGCTGGTCAGCATTCGTTCATGGCCCGAGTTTACCGGGGTGACCAGCGGTTACAGCTATATCAAACCGAAAGGGGAAATCGCGGGCGCCCGCTGGGGCCATGCCGGAAGCGATTCGACCCACATGGAAGATTTCCATAACCCGGACGGCACCATGCGGTCCGCGGACGACATCGCTGCGATGTGGAAAAGCTGGAATATTCTCCCAGAACAACAGGTGGCTTTCTATTGCGGCACTGGCTGGCGTGCGTCGGAAACCTTCATGTATGCGCGGGCAATGGGCTGGCCGAAGGTGTCGGTGTACGACGGCGGCTGGTATGAATGGAGCCAGAACCCGAAAAACCCGGTCGCTCGCGGTGAACGCGGGCCGGACAGCACTCTGTAATCCACTGATGCCCGGCGACGCGTCTGCCGGGCTTATAACTGTTTCAGGGTCACATACCCGCTCCACACACGGGTCAGTGTCGTCAGCCAGCACAGGCCGCCAAAAATCCATGCCATCACCGGGAACCACACCGGGAACAGACAGCTCAGCATAAACAACGCGATCGTTTCGCTGCCCTCCGTTAAACCACCCAGATAATAAAATGACTTGTGCGCATAGCCCGGATTATCGATCTGATGTTTTGCCGCCAGTGTCGCGAACGCCAGAAAACTACTGCCAGTGCCGATAAACGCGAACAGCAGCCAGCTCCCAGCCAGCGCGTTTTGCGCCGGGTCGGCAAGAATAAAGCCAAATGGCACCAGAGCGTAGAACAGAAAATCGAGAGCGATATCAAGAAAGCCACCAGCGTCTGTCAGCCCACGCCGCCGCGCCAGCGCACCATCCAGCCCGTCACACAGGCGGTTCAGGATGATCACGCCCAATGCGGCCCAGTACCAGCCCAGCGCCAGAAACGGCAGCGCCAGCAAACCAATCGCAAAGCCGACGAGCGTGATACCGTCTGGCGTGACGCCGGGATTATCGAGCCGTGTCGCGAGCGTATTAAGCCACGGTTTCACACGCGGATGCAGGTGACGGTCAAGCATCAGATTTTCCCGGACGCTGACACAACCCCTGCGACGGGATCGCCAGCGCGGCATTAAAGCGCGCGGAGAGATTCTGAAACGCAATCAGCGCCGTCATTTCGCTTATCGCTTCGGCACTGAAATACGCCGACAATTCTGCTTTCAGGGCTTCATCGACTTGTGGCGGCGTTGCGGTGACCGCATCCGCATAGGCCAGCGCTACCCGCTCCTGCTGCGTAAACAGCGCCGAATCCCGCCAGTTGGCGACCGCCAGCACTTTGTCCATCGCGCCGCTGCGCTCCGCCAGCCGCAAGCTATTGGCATCAATGCAGAAATCGCAATGGCAAACCTGCGAAATACGAGTCATCAGCAGCGCCCGCAATTCCGGGACCAGTGGCGAACGGCGGCGCTCAAGAAAACCGACAAACAGCGCCACCAGCCAGAACAGCCGTGGCATACGTCCCCACCAGCGGGTGGGGTTCAGCACCGCGCCATAGTGTTTTTGTTGCATAGCAGCGATGGGTTTCAGACTGACGGGAAGCTGTTGCAGTGGTGCCACCCATGGCGAATCATTTTTCACCTGCAAACTCCTGGTGTGCTTTAGTCATCACAAAGGAAACGATAGTATGGCATCACCTTAACGAGAGTGTTGATTCATATGCTTAAAACGATTGATGTTGTCGCTGCAATCATTGGTTTACCGGCGGTAAAGTCGAAGCCGGGGAAACACAGTCGGAAGCGTTTATGGCTTTACTCGCCGCCAGACCAGGGGATTAGTGCTGAGGGTCTTCTCATCGCGCTGACACTGCAGCATCACGCCCTCCGCTTTGATTACCGCCCCTTCAGAGTAATTTTGATCCTGATAGACGCAGCATTGCGCGCACGGCTGAGTACGTTGTCCGCCTGAACTGAATACCTCGGGTGGCACATTCACTTCCACATCCGGGCGGTAGCGCTCTTGCGCCTGCGCGCCTGACACAACAACTGCCAACAACGCGATCATCACAATATGTTTCATCATTTCTCGTCCTGATAACACCTCATCACCGGATTATCGGCAGATATTCTGACTTCCTTAAATTTGACTCACCATCGCATTTAGTTATGACCTGCCGCAAATTATGAATTTTACCATCGGGCAGAATTTTCCTTGTCAGCCGCTGCGTTGCCAGTGGTATATTCGAAAATCGCTGTCCTGATAATTATAAGTAAAGCAAATACAACACTACTAAACGATTCACAATCAAATGAGGTTTAACCGTCTATGGAACAGATAGCATCTCTGGAGACTTTTCTCTCACACGTTCAACAGCGCGACCCACAGCAACACGAGTTCGCGCAAGCGGTAAGAGAAGTGATGTCCACCCTTTGGCCTTTTCTTGAACAGAACCCGCGCTATCGCCAGTTGTCATTGCTTGAGCGACTGGTAGAGCCGGAGCGCGTGATCCAGTTTCGCGTTGTCTGGGTTGATGACCGCAATCAGGTGCAGGTTAACCGTGCATGGCGCGTCCAGTTCAGCTCTGCTATCGGTCCGTTTAAAGGCGGCATGCGTTTTCATCCGTCAGTTAACCTCTCGATCCTGAAATTCCTCGGCTTTGAGCAAACCTTTAAGAACGCCCTTACCACACTGCCGATGGGCGGGGGGAAAGGCGGCAGCGATTTCGATCCGAAAGGCAAGAGCGAAGGTGAAATTATGCGTTTCTGCCAGGCCCTGATGACCGAACTGTATCGTCATCTGGGTGCGGATACCGACGTCCCGGCTGGTGACATCGGCGTTGGCGCGCGTGAAGTCGGCTTTATGGCCGGAATGATGAAAAAATTGTCCAACAACACCGCCTGTGTGTTTACCGGCAAAGGATTGTCGTTCGGCGGCAGCCTGATCCGCCCGGAAGCAACGGGTTATGGACTGATCTACTTCACCAACGCCATGCTGAAACGCCACGGACTTGATCTGGAAGGGATGCGCGTCGCCGTCTCCGGCTCCGGTAACGTGGCGCAATATGCCATCGAAAAAGCCATGGCTTTCGGCGCCCGCGTGGTGACCGCATCAGATTCCAGCGGCACGGTGGTGGATGAAGCCGGGTTTACTGAGGAAAAACTGGCGCGCCTTTGCGAAATCAAAACCAGCCGCGATGGCCGGGTTGCGGATTATGCCCGTGAGTTTGGGCTGACCTATCTGGAAGGCAAACAGCCGTGGTCGGTGCCGGTAGATGTGGCTCTGCCGTGTGCGACGCAAAACGAACTGGATGTTGACGCCGCGCGACAGCTTATCGCCAACGGTGTGAAAGTGGTGGCGGAAGGCGCAAACATGCCAACGACCATCGCCGCAACCGATCTGTTCCTCGAAGCCGGTGTGCTCTTTGCGCCGGGTAAAGCGGCAAACGCGGGCGGCGTGGCGACATCCGGACTGGAGATGGCGCAGAACGCCGCGCGAATGAGCTGGAAATCTGAGAAGGTCGACGCCCGTTTGCACCATATCATGCTGGATATTCATCAGGCCTGCGTGGAGTATGGCGGTGAAGGCAAGCAGACCCACTACGTGCGTGGCGCAAACATCGCCGGCTTTGTAAAAGTTGCCGACGCGATGCTGGCGCAGGGTGTGATTTAAGCGCTTTTTTGCCCGGCGGCACTACGCTTGCCGGGCTTCTTCGCAGGACCTTTTTTCTTTTCACCCCCCGGCGCCGCCAACCCCCTGAACTGACTGACACGCGTATTGCGTGCCATCTGGATCAGCTCATTGAGCGTGCCCACCAGCGGATGCATAAAATCCTGATAGCGACACTGCTTTTCGCTGATTTGCGTCAGCACCGACTCCCAGTGCGCGGTCATGTCCGGTCGCGAGGCCAGCTCCGGCAACGAGTGGATTAGTGCCCTGCCAGGATCGGTCGAATGGATATAGCGCCCTTTTTTGGTTAAGAACCCGCGCTTAAACAATAGTTCGATGATCCCGGCGCGGGTGGCTTCGGTGCCCAGACCGTCAGTTGCGCGAAGGATCTTTTTCAGTTCTTTGTCCTGCACAAAGCGGGCGATACCGGTCATGGCTGAGAGCAGCGTCGCGTCAGTGAAATGGCGCGGCGGCTGGGTCTGACGCTCCACCACTTCCCCTTTCTCGCAAAGCAACTCATCGCCTTTCGCCACGACAGGTAACGGCGTACCGTCGTTTTCTTCGTCGCGCTCTTTCGCACCCAGCAACGTCCGCCAGCCCGCTTCGGCAAGAAAACGCGCTTTGGCGATAAACTTGCCGTTGGCGATATCGAGGTCAATCTGACATTTCCGGTACACCGCATCGGCGCAGAATTGCATCAGATACTGGCGTGCAATCAGGCCATAAACCCTGGCTTCGTTTTCGCTGAGACGGACCGCCGTACTACGGGCGGTAGGGATAATCGCATGGTGGGCATCCACTTTTTTGTCGTCCCAGCAACGATTGCGGGTATCGGGATCGACTGCAGGTTGTGGCAGCAGTTCAGGCGCATGAACGCTAATCGCATTCATCACCGCCTGACGACCGGCAAAATGCTCTTCCGGCAGATAGCGGCAGTCGGAACGCGGGTAGGTAATCAGTTTGTGAGTTTCGTACAGCTTCTGGCAGATATCGAGCACGTTCTGTGCACTCAGGGCGAAGCGTTTTGCCGCTTCAATCTGCAGGGCGGAAAGTGAAAACGGCAGCGGCGCCGGTTCCGACTCGCGCTTGTCGTTATACGCGGTGACTATCGCTGGTTGCCCGGAAATGCGCGCCACCACATGCTCCGCCAGCGGACGGTGCAGCAGGCGCCCTTCTTCATCCTGATACGGTTCGCAGGCTTCACTCGGCTGCCAGGTCGCGGTAAAGCGCTCGTCTTTGGGGGTGACGATATGCGCTTTCACTTCGAAAAAATCTTTGGCGACGAAATTTTCAATTTCTTCATCACGCCGGACCACCAGCCCCAGCACCGGGGTCTGAACGCGCCCCACTGACAGCACGCCCTGATAACCCGCGTTGCGCCCGAGCAGCGTATAGGCACGTGTCATGTTGATGCCGTACAGCCAGTCAGCGCGGGCGCGGGCCAGCGCTGACACGCACAGTGGAATAAACTCGCTGTTGGCGCGCAGGCGAGAAATCGCCCGCTCAACCGCCTGTGGGTTGAGATCGTTAATCAGGCAGCGCTGCACCTGCTGGCGCTTCTCCGCCGAAAGTTGCAGGTAATCCAGTACCTCATCGACCAGCAACTGTCCTTCTCGATCCGGGTCACCCGCGTGGATGACTTCGGTGGCTTCGTGAAGGAATCGTTTGATGACATTAAGCTGTTTGGTGACCGACGGGCGCGGCTGTAGCTGCCACTTTTCCGGAACGATCGGCAAATCCATCAGGTTCCAGCGAGCATAACGGCTGTCATAAACATCCGGTTGCGCCTGCTCCAGCAGGTGACCAATACACCAGGTGACCACCTGCCCGTTGCCGCACTCGATATAACCGTCCCCTTTACGGTGCGGCTTTGGCAGCACGTCCGCAATGGCACGACCCAGACTCGGCTTTTCCGCGATGAACAGACGCATCGACTTAACGGATCTCGATCATCGGCCGACCGCCGCGCGCCGTGATAAGCTCACCGATTTCGGTCAGCGTCACACCGAATTGCGCCGCTGCGGCTTTTGTTTCAGCTTCCGCTTCAGGCAGTACCGCCAGCAGCAGACCACCAGAGGTTTGCGGATCGCACAACAGCGAACGCCACTCGTCCGGCATTTCGCCCATCAGATGACCGTAGCTGGCAAAGTTTCGCCCGGTGCCGCCCGGAACCGCACCTTTGGCGATGTACTCTTCCACGCCCGGCAGTTTCGGCACATCGGCAAAACGAATTTGCGCCTGTACTCCTGCCCCCTGGCACATTTCGCTGAGATGGCCCAGCAGACCAAAACCGGTGACATCGGTCATCGCTTTCACACCATCGATGTTGGCAAACGCTGCGCCGGCAAGGTTCATCTGGCACATTACTTCCGTCGCCAGCCCCTGATGCTCTGGCTTGAGGAGTGATTTTTTCTCAGCAGTAGTCAGGACGCCGATGCCCAGCGGTTTGGTGAGAAACAGCTTACAACCCGCCTGTGCGGTGCTGTTTTTCTTCACCCGCTCAGTTGGGACAATCCCGGTGACGGCGAGACCAAAAATTGGTTCCGGCGCGTCAATGGAGTGGCCGCCCGCCAGCGCAATACCCGCCTGCTGACAGGCAAAACGCCCGCCCTCAATCACTTCGCGGGCGATCTCCGGCGACAGCTTCTCAACGGGCCAGCCCAGAATGGCTATCGCCATGATCGGCTTACCGCCCATCGCAAAAATATCGCTGATGGCGTTAGTGGCCGCGATGCGACCAAAATCGAACGGATTATCGACAATCGGCATGAAGAAATCGGTGGTACTAATCACTGACGTGCCGTTCCCCAGATCGTAGACCGCCGCGTCGTCGCGGGTCTCGTTACCGACAAGCAGGTTCGGGTCGATAAACTTCGCCTGTTCACTATGCAGAATGGTTTCCAGCACTTTGGGGGAAATTTTACAACCGCAACCGGCTCCGTGGCTGTATTGCGTTAAACGAATGGCTTGCTCGCTCATGGACATCTCCTGTCATTGCAATCCGGCTATGGTACCGCTCAACGCGTGGCGTGATAAGTGCTGCTGTCTGATTTCGCGCACTGTTGCTCATTAAGCGCGCATTATGGGTGGAAAAAATGAAGGGATCGGCCCGGTAACACGATGCGCACCGGGCGGGTAAACATCAGAAACGAACCACGAACGGTGACGTGTCGGGCACCGATACTGTGGTAGAGGCTTTCAGTTGCGGGGTGCCCAGGTAGAGGAAACCGACGATTTTATCCTCCGCGCGACAGTGAAAACCGTCGCGAACCAGCGGATTGTCGGTCAGCGCGCCACTGCGCCAGATGCCGTTAAACCCCTGAGCGACGGCCGCCATCTGCATTGCCATCACCGCACAGCCGGCAGACATCTCCTGCTCCCATTGCGGCACCTTGTGGTGCTGCTGGCATTTCGCCACAACGGCGATAATCAGCGGCGCGCGAAACGGCGCATTGCGCGCTTTATCGACCGCTTTTTCATCTTCTCCGGCCTGAATTGCGCCGTTAGCCAGCAACTGGCTGAAACGCTCGCGACCGTCGCCTTCAATAATGAAGAACTGCCAGGGCTGTAACGTTCCGTGATCCGGCGCGCGCATACCTGCGCGAAGAATATTTTCCAGTTGCTCACCTGCCGGTGCAGGCTCTGTCAGGCGAGAAGCGCTGCGACGGTTTACCAGTAGTTCAAGTGCATCCATTTGGCGTGCTCCTGTGGGATAATATTTCACAAAATTAACATGGTTAGCGATTTAGTTACAGAGCGGGAACCGATTCCTGCTGACAACCGACGGCGGTAACTTTAGGATACCCGTACGTTACGCCTGAAGTAGCGCACTCTTTATCTGTCTGGTCAGGGAGAATACATGCGAACCCTTTGGCGAATCATTGCCGGTTTCTTTAGATGGACATGGCGATTGCTCAATTTTATCCGTGAGCTGGTGCTGAATTTATTTTTTATCCTGCTGGTGCTGGTGGTGGTGGGTATCTGGACACAGTTCAGCAATACCCCTTCTGAGCATGCATCGCGCGGCGCACTGCTGCTGGATATTACTGGTGTTGTGGTGGATAAACCCTCCACCAACAGTAAATTCGGCGCGCTCAGCCGTCAGTTCCTCGGCGCGAGTTCCGACCGCCTGCAGGAAAATTCGCTGTTTGATATCGTGCAGACTATCCGTCAGGCGAAGGATGACCGCAACATCACCGGCATCGTGCTCGACCTCAAAGATTTTGCTGGCGGCGATCAACCATCCATGCAGTACATCGGTAAGGCGCTGCGTGAATTCCGCGACAGCGGTAAACCCGTTTATGCCATTGGTGATAACTACACTCAGGGCCAGTACTATCTGGCAAGCTTTGCTAACAAGATTTACCTCTCTCCGCAGGGGCTGGTGGATCTGCACGGTTTTGCCACCAATGGCCTGTACTACAAATCCCTGCTCGATAAGCTGAAAGTCTCCACCCATGTGTTCCGCGTCGGTACCTATAAATCAGCCGTCGAACCGTTCATCCGTGACGATATGTCGCCGGCCGCCCGTGAAGCGGACAGCCGCTGGATTGGCGAGCTGTGGCAGAACTACCTGAACACTATCGCCGCGAACCGGGAAATCACTCCACAACAGGTGTTCCCAGGCGCGCAGGGACTGTTAGACGGCTTGCGCAAAACCGGCGGTGACACGGCGCAGTATGCGCTGGATAGCAAGCTGGTCGATCAACTGGCCTCCAGCGCCGAGGTGGAAAAAGCACTGTCGAAGCAGTTTGGCTGGAATGCGGAAGAAAAAAACTACCGTGCCGTCAGCTATTACGATTACTCCCTGAATACCCCGTCTGACGCGGGCGACAGCATCGCTGTGGTCTTTGCTAATGGCGCGATCATGGATGGTCAGGAGACGCCGGGCAATGTCGGCGGCGATACCACTGCCGCGCAAATCCGCGATGCGCGACTCGATCCGAAAGTGAAAGCGATTGTCCTGCGGGTGAACAGCCCAGGCGGCAGCGTGACGGCATCAGAAGTGATCCGTTCGGAACTGGCGGCAGCCAGAGCGGCCGGCAAACCGGTGGTGGTTTCGATGGGTGGCATGGCGGCGTCCGGCGGTTACTGGATCTCCACCCCGGCGAATTACATTGTGGCGAACGCCAGCACGCTGACCGGCTCTATCGGTATCTTTGGCGTCATCAACACGGTTGAAAACTCGCTGGATTCGATAGGTGTTCACACCGATGGAGTGGCGACATCACCACTGGCAGATGTATCGCTGACCAAAACGCTGCCGCCGGAAGTGCAGCAGATGATGCAACTGAGCATTGAAAACGGTTATCAGCGCTTTATCTCGCTGGTGGCGCAGGCCCGTAAGAGCACACCGGAACAGATCGACAAAATCGCTCAGGGGCATGTCTGGACCGGGCAGGATGCGAAAGCTAACGGTCTGGTCGACAGCCTCGGCGACTTTGACGATGCAGTGGCGAAAGCGGCGTCACTCGCCAAAGTGAAAACGTGGCACGTCGATTACTATCAGGAAGAACCGAGCTTGTTCAGCCGATTAATGGATAACCTCGGTGCTTCAGTTCGCGCCGCGCTACCGCAGGTTCTGCAGGCGTATTTCCCGGCACCGGTCGTGACGGCCGCCAGCACCGTAAAAGCGGAGACAGATAAACTCGCCGCGTTTAACGATCCACAAAACCGCTATGCATTTTGCCTTACCTGCGCCAATATTAAGTAACCGGTATCCCCTCCTGATGGAGGGGATTTTCTTTACGTAATAGCCTGATACCATGCAAAAAAAATCGATTTACGTTGCTTATACCGGCGGTACCATTGGTATGCAACGATCTGAGCAGGGTTACATTCCCGTTTCCGGTCATTTACAGCGTCAACTGGCGCTGATGCCTGAATTCCACCGTCCTGAAATGCCGGATTTCACTATTCACGAATACGCCCCGCTGATGGATTCATCGGACATGACGCCGGAGGACTGGCAACATATCGCCGATGACATCAGACACCATTACGACGAGTACGACGGCTTTGTGATCCTGCATGGCACCGACACCATGGCGTTCACCGCCTCTGCGCTGTCATTTATGCTGGAGAATCTGGGTAAACCGGTAATTGTGACAGGGTCACAAATTCCGCTTGCTGAATTGCGCTCTGACGGGCAAATCAACCTGCTAAATGCGCTGTATGTGGCGGCGAATTATCCGATCAACGAAGTAACGCTGTTTTTCAATAATTGTCTCTATCGCGGCAACCGTACCACCAAAGCGCATGCCGACGGCTTCAACGCTTTCGCCTCGCCTAACCTGCCCGCGCTACTGGAAGCGGGTATTCATATCCGCCGTCTTGGTACGCCGCCCGCCCCGCACGGCAGCGGAGCGCTGATCGTTCATCCAATTACGCCGCAGCCGATTGGCGTGGTGACGATTTATCCGGGAATTTCCGCTGACGTGGTACGAAACTTCCTTCGTCAGCCGGTGAAAGCGTTGATCCTGCGCTCTTACGGCGTGGGCAATGCACCACAAAACCGTGAGTTTTTGCAGGAGCTGGCGCAGGCCAGCCAGCGAGGCATTGTGGTAGTGAATCTGACGCAGTGTATGTCCGGTAAAGTGAATATGGGCGGTTACGCTACCGGCAACGCACTGGCGCAGGCTGGCGTGATCAGCGGGTTTGATATGACCGTTGAGGCGACGCTGACTAAACTTCACTATCTGTTAAGTCAACATCTGGCAGCTCCGGCGATCCGGGACGCCATGCAGCAGAACCTGCGCGGTGAGCTGACGCCGGACGACTGAGGAGTATTGATGAAAAACCGGGCATTATTACTTGTCGATTTACAAAATGATTTCTGCGCCGGCGGCGCGCTGGCGGTGCCGGAAGGCGACAGCACAGTAGACATCGCCAACACCCTGATTGACTGGTGTAAAGCACGTGGTGAAGCGATTGTCGCCAGCCAGGACTGGCACCCGGCGGACCACGGCAGTTTTGCCAGTCAGCATGACGCTGAACCCTATACCCAGGGTGAGCTGGACGGCTTAGCGCAAACCTGGTGGCCTGATCACTGTGTACAGGAGAGCGAAGGCGCTGCGCTTCATCCGTTGCTGAAACAAAAAGCGATCGACGCGGTGTTTCATAAAGGCGAAAACCCGCAAATTGACAGTTACAGCGCGTTTTTTGACAACGGCCACCGGCAAAAAACCGGCCTTGACGTCTGGCTTCGCCATCACGAAATCACAGAGCTGATCGTGATGGGACTGGCGACAGACTATTGCGTGAAGTTTACCGTGCTGGACGCGCTGCAACTGGGCTACACGGTCAGCGTAATCACCGATGGTTGCCGCGGTGTGAATATCCAGCCGCAAGACAGCGCACAGGCGTTTATGGATATGGCGGCTGAAGGTGCCACGCTGTATACGCTCTCTGACTGGCAGGAAACCCACGCCTGATCCCCCTGCCCGGCACCTCCCGCCGGGCATTTTCCACATAATGACCATAAGTTGAATCTCACTCGCAGTTTTGTTGCCGCTTCGTTGCTAATCTGATCCCGTTGTTTTTTTCGCCACGCCATTTCCGTGGCGTGTTGGTTTTTAAAATATTGTCAAAGAGGAAACAGTATGAAACTTTTGCCATTGCTGGCAGCATTACCCCTGCTCTGCGCTTCCCATGCCTTTGCTGCCCCCCTGATTTCCGTTGGTTATTTTAATGGTGGCGGCGACGTCACTGCCGGTCCTGGCGGCGATATCGATAAGCTCGATGTTCGCCAGATCACTCATCTCAACTATTCGTTCGGCCTGATTTACAACAATGAGAAAGACGAAACTAACGACGCGCTGAAAGATCCGAATAAGCTGCATCAGTTATGGTTGTCACCGAAAGTACAGGCTGATCTGCAAAAGATCCCTGAATTACGCAAACAGAATCCGGATCTGAAAGTCCTGCTGTCCGTGGGTGGCTGGGGTGCGCGTGGGTTCTCCGGCGCCGCCGATAACAAAGAAAGTCGCGCGACGTTCATTCGCTCCGTTCAGGAGGTGATGGACCGCTATGGGCTTGATGGCATCGACCTTGACTGGGAGTATCCGGTGAATGGCGCCTGGGGTCTGGTGGATAAGCAACCTGCGGATCGTGATAACTTTACTGCCCTGCTGAAGGAACTGCGTCAGACGCTGGGCGATAAAAAACTGGTGACCATCGCGGTTGGCGCGAATGCGGAAAGTCCGAAAAGCTGGGTCGATGTGAAAGCCATTGCACCGGTGCTGAACTACATCAACCTGATGACCTACGACATGGCGTATGGCACGCAGTACTTCAACTCGAACCTGTATGACTCAGGCAACTGGCCAACGGTCGCCGCAGCCGACAAATACAGCGCCGATTTCGTGGTTAATAACTACCTGGCGGCAGGGCTCAGACCTGAACAGATGAATCTGGGGATTGGGTTTTATGGGCGGGTGCCTAAACGCGCCGTTGAGCCAGGCATCGACTGGACAAAAGCTGACGCGCAGAATAATCCGGTCACCAAACCCTACTTTGGTGAAGCGGAAAAAGCGTTGTTCAGCTCGCTCGGCTACCACCTCGATAAAGACACGTATGTGAAGTACAACGATATTGTCAGCAAGCTGATTAACGATCCGCAAAAACGCTTTACCGAGCACTGGGATGATCAGGCCAAAGTTCCGTGGCTGTCAATAAAATCTGCCAGCGGCGAGCCGTTGTTCGCACTGTCGTATGAGAATCCGCGCTCTGTGGATCTCAAGGCGCAGTACATCAAAGAGAAAGGCTTAGGCGGCGCGATGTTCTGGGAATATGGCGCAGACGATAATAACCAACTGGCGAAGCAGCTGGCGACGTCTTTAGGGATCAAACACTAAGCGAGGGTCTGTCGGGCGGGTACGAAGCCTGCCCGACAGATAAACAACTTACTGCATTTTAAGGGTGGCGATGGACTTCGGCGCGATGCCAAAATCTTCTTTCAGTTGTTGCTTGCTCTTCATCACCATCTGACCCTGTGTGTCGATGGTCATGTGTTGCGCATCGGTGTTATGCCGCGCCTGCCAGAGCATCACCAGTTGCAGACTGTTCTCTTTCTGCTCTGGCGTCAGCGCCACGCCATCCGGCCATTTTCCGAGCTCTACCGCTGTCACCAGACGCTGATAAATCTCCGGCGTCATAGCGCTGATCATTTCATCAACATTCATTACGTTTTCCGCTCCTGTGGAATAATTTGCTGAATCGTTTTTTCAGCCTTTTATTTTGTCGCCATTTTCGTCGTCGCTGAAGCTCAGCGAGGCTGAATTAACACAATAGCGTTCGCCAGTGGGTTGCGGGCCGTCCGGGAAAACGTGACCGAGGTGGGCATCGCAATTGCCGCAACGGATTTCAATGCGCTGCATACCGTGCGAGTAATCGTTCAGATAGCGAATCGCCTCGTTGCTGACAGGCTCGTAAAAGCTCGGCCAGCCGCAGCCCGAATCATATTTGCTTTGCGAAGTAAACAGCGGTGCATCGCACACCAGGCAATGATAAACGCCATCACGTTTGTTATGCAGGAGTTGCCCGGTAAAAGGCGGTTCTGTACCGTGATTCTGTGTCACGTAGAACTGCATTTCACTCAGGTCTTTTTTCAGTTCTTCCGGGGTTTTTTGATTCGCCATGGGCTCACATCTCGCGGTTGAATCCGATATTACACTCGTCCGATTCTAACAAAACATTAACACTGAGGCGTAGACTTTTGTTCTAAACTTACACGGAGCCAATGCGCAGCCGGGTAATTGTGAGGAAGTTCACATTTTTATCTCGCTGGCCCTTTAAAATTCCGGGCGCAGCCCCCATATGGTTGCAAGCTCATAGGAAGAGTGAGGCGAGTCAGTCGTTCAAAGGTTATTCAGAGGATTGATTTGTCGCAATGATTGACACGATTCCGCTTGACGCTGCGTAAGGTTTTTGTAATTTTACAGGCAACCTTTTATTCACTAACAAATAGCTGGTGGAATATATGACTATCAAAGTAGGTATCAACGGTTTTGGCCGTATCGGTCGCATTGTTTTCCGTGCTGCTCAGAAACGTTCTGACATCGAGATCGTAGCAATCAACGACCTGTTAGACGCTGACTACATGGCTTACATGCTGAAATATGACTCCACTCACGGCCGTTTCGACGGGACCGTTGAAGTGAAAGACGGTCATCTGATCGTAAACGGTAAAAAAATCCGTGTTACCGCTGAACGCGATCCGGCTAACCTGAAGTGGAACGAAGTCGGTGTTGACGTTGTTGCTGAAGCAACCGGTATCTTCCTGACCGACGAAACCGCACGTAAACACATCACCGCTGGCGCGAAAAAAGTCGTTCTGACTGGCCCGTCCAAAGACAACACCCCGATGTTCGTACGCGGTGCTAACTTTGACAAATATGCTGGCCAGGACATCGTTTCCAACGCATCCTGCACCACCAACTGCCTGGCACCACTGGCTAAAGTCATCAACGACAACTTCGGCATCATCGAAGGTCTGATGACCACCGTTCACGCGACCACTGCAACCCAGAAAACCGTTGATGGCCCGTCTCACAAAGACTGGCGCGGCGGCCGTGGCGCGGCTCAGAACATCATCCCGTCCTCTACCGGTGCTGCTAAAGCAGTAGGTAAAGTACTGCCGGAACTGAACGGCAAACTGACTGGTATGGCGTTCCGCGTTCCGACTCCGAACGTATCCGTTGTTGACCTGACTGTTCGTCTGGAAAAAGCAGCTTCCTACGAAGATATCAAGAAAGCCATCAAAGCCGCTTCTGAAGGCCCGATGAAAGGCGTTCTGGGTTACACCGAAGACGACGTTGTTTCTACCGATTTCAACGGCGAAGTTTGCACTTCCGTGTTCGATGCCAAAGCCGGTATCGCACTGAACGACAACTTTGTGAAACTGGTTTCCTGGTACGACAACGAAACCGGTTACTCCAACAAAGTTCTGGATCTGATCGCTCACATCTCCAAATAAGTTGAGATGAGAAACTGATCAATAAAGGCGACTTCGGTCGCCTTTTTCTTTTTTGTGGCTTAACGAAGGATTGCACCATGATTAATAAAATTTTTGCTCTCCCGGTTGTTGAACAGCTTACCCCTGTCCTTTCTCGTCGCCAGCTTGATGAGCTGGAGCTTGTCGTTGTCGATCACCCACAGGTTAAAGCTTCTCTGGCGTTACAGGGCGCGCATCTGCTCTCCTGGAAACCGGCTGGTGAACAAGACGTCCTGTGGCTCAGCAACAATACACCGTTCAAAAATGGCGTCGCTTTACGTGGCGGTGTGCCCATTTGCTGGCCATGGTTTGGCCCGGCAGCGCAACAGGGTCTGCCGGCACACGGCTTCGCCCGTAATCTGCCGTGGACGCTGAAAGCCCACAATGAAGACGATAACGGTGTGGTGCTGACCTTTGAACTACAGAGCAGCGACGCTACCCGCAAATTCTGGCCGAATGAATTCACGCTTTATGCGCGTTTCAAGCTGGGTAAAACCTGTGAGATTGAGCTGGAAGCACACGGTGATTTCGAAACTACCTCTGCCCTGCATACCTATTTCAACGTCGGTGACATCGCGGCGGTGAAGGTCACGGGGCTGGGCGATCGCTTCATCGACAAGGTCAACAACGCCAAAGAAGACGTGCTCACTAACGGCGTGCAGACTTTTCCGGATCGTACCGACCGTGTGTATATGAATGCCGAAGGTTGCAGCGTTATCCATGACAACGCGCTGGCACGTCGTATCAATGTCATCCATGGCCACAACAGCGACGTTGTCGGCTGGAATCCGGGACCTGCGCTTTCCGTGAGCATGGGTGACATGCCGGATGATGGCTACAAAACATTCGTCTGTGTGGAAACCGCCTGCGCAAGCAAGACCCAGAAAGCACAGGAAGACAAACCAACGCGTCTGACACAGACCATTCAGGTCAATCGCTAATTGCAGCAAATGGCCGGATGAATTTACGCACTGGCCATTTTCATTAAGCCATTCCTTAACAACATTATGTCTTTTTAAAACCGTGTATGAATATTTCTGCAATAACGTAAAATTGCGAGCCTTTTTCCACTTCCAAAATATAAACCATTCTCCGTTTATTTTTTCCTGTCTTCGCACTTTCTAAAGCCCGTCATTTATGTATTATTCCCTCAGCATGTCGACATCAGGCATCGCTTATTAAACAGATATTAGTGGTAATTGTAATTATACGGGAACCGTAGTTTCTTCCTTATGTCCTGTTCGTAGCACTGCGTTGTCTGTTCATCACCCTGTCGTGTAGCAACAGATAACACAGACGTACAAAGGTGTGGATATGAATTCAATTCGATTATTTGTTGTTTCGCTACTTATCAGTGTGATGTCGTTGACCTCAGCAGCACAAGCACAAGCACCTGCCGATGAGAACCAGCTCTATAACGCCTGGAGTTATCTACTCGGGCGCGCATTAATTATTCGTCAGGAAAATACCGATATGCGCGAACCCGGAATGAATTATAATGTTATTAAATACCATAATTTAGCCAGTGATACGGCATTCGTTAATCCAAACTTTGATGTTGCCTATCTTGAATCCTGGATTGCAATTGATGACAACTCAGCCGCACTTGTCTCCGTGCCGGAAATTAAAGATCGTTATTACACCATTCAATTATTAAATGAATGGGGAGACAACATTACTAATATAAATAGTAGAGTCTATCCGAATCATCCATCCGGTATATTTGCTTTAGTGACCGCCCACAGTAATGTTAAATTACCCGCAGGCGCTATCCCTGTCATTTTGCCGTCTAATAAAGCCAAGCTATTGGGGCGTTTTGAGCTGAAAGATTCGCCTGAGGAGGCGACAAAACTTCAACGCGCTGTCACGCTGACTATCACCGGAACACCTCATATTACACAGCCACCAGCGATCCCTGAGTTTACCAATGACAAGCTGCCAGGTGTGGCGTTGTTTGATAATGCAGAAGCAATCCTGCAAAGCGCGCCCGATTACACACCGGTCGCTGCCGGGGTGCAGCAAAGCGTTCGCGATATTGCACAAAAAGTACATACCAACAGCCAGTACCGCCAGCAGACAGACAACGCGCTTACCCAACATGTTATTCCGGCATTCATGCAGGAAGCGCACACCGGTATCGCCACCTGGAAAAACAACTGGCTTGGTGGCCATAAAGAAGGTCGCGGCTATAACGGTCATTACGGGACCGACTACCGTATGCGTACCGCCATTAATTTGCTTGGGATCTGGGCTAACAGCCCGGGTGAAGCCGTCTATTACCTGGCAACGAAAGACAGCAACGGTCAGTCGCTGAATGGCAACGGTTTTTATCGTCTGCATTTCCCGGCGACGGCATTACCAGAGACGATGGCAAAAGCATTCTGGTCCATCATCATGGTCAGCATTCCGGATTACCAGGTTATTCCAAATCCGCTTAAGCGCTACAACTTCAACAATTACTCCGGCCTGAAAAAGAACAGTGATGGATCTCTGGATATTGTCATTGGCCCTCGCCCGCCGAAGCACTTCCCTGAAAGTAACTGGCTGCCCTCCTCGACCAACCAGGCATTCGCTTTTACCTTCCGGGCTTACGTCCCTGAACCCGACGTCGCTGCAGGGGATCGTTTCCCACCAGCGGTAACACCTGTCAATGAAAACCAGTTCTGAGGGAAAGCAGATGAAAACAAAACGGATCGCACTCGCAATGAGCATGGTATTGCTGTCGTCGGGTTTTAGTGCCAGCGCGTCAACCAGTACAAATGCCGCCACCGCGACAGTAGAAAGCATGAATGTCAGCGCTGACTGGCTTAATCTGGCAGTGAAAGATACCTGGATGTGGGCCTGGCCGATGATCAATATCTATCAACGCCGTCTGGCCTTCAGCCATTTGCCTGAAGCGGGTTTACTTGGTGGTACTATTCCGGTCGGTCCACCGAACGCGCTCTCTATGTTGGACGATTACATCAAACCCGATGAGCGCCAGGTAGCATGCCCGAATCAGGACGTCGTGTACGGTTTTGCCGCGCTGGCGCTGGATAAATCGCCAATGGTGGTACAAGTTCCTGACTTTGGCAGTCGCTTCTGGGTTTTCCAGGCCGTTGATCTGCGTACCGATAGCTTTGCCAGCCTCGGCAGACAGTATGGCACCAGCCCGGGATTCTATTTACTGGTTGGCCCTGACTGGAAGGGCACCGTCCCGCCGGGGATCAAGCAAGTATTTCGCTCTACCAGTAACACATCGGTGCTGATCCCGCGGATATTCCAGGCCGATACGCCTGAGGATAAAAAGGCGGTGAAATCGCTGATCTCCGGCATCAATCTTTACCCGCTCGCAAACTACACTGGTAAACCGCAACCACGCGACTGGGGCGCTCTCAGGCAGTATCCTGCTGAACATAAAACGGAAGGCGAAACCCGCTGGGTAACGCCGGAAAACTTCTGGAAGCTACTGCCGTCGGTGCTAAACGACGCGCGACCACTGGCAGGAGAAGAGGCGCAGTACGCCAAAGCGAAGCAGTTACTCGAGCTGTATCAGTCACCGCGCTACCGCCAACTGATGGATGAAGCAACGCAGACCGCTGAACGCGAGCTTACTCAGCCGCTGCTGGCGTTCCATCTGGCCGGAAGACCGGCTGGGAACTACTGGACCGCCAACATTAACGGCGCGCAGTTTGGTTTTGATTTCTTCACCCGTACCGCCTCCGCCCGTGCGTTTATTTTCGTCAATAAACCCGAGGAGACGCAGTATTTCGTACAGGACTTCGACAAAAACGGTACGCTGCTTAACGGAAAATCGCGCTATACCCTGACCTTCCCCGCCGGGCAAACACCGCCGGTTGCCGGGTTCTGGTCACTGACGGTTTATAACCCGCAACACTTTTTCGTCGAGAACCGCATCAATCGTTATGCGCTGGGAACACGAAACAAAGACCTCCACTATAACGACGACGGTTCGCTGACGCTCTATCTGCAATCTGATTCGCCAGGCAAAGACCGGGAAACCAACTGGCTGCCCACACCACAAGAAGGCGCGTTTTCGTTAATGATCCGCGCCTATGGGCCTGAGCAGGATATTTTGCAGCACCGCTGGCAACCACCTGCCGTGGAGCCAAAACCATAATCTATTCGCTCTGGTAACGTCCTTACCAGAGCGTCATCATTTATCTGATACTGGGAATATCTATCATGACCCGTAAACGGACTGCCCTTCGCTGGCTGACGCTTTCTGCTGCCCTGTTTTCGCCACTGGCGCTTGCGGACAACGCGCGTGACTGGCAAGCGCTACCGACCGACCTCGATATGTTTTTTGCTTATTACAGCAACATTAATGCCTCAACCGCCGTCAACACCGCGCTGCCCTTTGACGGCGTAAATACCGACGCCGACCTGTTCATTCTGCGTTATGCTCACTCATTCGCCATTGACGGGCGATTATCAGCGATACAAATCATTCAGCCGTATGCCAATGTCTCGGCGTCGCTGAATGACGCTGAGTGGCTGACTGGCTCAAAAGGCGCCAGCAACCTCGGCGACACACAAATCGTCTTTGTGCATAATCTGACGGGAGGCCCGGCGCTGAGTAAAGAAGAATTCCGGCAATGGACGCCTGAACCTTTTATTACGGCCGCCTTTTGGGTGACTGTACCCACCGGCAGTTATGACAAGAATAAAAATATCAATACCGGCGCCAACCGCTGGGCGTTTCGCCCCGAGCTGGCGAGTGGTTACCCGCTGGGCCCCTTCTGGTTTGAGTTGAATACCTGGGCCACTTTCTATACCGACAACAACGATTATCACGGCGATCAGACGCTGTCGCAGCGACCGCAATATGCCGCCGAAGGGCACATCAGCTATACCTTCTCTCCGGCGTTGTGGGTTTCAGCAGACGGAACCTGGGCAGGTGGCGGAGAAACGACCGTCAATAGCGATGTGCAGAACAACCAGCAGCAGAGCACATCGCTTGGCACCTCGCTCGGCTTCATGCTGACGCCCCATTTTGGCGGCATGGTCTCATGGTCGAGGACCGTTGATCACCGGGCCTATACCACACCCGATGTGGACAACTGGACGTTCCGGGTGCAGTACGCCTGGTAGCCCGCACCATAAAAAAGCAAACAGGGCGCAAGCGCCCTGTTTTGATGCACAATATGCACAATAAATGTGCAACATCAGAAGGAGTACGTGATCCCGGTAGAGATGAGTCCGCTCCAGGATTTATCCACCATCGGGCTGTCAGTAATTTCATCAGACAAACGGGTGTAACGAGCAAGACCGTAAACGCTCCAGTCGCCGAGGAAATTGTAGTTCGCCGACAGTTCCAGATACGGGTTCCAGCTGCTGTCCGGGTCATAGCTGCGCATGCCACTCTTACGTGATTCACGCTGCGTAACACCATAGTAGTATTCGTTCTGATTGTCGCTTGCCCACTCAACACCAATGCCCGGTGTCAGGGTGAACGCGCCGTTGGTATAGCGGTAAAGCCAGGCCACATCCCAGGTAATACCGTTGCTCTTGTCGAGCGTATCGCCAGCGAGCGTGGTGCGCAGGAAACCGTATTCGGTGTTATGAACGTAAGAAAGACCAGCCATCATGGTGGACTGACGGCGATCCAGTTTACGCATCTGGTTATTATCGCTGTCACCAGGCTTGAAGTATTGAGGCGCCCAGTAAGCGGTAACAGACAGCTTGTCGCTGGTGTCATTCCACAGGTAGTAACCCCCCCCCAGGCCACGGAACCAGAAGTTATCGCCTTCATAGGTAACAACCGGAACCGGGTAGACATCGGCATCATATTGTTTGTAAGGGTGTTCAACGATACCTACACCAGCACCCAGCGTGAATTTTCCTTCAGCTTGCGCAGCAGTGGCAGAGGTTGCGATGAGAACGCCCAGCGCTAAAAGTTTTAGTTTAGTCACAATCCATTATCCTGTTGTCTAATTCTAAGCGGCAAAAAAGTGTAACCGTCTGGCCTTCTGAGCTCAATTCTTTTACTTTCATTTATATTAATAAACTGCTTAAAGTGGCATTTAAAGATGACACTCTTTTGACCGTTCGATGAACCGCAGATGAATGCTGGCCATATCGTGTTAATAACCAGTAACTATTTTCGGATGAGTCATTGATATGTCATTGAAATTAATTTTTGGCACCATGCAAGTTTCGCAAATGCCATCTACGCTTAATTTCAGAAGGTGTAATTGCCGGGCACGTTAAGCTGGGCGTACCAGCAACCTGGCACAAGGGTTGCTGGATCATCAGTGAACGGCGTTGTGCTTACCTCTTCCGGGAGCCTCCATTATTCATACGAACGGCTCTTAACCTGTGCTAAAAAACGAAAGGACGGCATGCCATGAATATATTCGATCACTATCGCCAGCGCTATGAAGCTGCCAAGGACGAAGAGTTCACACTGCAGGAATTTCTTACCGTATGCCGGCAAGATCGCAGTGCCTATGCCAACGCGGCAGAACGGCTATTGATGGCTATCGGTGAGCCTGTCATGGTCGATACTGCTCAGGAACCACGGCTATCCCGTCTCTTTTCGAACCGGGTCATCGCACGTTACCCGGCGTTTGAAGAGTTCTATGGCATGGAAGAAGCCATCGAACAAATTGTCTCCTACCTGAAGCACGCCGCTCAGGGGCTGGAGGAGAAGAAACAAATCCTCTATCTGCTGGGGCCTGTCGGCGGTGGTAAGTCCTCGCTTGCCGAGCGGCTGAAATCGCTGATGCAGCGGGTACCGATTTATGTGCTGAGCGCTAATGGTGAACGTAGTCCGGTCAACGATCATCCGTTCTGTCTGTTTAACCCACAGGAAGATGCGCAGATCCTCGAGAAGGAATACGGCATCCCAGGTCGCTATCTCGGTACGATCATGTCGCCGTGGGCGGCGAAGCGGCTGCATGAATTTGGCGGTGACATCACTAAATTCCGTGTAGTGAAAGTCAGACCGTCAATCCTTGAACAAATTGCCATCGCCAAAACAGAACCCGGCGATGAAAACAATCAGGATATCTCTGCGCTTGTCGGTAAAGTCGACATCCGTAAACTGGAACATTATGCGCAAAACGACCCGGATGCCTATGGTTACTCCGGCGCCCTGTGCCGCGCCAACCAGGGGATCATGGAATTCGTTGAGATGTTTAAAGCGCCAATTAAGGTGCTGCATCCGCTGCTGACCGCCACCCAGGAAGGTAACTACAACGGGACGGAAGGTATTTCTGCCCTGCCGTTTAACGGCATTATTCTCGCGCACTCGAACGAATCTGAGTGGGTGACCTTCCGTAACAACAAAAACAACGAGGCGTTCCTTGACCGTGTGTATATCGTCAAGGTGCCCTACTGCCTGCGGATTTCCGAAGAGATCAAAATCTACGAGAAACTGCTTAACCATAGTGAGCTGACCCATGCGCCGTGTGCGCCTGGCACGCTGGAAACGCTGTCGCGCTTCTCCATCCTTTCGCGTCTGAAAGAGCCGGAAAACTCAAGCATCTATTCGAAGATGCGCGTTTATGACGGTGAAAGCCTGAAAGATACTGACCCGAAAGCCAAGTCCTATCAGGAATATCGTGACTACGCCGGGGTGGATGAAGGGATGAACGGGCTATCGACGCGTTTCGCCTTTAAAATCCTCTCCCGGGTGTTCAACTTCGATCATACGGAAGTGGCGGCAAACCCGGTACATCTGTTCTACGTGCTGGAGCAGCAGATTGAACGCGAGCAGTTCCCGCAGGAGCAAGCGGAACGCTATCTCGAATTCCTCAAAGGCTATCTGATCCCGAAATATGCTGAGTTTATTGGCAAAGAGATCCAGACCGCTTACCTGGAATCCTACTCCGAGTACGGACAAAATATTTTCGACCGTTATGTTACGTACGCCGACTTCTGGATCCAGGATCAGGAATACCGCGACCCGGATACCGGTCAGCTGTTTGACCGTGAATCCCTGAACGCGGAACTGGAGAAAATCGAGAAGCCCGCCGGGATCAGCAACCCAAAAGACTTCCGTAATGAGATAGTCAACTTTGTACTGCGTGCCAGAGCGAACAACAATGGACGTAATCCGAACTGGACCAGCTACGAGAAGCTCCGCACGGTCATTGAGAAGAAGATGTTCTCAAATACCGAAGAGCTGTTGCCGGTCATTTCGTTCAACGCCAAAACCTCAACCGACGAGCAGAAAAAGCACGATGATTTCGTCGACCGGATGATGGAGAAAGGCTATACCCGTAAGCAGGTGCGTCTGCTCTGCGAATGGTATCTCCGCGTACGTAAATCGTCATAACAGTAACGTCCGGCGGCGCTTGCGCTGTCCGGGCCTACAAAATACAACCACCGGTAGGCCGGATAAGCGGAGCGCTAACCGGCATTACCAGGATTGCGTATGGTTGGCAAAAGCAGTACGGGGGGCCTATGACCTGGTTTATTGACCGGCGCCTGAACGGTAAAAACAAAAGCGCGGTGAACCGCCAGCGCTTCCTGCGCCGTTACAAAGCACAAATCAAGCAGTCGATCTCGGAGGCCATCAACAAACGGTCGGTGACCGACATTGACAGCGGCGAGTCCGTTTCCATTCCAACGGATGATATTAACGAGCCGATGTTTCATCAGGGTCGTGGCGGGTTGCGTCATCGCGTTCATCCCGGCAACGACCATTTTGTCCAGAATGACCGCATCGAACGCCCGCAAGGCGGCGGTGGCGGTTCCGGCGGCGGCCAGGGTCAGGCCAGTCCTGACGGGGAAGGTCAGGACGAGTTTGTCTTTCAGATTTCGAAAGATGAATACCTGGATTTGTTGTTCGAAGATCTGGCGCTGCCGAACCTGAGGAAAAACCAGCAACAACAGCTTAATGAGTTCAAAACGCACCGGGCCGGGTTTACCTCCAACGGCGTGCCCGCGAACATTAGCGTGGTGCGATCATTGCAGAACTCACTGGCCCGTCGTACCGCAATGACCGCGGGTAAACGTCGGGAACTGCGAGAGCTGGAAGCGAATCTTGATATCGTCAGTCACAGCGAACCAGCGCAACTGCTTGAAGAGGAGCGTCTGCGCAGAGAGATCGCCGAGCTGCGGGCAAAAATTGAACGCGTACCGTTTATCGACACCTTCGATCTGCGATACAAGAACTACGAGAAACGCCCGGAACCGTCCAGCCAGGCGGTCATGTTTTGCCTGATGGACGTCTCGGGATCGATGGATCAGGCCACCAAAGATATGGCGAAACGGTTTTATATCCTGCTCTATCTGTTCCTGAGTCGGACCTATAAAAACGTTGATGTCGTCTATATCCGCCACCACACCCAGGCCAAAGAGGTGGATGAGCATGAGTTCTTCTACTCGCAGGAAACCGGTGGGACGATTGTCTCGAGCGCCCTGAAGTTGATGGATGAGGTAGTAAAAGAGCGTTACGATCCGGCACAGTGGAATATCTATGCAGCTCAGGCGTCGGATGGCGATAACTGGGCGGATGACTCCCCTCTGTGCCACGAAATTCTGGCGAAAAAACTGCTACCAGTGGTGCGGTATTACAGTTACATCGAAATCACCCGTCGGGCACACCAGACGCTGTGGCGGGAGTATGAACATCTGCAGGCGACGTTCGAAAACTTTGCCATGCAGCACATCCGCGATCAGGAAGATATTTACCCCGTCTTCCGGGAACTGTTCCAGAAACAGGGTGCTGAAAAATAACGCCTTCATCGCTGCCTTTATGCCAGGCAGCGATGTTGTTCCTTCCCTCCTCCTGCAGTAGAGTATCCCCGTAAGGTTTTTTCATAAGGAGAGACAGGTGACAGGGCTTGAAGATCGCAATATCCATCAGCAAATCCTCAATATACTGCAAAACGGCAACGCGCAGTTTCGTGTGATAACGCATGAGGCTGTCGGGAAGTGTGAAGCGGTTTCTGAAATCCGCGGTACCGCGTTAGGACAGGGTGCAAAAGCGCTGGTATGTAAGGTAAAGGGAAACGGAGTGAATCAGCACGTGCTGGCGATTCTGGCGGCTGATCAGCAGGCTGACCTGGCACGACTGGCACAACATCTGGGTGGGCTGAAAGCGTCGCTGGCAAGTCCGGTGGAAGTGGATGCGCTGACGGCATGTGAATTCGGCGCGATCCCCCCTTTCAGTTTTCATCCGTCACTGAAACTGGTGGCCGATCCGTTGTTGTTCTCGCGTTTCGATGAAATTGCGTTTAATGCGGGTTTGCTGGAAAAGTCAATTATTCTGAACACAAGCGACTACCTGCGAATCGCTCGCCCTGAACTGGTGGATTTTCGTCGCGACAGTAGTCACTAGCCTTCGTATCGCTCCAGCCACAGCACTGACATCACAAGGGTCATCATGATCGCCAGGAAACTGGCGGTGATGATCATCGTTTCAACCCACATCGGATCGTTCACGGTATTTACCTCGTACAGTCTGCCTTTTAGGAAATCCTTACACAATATAATGTCAATTTGATGACACACACCAGCAATTTTTACCCATGTTGTGATGACACGTGCATTTGCCCAAACCGCAGCAACACTGCGAAAAATCACTGTCAGGTGTCCCGTTTGCGCGTAAAGTAAGCGGGCTAATATTTATATTGCAGGGATTTTCGCATGTTTGACGCCACATTAATGATTCTTCTGGGGCTCGCCGCGCTGGGATTTGTCAGCCACAACACCACCGTAGCCGTATCCATACTGGTGCTGATTATTGTCCGTGTGACACCCCTCAACGCCTTTTTCCCGTGGATTGAAAAACAGGGACTCACTCTTGGGATTATTATTCTGACAATCGGGGTCATGGCCCCTATTGCCAGCGGCTCATTGCCACCCTCAACGCTGCTGCATTCGTTTGTAAACTGGAAGTCGCTGGTGGCGATTGCTATCGGCGTGCTGGTCTCATGGCTTGGCGGTCGTGGCGTTACGCTGATGAGCGCGCAACCGCAACTGGTGGCCGGTTTACTGGTTGGCACGGTACTTGGCGTCGCGCTTTTCCGTGGCGTGCCGGTCGGGCCGCTGATTGCCGCCGGTCTGGTGTCGTTGTTGATCGGAAAATCATGATCCGGGATCCAGCTCAGCGAGATACGCTTTCGGCGTCTTACCAAGCACTTTCTTGAACATCGTAATAAACGCGGTGGTGGAATCGTAGCCTAGCGCGTGCGCCACCTGTTGCACGGCCTGCCCACGAATTAGCAGCTGCAGGGCCAGAATGAGCTGTAAGCGGTGGCGCCAGCGAAGAAAGCTCAGCCCGGTCTCCTTTACTACCAGCCGGGCAAGATTACGTTCACTCATGGCAAAATGGCTCGCCCATTGCCCTAAGGTTTGCCAGCGATCCGGCGCCTGTGCCATGGTCTCTGTCATTTCGCGAATTTTCGGGTGCGATGAGACCGGCAACTGCAGATGTTGCTGCGGCTGCTGAGGAAGCTCATCAAACAGCACCTGAACCAGCCGCCCGGTTTCCGCCGTTTGCGATGCCACACCAGTACGTTCTGACAGCGACAGAATAAGTTCCCGGACCAGCGACGAGATTTTCAGTGTACAACAATGATCCGGCATCTCTGCCCTGCCAGGTTCGATAAACAAAAAGCAGATCTGCGCGCCCGGCGTAGCCCGGTTACTGTGCGGCACCTGGCCGGGAACCCACACAGCATACTGCGGGGGCACCATCCACATGGCATTGTCCACTTCACAGGTCAGGGCACCATGCAACGCGAGGATCAACTGGCCTTTGCGGTGCTGGTGGCGTGGAATAAATTGTTCGTCCTCCACAACGCGAATACGAAATGCGACCGCCGCGTCGTGCTGACTGTCGGGGGCGTAACCTTCCAGTCCCAGTCCGTACATCATCTTGTCCGAATTTAGCGATAATCTGTCATTTTAGCTTGATTTAATCACCGACGAAAACCGCTATTGTGTCGTCACTTTTTTATCACTGAGAATATTATGTCTGTTTCTGTTACTCCCACTGGCCGCCATACTCTGCTGCTTATCGCCGGAATGCTGCTGATTGCCACGACGCTGCGCGTGACGTTTACCGGTGCGGCACCACTGCTGGACAGCATTCGCGCGGAATACGGCCTGACGACCGCTCAGACCGGGTTGTTAACCACCCTGTCGCTGCTGGCCTTTGGCCTGGTGTCACCGCTGGCAGCGGGCATCGCCCGGCGCGTTGGCATTGAGCGCAGTCTGTTCGCTGCCCTGTTGTTGATTTGTGCGGGGATTGCGGTGCGGTCATTGCCCTCGGCTATGCTGCTGTTTGTCGGCACGGCGATCATCGGTTGCGGTATCGCCCTCGGTAACGTACTGCTGCCAGGCCTCATCAAACGTGATTTTTCGCAGCATGTCGCCCGGCTTACCGGTGCCTATTCCCTGACGATGGGCGGCGCTGCGGCGCTGGGGTCGGCGCTGGTCGTCCCGCTGGCACTACACGGCTTCGGCTGGCGAGGCGCGCTGTTGATGCTGATGGTCTTTCCGCTGCTGGCATTACTGTTCTGGCTGCCCCAGTGGCGAAACCAACAGCCTGCGGCCGTCACCAGCGCACGTTCGCTGCATGATCGCGGTATCTGGCGCTCAGCGCTTGCCTGGCAGGTGACGCTGTTTCTCGGGCTGAACTCGCTGGTGTATTACGTGATTATCGGCTGGCTGCCGGCCATTCTCATCAGCAACGGTTACAGTGAATCGCAGGCCGGTTCTCTGCACGGACTGTTGCAACTGGCGACTGCCGCGCCCGGGCTTGCCATTCCGCTGATCCTGCATAAATTGCGCGACCAGCGTGGCATCGCGGTGCTGGTTTCGCTGATGTGCGCTGTCAGTGCCGTGGGTTTCTGGTTACTGCCGGATCAGGCCATTGCGTGGACACTGGTTTTCGGCTTCGGGTCAGGTGCGACGATGATCCTCGGTCTGACGTTTATCGGCTTACGCGCCAGTTCGGCGCATCAGGCGGCGGCGCTTTCAGGTATGGCTCAGTCGGTGGGGTATCTGCTGGCGGCCTGCGGTCCGCCGTTGATGGGAAAAATTCATGATGCCAGTGGGGACTGGCACATTCCATTGATTGCCGTGGCGCTGCTCGCCATCATCATGGCCTGCTTCGGTGCCTTCGCGGGGCGCGATCGCGAAATCCATGCCTGACAATGCACATGCCCGGCGACAGCGTTCGCCGGGCAACGTGTATTATTGCGCAGCGGCGTGCAGAAATGCCTGCACCAGCGGCGCCGGACGCCCTTCCAGGGCATTACGCTCATGCTGGAATAATGTCGCCACGAAGAAAGGATGCGTGGTCAGCTCAACCACCCGAATATCACCCTCTTCATCCCAGCCGGTCACACGCAGCGGCTGATGCTCCAGCTCACGGGCAAAATCCGGGGCGATCCCGTAATTGCAGTGATACCCTTCCTGAATAACATCGCGACCATAGGCACGGTGAACAATTGTGTTGCCGCGCAGTTCGATGGCATCCGTTTTCTCCACCAGTGAACAGGTCAACGCGTCGATCACCATTCGCCCGCTGCTGTCAGTTTCTGCATGCGCGGCGTCCGCCCACCCCATCACATTGCGGGCATATTCAATGACAGCGTGCTGGAAGCCGCCACAGGTGCCAAGAAACGGGATGCTGTTTTCGCGGGCATAGCGGATCGCGGTAAATGCGCCTTCGACGTTTTTATAGGGGCTGCCTGGCACCACCCAAATCGCATCGTAACTGGTAAGGTCGTCCGCCGAGGTTATCGCCGGGGTGTTCAACCACTCATACTGAACGACCATCTCCAGTACGGCAGCCGCATCATCGATAGCTAACGGAATTGCCTGATGAGCAAGTACGGTGTCGCTGTGATCGCCCACAAGAGCAATGCGAAGTACGGGGTTGAGAGCGGTGTGTTCCATAACAGGATCCTTATGCCTGACAGTTTTTAGACGCAGGCGTAATACTGTCATATCTGCGGCGAATGGACTATCCTGGTATGCACGAACCAGGGAGATGAACGATGATCCAGTGCAAACGCGTTTATGATGCGCCAGAAGCCAGCGACGGCTACCGTGTGCTTGTCGACCGGTTATGGCCACGGGGAATGAAAAAAGAGAGTCTGGCGCAGGATGAATGGTGTAAAACCCTTGCCCCATCGGCAGCGCTGCGTAAAGCGTTTTATGGTGAAGTGATCGACTTCGCCAGCTTCAGCCAGCATTACCGCCAGGAGTTAGACACCCGGCGCGAAGAAGGCAAACGGCTGCTCAAGAAGGCCGATGAAACAGGGTTGACCCTGCTCTATGCCGCAAAAAATACCCGACAAAACCATGCGCTGGTGCTGGCGGAGTGGTTAGCTCATCTCAAATAGGCGGGCATCTTCTGGCTGAGTATCAGGCAAGAATGGCATCAGATGTTCCGCGCGTACAAACGCGAACCCACGCTGACCATCATTCGCGCAAACCGCCCCGGTCACCAGCCACAGCGGGCGTGGCGCATCCGCGGGCAGTTCTGTCATCACGCCATTAACCGGGTTGAGCAATCGTTCCCCTGGCTTGCAGAGTGCAAAAAGTTCTACTGATTTTCCGATATTCGCCTGCCCGGCGAGGGTACGTGCACCGATAATCATCGCCATGGTGCCTGGTCTGAGCTGAAACATACTTCTTTTGCCGATCCTGATTTCAGATAAATCCGATCGGGAGTGTATCGCAGCAAACCCGCGAAGTCACTGGCCTCAGGCGTTTTCGCCCCCGTAAATCTTCACGATTTCTTCATTTTAACTGCACTTTTGCCACGTACGATTACGCCTGTTCTCGAATGACCAGAGAACAGATCATTCCATAATCAATGAGTTTTGCCCCGTCTCCCCCGACGGGGCTTTTTTTATTGCGCGCAGTGAATATATGAAAGTAGCGTGAGGTGAATGCGGCGCTGAGAGCCTCTTCATTTACGGATGAGCATTGGTTTGGTGGCCGTTGCCCCGGTAACGACAGATGCCGAAACTGCGTTACGCGCCGCTCACGATGCCATGTATCTGGATAAAAAAAGTCGTCGCCAGACGCTCTTTTTCAGCACCATAGAATGACGCTTCGGGTATGATAAGCGCGTTTAGTTAATAAGGAATGACGATGAAATTAGGCGTACTATTTCCGGTAGCAATTTTTATTGCCGCCGTTGTGTTTCTGACCTGGTTTTTTGTTGGCGGCTATGCCGCTCCCGGAGGCGCATGATGCGTAAAACCACGCTGATCATGATTGTCATTGCTGTCGTCGCGGTTGCCGGAACGCAATTTGGCTGGTGGTAATGCAGATGATGTGAAGGCGTTCGGTTATCCCGCCGCCTTACGCATCATCACTTCATTTTCTGGCTGTCGCTACCCAGCAGAATAAAGCCGAAAGGAATGGAAATCAGGATAGTAAAGACGATGCTGTAAATACAGACCATCGCGCCCTGCAACACAAACATGCCGGTTGTCCATTCGGAATACGGCAGATTGTACTCTCTGACAACCCCGCCGAAGGTTGCTCTTCCGACCACGGCAACCGCCGCAATAAACGCGATTACCACGACAGCGAGAAATTTCTTGCCGTTTTTACTTTTCAGTCTTTCCAGAATCATCGCGCTTCCCTCCTTTTCGACAGGCGATGGTCACGTTCGCGGCTAGTTGTAACACTAATGAAAAACATTTTGAAGGTTTAATGTTACATCGCACCTTACAGGCACATTATGCGAAAAACTAAACGCAAATCTTTCTTTTATTTGTCATACAAATAGCTCATAATCTTCTCCGACATTCGATGTAAACTTTCTTAGTTTCCCTGCCGCATTCCTGTGGCAGGTTTTTTTATCTCTTCCACTCTGTACACATCAAACGCGCGTTCTTCTCGCTAAATCCATTTCAATACGATATGGTTGGGGCACTGAATTTTGCGTTATCAGCCCCGGAAATGGACAGTTTTATCATGGATCAGCTTACTCTCGCAGAAACCCGCATTCTCTTTTCTTCTTATGGCGAAGGGCTCCCGCCCAACGAGCAGACATCACCCTGTTATTGCGTCGTTCCCTGCTGTGGCACCGAAAAATACATGGTGTTTGTGCATCGCAATAACTACTGGAACCTGGCGTATAACCGCCTGTTTTGCAGTAGCATGACCGCCACCATGGCCGCTATCCGCTATAACACGCAGATCCGAGGCGTCTGAATTTCATTATTACCGATCACCGTCACGGAGAAAAAAATGACGCCACAGATCTATCACGTTGATGCTTTTACCACCGAACCGTTTCGTGGCAATTCAGCAGGTGTGGTGCTGAATGCTGATGGGCTCAGCGAAACGCAAATGCAACTCATCGCCCGCGAGCTGCGCCATTCGGAAACCGCCTTTCTGTTAAAAAGCGATGACAGCGATGTCCGCATTCGTTACTTCACACCGACAGTCGAAGTGCCGATCTGCGGTCACGCCACTGTCGCGGCGCATTATGTGCGTTCGAAAGTGCTTGGTTTGCGGGACTGTACGGTCTGGCAAACGTCACTGGCGGGCCGCCATCGGGTGGATATTCTTTCGGAAGGCGACGACCTGCGGGTGGCGCTGGAACAGGGCGCGCCGACGTTTGAGCCGCCGCTGGAGGGAGAAACCCGCGCCGCGATTCTGGCCGCGCTGGGGCTTGATGAAAATGACATGCTACCGGGGTTGCCGGTTCAGGTGGCCTCTACCGGCCATTCGAAAGTGATGGTTCCGCTGAAACCGGAAGTGAAAATTGATACGCTCGCGCCTGACCTTCCGGCACTGGCGGCTATCAGCCAGCGAATCGGCTGTAACGGCTTCTTCCCGTTTCTCATCCGCCCCGGTAAAGCAGAGACTGACGGCAGGATGTTTTCCCCGGCGATCGGCATTGCCGAAGATCCGGTCACCGGCAATGCCAACGGCCCGATGGGCGCATGGCTGGTACATCATGGCCTGATGGCTCATGACGGCAAACAGCTCCGCATTCGCGGTCATCAGGGGCGCGCTATCGGTCGCAGCGGCGTGGTGGATATATCCGTGACTATTCGCGATAACCAGCCGGAAAAAGTAACCATTTCAGGAGCGGCGGTCATTTTATTTCATGCTGAACTGGCGATTCGCATATAGCACCAGAGAATAAAGTAAAAAGGCCGCTGTCGCGGCCAACTTCACAATGGATTTTTAAAATCGAAATAATCCATTAAATCATGAGATTCTTCTTTATCCAGGGTGATTCGTTCTCCCGTCACAATCTGAATGACAAAGACTTCATCATGGCTGAGCCAATCAACCTTGACGATATGCTCAGGATTAACGTATTGATTTTTATTAATTCGCCGTTGAATGATTTTCTTTTTCATTCTTACATCCCTGCGTTAACAATGGGCATCATTAATATAACAATCGATTTACGACTTTCAATCAAAAAATTAAAAATACGTTGAATTTGCGATGTATCGCCATGTATTGTATTTGATATTTATTCTTATAAATGTGAAATATAAATAGTCAAAGAAGGTTATTTATCACTTTTAATATTCGGATAATGATCGACTTATTACTTTATATTTTTATTCGCGCTGGCCCAACGGATACGCTATTGCCCAGTTGTAAATTGCCTTTGTCAGCGTCAGCGCGCCGCAAACATCGCCGTAACGGCACGTCTGACGTTCAAGAAAAAATGTCTGCAGATGCTCAGGCAGGCACTGCGCCCGGTAGCGTAACAACGTGCTGTGCCAGAACGGTGCCGGCAACGGCGTATTGACATGGCGCAAACGTAACTCTGCCTCCCAGGATGAAGCTAAAATCTGTGTGCAAAACTGCTGACGCAGGGCAACGGACTGCTCATCAGGAATACCCGCCAGTAACAACTGCCCCGGCAGCACCACCAGCCTGAGATCGCTGATGGCGACCATCGCTCCCTGAAAATTCGCCCAGATCCGGAGTAACTCCTGCGTTTTTGCCGGTAATGGTTCATCAGCCTCCCAGAGGGGCAGCGTAACGGGCAGGAAGGTGAAATGAAACGCCGCCTCAGGCATGACGTCAGCCAGCGGATCATACCGGGTAATCTGCGTCAACGTCTGCAGTAGCGTGCGCATCTCCGCACTCATTACGGGCTGGATCCCCGCCCCAATGGCAAATTTTTGCGGATCATACGCGCTCTTCTGCGCCACCAGTTCGTTACCTCGCTGGTGTTGCCAGAGACGTAATGTCCGTTGCGTTGTGGAATCGTAAAGCGTGTTCAGATCGATAGTGTTCACTTCAGCCCCTTTATTCTGCTGACAACGATCGTGCATAACGCCCCGGCGGCAGGCCGACATGACGGCTAAACGCCACACTGAATGCGCTTGCTGAGCTGTATCCTACCCGCTCTGCAATCGTGGTCACAGAGAGTTCATTGTCGCGAAGTAAATCTTTGGCGATCTTCATGCGCCAGGCAAGCAGGTATTCCATTGGCGCCATCCCTACCCTGCGGGTGAAGCGCACGAAGAAGACGGAACGCGACAGCGCGGCGGCCTTCGCCAGTTCATCAATGGTCCAGGCATACTCAACGTGTGCGTGCATCTGTTTTAACGCACGCGCCAGCCGTTCATCCGCTAAACCCTGCAAGAGGCCGGGAGGCGCACTGCCGGTCGCAACTGAACGCATCGCCTCCACCAGCAGCAGTTCCGCCAGTCTGGAAAGCATAAAGGCGCTCCCTGGTTTCTGCTCTGCGGACTCCTCACCGACCATCTCCACCAGTTGTGACAAACGCGTGGATCCCCGGACGTGAACGACCTTCGGCAACAGGGAAACCAGCAGGCCAGGATCAGCGCAGTCGAATATAAATGCCCCGCCCAGGGAGCGCATCTCCGGGTGACCATCCTGATCGCCGTAACGTAATTCCCCCTGCTCACTCGCGACGCTAAAAGGATCGAGAAAAACCGGCGGAGCCGGTACAAAACTCGACAGGGTAAACGCCGGCGTTGCGGGCAGCAGAATGAAATCACCCGCCCTGAGGGTGACAGGCGCATGACCGTCCACCTGCAGCAAACAACTGCCTTCCAGCATAATGCAAAAGCTGGGCAGACCGTATTCGGAATAGCGCACCGCCCAGTTGCCCTTGCCACTGATAATATTGGCAAATGCCGCACCGGGGTGAAGCAGTCGGACGACGTCTGAGAGTGGATCACTCATTTCAGGACTCACGCTAAAGTTAACCGGACTATCAATTATCGTTAATCCTGATGCGGGCGTCTAATGTTTACTCCGAGTTTACCCACACCCCGGAGCCTGATATGAAAACGGTACTGATCACTGGCTGCTCTTCCGGCTATGGCCTGGAGACCGCTCGCTATTTCCTCGCACAGGGCTGGAAAGTCATTGCCACCATGCGCACACCACAAGCAACCCTGTTTCCCGCGTCGCGGCACCTTCAGCTTCTGCTACTGGATGTCACTGACGCCGACAGCATTGCGCTGGCGCTGAAAACCGCCGGACCTGTCGACGTGCTGGTAAATAACGCAGGCATTGGCCTGTTCGGCGCGTTTGAAGTTACACCGATGTCAACAGTCCGCGATATCTTCGAGACCAACACTTTCGGCGTCATGGCCATGTGTCAGGCAGTGATTCCACAGTTTCGCGCACGGCGAAGCGGCACGATTGTGAACGTAACCTCCAGCGCCACACTGGCCGCGTATCCACTGGTGGCAGCTTACACCGCCAGCAAGGCTGCTATTGAAGGGTTTACCGGCTCACTGGAACACGAGCTTAACCATTTCGGTGTCCGCGTTAAGCTGGTCGAGCCGGGATATGGCCCGACGACCCGCTTTGCTGCCAATGGTCAGCAGCGCATGCAGGGGTTGATCCCTGAAGTCTATGAATCATTCGCTCGTGGTGTTTTTGACGGGTTCGCTAAAGCGACAGCATTTACCCGAGAGTCCGATGTCGCCGAAGCTGTGTTCGCGGCGGCAAACGACGTTTCCGGTCAGTTGCGTTTCCGGGCGGGGGCGGATGCGCTGGCGCTGCCGTAAGCTCGCCTGCCCATTCATTTTACCCGGGTATAATTGACAGTGAGCTGTATACAGAGTAGGCTATCATTTTTACCCGGATAAAAAGGTTATCCTTATGACTCGTGTCACCTTAACCGCTTTTCATCAGCAGCGGCAGATAGCTCACGGCGACCTGAGCACGCTTTTACGGCAAATTCAGGCCACCACTCTCAATGACGAACCGGTTTTCGTCTTTAATGATCAGAATGGCAAGCGCCTGGATATTCATGTTCAGGGCGATGAAGCCAGCGCCTTAGCGGTCTACCCGGAACTGGAGAGTCAAACGAGCGAAGAGACAGTGATCGTGAAATCCCGCGGCAGGCCGAAGCTGGGCGTCGCATCGAAAGAAGTCACCCTGCTCCCTCGCCACTGGGACTGGCTGGCGACTCAGCCGGGCGGCGCGTCCGCCACGTTGCGCAGACTCATCGAGCAGGCAAGAAAAACCAATGAACCGGCCGAAAACAAACGCCGCAGGCATGAACGTGCGTATCAGTTTATGTATGAAATTGCGGGTGACTTTCCTGAATACGAAGCCAGCCTGCGGGCATTGTTTGCTGATGATGAAGCAGGTTTCACCGCCTGCATCGCGAACTGGCCAAAGGATATCCGTCAGTATGCCTGGCAGTTAGCGTTTAAACCGGACGAGGGAAAATAACGCTAACGATGTGCGCGGAACTAAAGCCAGTCAAAAACGGGAACCACCGGCTCCCGTATTTATTTACCCAACAACGCAGGATTGGATATTATGGAAAACTACTTCCTGTTGTGGCAGTGATACTCACCTGTACTTTTTTGAGTATGACACCCCTCTGAGTTAGTACCTCCGGAATGGGCATAACTCAAACCTGTGAATAACAAAATTGATAAAGATAAGATGATTTTACATATCCGTATTTTCATGAGTAATCCTTTTCAAAACTACGTAGTAGCTATGCTTAACATATTAAAAAAGGAAATATGATTATGAATATTGCGTTACCATAATCACCATCAACAGCTCATTAAGCTGAAAAAACTATAGCCCCGAAAGATGATTATCGTCAACTCTTCTTCCATAAAGCAAATATCCATGGACGTAACAACTCAGAAACGTGAAGATCCTTTTTGAGTGGCGGTAAATGACAATACTATAGACCAGCAAACGAGAAACGTTCATAGTGATACGAAATCCATTACGATGTTGAGAAAAGGCCAGATATGGAAAACCCTAAAATGTGGTTAGAGTTAGCGACGAAGCTTAATTCTCTTGAACTTAGCGGAGGTACATATGCCTTGATTCTTTTGGCGACGTTGCTGGCAAGTTTAGTAGGTGCGGGGCTGGGTATTTACATTAAAGAAAAAGTAAAAATTGACACCACTACTGCAAACTTCGACATTTTAAAAAGACAGCTTGAGCAAAACACTGAAGCGACAAAGCGCATTGAAGCGAGTTTTACTGAAAAAGTATGGATCTCCCAGCAGATCTGGCAAAAGAAATATGAAATCTACGAGTCAATATACCTCGCGCTTTCGAATATTAAGAAGTGGGTAGACCATGAATCAAATACTATCGATCTACACATAGCGCCCCAACAGCTTGAGGGATTCCTGGATAGCGAACTCCCCGAAGAAGATGAGCAATACATTTACTCACAACTGCAGCAAGCAAAACAGCAATTAGAAGTGACAATGGGCTCACCAGATTTCCAGGAAAAACAGGAAAACTATCATAAAATATTTGTCGAGAGCATTGAAAAACTGACTGATATGCTTGTTATAAAAGCATTTATTTTGAGTAATGATGTCAGCACTATCCTGGAAGGATTACCCAAAAAGTTCGACAATGACTTTGAAGACTGGGATGAGCTTCAGGACTATCAGGCGCGTATCGTCGCAACCATTACCAGTGTGATAAAGGACATCAAGCAGTGCGCTCAACGGGAGCTTAAAATTTGATAGTTTGCCCTATGTTGAGGTGTAAGAGATTACCCGCTCCCTTGTTGCTGTGGGAGTGATAATCGCTGTGGTGCCCGTACAACAAGGCGGGCATTCATATGCCCTTCCTGACTAATTCCGCCGCTTTTACAAATACCTCGTCTTCAACACCATCGCCATTTTGCCTGCCGAGTCGCACCAGTTCTTCTACGATGGCATTGCGGTTAATCGCCTTCTGCGCAGAGATCAGTCCGATCACGGCGGCGCCAATGGCAAGCCCAACCAGCCCCGTTTGTTCGTCTTTATTTTTCATGATATATCCCCTGATACCCAAGAAAAGCGTAGCATCAGGTATCAACGGCGCCATCTAAAAATTAAACCTTCTGAATACCACAACATTCGGCGCTGAACCCGGCTATTCCGGGGTATCCCAGCCATCCAGATGTGAATACATTGCATCCCGCAACTGGCGGAGCTGACCGTTCAGTTGCGCCAGTTCTGCAGGTGATTGCCCGGATGCTTCCAGCAGCGAATCACTCAGACAACCCGCCCTGGTCTGCAACTGTCGTCCCCGCTCCGTCAGGGCAATCATTACCTGCCGCTCGTTGTCAGGATTTCGCGTCCTGTGCAGAAAACCTGCCGCTTCGAGACGCTTAAGGAGCGGTGTCAGCGTACTGGGCTCCAGCGCCAGCTTTTGGGCGATTTTGCCGACGGTCTGTTTATCATCACGCCACAACACGTTCAGTACCAGATACTGGGGATACGTCAGCCCCATCGCATCCAGCAGGGGTTTATAGATCCGCTGAATAGCAATACCTGCCGAATAGATGGCATAACACAGCTGGTCATCAAGAGGCGGAGCGGGCATATTCTTCTTCGTTTTCAATGTCGTCATCTTTCACTCCTGGTCATCACTACCAAGCATACCACAACAATAACTATCGCGATAAATGTTATCGCTTGACACAAAATAAAAATCCCCCTAGCTTTATTTATCGCGATAACTGTTATCGCGAATAATAGAGGGTAATGACCATGAAATTTAAAGCTCTTCTGGCCGCTATTACTGCAACTGTGGGTTTGGCCACGGCTAGCCTAGCGGTTTCTGCCGACCGTATTGCCGACACACAAACGGTACGTAATGTTGTACTGGTACATGGCGCGTTCGCAGACGGATCTGGCTGGCGCGGTGTGTATGACGAACTGACCGGGCGCGGCTACCGGGTGACCATTGTGCAAAACCCACTGACATCACTGGCGGATGATGTCGCTGCAACAAAACGCGTTCTCGACCGGCAGCAAGGTCCGACTATTCTGGTTGGGCACTCTTATGGCGGCACCGTGATTACGGAAGCGGGTGTTGATCCGAAGGTCGCCGGGCTGGTCTATGTGTCTGCGCTGGCACCTGATGCAGGTGAATCGACCGCTTCACAATTTACGCAAATCCCCCCACCCGCTGAATTTGTTATCGACACACAGCGAGATGGTTTCGGTTTTATCAATCTGGAAAAATTTAAGACTGGTTTCGCCGGCGATACGAGTGATGCCGATGCCGCATTTTTACGTGATTCGCAAGTCCCGCTGAATATGGCGAACTTCGATGCCAAAGTGACGCATGCCGCCTGGCGAAATAAACCCAGCTGGGCCATTATTGCCACCCAGGATAACGCCATCGACCCCAGACTGCTGCGCAAAACGGCTGAACGGATCAACGCCCGGGTCGTCGAGGTGAACGCCAGTCATGTGCTCTTCCTCACCCAACCGAAAGCGGTTGCTGATGTCATCGACGATGCAGCACAAAGCATTAAAAGTTAAAGGCAGATGTTAAAACCGCCGGATTTCTCTGGCGGTTTTATTAATTTCCGGTCGTAAACAACGTACCCCGCAACCAGTCCATCAGTGTGGTTACCCGCAGAGGGGTATAACGCCGTGTCGGACGGACGATGGACAGCGGCAACGGAGGCGGAGCATAGGGCTGGAGCACCGGTACCAGGACCCCGGCATGGATAGCGTCCTCAACAATAAACCATGGCAACATCGTTATCCCGACGCCCTGAATCGCGGCCTCCCGTAAAACCTCGCCATTTCCGGCAAATAAAGGAAAATGCATATCCGGTAATTCTCCCCCTTCGGTAATTCCCCACTCGCTTCGGGCGGTCAGATACGAATAACGAAGACAGCGATGCCCTTTAAGATCGGCAGGCGTCTGTGGCGTGCCATATCGCTCAAGGTATTCCGGCGAGGCGCAGTACAGGCGTGGAAGTTCCGTTATTCGCGTGCTGACTAAGGTTGAATCCTGGAGCTCGCCGATCCTTAACGACAAATCAATACCTTCACCCACAAGGTCAGTAATCCGGTCTTCTAACTGAAGCTGAATCATTATCTGGGGGTATTTGTTCATGAACGCAGGTAGCAGCGGTGACAGTTTTCGGATGCCAAAGGTCATCGGCGCGGCCATGCGTATTACCCCGCTCAGGGTTTCCTGAATACTGGAAAGGCGCTCTTCCGCCTGCTCAAAGGATTCCAGGATCTCTTTTATATCCTGAAAAAACTGTTGTCCGGCGGTTGTCAGTTCGAGTTGTCGCGTTGTGCGGTTAAGAAGATGAACGCCAAGTGCATTTTCCAGGGCGGAGACCCGACGGCTGATCGACGCGCTGCTGGTTTCCATCTGAACTGAGGCATTATAGAAACTGCCCATTTCCACCACGGCAACAAAACTGCGTAACGAAATCAGGTCATATTCTTTCATTTTGCGTAACGGTGTTTTAGCCACCGCCCCATTTATCGGAAAAGAAGCAAAATATATTATGCATTCATTATGTGTAGACCAGAGACAGACAATGACAACCCCTTATTATGTAAAGAAAGCAAATACGCTGCATTATCTGCCAGCGAGTGAATACCATCCGGCAGATACTTTTTTTCATTTTTCGTTCGCCAATTACTATGATCCGGACAATATTAACTTCGGTGTGTTGCGGGTGATCAATGATGACAATGTTAAACCTCATCATGGGTTTGACCGACATCCGCATAAAGATATGGAAATTGTCAGCTACATCATTGATGGCAAACTGACACACTGGGACAGCGCCACCCGTGAAGAGGATGTTCTGGAACGTGGACATGTTCAGGTTGTTACCGCAGGGAAAGGCGTCTGGCACTCGGAGCTGAATAATGACGATGACTGGTGTCGCTTTCTGCAAATCTGGATTATCCCACCCGCTCAGGGTCTGGAAGTGCGTTACAGCAACCATAAATTCACCGCTGCGGATCGACTGAACACGCTGTTGCATATTGTGGGCAGTATCAACAACAGCGATGCACCGCTGCTATTGAATCAGGATGTGAACATGTACGCCAGCGAACTGGTGAATGATCATAATGTGACATTTGAATTGAAAGCAGGACGTCAGGCATATCTCAACAATGTTGAAGGAAGTCTGACTGTTGATGAGAACTGTGTTCTGAATGAGCGCGATTCTCTGGAAATCAGTGGTCCGGCGGTGCTGACCTTTCGCGCCACAACAGATCACAGCCATTTTATTGTTATTGAAATGCCAGAATCCGGCGTCTGAGAATGATACGAGAAACAGGTACCATGATGTTATACGTAATTAATGACTGTATTGATTTCCGCGCGGGGCAAAATCAGCTGGTGCTGAAAAGCTCTGGTGTTGCGGCAAAACTGACTTACCCGGCGGCAAAATGTCTCGAGATTATTCTTGATCAGCAAGGGAAAATTGTTTCTCATGCTGAATTATACCAGAAGGTCTGGGAAGAGCGTGGAGCGAATACTTCTCCGAATACGCTTTATCAGAACATTTCTCTTATTCGCCGCGCGCTTAAGGAAATGGTTCCTGATGGCGATAAGCTTATCAATACGATTCCCAGAAGAGGATTCCGTATCCATGTTGATGCGGTGGTAAAGAAAATGAACGTCAGTGATATTCAGCCTGTGGTCGCTGATATTATTACCCGTGAGCAGAATATTCAGCTGCCGTCAACTCCGGCGCGTATTTCTGGCGCTGATAAGTTGAACGTGAATATTGGGGTATTATTATTTTCCAGTATCGGCAAATTTATGACATCCCTGAGTGCATTGGGCCAGCGGAGTTTCAGATAGTGGCGTCCGGCGATGGGGATCATCGCGCAATATCAGCCTCAGTACAATCGCTGCCCCGCGCACTGCACCATGCAGGATGCCGGGGCTTTATCGTTTCATGCCCTTATATCCTCTACTGAGCAGTCGGACCAAACGTGTTTTCCGGCCCGTTGATTTAACCATACATAATGACTTCATGTGCATTCAGGATAAATTAACCCGCATCATCGTAGGGAAAAACTATCGCAGTGGAATTCTATCGATTTATCTTTCAGGCCGCGCTGTAGTGAGTGGCCAAATGATGCCGGACCACAAAACCAGATACCCACTTTTTCTCCCGAAGAAATCGCCTCAGAGAGCATCCTCTTGTCGAGACGTTTCTGACGACTGGTATCAATGACATGTAATAGAACATTTGCTTTGTGGCATATTTCTTTTAATCCTTCCGGAATCCCTTTGCGCCCGCAATACCAAAAATCAATGGGTGTCACGCTTCCCCCCTTTTGTGCCAGTACAGTCAGGCGGGAGAGAAAAGGCGTAATACCAATACCCCCCGCAACCCAAATTTGACGTTTGGCTGAACTTGTGAAATCAAAACACCCATAAGGACCTTCCACTTCTGCGGTATCTCCTTGTCTGAGGTCCGTAAACAGTCGCCAGGTATCATCCCCAAGTGCCTTTATAACGAAGCGCAACATACAAGGATTGTCCGGTGATGACGCAATAGTAAAAGGATGTGGCTCTTTGTCATTGCCGAAACGAACAAAAGCAAATTGCCCTGAACGGAAATGCATCGGTTTTTCTGTTTGCAGAATGACATCTATCATATCTTCATTGTGTTCAATACGAGCAACCGTGGCGCTTCTTTTCCGTGACTTGCCGATTCGCTGGAAAAGCGACATAAAGGCCGCAATACTACCAATGGCCGCTAAAATAACGATTATCCAGGACGACACTGTCAACCACCATGTGGTTTTAGCAAGAACGGTTATCGCATGAAAAGTGACAGATAAATAAACCAGTGGGAATATTTTATGAACAAACCTGAAAAAGCTATACGGTATTTTTTTCACCAGCGAGACAACGCACAATATAATCAGTACATAAATTGCCCACTCTGCGATGGACTGCCCTGTTGAAGCGAGTTCGAGCGGCCAGTCTGCTGCCCCTGCGTCAATGCGTCTGGGTTTTGCCGGACGCGTTACCCAGCCCTGTTGAGCCATCCATTTTGGAACAATCTCCATCAGCCAGTGCATTACCCCTGCCACCAGCGCAATAATTCCCGACCATTTATGTAAGACAAACCCTTTATCCAGACCACCTGTCGCTGCTTCGATGACTGGCAAACGTAATGACAAAATCATCGCTAATGTCATGAACATCCATGCCGTCACGCCACTGAAAAGTATGAATTCTTTTGCCAGAGGCCACCAGCTATCATGCGCCGCCAGTAAGACATTCCATTGTGGAATAAAATAAGTCAGGCCTGCGAGAGAAAAAGTTGCAACCCCTACCCATGTTATTTTCTTCATCGTGTTCCCTCCCGAATAAATACAACCCCCGGCTTTACGACAAGTTAAACATTGCGCCATGATGCTTTAATATCATTGTTTACAAGAGAAACTTTGAGCAAATAATGTTTGAATGTCAGGAATTCGTTTGTTTTCTTTTTTTGAGTAAACGTCTCCTGTTGAGGCGCCATGAGTGGGCAAAAAAAAGCCCGCACAAAGGTGCGGGCAATGATGGTTTTGACACTAAAACACTGATGTCCGGATAACTCCAGGTGTACGATGCATCAAGCATAATACATTAGTAATGTTAACCGAACGATGAAAAGACATTCAACGCCATTGTGAGAGAATATATCTCAAAAAACGTAATCATCATTGTTAAAAAAAGACCAGCGGTGGGGGTTCGCTGGTCATGGGTAAAATTATCGTACAGATAATGGCTGTAAACTCAACGTGACGAAATAATAATAGTTGAGAGTCTCTTCATTGCAACTTCCTGCATATAAAAGTCGAACAAAAGCCTCGCATTTGCGAGGCTTCTGAAATTCATTGCTTTGAATGTTTAATCAAATACACCATTGAGAACGGCTGTAACGATCGCAGTGCTCAGTGCCACGAGCACCAGATCATCGCCAATCCTCTTCCATTCATAACCTGGGTAGTTTGGCAGTTCCCCAAGCATTGAAGCAGGTAGTGTTTTTTTCTCTATCCCTGGCGGCAGTGGCTTTCCACGCATCACATTTTTTGCGATGCCAGGAGGTAAGGATTGATATCCAGTCAGTCCATAATTAACTGCCAGTGAACGCGCTCTGGAGACGCTGATGTCTCTGTCGACATGATCAGGTTTCCTGTTGTTCTTCCCGTTATTCGTTTTTTCGGAAGACAGGCCGTATGAATTTCCTTTGTCATTCCTTACGCTGCTGTTGCCATGGCTGTTACCGCTGTTGCCATGCCCACCACCGCTATTACCGTGCCCATTGCCCCCACCATTACCATTCCCCGGATTTGCTAATACAGGGGTGGCAATCACTGAAAGCGAGATAACCGCCGCCAATGCAGTTTTAAATGTGCGACGCTTAAACATGATATATTCCTCAAGATGGATTACGCACTTTAAATGTAAATAAGCGTTGTAATGACGGCAATCTCCTGGATTCTTAAATTAAACCTTCACAGGAGCGCTTGCTGGCAGGATTAAGTGATGGGTTGTAACGGAGCCGGATTCGAACCGTGTCGATCACCCATTCAATGACTCCCTGCAAGGCACCGCCTGGGTTGGTTATGGATAATCGTCGCACCGGGTAGCGGGACTGTGGGCAAAAAAAACCGCACATCATGGTGCGGTAGAATATGGATACAATAATCAAACGAGCAAAACACGTAAGGTTATGGTGCCGGGTGCCTCCCGGTGAACAGAACACTGGTGACGTCTGTCCGCGTGCCTTCAGGGAAATAATCACCAGAACGCCCCACCGCACAGGGGGATTCACCATAATTATTATTATAAATCTACAGGCCAAATATTAACTTTTCCTTTCACTACCATCTTCCTTCCAGGTAAATCAGAAACTAAAGCCTTATATTCTTTTTGCTGCCTGAGAAGAAGTTTTTATCGAACCAGCCTCCAGACTGAAGCAGGCACTTTGTCATACAGTGTGTTCATTATTATTTCTGCCAGCCGGTGATCAGCTGCGGAATTAAAACTCTCCAGTTCATTCTCTGTCAGCTCGTAGGTGTTTTTCTCTATGACTCTTTCCAGCGTCTCCAGACTGTTACATTTCCTTAGCTGAAAAAGCCATTCCTGCTTTGTTTTAGACATGTTTTATTTCCTGCTATTTTATTTTTTCACAAAATAGCTTTATGTATTAACTCATTACACTGCGTAGTCCTTCAGATGCCATCGGTTTAATATTAATAATCTGTATTGTCCCGGCCAGATCACTGAAAGCGGAGCCGGGTTACCCGGCTCCTTTCTTTCAGGTCCTGCAGTTACCAGCTGTATTTCACCCCCAGCATGCCCTGGGTGTCGCTGTAGCCTTTGTCACCCATCTGCACGCCCACGTTGCCCCACACACTCAGGCGGTCGTTCAGCTTGCCTTCCACACCGGTGCGGATTTCGCCCAGGTTGCGCGCGCCGTCACGGCTGACTTTCGTGCCATCCATCTTCACGCCAAAGGCTTCGGTGTTGTGGATCCAGTTCACTTCCACGAACGGCTGGAACTCACGCTGTTTACCGTCATCCATTTTGTGGTGACTGTTCAGGTACGTTCTCACGCCGAGACGGGTCTGAATGTTGCCGTCGCCTTCCGTTTCGATGCGGGTGCCGTCATTGCGGGTGTGCGTTTTATCCTTCACGCCCATCCAGGTGACCTGCGCCTGCGGCTGCACATACCAGGTGTTCAGCGTGCCCTGGCTGCCGGAGAACTCTCCGGCTTTCAGGGTGTAACCGGCTTCCAGCGAGGCGGTGAGTCCTTTTGACTTGTACTCATCGCTGTCACGGTTTTCTGCGGTCACGCTGCTGTCGAACCAGTTGTACAGCATCCAGCTGTCGACATACGCCCCGGTTTTGTCCGCGTCATTCTGGTACCAGGTACCGTACAGACCGGCACTGTAACCACTGACACGGCCGTCAGAGTCGTAACCGGCACGGTCACTGCGGGTGTTGCTGTGCTCATTCGCATAGCCCCCCATCACGCCCAGATGCCAGCGGTCGAGGCCGTCGGAACTCCACTGTGCGATGTCGCCGCCCAGCTGCAGCACGTAGCGGTTGCTCTGTGTTTTCAGCTGGCCGTCACTGGCAGAGGAACGCTCGTGACCGCCGACGTGACGCATCCACATGCTGGTGGCGTTACCGTCACCGTTACGCAGGGCGTCGGTGTACTGCGGTTCACCGAGACGGTCGTGCAGGCGGTGGTTAAACAGCGTGTTGGCTGCCGCGATATTGCTGATATAACTGCCCGCTTCCGGACGCAGTGCGTCAGGGGCGGTCGGGTCAACCACCGGCGGTTTCACCGGGGGTTTAACCGGGTCGACCGGGTCAACCGGGTCTGTCGGGTCATCCGCCGGCGGGATACTGCCTTTCCATTTACTGGTCAGGTACCAGTTCTTCGCCGCATCTCCCGTGCCTTTCGCCAGCGCATAGACATAGGCACCTGCCTCAACCGTTCCGGTGGTCAGCGCGAAGCTGCCGTCAGAACTGCCGTCCACCTGGATGACCTCAATACCGTTCACCGTCTGTGCCCCGGTACCGCCGGTGTTGTTGACGCTGACGCGGGTGTTACCGGCCGTATTGCCGTGGACCGTCAGTTTGTCGGTCGGTGAGTCATCGCCCCCCAGTTCGGTGTTGAATGCCAGCAGACCGTTGTTACCGGTGTAGTTGCCGTTCACCGTCAGGGTGTTGCCCGGTACGTTGTCTGTGCGGGTCAGCAGGACAGCGCCGCTGTTGGTCAGGTTACCGCCCACCAGGAAGTCGTCCGTCTGCATGGTACCGCCCTGCATGACGTCGACATCCCCGGCGGTGCTGCCGTAACCGGTAAATCTGGCGCCGTCATACACGTTCACCTGCCCGCTCAGCAGGTCCACCGCAGAGGCGACGTCACTGCCGAGTGCCAGTTCCCCTTCGGTGATGTCGGTGGTACCGGTGTAGCTCACCATGTCCTGTACCAGCGTCAGGGTGCCGGTACCGGCTTTGGTCAGGTCGCCGCTGCCGCTGATGACATTATTATCAAGCGTCCAGTCGCTGTCCGTATTCACGGTCAGCAGACCGTTATCGTTGACGGATGCGGTACCGAGGTGGTTCTGTTCGCTGACGGTCAGGTTGCTGCCGTCATCAATGTTAAACAGACCACTGAAGCCGCTGTTGTCACCGGTGACGGTGGCGTTCGTGGCGTTCGTCGCGTCGACATGACCGGTGCCGCTGATGGCGTTCGCCAGCATGCCGGTCGCGCCGTCCAGTGTCAGGGTGCCTTCATCGGCAATATCACCGGTACCGGCGCCCTGCGCATCATCAATAACCACTTCCGCACCGCTGCTGATGGTGGTGGTGGCCGTCAGGCTGCTGTTGGCGCCACTAATCGTCAGCACACCGCCGTCAACGTTCAGGTTACCGCTGCCGGTCAGGCTGCCGTTGCTGTAACCGCCGTTTGCCAGGTCCAGTGTGCCGCCGTGCATGTCGAGGACGGAACTGACATCGCCGGCCAGCATCCCCGCCACCTGCGCGGTGCCGTTGAGGTCGGCTTTCGCCCCGCTGTTCATCGCCAGTGTGGCGGTATCGCCCAGCGCGCCGTCAACGTCGGTACGCAGGGTACCGCTCAGCACGGTGGTGTCGCCGGTCCAGTCGTTGCCGCTGTTCGAGAGCGACAGCACGTCACTGCCCGTGGTGCTGACCGCCAGATTACCGCTGCCGGTGATGCGGGCGGACTGGTCCGCCGCCGCGCCGGTGGCACCCGGAGTGCCGTCAAGCGTCAGGGTCTGGTTCGCCAGCAGCTCCAGCTCTTTCAGACCGTAGTTGACATACAGGCCGTCCTGGCTGCCGGTGGCACCTGCGGTGGTCAGGCGATAGTCATACGTGCCTTTCGCCACCGTGCTGCCGCCCTGGGCGATATCCACCTGGGTGGCTGCCGTGATGGTGCTGCCGTTCTGGTCCACCAGGGCCAGGTTACCGCCGCTGCCGGTGACGGTGGTGGCACTGACCAGCCCCAGACCGATGTTGGCATCATCCTGGGTCATCAGCGACGAGGTGGTCGCCGTGTCATGCCCCGGGACATACGGGTCAGGAATGTTAATCTGCACCTTACCGCTGCCGGACGCATCCAGGGTGTTCACTGTCACATGGCTGGTTGCCACCCGTTCATCCGGTGCCGTACCGTTGAACTCCATTTCACCGCCGGCGAAGGTGAGACCGCCGATAGCCTGTTCACCGTCTGCCACCGTGGTGATGCTTCCGGTGTCGGCTTTCAGGGTCGCATTCGTCATAGCGGTGGTGTTCAGACCGCCGAGTGCCAGCGTGGCATTGCTTAAATCCACGGTCCCGGCAAAGGCGCTGCCGGTGGTGGCGGCGAAGTCAAACGCGGCTCCGCTGTTGTCCACCTCAACCGTACCGGTGCCGGTCAGTTTATTGGCCAGTACCCGGTCAGCCGTACCGTTCACCGCCAGTACCGAGCCGGAATCGATGTCAAAGCCCGCGCCACCGGACGGTTTACCGCCGAGGGAATAACCATTATCCAGACTGAACAGCGAGCCGTTACGCAGGTTCACCTGGTTGTGGCTGTTGATTTGTGCGCCGGTGCCGTCCATGTGGAAGCCCGCCGTCACGCCGTCAAACACCGCGGTTGCCGTACCGCTGCCGCCGTTCAGGGCGTTAAAGGTGTTGCCGTTGCCCAGAATGGTGACCGTATCGTTACCTGCGGAGCCACTGATGGTGTTCACGTCAGCACCCCTGGTCAGCAGCACGCTGTTGGTGCCGCTGCCGTTCAGCGCGATATTGCCGCCGACAGTACCGGCATTCACCGTGACCGCGTTGTTGCCACTGGTGGTGGTGATGTTGTTACTGACCGTACCGCTGTTAAACACCGTGCCGTTTGCCCCGCGCATCACCAGGTCGCCGTTGATGGTCCCGGCGTTGCCCGCCGTGGCTCCCGCCGCATTCATGGCCAGTGCCGGACTGCCGGACGCCGACGCGGTAATCACCCCGCTGGCCGTGTTGGTGAACGCAGTGGCATTTGCCGTATCGACTGTCGGTGCCGTGGCACTGGCCGAGGTCAGGGTGCCGCGGTTGGTGGCAGACGTCACGCTGTCACCCAGTTTCAGGGCAGAGCCGCCGGCGGCGTTACTCACGGTAATGCTCGCTGCCGTGTCCACGGTGCCGGTGGTGTTGGCATAAATCCCCGTACCGCCCGCACCGGTGACGTTAATGGCCAGGTCAGACGAGCCGGACAGGTCGAGGTCACCGGTGACAGGGTTACCGTCGAGGTCATCAAATGCAATCCCGGTCCCCGCGCCACTGACGTTAATGGTGCCACTGTTGGTGCTGTTGATGGTGACCGCCGTGCGCACCCCGGCGCCGTTCGCCACATCAATGGTGGTGTCGATCAGCTGCAGGTCGGTCAGGTTCGCGGCGTTCTCGATACCGTTACCGGTGGCGCCGGGCACATTGACAATGATGAGCGCATCCGTCACGTCGAGTCCGGTGGCACCCTGGCTTACCAGTACGCCATGCGCTGTCCCGCGGGCTTCAATGGTACCCACGCCGCTGCCCACCAGGTCCAGACTGCCGGCCGCCAGTTCAATGGCTGCCCGTCCGTCTGTCGCCAGCACGGTGCCGCTGTTGGTGATGGTGGAGCTCTGCCCCTGGTCACCGGCCCCGACATACAGGGCGGTGCCGTTCGCGGTGATATTGCCGCTGTTGTCAACCTCACCGCCGAGCACCCTGACGGCGGTGGAGTTATCACCGGTAAGCACCACATCGCCGCTGTTATCCAGCACACCGCCATTTTTCGCAATAAAGGCGGTGGCTTTGTCCACGGCAGAGCTGATGGTCGCGGCGTTAATCAGGTCAGCGCCGGTACCGGTCTCTGACAGCGAGCCGTCATCCGCATAGGTGTTGCCGTCCACGATACCGGCGGTCGCCCCGGTGCCGGTCAGGTCAAGGATGGCACCGCTCGTGATGGTGGCAGAGGCCCCACCGGACGAAATCACGCCCGTGGCACCGGCACCGCTGATATCCAGGGTACTGCCGCTGCCGATAACCGCCGTGGTGTTCTCACCGGTGGCGTACAGCGCGGTGGCATCCTTCCCGCTGGCGGCCACCTGAATGTCGCCGCCCATCGCCGCCCCGTCTTCCAGGCGGAACAGGGTGGAACGCTCACCGGACGCATCCAGCACCGTACCGGTCGGGACATCCGTATTGATGGTGGAGCCGGCGCCGGAGATGGCAAACAGTATCTGGTCCGTCGCGGTGTCAGAGAAATCCGGGGTGGCGGTGCCGGAGAGGTTCACTGTCGCCCCGTCAGACGCCCGCACGCCGGTGGCGCCGTTGCCGTTCAGGGTCACGGTACCGCCGGTCATGTTAACTGTGGTTTTTGCACCACTGGCGATAATCCCGGTGGTGCGGTTAGCGACACTGCCACCGTTCAGCACAATATTCCCCGAGGTGTTGACCACGGTGGTGTTCGCACCGGTCGCATCCTGCGCCACGATACCGGTACCGCCGGCACCGATGGTGATACTGCCGGTGTTATCCCCTCGGGCACCGGCTTCCACCAGCAGGCCGGTGGTGTCTTCACCGGTGAACACAATGTTCCCGGCGTTGCTGACTTCCGCCCCGTGACGGGCGATGTAACCGGTGACTGCATCCAGCGCGGAGTTCAGCGCCGCTTCCGTCACCAGAATGGTCCCGGTACCGAAGCCCGCGGCACCCGCTGCCAGTGCGGCGTTCGCCAGCACACCGGCTACCGGAGTGCCCAGCGCCTTACCGTTGATGTCATAACCCTGGCCGTCAGCAATCCCTGCAATCGCACCAGTGGCAGTCATATTGAGGGTGGCATTCGAGCTGATTTTGCCCTGCGCACCGCCCTGGATAACCACCCCGGTGGCATCCTGTCCGGACAGGTTAAGGGTCATGCCGCCGGAGTTAAAGGCGGAGACATTGCCGGATGCGGCATCCTTACCGTTAGCCACCACCGTGGTTGAACCCTGACCGGAGGCGGTCAGGACGGAAGCCGCACCGGCACCACCGGCGAAGTCAGCACCGCCGTCGACGCGGAACAGCACGGAGTCTTCCGTACTGACATCCTGTGCGCCGGTACCGTTGTTGGTGATGGAGGCCGTCGGGCCGTAGACGTAGTAACCGAGCTGGTTAGTGCCGTCATTAAAGTTCACCGCCCCGTTGCCGGAAATGGTGACGTTACCGCCGTTTTCGGCATAGGCACCGACCGCACCGTCACCGGTCAGGTTCAGTGCGCCGGTGAGTGTGGCTTTAGAGTTATTCGCCGTTGACCAGATACCGTAGTTGCGAAGGCCTGAGGAAGCAAACAGCGGACTCTCGCCAACATTGATGGTGCCGGAAGAAGACGCCAGCCCGCCGTCAAACACATACAGTCCAGTGCCGTTGGTGCCCTGAAGATTGATGGTCCCGCCATTGTTTACGGTACCGGAGGTGGCCTTACTGTAGATGGCAGCATTGCGCAACGGTGCGCTACCGGCAGCAACCGGGTAATTACCCTTGTCTGTAATCACACCATCCGCACCAACTGACACGTTAACACCGGTACCAGTCGCAACAATGCCATAACCCTGCTGTACACCTGTACCGATTATGATCTGTCCATCGTTTTTGGCTGTACCGGAACTGTTGACATAAAAACCGTAGGCACCGAACTGCTGTAATGTATCTGCACCGCCACGCGCAATTGGAGCAGATGTTGTGTCACTTGACTCCTTACGCCCAAGATAAATAACCCCGTCGGAGGCATTAACGAATGTCCCTCCCGCTGTGACTGCTGCGGCAACTGGCCGACCACCGAACAACTGAGCCGTCGTGCCGATATTGATCGCGCCGTTGTTGATACCGGTCGCACCATCCCCGACGTTCATCCAGGTTCTGTTGGATATGTATCCCGAGGTCGTTGATCCCGTCCAGCCTGACAGGTTAACGACACCATTGTTAACATATGTAGTCCCGGCACCGCTGATTGAATCGGGGGAGTGTTCGTTAGTCGTCAGCATATTTTCAACGCCGTTATTCACCAGCGTTGCACCGCTCAGACCGACCAGAGTATTGTTCATCCAGTAGGCACCCGCATTGATCGTGCCGTTATTTACATATTTAGCACCGTTACTGATCCTTGCCAGAGCCGTACCCTGGCTATGCATAGTTACACTTGCACCAGGATTAATACTGATTGTGGAATCAGGGCCGTCCGCAGCAAGGCCGATCCGGTCACCCACAGGAATGAGCGCCGGGTCATCAGCGGTAAACGGCGCTTCCTGAGGGTTATATGTCCATGTCTCCGTTGTTACTGTATAAGCCTGCCTAAACGCACTGTTATACGCTGCCTGCGCTGCAACACCCACACCCAACTCGCCTGCAGTAAGTGCCTGCTTTAACCATGAGTTATACGCCTGAAAATCATCTATATTATTGACTGTCTGATTCACCTGCGAGCCGTCAGCCAATGTGACCGTGAATGTGCCATTAAATGTAACTATATTTGAAGAAACCGTCTTCGATTCCAGTTCGTCGGATGTTAGTGCAGAGGTATTATCGGCAAATTGAAATGTCAGATTCTGCGAATTAATGTTCGCCGTTCCATTCGTCACATTGACAAATATTGTATTTTTTGTAGTTTTGTCTCCCGCAGTTCCGCTTGCATTCAGGTTAAATGTACCGCCACCAGAAACGTCCGCGATTTGCGCGTCAACAAATGGGCCGCTTCCCTCTGGGTTTGGAACGTAAATAACCATACCAGGGACTCCTGGCGTGTTAATTTTAATTTGGCTGTTATCGAAGGTGCTGACCACCAGTGAAATATTAGTTGATGGATCCGTAACCAGAACACCGGCAGATTGTGCACCGGTACTCATAGTGAACATTCCTGTTGGATCGGAACCGGAGATAATGCCCCCCGCGTCCCATGCGGCCTGGATGGAAGGATAGCCGTATTTATTAATACCTGTTGAACCGGTGAATTGAATGCTACCATCCAGACTGTACGTCCCGTTATCAGTGACATTCATGGTCTGCCCGGCATTATTAGCAGTTTCCGGTGTATATGTGGCAGCAGTTGCAAATACTCCCGCTGACAGCGCAGCTATCAAACCTGCAGCCTTCACTGACTTACTGACTGCTCTTTTAATTCTGGCGCGTCCGAACTCAGAGGTTACCACCCACTGCATCAGGGTACTGTTCCAGATAACACGATAGATTTTGTTCATATTGCACGCTCGTAAAATAATAGGCTTCCTGCCTGTTTCATTATTGTTATTAAAATTAAACAGAATCGACAGGCCTGTTTTGTTAAAAAAAAGCAACACCATCCCTTTCAGAAAATATTTCCGAAATACGTACTTAACAGAATGATAACTACCATTGAGTGCGGTGGTTTATTTAATCCCTCCATGTATTACTGCCATGGATAAATCAATAAATGCTATTGAGAAGTTATTTTCGGGGAAGGCATCCTGTCGGGCGTCGCCAGGAAACATAACTATCCACAAGAAATCGTTACAGCCCCTGTGAAACTTGCTTATCCTGAGAATGTTTCACATCGCCAGACAATTCCTTATAAAAATACCCTAACAGAACAAAAGTAAGAATTTATCTGAAAGAAACCTCCGCTACCTGCATGCAGTTAACCAGCATGTCAGCCATAGTGGGACATTGTTTAGTAAAGGCTCCTTATATTTATGTCCAGATGCAGTTTTGCACTGCACTAAAAACAAGTCAATATAGGGAAATCTGGCGAGTAAAATATTAATAAGGCTTCTAAATTACCCGCCTTCATAAATTCTTAGTAATACTTATTTTTGTTCCTGGATTTATCGCTACTTACATGAAAAACACCCTTTATCTTTAAGATGGCCTCTCATTTATTTAAGAATTTATAACAGATTTAATACCCTGCTAATTATTTTAGTGACAGCACTTTTTGCTAAACTTTCAATGTTATAAATATGCTACTGAATAGTATCCCTCTGTTTTCATATGATTATTTAAATTCACCTTCCATGACACTATTCCCTTAATACCCTGTCGGACAGCACCAAAAGCCTCTAATATGCTGAACCAAAAGGAGACTCTCCGGTTGCCCCTACGATTCTTGAAGCATGACTGTGGTTACATGAAGCCCACCTGCCGGATACCATGCGTTCATAAGAGATTATGGATAGATTTTCTTGAGGACAGAAAAAAAGGGAGCCGATTGGCTCCCTTTCGCATTTAACCCAGTAACTGGATTACATGTTCGCGATAATCGCGTCACCAAACTCTGAACATTTCAGCAGTTTAGCGCCTTCCATCAGACGTTCAAAATCGTAGGTCACGGTTTTGGCCGCGATGGCCCCTTCCATACCTTTCACGATCAGGTCTGCAGCTTCGAACCATTCCATGTGGCGCAGCATCATCTCTGCGGAAAGGATAACGGACCCCGGGTTCACTTTATCCTGACCGGCATACTTCGGTGCAGTACCGTGGGTCGCTTCGAACAGTGCGCATTCGTCACCGATGTTTGCGCCCGGTGCGATACCGATACCGCCAACCTGCGCCGCCAGAGCGTCGGAGATGTAGTCGCCGTTAAGGTTCATACAGGCAATGACGTCATATTCTGCCGGACGCAGCAGGATCTGCTGCAGGAAGGCATCAGCGATAACGTCTTTGATGATGATCTCTTTCCCGGTTCTCGGGTTCTTGATTTTCTGCCACGGGCCGCCGTCAATCAGTTCGCCGCCGAATTCTTCGCGAGCAAGCTGGTAACCCCAGTCTTTGAACGCGCCTTCGGTGAACTTCATGATGTTGCCTTTATGTACCAGCGTGACAGAGTCACGGTCATTCGCGATCGCATATTCGATAGCCGCGCGAACCAGACGCTTGGTCCCTTCTTCAGAGCACGGCTTGATGCCAATACCGCAATGCTCAGGGAAGCGAATTTTCTTCACGCCCATCTCTTCACGCAGGAATTTGATCACTTTTTCCGCGTCAGCGCTGTCAGCTTTCCATTCAATACCAGCATAAATATCTTCAGCGTTTTCACGGAAGATAACCATGTCGGTCAGTTCCGGATGTTTTACCGGGCTTGGGGTGCCCTGGTAGTAACGAACCGGACGCAGGCAAACATACAGATCAAGCTCCTGACGCAGCGCAACGTTCAGGGAACGAATACCACCACCGACTGGGGTGGTCAGCGGGCCTTTGATGGCAACGCGATAGTCACGAATCAGATCAAGCGTTTCAGGCGGGAGCCAGACGTCCTGGCCGTAAATTTTGGTGGATTTTTCACCGGTGTAAATTTCCATCCAGGAAATTTTACGCTCGCCTTTATAGGCTTTCTCGACAGCGGCATCCACCACTTTCAGCATCGCCGGGGTAACATCAACGCCGATGCCATCGCCTTCAATAAACGGGATAATCGGGTTGTGAGGGACGTTGAGTTTGCCGTTTTGCAGGGTGATTTTCTGGCCTTCCGCCGGAACAACTACTTTGCTTTCCATTAACCTCTCCTTCGAGCGCTTCTGGGTTTGCTCCTCCTTTCTCGCACCGCAGGCGCGGACAAGTTTGAGCAATATTTTTTGTTAATGATTTGTAATGGGCCTGTCAATACTACCTGAATGTTTGGCTCCATGAAAGGCATTCGTAATTAGGCTATAATGCGGCAATTGACCATGTCTGAAAATACCATGCCGAAAACTTCTTATAGAAATCACCGGGTTGAGCGATTCAGCTCAAGACAAACCACCAGACCGCGTAACGATAACTCGCCGAAGCGCGTCATTCTGTTCAATAAACCTTACGATGTGTTGCCGCAGTTTACTGACGATGCCGGACGCCGCACGCTGAAAGACTATATCGACGTGCAGGGCGTGTACGCCGCCGGGCGACTCGACCGCGACAGCGAAGGCCTGCTGGTACTGACCAACGACGGGGCGTTGCAGGCGCAACTGACTCAGCCAGGTAAGCGTACGGGCAAGATTTACTACGTGCAGGTCGAAGGCGAGCCGACAGACGAGGCGATCAACGCTCTGCGCACTGGCGTCACGCTGAACGATGGTTCCACCCTGCCTGCGGGTATTGAACGGGTGGCGGAACCCGACTGGTTGTGGCCGCGTAATCCGCCCATTCGCGAGCGCAAATCGATTCCCACCTGCTGGCTGAAGGTCACTCTGTATGAAGGGCGCAATCGTCAGGTGCGCCGTATGACCGCTCATGTGGGGTTTCCCACCCTGCGCTTAATTCGCTATGCGATGGGCAATTACACACTCGACAATCTCGCCAGTGGTGAATGGCGGGACGCATAAATAAAGGAGTCCGGATGTTTAAGCCACACGTAACCGTCGCCTGCGTGGTGCATGCCAGAGGCAAATTTCTGGTCGTCGAAGAGACGATTAATGCCAAGGCGCTGTGGAACCAGCCTGCCGGGCACCTTGAAGCGGATGAAACCCTGGTGCAGGCCGCTGAACGCGAGTTGTGGGAAGAGACCGGAATTCGCGCCACGCCACAGCATTTCATTCGCATGCATCAGTGGCTGGCACCGGACAAAACCCCCTTTCTGCGCTTTCTGTTTGCTATCGACCTTAACGATACGTGCGCGACTGAACCGCACGACAGTGATATCGATCGCTGCCTGTGGCTGACCGCAGAAGAGATCCTCAACGCGAAAAACCTGCGTTCTGCGCTGGTTGCCGAAAGCATCCGTTGCTGGCAGAGCGGTGAGCGTCACCCGTTGTCACTGGTCGGAGAATTTAACTGGCCGTTTACAGAGGGTGTCAAGTGAGGGGGCGCGTGCTAGAATACGCCGCCTTGAAGTTCAATGTCGTGAGTATTCCATGTCAGATAACAGCCAGAAAAAAGTGATCGTCGGCATGTCCGGCGGTGTCGATTCCTCCGTTTCCGCGTACCTGTTACAACAACAGGGCTATAAAGTGGAAGGCCTGTTCATGAAGAACTGGGAGGAAGACGATGGCGAGGAATACTGCACCGCTGCCGCGGATCTGGCCGATGCCCAGGCGGTCTGCGACAAACTCGGTATTGAACTGCACACCGTAAACTTTGCCGCAGAATACTGGGACAACGTATTCGAACATTTCCTGGCGGAATATAAAGCCGGGCGCACGCCGAATCCGGATATTCTGTGTAATAAAGAAATCAAATTTAAAGCCTTCCTCGAATTTGCCGCTGAAGACCTCGGTGCGGATTATATCGCCACCGGGCATTACGTGCGCCGTGCCGACGTTGACGGCAAAAGCCGCCTGCTGCGTGGGCTTGACGGCAACAAAGACCAGAGCTATTTCCTCTATACCCTCGGCCATGAGCAAATCGCCCAGAGCCTGTTTCCGGTAGGTGAACTGGAAAAACCCCAGGTGCGTAAAATTGCCGAAGATCTGGGGCTTATCACTGCGAAGAAAAAAGACTCCACCGGTATCTGCTTTATCGGTGAGCGCAAATTCCGTGAGTTCCTGGGCCGCTACCTGCCTGCACAGCCGGGTAAAATTATCACCGTTGACGGCGATGAGATTGGCGAACATCAGGGTCTGATGTACCACACGCTCGGCCAGCGCAAAGGACTCGGCATCGGCGGCACCAAAGAAGGGACCGAAGATCCGTGGTATGTGGTCGATAAAGACGTTGAAAATAACCTGCTGGTGGTGGCGCAAGGGCATGACCACCCTCGCCTGATGTCCGTCGGGCTGATTGCCCAGCAGTTGCACTGGGTTGACCGCCTGCCATTTACGGGCACGCTACGCTGCACCGTCAAAACCCGCTATCGTCAGACTGACATCCCCTGCACCATTACCGCGCTGGATGACGATCGCATCGACGTCCGTTTTGACGAGCCAGTCGCCGCCGTGACGCCAGGACAGTCCGCAGTCTTTTACAGCGGCGAGGTCTGCCTCGGCGGCGGTATTATCGAGCAGCGTCTGCCGCTGCCTGTTGAATAAGCCAATTGCGCACAGAAAGGAGCAAGTGTGGCGAAGAATTATTATGACATCACGCTGGCGCTGGCAGGGATCTGCCAGTCAGCCCGACTGGTGCAACAACTGGCACATCAGGGGCATTGTGATAGCGATGCCCTGCACGTTTCGCTGAACAGCATTATTGATATGAACCCGGCGTCAACGTTGGGCGTTTTTGGCGGCAGCGAAGCCAATCTTCGTACCGGGCTGGAAACCCTGTTGGGCGTTCTGAACGCCAGCAGCCGTCAGGGGCTTAATGCCGAGCTGACCCGCTATACCCTCAGCCTGATGGTGCTTGAGCGTAAACTGGCTGCCAGCAAAGGGGCGATGGATACGCTGGGTAACCGCATCGCCGGGCTGCAACGCCAGCTTGACCATTTTGACTTACAATCTGAAACGCTGCTCAGCGCGATGGCCGGCATCTATGTTGATGTCATTAGCCCGCTGGGCCCGCGCATTCAGGTCACTGGCTCGCCCGCCGTCCTGCAAAGTCCGCAGGTACAGGCCAAAGTGCGCGCTTCGCTGCTCGCCGGTATCCGTGCCGCCGTGCTGTGGCATCAGGTCGGCGGTAGCCGACTGCAACTCATGTTTTCCCGTAAGCGCCTGTCTATACAGGCGAAACAAATTCTCGCTCATTTAACTCCGGAGTTGTGATTTATGGAATTATCCTCCCTGACCGCCGTTTCCCCTGTCGATGGACGCTACGGCGATAAAGTCAGCGCGCTGCGCGGGATTTTCAGTGAATACGGTTTGCTGAAATTTCGTGTACAGGTTGAAGTACGCTGGCTGCAAAAACTGGCCGCGCACGCAGCGATCAAGGAAGTTCCTGCTTTTGCTGCCGACGCAAACGGTTACCTTGATAAGATCGTTGCTGATTTCAACGAACAGGATGCTGCGCGCATCAAGACCATTGAGCGCACCACTAACCATGACGTGAAGGCAGTTGAGTATTTCCTGAAAGAGAAAGTCGCGGATATCCCCGCGCTGCATGCGGTATCTGAATTTATCCATTTCGCCTGCACCTCAGAAGACATCAACAATCTGTCGCACGCGCTGATGTTAAAAACCGCACGTGATGAAGTGATCCTGCCGTACTGGAGCCAGATCATTGACGCGGTGAAAGCGCTGGCGGTAGAGTATCGCGATATTCCGCTGCTGTCGCGCACTCACGGTCAGCCTGCCACGCCATCCACCATGGGTAAAGAGATGGCGAACGTCGCTTATCGTATGGAGCGTCAGTATCGTCAGCTTAACCAGGTGGAGATCCTCGGCAAAATCAATGGCGCGGTCGGTAACTATAACGCCCACATCGCCGCCTACCCGGAAGTGGACTGGCATGAATTCAGCGAAGCATTCGTCTCCTCGCTGGGTATTCAGTGGAACCCGTACACCACCCAGATCGAACCGCACGATTACATTGCTGAGCTGTTCGACTGCATCGCGCGCTTCAACACCATTCTTATCGATTTCGACCGCGACGTCTGGGGTTATATCTCTCTGGGTCACTTCAAACAGAAAACCATCGCCGGGGAAATTGGCTCTTCAACGATGCCACATAAAGTGAATCCGATCGATTTCGAAAACTCGGAAGGCAACCTCGGTCTCGCCAACGCGGTTATGCAGCATCTCGCCAGCAAACTGCCGGTCTCGCGCTGGCAGCGTGACCTGACGGATTCCACTGTGCTGCGTAACCTTGGCGTGGGCATCGGCTATGCGCTGATCGCTTACCAGTCCACCCTGAAAGGCATCAGCAAACTGGAAGTGAACCGCGATCATCTGCTGGATGAACTGGATCACAACTGGGAAGTGCTGGCAGAGCCTATCCAGACGGTCATGCGTCGTTACGGCATCGAAAAACCGTACGAAAAACTGAAAGAGCTGACCCGCGGTAAGCGTGTGGACGCGGAAGGCATGAAGCAGTTCATCGACAGCCTGGCCCTGCCGGAAGCAGAGAAAACGCGCCTGAAAGCCATGACTCCAGCCAACTACATTGGCCGGGCGATCCAGATGGTGGACGATCTTAAATAATCCCTACCCCCCTTCTGTCTGCCGGGCAGAAGGGTTCTCTCTCCCCGGTTTAAGCAATGTTTATCCCCATAGCCTCATAATCAGCGTTAAACTAGACACATCGCAAATAAAAGGGAGCCAGGCTATGCGCGTACTCGTTGTTGAGGATAACGCCCTGTTACGCCATCACCTCAAAGTACAACTCCAGGAGATGGGGCATCAGGTGGACGCCGCAGAGGACGCCCGGGAAGCGGATTATTATCTCGGCGAGCACCTTCCTGATATCGCTATTGTTGACCTCGGACTACCTGACGAAGACGGCCTGTCGCTCATTCGCCGCTGGCGTAGTCACGACGTTTCGTTGCCGGTGCTGGTACTGACCGCACGGGAGGGCTGGCAGGATAAAGTCGAAGTGTTGAGCGCCGGCGCGGACGACTATGTCACCAAACCCTTTCATATTGAAGAAGTGGCTGCGCGGATCCAGGCGCTGATGCGACGCAATAGCGGGCTGGCGTCACAGGTGATCTCAATGCCGCCCTTTCAGGTGGATCTGTCGCGTCGCGAGCTGTCGATTAACGACGAACCCATCAGACTGACCGCCTTCGAATACACCATTATGGAAACGCTGATCCGCAACAGTGGCAAAGTGGTCAGCAAAGATTCGCTGATGCTCCAGCTTTATCCCGATGCGGAATTGCGTGAGAGCCATACCATTGATGTGCTGATGGGGCGTCTGCGGAAAAAAATCCAGGCACAGTATCCGCACGACGTGATCACCACCGTGCGCGGCCAGGGTTATCTGTTCGAACTCCGCTGATGTGTAGACTGTTACGGCATTTTCTGCCGCTCTCCCTGCGCATCCGCTTTTTGCTCGCCACCGCTGCAGTGGTGCTGGTACTGTCGCTGGCGTACGGGATGGTAGCACTGGTCGGCTACAGCGTTAGCTTTGATAAAACCACCTTCCGACTGCTGCGCGGGGAAAGTAACCTCTTCTATACGCTGGCGAAATGGGAAAATGGCAAGGTCAGCGTTGAGATGCCCGAAAATCTCAGCCTGCAAAGCCCCACCATGGCGCTGATTTACGATAAGCAGGGCAAACTGTTGTGGACGCAGCAGGACGTGCCATGGCTGGTCCGGCGCATCAGCCCGGACTGGCTGAAGACCAATGGTTTCCACGAAATTGAAGCGGATATTAACGCCAGTAGCGCACTAATCCGCAGCGATCATGAAGTCCAGCAGCAGCTTAACGAAATTCGTGAAGATCATGACGATTCCGAAATGACGCACTCGGTGGCGGTGAATATCTACCCGGCCACCGACCGCATGCCGGAACTGACGATTGTGGTGGTCGATACCATCCCTATCGAACTTAAGCGTTCGTACATGGTGTGGAGCTGGTTTGTGTACGTGCTTGCCGCCAACCTGTTGCTGGTGATCCCGCTGTTGTGGCTGGCGGCGTGGTGGAGCCTGCGACCCATCGAAGCGCTGGCACGTGAAGTGCGCGAGCTGGAAGAACATCACCGGGAAGCGCTCAACCCGGAAACCACCCGCGAGCTTACCAGCCTGGTGCAGAACCTGAACCGCCTGCTGAAAAGCGAGCGCGAGCGTTATGACAAATACCGCACCACACTGACCGATCTGACCCACAGCCTGAAAACGCCGCTGGCCGTTTTGCAAAGTACGCTGAGGTCGTTGCGCAGTGATAAAATGACGGTGAACGAGGCCGAGCCGCTCATGCTCGAGCAAATCAGCCGCATCTCACAGCAGATTGGTTATTTTCTTCATCGCGCCAGCATGCGCGGCGGCACAGGGATCCTCAGCCGTGAACTGCACCCTGTGGCACCGCTGCTGGATAACCTCACCTCGGCGCTCAATAAGGTTTACCAGCGCAAAGGGGTGAACATCTCACTCGATATCTCACCCGAAACCAGCTTTGTCGGCGAGAAGAATGACTTTATGGAAGTGATGGGCAACGTACTGGATAACGCCTGTAAATACTGCCTTGAGTTCGTTGAGGTCTCGGCACGCCAGACGGACGATCATCTGCATATCATTGTGGAAGACGATGGTCCCGGTATTCCACGCAGCAAGCGTACGCTGGTGTTTGACCGCGGTCAGCGCGCAGACACACTCCGCCCCGGTCAGGGCGTCGGGCTTTCTGTGGCCCGTGAAATCACCGAACAGTACGAAGGCAGTATCAGCGCGGGCGACAGCCTGCTGGGCGGTGCACGCATGGAAGTGATTTTCGGTCGCCAGCACAGCGGAAGCAAAGAAACATCCGTATGACATAAATTTAACGGCGCCTGCATCGTTCTGCAGCAGGTTCCGTTATAATCCGTCTCAGCTACCTGCCTGCGGAATCATAAATATGGACTATCACTTAACACTCAACTGGCCCGACTTTATCGAACGCTACTGGCAAAAACGTCCGGTGGTGTTAAAGCGGGGCATTGCAAATTTTCTCGATCCCATCACCCCTGATGAGCTGGCGGGGCTGGCGATGGAAAGCGAAGTCGACAGTCGTCTGGTCAGCCATCTCGACGGTAAATGGCAGGTCAGCCATGGTCCGTTCGAGAGCTATGATCACCTCGGTGAAAGCAACTGGTCGCTGCTGGTCCAGGCGGTTAACAACTGGCATGAACCGACCGCCGCGTTGATGCGCCCTTTCCGCGCCCTGCCTGACTGGCGCATTGACGATCTAATGATCTCCTTCTCCGTGCCCGGCGGTGGTGTCGGCCCGCATCTCGATCAGTACGATGTTTTTATCATTCAGGGTACCGGACGTCGCCGCTGGCGAGTAGGCGAAAAAGTGCCGATGAAACAACATTGCCCGCATCCTGACCTGCTACAGGTAGATCCGTTTGAAGCTATTATCGATGAAGAGATGGAGCCTGGCGACATACTCTACATCCCGCCGGGATTCCCGCACGAAGGTTACTCGCTGGAGAATTCGCTGAATTACTCCGTTGGTTTCCGTGCGCCGAGCGGCCGGGAAATGATCAGCGGTTTCGCCGACTACGTGCTGCAACGCGAACTGGGCAGCCTGCGCTATACCGACCCTGACGTGCCGGGGCGTGATCACCCTGCGGATATTCTGCCGTCAGAGCTTGATCGCCTGCGCGAGATGATGCTGTCGCTGATTAACCAGCCTGAGCACTTCAATCAGTGGTTCGGTGAATTTATTACCCAGTCCCGCCATGAGCTGGATATCGCACCGCCTGAGCCGCCCTATCAGCCCGATGAAATCTACGACGCGCTGAAACAAGGCGACAAACTGGTACGTCTCGGCGGGTTGCGCGTACTGCGCGTCGATGGTGAAGTTTACGTGAATGGCGAGAAGATTGACTCGCCGCACCGCCCGGCGCTGGAAGCGCTGGCGAGTCACATCGTCCTGAACGACACCCACTTTGGCGATGCGCTGGAGGATCCGCCATTCCTCGCCATGCTCGCCGCGCTGGTCAACAGTGGTTATTGGTTTTTTGAGGATTGAATAAAAACGCCCGTTTTACCGGGCGTTTTTTATGCTTAATGTTTTGTGGTTAACTCGGCGATTCGCACAATCACCTGCACTGCTTTTTCCATACCTTCCAGGGTCACGAACTCATGCTTACCGTGGTAGTTATACCCGCCGGTAAACAGGTTCGGGCACGGCAGCCCCATGAAAGAGAGCTGGGCGCCATCGGTGCCGCCACGAATCGGTTTCAGTTGCGGTTCGATGTCGCAATCCTGCATCGCCTGACGGGCAATCTCCAGAATGTGCGGATGCTCCATGACTTTATCACGCATGTTGTAATAGCTGTCTTCAATCACAAGTTCAATGTAGCAGTCCGGATGCAGACCTTTACCAACTTTTTTGGCGATTTCCATCATCTTACGTTTGCGCGCTTCAAACTCCTTACGGTCAAAATCACGGATGATGTAATGCATTTCAGCGCGGTCCACCGAGCCTTTGATGCTGGCAAGGTGATAAAACCCTTCATAACCTTCTGTGGTTTCAGGGGTTTGATCGGTCGGCACTTCTGAATGAATGCGCGTCGCCAGCGTCAGAGCATTAACCATCACCCCTTTTGCGGTACCCGGATGGACGTTATTGCCGACAATTTTGATGGTGACAGACGCCGCATTGAAGTTTTCATACTCCAGTTCGCCAACGCCGCCGCCGTCCACGGTATATGCCCACTGCGCACCAAAGGCGGGAACATCAAAATATTTCGCCCCTTTGCCAACCTCTTCGTCCGGGGTAAACGCGACGCAAATATCACCGTGAGGAATGTTCTTCCCTTTCAGGATTGCCAGCGCCGTCATGATTTCCGCAACACCGGCTTTGTCATCAGCACCCAGCAGCGTTTTGCCGTCGGTGGTGATCAGCGTCTGGCCCAGCAACTGGTGCAACACCGGAAACATGACTGGTGAAAGCACTTCGTCGCCAATACCAAGGGCGATATCGCCACCGCGGTATTTCTCGACGATCTGTGGATTAACGTTTTTACCACTGAAATCAGGCGAAGTATCGACGTGAGAAATAAATCCAATCGCCGGGATATCGCCAGGTACGTTGGCGGGCAATGTCCCCATTACCGTGCCTTTGTCGCTCAGGGTGACGTTAACCAGTCCCATCTCTTCCAGTTGCTCTTTGAGCAAGCGTAACAGCTTCCACTGTCCTTCCGTGCTCGGTACCTGGCGCACGCCAGGTTTAGACTGCGTATCCAGAGAAACGTACTGTAAAAAACGCTCAAGTAATTTATCCATGTAGTCACCCTCATTTTTTGTGACAACATTATCAGTAAGCGCGAAAACACAAATATTGCGTCAGGTCACTTTTAGACCTGCAAGCACCATTTTTTTTCATTCCCCGATGAAATGAAATAAAGGTCGCTTATCAATGTATAACAAGGATTGGAGATTACTGTGGTTTGCCGTAGAATGTCCGCCCTCATTAAGAGTCACCAAGGTGGTTAACCACACACCCCGCATCGGCAATTTTCCGTTGCGTTGATAAGGGACAGAGTAAAAAATTGACTACACAACCGTGTTCGCTATCACCGCTGGTACAACTGGCGGGGATTCGCAAAGGCTTTGATGGGAAAACGGTCATTGCAGATTTAAACCTGACCATCAATAACGGTGAATTTCTCACCCTGCTGGGGCCATCTGGCTGCGGTAAAACAACCGTACTGCGCCTGATTGCCGGGCTGGAAAATGTTGATGCCGGCAGGATCCACCTTGAGGATCACGACATCACCGATGTTCCCGCTGAAGATCGCCACGTCAACACCGTCTTCCAGAGTTACGCGTTGTTCCCGCACATGACGGTTTTTGAAAACGTCGCCTTCGGTCTGCGGATGCAAAAAACCCCGGCTGATGAAATTCCCCCGCGCGTGACCGACGCCCTGCGAATGGTGCAGCTCGAAGAGTTCGCTCAGCGTAAGCCACACCAGCTCTCCGGCGGTCAGCAGCAGCGTGTGGCAATTGCCCGCGCCGTGGTCAACAAACCGCGTCTGCTGTTGCTTGATGAATCCCTCTCCGCGCTCGATTATAAGCTGCGTAAGCAGATGCAGAACGAACTCAAAGCCCTGCAGCGTAAGCTTGGCATTACCTTCGTATTTGTCACCCACGATCAGGAAGAGGCACTGACCATGTCCGACCGCATCGTGGTGATGCGCGACGGTCGCATCGAACAGGACGGCTCACCACGTGAAATCTATGAAGAGCCGAAAAACCTGTTTGTCGCCAGCTTCATCGGTGAAATTAACCACTTCGACGCTACGGTGATTGAACGTCTCGACGAACAGCGGGTTCGCGCGAACGTGGAAGGCCGTGAGTGCAATATCTATGTCAATTTTGCGGTTGAGAAAGGGCAAAAACTGAATGTCCTGTTACGCCCGGAAGATTTGCGCGTTGATGAAATCAACCATGACAACCATATTGAAGGGCTCATCGGCTACGTTCGTGAGCGTAACTACAAAGGGATGACGCTGGAGTCAGTGGTTGAACTGGAAAGCGGCAAAATGGTGCTGGTCAGCGAGTTCTTCAATGAAGACGATCCGGATTTTGACCACTCCCTCGATCAAAAAAATGGCGATCAACTGGGTAGAGAGCTGGGAGGTGGTGCTGGCTGATGAAGAACACAAGTAAATTCCAGAATGTAGTGATCGTCACTATCGTCGGTTGGCTTGTGTTGTTTGTTTTCCTGCCCAACCTGATGATCATTGCCACCAGTTTTCTGACCCGTGACGACGCCAGTTTCGTCAGCCTGGTCTTTACGCTGGACAACTACACTCGCCTGCTCGACCCGCTCTATTTCGACGTGCTGATGCACTCGCTGAATATGGCGGTGATCGCTACCCTCGCCTGCCTGGTGCTGGGTTACCCTTTCGCCTGGTTTTTGGTTAAGTTGCCGAAAAAAGTCCGACCGCTGTTACTGTTTCTGTTGATTGTGCCTTTCTGGACCAACTCACTGATTCGCATTTACGGCCTGAAAATTTTCCTCAGCACCAAAGGCTATCTCAACGAGTTTTTGCTGTGGCTGGGCGTGATTGATACACCGATGCGCATCATGTATACCCCCGGCGCGGTGATTATCGGGCTGGTCTATATTCTGCTGCCATTTATGGTCATGCCGCTCTACTCCAGTATTGAAAAACTGGATAAACCGCTGCTGGAAGCGGCACGAGATCTGGGTGCCAGTAAATTTCAGACCTTCGCCCGCATCATCATTCCGCTGACCATGCCGGGGATCATCGCTGGCTGCCTGCTGGTGATGCTCCCGGCGATGGGCCTGTTCTACGTTTCCGATCTGATGGGCGGCGCGAAAAACCTGCTCGTGGGCAACGTCATCAAGAGCCAGTTCCTGAATATTCGTGACTGGCCGTTCGGTGCTGCCACCAGCATCACGCTGACAGTGGTAATGGGGCTGATGCTGCTGGTGTACTGGCGCGTCTCACGCATGCTGAACAAAAGGGTGGAACTGGAATGATCGGTCGACTGCTTCGCGGCGGTTTTATGACCGCCATTTACGCTTACCTGTATATCCCGATCATTATCCTGATCGTTAACTCGTTTAACCGCTCACGCTTCGGGATTAACTGGCAGGGCTTCACCACCGACTGGTATAACCTGCTGCTCAACAACGACAGCCTGCTACAGGCTGCGCAACACTCGCTGACCATGGCGGTGTTCTCCGCCACTTTTGCGACCCTCATCGGTTCACTCACCGCCGTCGCGCTGTATCGCTACCGTTTTCGCGGTAAGCCCTTTGTCAGCGGTATGCTGTTTGTGGTGATGATGTCGCCGGATATCGTGATGGCGATTTCCCTGCTGGTGTTGTTTATGTTGCTGGGCATTCAGTTAGGTTTCTGGTCGCTGCTTTTTTCACATATTACCTTCTGTCTGCCCTTTGTGGTGGTCACGGTCTTTTCGCGGCTGAACGGTTTTGATGTGCGGATGCTGGAAGCGGCGAAAGATCTTGGTGCCAGCGAGATAACCATTCTGCGCAAAATCATTCTGCCGCTGGCGATGCCTGCCGTGGCGGCCGGTTGGCTGCTGAGTTTTACCCTGTCGATGGATGATGTCGTCGTTTCGTCGTTCGTTACCGGGCCCGGCTATGAAATTCTGCCATTGAAAATTTACTCAATGGTGAAAGTCGGCGTGTCGCCTGAGGTGAACGCGCTGGCGACCATTCTGTTGGTTCTGTCGCTGGTGATGGTGATTGCCAGCCAGGTTATTGCTCGAGATAAAACAAAGAGCCTGTAAGGCTCGTTATTCAGGGGACGTTAAAATGAAAAAATGGTCACGCCACCTGCTCGCGGCAGGCGCTCTTGCACTGGGCATGAGCGCTGCACACGCGGACGACAGCAAAACGCTCTACTTCTACAACTGGACGGAATATGTGCCGCCGGGACTGCTGGAGCAATTCACTAAAGAGACAGGCATCAAGGTTATCTATTCGACCTATGAATCGAATGAAACCATGTACGCCAAACTCAAAACCTATAAAGACGGCGCGTATGACCTGGTGGTGCCTTCCACCTATTTTGTCGACAAAATGCGCAAAGAGGGCATGATTCAAAAGATCGATAAAACGAAGCTGACCAACTTCCATAATCTCGATCCGGAAATGCTCAACAAGCCGTTCGATCCTAACAACGACTACTCCATTCCCTATATCTGGGGTGCGACCACCCTTGGCGTAAACAGTGACGCAATTGACCCGAAAACGGTCACCCGCTGGGCTGATCTGTGGAAACCAGAATACAAAGGCAGCCTGCTGCTGACAGACGACGCCCGCGAAGTGTTCCAGGTGGCGCTGCGTAAACTGGGGCTTTCCGGTAATACGACTGACCCGAAAGAGATTGAAGCGGCTTACAACGAGCTGAAAAAGCTGATGCCGAATGTCGCAGCGTTTAACTCCGATAACCCGGCGAACCCGTATATGGAAGGGGAAGTGAATCTGGGGATGGTGTGGAACGGTTCCGCCTGGGTTGCGCGACAGGCTGGTACGCCACTGGAGGTTGTCTGGCCGCAGGAAGGTGGCATTTTCTGGATGGACAGCCTCGCAATCCCGGCCAATGCGAAAAACGTTGACGGTGCGCTGAAGCTGATCAACTTCCTGCTGCGCCCGGAAGTGGCAAAACAGGTGGCAGAAACCATCGGCTACCCGACGCCTAACCTGGCGGCGCGTAAATTGCTCAGTCCGGAAGTGGCGAACGACAAGTCTCTGTATCCCGACGCGGAAACCATTAAACATGGTGAATGGCAGAACGACGTCGGCGATGCCAGTCGTATCTATGAAGAATATTACCAGAAGCTGAAAGCGGGCCGGTAATAGCATCCCCCTCTCCACTCTGGAGAGGGGGAACTACTGCTCACAGTCCCTTCAGTAATTTCTCCACAAACTCAGGCACCACCTTGCTTGCCAGGCCGTAATGTTTCTCTTCAAACTCGCTGCCGACCTGGCTTGGTTCGAGATTCAGTTCGACGGTATGTGCACCATGCAGTTTTGCCTCATGCACAAAACCGGCGGCAGGATAGACGTGACCTGACGTGCCGATAGCGATAAACACATCCGCCGTCGCCAGTGCGCTGTAGATCTCATCCATACCGAGCGGCATTTCGCCAAACCACACTACATGCGGGCGCAACAGCGCCGGAAACTGGCAACAGTGGCATTTGTCGTCAGCCGTGACATCACCCGTCCATTCCAGCACCTGACCGCTCCATGAACAGCGAACCTTCAGCAGTTCGCCGTGCATGTGGATCACGCGCTGGCTCCCGGCACGCTCATGCAGGTTATCGATGTTTTGCGTCACTAGTGTGAAGCGATCGCCGAGCACCGCTTCCAGACGCGCTAACGCTTGATGTGCTTCGTTCGGTGCAATTTCCGGTTGCTGTAACTGGCGACGGCGGGCGTTATAGAACGCCTGTACCAACGCCGGATCACGGGCGAAACCTTCCGGCGTCGCCACATCTTCCACCCGATGCTCTTCCCATAAACCATCCGCAGCACGGAACGTGCGGATCCCGGATTCTGCGGATATCCCCGCCCCGGTCAGCACGACGACTCTCGGTTTTTCCATTGCTTCCGGCATCACTTTGTCTCTGAAGAAAATCCGCTGGCGCAGACGTTCGCGCAGCCGGCGTTTGTTACGGCGAAAACGACTCAGTCGATGTAAGCGACGCGTCAGCATAACAACACAACCCCTGTCATTAGTCAGTAAGGTGGAGGAACGCGGCTCCGCGCATTCCCCCAGCATCCCCGTGGCGCGCCTGTTCAATACGCGGCACACGGGCGACGGATAACAGATGACGCGGCAAACGCGCCGCCAGGCCCTCTGTTATGGCACTAAAATTAGACAATCCACCGCCAATCACCAGCAGATCCGGATCAACTATAGTCAGAATATTGCCAAGACAAACGGCAAGCAAATCCAGATAGCGTTCGACATGCTCACGGGCCTTTGCATCCCCCTGTTGCCAGAGGGCAACAATGTCCGGTGACGAGAGTGATTGTTGGTAGAAATGTTCATACAGCCAGGCAAAACCCCGGCCAGAAAGATAGTTTTCGATGCACCCCCGTTGACCGCAGCCGCAGCGTGTCAGGGGGAAATCGCGGCCAACCACCTCAAGGGCATCCACCGGCAGGCGAATATGACCGAACTCGCCGGTAATGTAGTTGTGACCGGTGATCGACTTACCGTTCAGCACCAGACCGCCGCCCACGCCGGTGCCAAGGATCAGTCCCATCACCAGCGGATAGCGCGTAAATTCATCATCCCAGGCTTCGGAGAGCGCAAAACAGTTGGCGTCGTTGTCGAGACGAACATCGCGTCCGAGACGCGCGCTGAGATCTGCACGCAGCGGTCGGCCGCTGGCAGCAGGAACGTTAGCGGCATACAGCGTGCCGTCAGCCGTTTCCGGCATGCCGGGGATGCCGATGCCCACAGAGCCTTTGCCACCAAAGCGCGCATCAGCCTGTGACACCAGCGCGGCGATGGCCTCAATGAAATCGTCGTAGCTGTCGCGCGGTGTGGAAACACGGGTCTCCCACTGCAGGCGCAGATTGTCATCAAACACGCCCAGCGCAATTTTGGTGCCGCCAATATCAAATCCATAATACATAACGCATTCCTCTTTCTGATTTGGCGGCAACACCGTCAAACCATGACGAAATTACTGACCACTTAACACCCTCGCTGGATCTATTCGGCTGGCGCGGCGGGCTGGATACCAGCTTGCCAGCAAACTCAGCAACAGTGCGGTGATCAGTACATAAATAACATCCAGCCAATGCAATTCAGACGGCAGGAAGTCAATAAAATAAATATCACCCGACAGGAACTGATGGCCGGTCAGCGATTCAATGCCTTTGATTATCGGCGTTAACTGGAAGGCACAAATCACGCCAATCACCACACCAATCAGGCTACCCAGCAACCCGGCGAGCAAGCCATACCAGACGAAAATGGCGCGGATCAGGCCGTCTTTCGCCCCGAGCGTGCGCAATACGGCGATGTCGCCGCTCTTGTCTTTTACCGCCATGACCAGCGTTGAGACGATGTTAAAACAGGCCACGCCAATCACCAGTACCATCGCCAGATACATAATGGCGCGGATCATCTGGATATCGCGATACATATAGCCATACGTGCCAATCCAGCTTTTGATATACACGTAGCTGTTGGTCACCTCGCCCGCATCACGCACCAGTTTATTGGCATTAAAGACATCGTTAACTTTTATCGCGATGCCGGTGACGCTGCTTCCCATATCGAGATAGTGCTGCGCATCCTGCAAGGGAACCATCGCAAAACTGTGATCCAGTTGACCGCTCAGTTGCAGGATCCCGGTCACGTGCAGGCGCACACGTTTTGGCTGCAGCAATTTATGTTCGTCGTCGGAATTAGGGATCATGATCGATACCCAGTCGCCCTGCTTCACATGCAGCGCATCGGCAATGCCTTTGCCGAGGATGATCTGCTGTTCGCCCGCTTTAAAGCTGGCCCAGGCGTTATTCTGTACGAAATTCGGTAGCGCACTGAGGCGGCTCTCCTGCGCCGGTTCCACCCCTTTTACCTGAATGGCGCGCAGGTTGCTGCCGCTCTCGATCAGACCGGTAAAATTGATATATGGCGCAGCAGCGGCAATACCATTGACCTTTTCCACTTTGCTGAGCGCGCTGTTCCAGTCGTTCCACGGCTGGTTTACCGGCTCAATTTCGCCGTGGGGTACCACCGCCAGAATGCGGTTATTCAGTTCACGCTCGAAGCCGTTCATCGCGCTCAGACCGACGATCAATACTGCCACCCCGAGGGCAATCCCGACGGTGGAGATCACCGAGATCAGCGACACCATGCCGCTACGACGACGCCCCCGGCTGAAGCGTAAGCCAATCAATAACGATAACGGGGAAGCCATTAATCTGCTCCCATCAGGGTCGTTTCTTCTGACAGATGACCATCACGCATCTCCAGCTGGCGGCTCATGCGCTTCGCCAGATGCAAATCGTGCGTCACCACCAGAAACGCCGTTCCCTGCGAGGCGTTGAGCTCACCGAGCAACTGAAAAATGCTGTCAGCGTTGCGGGCATCAAGGTTACCGGTCGGTTCGTCCGCCAGCACCAGGCGCGGATTATTCACCAGCGCACGAGCGATCGCCACGCGCTGACGCTCACCGCCGGAAAGCTCAGACGGTCGGTGATTCGCCCGGTGCCCAAGTCCTACCGCTTCCAGCATGGCGAGCGCGCGCTGCTGGATTTCCGCCGGTTTTTTCCGGCCAATCAGCAGCGGCATCGCGACGTTTTCCTGCGCAGTGAAATCCGGCAGCAGATGATGAAACTGGTAGATAAAGCCCAGATCGCGGTTACGCAGCTCCGCTTTTGCCGCGGATGAAAGCTGGCTCAGCGGCTGACCGCTGAAAATCACGTCGCCTGAGGTGGGCGTATCCAGCCCGCCCAGCAGATGCAACAGCGTACTTTTGCCGGAGCCGGAACTACCGACAATCGCCATCATCTCCCCCTCCGTCACGCTGAAGCTGACGTTGTGCAGTACGTCCGTCTGGACCGTACCTTCCTGATAGCGTTTGCACAGGTTGTCGCATTGCAACAGGATCTTATTCATAACGTAATGCCTCAGCGGGTTGAGTGGCGGCAGCGCGCCAGGAAGGGTAAAGCGTAGAAAGTAAAGCAATCGCCATCGCCACCAGCGCGATCAGCACTACCTGTAGTGGTTCGATAGCGACGGGTAGCGCCGCGCCATCGAGGAACGCGCCGATGATCGGCATCAGATTATTGAGCTGGCTGGCAAGCAGCACGCCAAGCATCGCGCCGAGCAGCGCGCCGATGATCCCGGCGCTGGCACCCTGCACCATAAAGACCGCCATGATCTGACGCGGCGTAAGCCCCTGCGTTTGCAGAATGGCGACTTCGCCTTGTTTTTCCATCACCATTAGCCCCAGCGAGGTGATGATGTTAAATGCCGCGACGGCGACGATCAGGCTCAGCAGCAGCCCCATCATATTTTTTTCCATCCGGACGGCCTGGAACAGCTCGCCTTTACGATCGCGCCAGTCTTGCCATTTCGTGCTCTCCGGCAGTGTTTGCTGACTCAGGATATCAACCTGCAAGGGCTGATCCAGCCACAGACGCCAGCCGGTGATATTTCCGGCCGGATAGCGCAACAGACGCGAGGCGTCCTGGATATTCACCAGCATCTGGTAGCCGTCCACTTCGCTGTTGGCGGCAAAGGTACCGATGATGGTAAACAGACGCTGGCTCGGCAAGCGCCCCATCGGGGTAAACTGGCTGGCGGAAGGCACCATCACGCGAATTTGTTCACCGCGTTTGACACCCAACTGACCTGCAAGCTGCTCGCCAAGAATGACATTGTATTTGCCCGGTTCGAGATCGGTTTGTTTGACGTTCACCAGATACGGGGTCAGCGGATCTTTTTGCGCCGGATCGATACCCAGCATCACGCCCACCGCAACGCTACGCGCGCTTTGCAGCACCACATCGCCCGTGGAGAGCGGCGCGATACGGTTAACACCCTGTAATTTGAGCGAGTCTGACGGCAGCGTTTGCGGGTTGATGGACCCCTGCGTCGCGCCAAGTATGGCCTGCGGCATCAGCCCCAGAATGTTGTTTTGCAGTTCGCGCTCGAAGCCGTTCATCACCGACAGCACAGTCACCAGCGCCATCACGCCAAGGGTGATGCCGATAGTCGACAGCCAGGAGACGAAGCGACCGAAGCGGTCCGCTGCACGCCCGCGCATATAGCGAAGGCCGATAAATAGTGCGACAGGTTGGTACATGTAATCCGTCTGGTTACTGATAGCAGATGCACGAGTATATAAGCGAAAGCGCGGAGCGTAAATCTGAGAAGTCAGATCCGACGCGCCTGATCCTTATCTGAAAATGAACAAAATACAGAATGTTACTCATTACTCAGCACGCTGCGCCCGGCACGATCCTTCTTTCATTTATGGCAAAGAAAGGCATTGAGCGCGATGAAACAAAAAGCGTTGTGGATCAACCAAATCAAGGGATTATGCATCTGTCTGGTGGTGGTGTATCACTCGGTGATCACGTTTTATCCCCACCTGAGCGGACTCCATCATCCCTGGTCAGAAACGCTGGCAAAGTGCTGGGTTTATTTTAATTTATACCTGGCGCCGTTCCGTATGCCGGTATTCTTCTTCATTTCGGGCTTTCTGATCCGTCGTTATATTGACGACGTCAGCTGGCGTGACGGATTTAACAAACGCATCTGGGCAATTTTCTATGTTCTGATGCTGTGGGGGATTCTGCAATGGCTGGCGCTGAGTGAAATCAATCTCTGGCTGGCGCCGGAACGCGATCTGAGCGAGGCCTCTAATGCCGCTTACGCGGGCAATACCAGCGAGTTTCTGCACGGCATGCTGACCGCCAGCACCAGCTTGTGGTACCTGTACGCACTGGTGGTCTACTTCATCTTCTGCAAAATCACGCATCGCATCAAAGCGCCGACGTTGCTTGTGCTGGCGCTGCTCAGCATCGCCATTAATTTCCTGCCTTCGCCGTGGTGGGGAATGAACAGCGTGCTGCGTAATGTGATCTACTATGCGCTGGGTGCCTGGTACGGCACGGCGCTGATGGAATGGATGAAGCACTTCAACCTGCGCCATTACTGGCTGCCACTCGTGCTGGCGGCAGTTTTCGCAGTGGTCACCTGGTTTGCCCGTACGCCGCTGTTCCTGTCGCTGTTATCAATTTTTATCATCATGAAGCTGTTCTACGCTGTCGGACGACGCTTCGAACCGCGGGAATCGGGTGTGCTGAATGTGATAGGTTCAAACACGATCGCTGTCTATACCACGCACCGCATTCTGGTGGAGATCTTCAGCCTGACGGCACTGCATTACCTGAGCGCGATAAATGACTCTGCAACCTTCGAACTGGGACTGATCCTGGTCTATCCGTTCCTGACGCTGGGGTTGTGTGTGCTGGCCGGTCTCGCCGCACGCCGCCTCTCACGTGTTGTATTTGGCGATGTCCTTTTCACTCCCCCCTCACGAACGTTTGCTAATGTGGACGATCAGGGATAATAATCAGCATTGAATTTCAGCGATTTGCCCCCATACTTCGGGGCAAATCCTTACGAGATACTGATGTCATTTATGCCTGAAAAACAACGATATGTCCTGCCCGTAAAAGCAGGCGAGCAGCGTCTGCTGGGCGAGTTAACCGGTGCCGCCTGTGCGACCGAAGTTGCTGAAATCATTGAGCGTCATCACGGTCCCGTGGTGTTAATTGCGCCGGATATGCAAAACGCGCTGCGGTTGCAGGATGAAGTCAGGCAGTTTACCGATCAACTGGTAATGAACCTCGCGGACTGGGAAACGCTCCCTTACGATAGTTTTTCTCCACATCAGGAAATCATTTCTTCACGCCTCTCCACGCTGTATCAGTTACCGACCATGCAACGTGGTGTGCTTATCGTCGCGCTGAGTACGCTGATGCAGCGTGTATGCCCGCACAGTTTCCTTCATGGTCATGCGCTGGTAATGAAAAAAGGGCAACAACTCTCTCGCGATGCCCTGCGCGCGCAACTTGACAGCGCTGGCTACCGCCATGTCGATCAGGTGATGGAGCACGGCGAGTACGCCACCCGTGGCGCGCTTCTGGATCTTTACCCAATGGGCAGCGAACAGCCCTACCGTCTCGATTTTTTTGATGATGAAATCGACAGCCTGCGTCTGTTCGATGTTGATTCACAGCGCACACTGGAAGAAGTCGACGCCATTAACTTGCTGCCTGCGCACGAGTTTCCGACCGACAAAGCCGCCATTGAACTGTTCCGTAGCCAGTGGCGCGATAAGTTTGACGTCAAACGCGACGCCGAGCATATCTACCAGCAGGTCAGTAAAGGCACGCTCCCGGCGGGGATCGAATACTGGCAGCCGCTGTTTTTCAGTGAACCGCTGCCAACCCTGTTCAGCTATTTCCCGGCAAATACGCTGCTGGTGAATACCGGGGATCTCGAATCCAGCGCGGATCGTTTTCAGAAAGACGCACAGGCGCGCTTTGAAAGCCGTGGCGTCGATCCAATGCGTCCGCTGCTGCCGCCCGAGCAAATCTGGCTACGTCCTGACGCGCTGTTCAGTGAGCTGAAAAAATGGCCTCGTATTCAGCTGAAAAAAGAACACCTTACAGAGAAAGCCGCGCACCAGAATCTGGGCTACCAGACGTTGCCGGATCTCGCCGTTCAGGCGCAACAGAAATCGCCGCTGGATAACCTACGTAAATTCCTTGAAGCCTTCACTGGCCCGGTGATTTTCTCCGTTGAAAGTGAGGGGCGTCGTGAAGCGCTGGGTGAACTGCTGGCACGCATCAAGCTGGCACCTAAGCGCATTCTTCGCCTTGAGGAAGCCGTCGACAGCGGGCGTTATCTGATGCTCGGCGCAGCAGAGCATGGCTATATCGATACCCTGCGCAACCGGGCGCTGATCTGTGAAAGCGATCTCCTCGGTGAACGCGTAGCGCAGCGCCGTCAGGACAGCCGCCGGACCATCAACCCGGACACCCTTATTCGTAACCTGGCGGAACTGCATCCGGGCCAGCCGGTGGTGCATCTGGAACATGGTGTCGGGCGCTACGCCGGACTTACTACGCTCGAAGCGGGTGGCATCAAAGGTGAATACCTGATGCTGACCTACGCGGGCGATGCAAAGCTGTACGTACCAGTATCATCGCTGCACCTGATCAGCCGTTATGCGGGCGGTGCGGAAGAAAACGCGCCGCTGCACAAGCTTGGCGGTGATGCCTGGGCGCGGGCGCGGCAGAAAGCGGCCGAGAAAGTCCGCGATGTCGCTGCTGAGTTGCTGGATATTTACGCCCAGCGCGCGGCGAAATCCGGTTTTGCTTTTAAGCACGACCGCGAACAGTATCAGCTGTTTTGCGACAGCTTCCCCTTCGAAACCACGCCGGATCAGGCACAGGCTATCAACGCAGTGCTCAGCGATATGTGCCAGCCGCTGGCGATGGATCGTCTGGTCTGCGGCGACGTGGGCTTTGGTAAAACGGAAGTGGCGATGCGCGCCGCCTTCCTGGCCGTCGAAAACAACAAGCAGGTCGCGGTGCTGGTGCCGACCACCCTGCTCGCACAGCAGCACTTCGACAACTTCCGCGACCGCTTTGCTAACTGGCCGGTACGCATCGAAATGCTCTCCCGTTTTCGTAGCGCCAAAGAGCAGACGCAGGTGCTGGAACAAGCCGCCGACGGCAAAATTGATATTCTGATTGGTACCCACAAACTGTTGCAAAGCGATGTGAAGTGGAAAGATCTCGGTCTGCTGATCGTCGATGAAGAGCACCGTTTCGGGGTGCGTCATAAAGAGCGTATCAAAGCGATGCGTGCAGATGTCGACATTCTGACGCTGACCGCTACCCCGATTCCGCGAACGCTGAATATGGCGATGAGCGGAATGCGTGACCTGTCGATTATCGCCACGCCACCGGCCCGCCGTCTGGCGGTGAAAACATTCGTACGTGAATACGACAGTCTGGTGGTGCGAGAAGCGATCCTGCGTGAAGTACTGCGTGGTGGACAGGTCTATTACCTGTACAACGACGTGGAGAATATTCAGAAAGCGGCAGATCGGCTGGCTGAACTGGTGCCGGAAGCGCGCATTGCGATTGGCCACGGGCAGATGCGTGAGCGCGAGCTTGAGCGGGTGATGAATGATTTCCACCACCAGCGTTTTAACGTGCTGGTCTGTACCACCATTATCGAAACCGGGATCGACATTCCGACAGCAAACACCATTGTCATCGAACGCGCGGACCATTTCGGTCTGGCGCAACTGCATCAGTTACGCGGTCGCGTGGGGCGTTCACACCATCAGGCCTATGCCTGGCTGCTGACGCCGCATCCGAAAGCGATGACCACAGATGCACAAAAGCGTCTCGAAGCCATTGCGTCACTGGAAGACCTGGGCGCTGGTTTCGCGCTGGCGACGCACGACCTGGAAATCCGTGGCGCTGGCGAACTGCTTGGCGAAGATCAGAGCGGGCAGATGGAAACCATCGGCTTCTCGCTGTATATGGAACTGCTGGAAAATGCGGTTGATGCACTGAAAGCGGGCCGCGAACCGTCGCTGGAAGATCTCACCAGCCAGCAAACGGAAGTCGAACTGCGGATGCCGTCGCTGTTGCCGGATGATTTCATTCCTGATGTGAATACGCGCCTCTCCTTCTACAAACGCATCGCCAGCGCGAAAAGTGAAAATGCACTGGAAGAGCTGAAAGTCGAACTGATTGACCGCTTTGGCCTGTTGCCTGATGCGGCGCGAAACCTGCTGGATATCGCCCGTTTACGCCAGCAGGCGCAGAAACTGGGTATCCGTAAGCTGGAAGGTAATGAAAAAGGCGGCGTGATTGAATTCAATGAGAAAAATCATGTTAACCCGGCATGGCTGATTGGCTTGTTACAGAAGCAGCCGCAGCATTTCCGCCTCGACGGCCCTACCCGTCTCAGGTTTATGCAGGACCTTAGTGAGCGAAAAACCCGTATGGACTGGGTGCGCCAGTTTATGCAGCAGCTTGAAGAGAACGCAGTCGCCTGATCGATATCGTCGTCGGGCGGCATTCGCTGTCCGGCGCGTAACGCGTTAATTTACAAATTCTTTGCAATCCAGTGTAACATTTTCTTATTAACTGAATCCATAATAGATGTTTAGCTGTTTCAGCCGCTGACAATTACCATGATGGATATTCAGTGATGATTAAACCTGTCGCGTTTTTCCACTGGCTGCCATTGTTGATGGCCGCTTCAGTGTTCTCTCTCATCCTTCCTGCTCATGCCAATACCTGGCCGCTGCCGCCGGAAGGCAGTCGCGTGGTAGGCGAAAACCGTTTCCATGTCGTCGAAAATGATGGCGGCTCGCTGGAGGCTATTGCCAAAAAATATAACGTCGGCTTCCTCGCGCTGTTACAGGCGAACCCGGGTGTCGATCCCTACGTTCCCCGCGCCGGCAGTGTGCTGACAATCCCGCTGCAGACTCTGCTGCCGGACGCGCCGCGGGTGGGAATTGTCATCAACCTTGCCGAGTTGCGCCTCTACTACTATCCACAAGATAAAAACGTGGTGACGGTCTATCCGATCGGTATTGGCCAGTTGGGAGGCGATACGCTGACGCCGACCATGGTCACGACGGTGTCTGACAAGCGTGCAAACCCGACCTGGACACCCACCGCGAACATTCGCGCACGTTATAAAGCCCAGGGCACTATTTTGCCAGCGGTAGTGCCGGCTGGACCGGATAACCCGATGGGTCATCACGCGATCCGCCTCGCGGCTTATGGCGGTGTGTATCTCCTGCATGGCACTAATGCTGACTTCGGCATCGGCATGCGAGTCAGTTCCGGCTGTATTCGCCTGCGCGATGGCGACATCGAAACGCTGTTCAGAGTGGTTCAGCCGGGTACGAAGGTGAATATCATCAATACGCCGATCAAAACTTCGGTAGAGCCCGGCGGCATACGTCTTGTCGAGGTGCACCAGCCGCTTTCAAAGGACATTGATGACGACCCTCAGACACTACCGATTGTCCTGACATCCGCCATGAAGACATTCAAAGCGGCGCCACAAACGGATGCTGACGTGATGACAAAGGTACTGGAACTACGTTCAGGAATGCCCGTCGATGTGACCCGTCATGGAGAAGCGGTGCAACAGATGTAGTTTTTATTCCGCAGCATAAAAAAGCCCTGCTTCGTCTGAAGCAGGGCTTTTTTTGTGGCAGTGGCATCAAGGGTTAGCGATGCTTATTTGTAGATGACAGCGGTACCGTGGAGGGTGTTAGGACCGGTCACAGAGGTAATGCGGAAAGATTTTGCACCCATAGCGTCAGCTTTTTGCGCCAGCTCGTCTTCCAGTGAACCCAGGTTAGTACCTGCTGTAGCAGAGATAGTCCCCACTTTATGCTGATCAACCGGGGTGGATTGCACTTCTACTGCCGCGAAACTTGCGAATGACAGTGAGCTAAGAACAGTTGCCGCAATCAGAGTTTTGATACTTTTCATGATGATGAACCTTTGCAGATGAATTATGTACTGCCGTTAATTATTAAATTAACGAACGATACATAAATCATAATGTGATCCATATCACACGTCAATATAATTTTTTAATGATCATTAAAATAATCTAAAAATCCATATTTTTCATACCGATAGGATTTTTTTATTTTTGTGGTGTCGCTACTGGTCGTACATAAGAATTATTTTTATAATAGGCACGTTTTTATTACTGACTAAGGTACACCGGCACTATGACAACTGACGTTCCGAGTTGCGCAAAAAAAAGCCGTGGCCGACCCAAAGTGTTCGACAGGGATGTGGCGCTTGATAAGGCCATGACACTCTTCTGGCAACATGGCTATGAAGCCACGTCGCTGGCAGATTTAGTAGAAGCAACGGGCGCGAAAGCCCCCACCCTTTACGCTGAATTCGTCAATAAAGAAGGACTGTTTCGCGCAGTGCTTGACCGCTATGTAGCGCGTTTTGCAGCGAAGCATGAAAAGCAACTCTTTTGCGAAGAAAAACCGCTGGAACAGGCGCTGCGTGACTATTTCACTGCGGTTGCCGCCTGCTTTACCAGCAAAGATACCCCGGCAGGCTGCTTTCTTATTAGCACCTCAGCGACGCTCGCGGCATCATCGAGAGAGATTGCGAAGACCATTAAATCTCGCCACGCCATGCAGGAGCAGACACTGTGTCAGTTCCTTGCGCAGCGCCAACAACTCGGCGAAATTCCACAGGGAAAAGACATTCACGCTCTGGCGCAATTTCTGAGCTGCGTCCTGCAGGGGATGTCAATCAGCGCACGTGACGGCGCCAGCTTTGAATCGCTGATGCAAATCACCAACACCACGCTGCGTCTGTGGCCGCAAATTCTCGCCGCATGACATAAAAAAAGCCCCTCAGCCTGAGCGAATGAGGGGCTAACATACCGGGAACTGCTTTTTTACGCTTTATTATTCAGGATTAACTGACCGTTGTTATCCAGCGGGATCTGCGTGCCAGGATCTTTGTCCATACGGATTTTCCCCTGTTGATCGCCAATCTTGTAGGTCACGTCATAGCCGAGCATTTTCTCTGACTTGTCGTATACCGTTTTGCACCGTTGTTGCGTGGTGGTGTAGGTGTCGTTGTCCTGCATCGCCCCCTGCACCTGGTTACCAGCGTAACCACCGCCCAGTGCGCCGACAACCGTCGCGACATCGCGTCCGCGGCCTCCGCCAAACTGATGGCCGATGACCCCACCAGCGACAGCACCCAATACCGACCCGGCAATACGGTTTTCATCCTGTACCGGACGACGATGCGTGACCGCGACGTTGCGACACTCCTGTCGCGGTGTTTTGATTGTTTCTTTAATCGGGGTGGCGGAAACCACCTGAGCGAACTGTGGGCCGCGATCAAAGACGTTCAGACTGGCTACTGCCGCCACGCCCAGCGCGGCAGCCACGCCAATCCCTATGCCCGCTAACATGGATTTATTCACGGGAGTTCCTCCTTTGTTGCTGTTAGTAACAATTTTGCAACTAGCGAGGAGGTTAAGCAAATCAGAAAGTGGATGAAAAGTGCGTGATCGTCGGGCAAATCGCATCGATTCAGAGTACTCTTAAGGGATAAAAGCGATATGCCGAAGGATATGCTAAAAAACGCCGACCCGGCGGTAAATCCGGGTCAGCGCAGGAACACGGGATTAATGCAGTTTCAGTCGCGGACGAATGACGCGGTTAATACTACCCACCAGCATCATCAAGGCGGTCTTGAAGTAACCGTGTAGCGCAATCTGATGCATGCGGTACAGCGAAATATAAACCATGCGCGCAATACGCCCTTCCACCATCATTGAACCACGCATCAGGTTACCCATCAGGCTGCCCACGGTCGAGTAGTTTGACAGCGACACCAGCGAGCCGTGATCCTTATAAACGTACGGTTTCAGGCTCTTGCCTTTCATCTGCGCGAGAATGTTGTTTAGCGCGCAGCTCGCCATCTGGTGTGCCGCCTGCGCACGCGGAGGGACGAAGCCACCTTCCGGGCGCGCGCAGGAAGCGCAGTCGCCAATCGCGTAAATATCTGCATCGCGGGTCGTCTGCAGCGTCGGCTCGACCACCAGCTGATTAATGCGGTTGGTCTCGAGGCCGCCAATCTCTTTC
>NZ_JMTB01000040.1 GCF_000734965.1 Trabulsiella guamensis ATCC 49490
GTCCGGCGCTTTGATCCCTGCCGCCCAGACCATGAGATCCGCTTTGATGTACTCGCCCTCTTTCGTGTGCAGGCCTCCTTCATCCGCGCTGGTCACCATGGTTTGTGTCAGGACGCGCACGCCCATTTTCGTCAGCTCGTTATGCGCCGCACCGGAGATGCGCGGTGGCAGCGCAGGCAGAATACGCTCCCCCGCTTCCACCAGCGTGACGTTCAGCGCCTCGTTGGTCAGCCCCTTGTAGCCGTAGCTGTGCAGTTGTTTCACCGCATTGTGCAATTCGGCTGAAAGCTCAACGCCCGTCGCTCCGCCGCCGACAATCGCGATGTTCACTTTGCCGTTAGCGCCGAGATGGCTGGAATGTTTCAGGAACAAATTGAGCATTTCCTGGTGGAAACGACGCGCCTGATGCGGGTTATCGAGGAAAATACAGTGCTCTTTCACGCCTGGCGTGTTGAAATCGTTCGACGTACTCCCCAGCGCCATGACCAGTGTGTCATACGGCAGTTTGCGCTCAGGAACCAGCAGATCGCCTTTGTTGTCGCGGATTTCTGCGAGGGTAATAGTTTTACTGTCACGATTGATATCGACCACGGAACCCAACTGGAACTGAAAATGATGGTTGCGCGCATGCGCCAGGTAACTCAGCGCATCCACACCTTCATCCAGCGAACCGGTCGCCACTTCGTGCAGCAGCGGTTTCCACAGATGGCTATGATTGCGATCCACCAGCGTGATTTTTGCTTTTTTGCCACGGCCCAGCTTTCTGCCTAACTGCGTAGCCAGTTCCAGCCCGCCAGCACCACCGCCTACAATCACTATCTTTTTCAATGGTGTAGTCAACGTGACCCCCTCAAATTATTAACCAATTGTTAATTAAAAGTTATTTAAATAGCCTTTAATTAACAACAGGTTACCTGCGCGAAACCATTCAGCAGCACTGAGAATAACACGAACGGTTCATTGGTCATACCAAAATTGATATGCATCAAGTTTTGCTGCTGTAATGATGAACAAGTTTAGCGCCTGGAGGGTTTTATGAATGCCCGGCAGGCAGTGCGCCGCCGGGACTAAAGAGATTAGCCTAAGGTTTTAAACGCTTTGATGCGCTGCAGATGCGGGGAGATATTTTTGAATTTATGGGTCTGCACTTCATCCCAGATAATTTCATAGTAATGATGCAGTAGATCTGCCGAACGCTGGCTGTTCAGCGCTTCATCCTGACGGGAGAGGATCACCAGGCAACGGTCGCGGTTTTTCTCACGGAAATTGCTCACGCATTTGGTGGCGATATCCACATACTCTTCCGGGCGGTCAATTTTCCCTTCCATATTTTCATTAGGATAGAGATTCGGGTTAAACATCACCTGACGTACATCGCACAAGAAACCAATCCGTTCCGCCCAGTAGCCGCCAAGCCCGACGCCACAAATGAGCGGGCGGTCATCAACATTCAGTTGCAGCATCTTGTCGACTTCCTTCAACAAATGCTGCATATCGTGTTTCGGATGGAGCGTGCTGTAGCTTATCAACCGAACATCCGGATCGATAAATTGCAGCTGTAACACCTTTTCGTGGTTACCCGGGCTGTTCGAGTCAAAACCGTGTAAATAAATAATCATCACATCCTCACAACACTTCCGATCCCGATGCGGGAGAATTAACGATCCGCTTTATGCTCCTGCCAGCGTTCATGCAGCTGTTCCAGCTGTGCGCTGACCGTCTTCCAGCGAGAGGAATCCATCAACGTCTGACGCGTTAACGTCCCATGATGATACAATTTCGTAACACGCTCTGCTTTGATCGGCGACAGATTATCCAGCACACTAACGGCCCCCTTACGATTATTGCAGACCAGGATCATATCGCAACCTGCGTCCAGCGATGCCTGTCCGCGTTCCGCATAACTCCCCATGATGGCAGCCCCTTCCATGGACAGATCGTCAGAAAAAATAACACCATCAAAACCCAGTTCGCCCCGCAACACCGTTTTCAGCCAGTGCGGTGAACCGCTGGCCGGACGCGGGTCGACATCGCTGTAGATGACATGCGCAGGCATAATGGCATCAAGGCGTTGCTCATCGATTAACGTGCGGAACACCGACATATCTTTGGCGATGATTTCGGCCTGCGGACGCGGATCTTTCGGCGTCTCTTTATGCGAATCAGCGGTAACCGCGCCGTGCCCCGGGAAATGCTTACCGGTGGTTTTCATCCCTGCGCTGTGCATACCATCGATGACATGACGCGCCATCGCCAGCGCTTTGGCCGGATCTTCATGATAAGAACGCTCGCCAATCGCTGCACTGATATGCCCGACGTCGAGCACTGGCGCGAAGCTGATGTCGATATCCATGGAAATCATTTCGCTAGCCATCAGCCACCCGGCTTCCTGCGCCAGTTTGCCTCCCTCTTCCATTCCCAGCAGCGCGGCAAAGGACTGCGCTGCAGGCAGACGGGTGAAGCCGTCACGGAAACGCTGGACGCGGCCACCTTCCTGATCAACGGCAACCACCAGATGATTGCGCGAGGCAGCACGGATCTGGCGCACCAGCTCACGCAACTGCGCGGGATCATGATAGTTGCGGGTAAAAATAATCAGCCCGCCAACCAGCGGATGGGCCAGGATTTCGCGTTCTTCCGCATCCAGCTCAAACCCTTCGACATCCAACATTACTGGACCCACAAAGACCTCTCTTATCCATTTGTCTTAAGCTGGCACCATGTTTCATCTGCCAGCGTGATAAATTGCTGTTCGCTGGTCTGTTGCCAGCGACATTCGAACCAGCCTGCTTTTAGCATCAAAAGCCACGGTCGCCAGCGCTGAACCTGTCGCCACAACTGCGACGGGTCTATCTTCGCCAGCGTCGCGTAATCACCGACTAACTGCCGATGTGCCGCGTCGCTGCTGACCCAGACAGCCGCAAGCTCCAGCGCGATATCGCCGTCGCCGGCGTACTCCCAGTCAATCAGCCGCAACCCCGCTGCCGTATGGACGATATTTCCGGCATGTACATCCATATGCAACGGCGCCAGGCGCAGTGGAACCGGCTCACCGGTTTTCCGTAAGCGATGCAACTGACGAAGCCAGAAAGGCGTACGGCGCGCAGGCGAGCTTTGCTGCCAGTACCGTTGCAGCAACGGCAACAGTTGTATACGCCAGCCAAACCTGGGCTGTTGATGTAAATAATACAGCATTGCCGCCAGTTGACGATGGTCCGCCAGCGTGCTTTTCACCTCACCGGGGAGATAGTCCACCGCCATCCAGCCGGGCGTGTAGAAGCGCGGACGCGGCGCCAGATCGTCAGGAAGTTGCGACAACACGTGATACTGGCGGAGAAAGTGATATTCGGCGTCCTGCGGCGTGTGGTGCTGACGCAATACCAGACGCTGGTCGCCGTTTTCAATGATACAGCTACCACCGCTTAATCCCGTCGAAACGGGACCCGCGGCGGGCTGAAAATCGGGAAAAAAACGTGACAGAACCGCGTCACGCGTCAGTTTACTGTTGTTGCACTGCACCTTTACCTGACCAGATAATCTCGCCAGTCTGGACCAGCATCAGTTGCATTTGCAGCGTCGGTGCATTGACGTTGCCGGTGGCGTTGGAATACAGCACATATTGTGCGCCGACGGTGCGCGCAATCCCCATCGCTTTGCTGCGGGAACCGAGGCTGTCCTGTGGCGACAGACCAAGCTGCTGTTTGGCGACCGCCAGTTGCTGCACGGAAACCAGCGTGAACTTACCGTTGCCACTCAGCGCATTGCGCAACGCCGTGGTCGCTTCGTTGGCGTTCAGTGAACCGTTGGTGCGGTTATTGACGCTATCGACAAGCAGAATGCTGCCCGCGCTGACACCTTCAGACTGCAGCATTTTGCCCACCATCGGCTGTACGGCGCCGTTCCAGTCATAATGACGAACGCGCGGCGCGGGCTGCCCGGTCTGATCCGTCTGTTCAATCGGGCCTGGCTGCTGCGGAATGGTCGGCACGGAGGGAACCGTCGGCTCCGGTTGTTGCGGTATGGGCTGCTGCGGCACCGGTTTTACCTGATCGACAGGCGCGGGCTCTTCGCGTTGCCCCACACACCCCGACAGGACGATCGCCAGTGCCGTCATTAATGCATAGCGACTCATTTTTGACATCACGATTACCCCTTAAAGATAAAGATAAAGGCGGACTTTATGCGCCCCAAGATTATTTGCGCTACCGTAAAGCGTGACGGAGGAATTACCCGGCACAGTCACACTGCGCGGCGCTTCGAGGGGATGCATTTCCAGCCCTCTGGCGTCATACCAGTAAAAACGATAATGGAGCGTCACGGGTTCGCGGCGCTCGTTGAAGAGAACAGAAGAGGCAGTCGCCTGAATTTCAGAGGTGATCAACGTCGGTTTTTCGGCGCTGATCCCGGCCACCAGAACGTTCGACTCCATCACCAGCGACTGCTGGTCGCCAACCGGGATCTCCGGATGCGAACTGCAGCCCGCCAGCGTCAGAAGAGCCAGCATCAGGGTGAAACGCCCTGTCTTCATGTTCACCTTCACTTTCTCGCCAGCATCGGTCCCAGCGGACGGCCGCCGAGCAGGTGCATATGAATATGATAGACTTCCTGCCCGCCATGACGGTTGCAATTCACAATCAGGCGATAACCGTCTTCGGCAATCCCTTCCTGTTCAGCGATTCTGGCGGCGGCCGTCATCATGCGCCCCAGCGCCAGCTCATGCTCGGCGGTAACGTGATTGACGGTTGGGATCAGGAGATTGGGAACAATCAGGATGTGCGTCGGCGCCTGTGGCGAGATATCACGAAATGCGGTGACAAGATCGTCCTGATAAACGATATCCGAAGGGATCTCGCGACGAATGATTTTGCTGAAAATCGTTTCTTCTGCCATGACCTGTTCCTTTTTAATTATTCACCATGCGGTAATCTGACAAACAGAATAGAACTCTGAGTATGAGCGACTTACTCCCTGTCTTTCAACCTGAAACCGTGATTTCTTATCCTCTTAGCCATTAGCTGCTGCCGAAATAACCACGCTTTTCCTGTCGTCCCCTTTCGCGACTTAAAACAAAGTTTCATTGATATCGTTTACATCTGTTTACAGTGTTAATTCGAATGCGTATATTTCTCATTTGCATTTGTATGCAAGAAGTGCACAACCGCGTCTCACCATAACGCTGACCCCGCAACGACGGGGTGTAAGCCAGAACAACAATTATTTTAAAGGGTTTATTATGATTTCCATTGATATCATCAGGGACGAGCGGCGCTCCCCTGCCACCGCGCCGGCACTGCTGGCGGTCTGTATTGCCGTAGCACTCTTTCCCAATACCCTGCGCGCAGCCGAGGATTCTCAGGAAGAGAAAATCGTCGTTGAAGGCACTACAGATATCAGTAGCGACAGCCAGGATCAGGATTACAGCGTAAAAACCACAACCACCGGCACCAAACTGTTGCTGGTTCCGCGTGATATACCGCAGTCAGTCAGCGTTATCAGCCAGCAGCGGATGACGGACCAGGAACTGAACACCATCGGTGAGGTGCTGGATAACACCACCGGGGTGAGCGCTTCCCGCATTGATACCAGCCGCACCAATTTCTACTCGCGTGGGTTCTTTATCAGCAACTTTGCTTACGAAGATATGCCGACATTCCTTGATAATCGCTGGAACTTTGGCGATACCGCTGGCGATACCGCGATTTACGACAAAATCGAAGTGGTGCGCGGCGCGGCGGGGCTGATGAGCGGTACAGGCAACCCATCTGCCTACGTAAATATGGTGCGTAAGCACGCCGACAGCAAAGAATTCAAAGGGACAGTCTCCGCGACTTATGGCAGTTGGGACAAACAACGTTATGTGCTGGATCTGCAGGCGCCGCTCACCGAATCCGGCAACGTCCGCGGGCGTATGATCACCGGTTATCAGGACAACGATTCCTGGATCGAGCGTAACCATTACCGTAAGAAATTCATTTACGGCGTTGTGGATGCCGATGTCACCGACTCCACGACCCTGTCCGTCGGCTATGACTATCAGGAAAGTGAAGAAGACAGCCCGACCTGGGGCGGCTTCCCGTCCCTGTTCAGCGATGGCAGCAAAACGCATTTCCGTCGTGGCTTTAACACCGCCGCCGACTGGACCTACTCCAATAAAGATTCCACCAAAATCTTTGCCAACCTGACTCAACGTTTTGATAACGGCTGGGAAGCAAAGCTCAACGCCATGCACGCGGAAACCAACTTTGACAGCAAATTAATGTATGTCGATGGTTACCCGGATAAAGCCACAGGCCTGTACGATGCATCGAAATGGTACGGTGCCTGGGGTGGCTGGAACCGTGGCGAGCGTAAGCAGGACTCGGTGGATGCGTTCGTGCGCGGCGGTTACGATCTGCTGGGCCGTCAGCATGAGTTGATGCTGGGCGGCAGTTACAGCCGTCAGCGCAATAACTATGACAATTCCTTCCCGGTTAACAGTAACTTTGGTTTGATGGATGTGGGCAGCATTTATGATTACAACGGCAAGCTGGCCGATCCGACCTGGTCTGATTTTGCCCTTTACCAGCGCGATGTGATTCGCCAGAAATCGGTTTATGCCGCGACGCGTCTCTCGCTTGCTGACCCGTTGCATTTGATCCTCGGGGCCCGTTATACCGAGTGGAGCGCGAAATATAACCTCGAGCGTAAGCCCGATGAAATTCGCACTTCAAAATTCGATGACATCACACCGTATGCCGGTCTGATTTACGATATCAACGATACCTGGTCGGCATATGCCAGCTATACGTCTATCTTCCAGCCGAGCGGCCAGCGTGACATCAACAGCAAGTTTATCGATCCAACGACCGGTAAGAGCTATGAAGCGGGTCTGAAAGGCGACTGGTTTAATACCCGTCTTACCGCCTCGGTATCTGTGTTCCGTATCGAACAGGACAATGTGGCCGTTTCAACAGGGACAACGATTCCGGGTTCCGGTGGGCAGACCGCGTATAAATCAGTTGATGGTACGGTGAGTAAAGGTATTGAGTTCGAGCTGAACGGCGCGCTGACAGACAACTGGCAGTTGACCTTTGGCGGTAGCCGTTACATTGCGGAAGATGAGGACGGTAACGCCGTGAACCCGAGCCAGCCGCGGACATCGCTGAAGTTGTTCACCCGTTACCAGCTGCCAGTGCTGCCTGAGCTGACCGTCGGCGGCGGTGCACGCTGGCAGAACAAAACCTGGCAGGATATCGATAACGGTCCGAACGGCGTGACGCAGATTACCCAGGATGGCTACACTGTGGTCGATCTCTTTACCCGCTATCAGGTCACCAAAGACTTCGCGATTCAGGCCAACCTGAACAACGTGTTTGACGAAGAGTATTACGATTACCTGGGCACTTACGGCGTCTATGGCGCGCCGCGTAATTTCTCTGTCAGTGCAAGCTACAGTTTCTGAGTTACCCACAGGCCCGGTAAGGCGCGGACGCCACCGGGCAAAAAGTAAAAAGGCAGCCATTCGGCTGCCTTAGTTCTCCCCACAATCTGACTTAGTTGTTGCGGATGTAATCATCCATTTCGGTTTTCAGGTTATCGGATTTGGTACCGAAAATCGCCTGTACACCGGAACCTGCAACAACCACACCTGCAGCACCCAGTTTCTTCAGGCCAGCCTGATCCACTTTCGCCACATCCGCTACGCTGACACGCAGACGCGTGATGCAAGCGTCGAGGTTAGTGATGTTGGTTTTACCACCAAACGCAGCAACCAGAGCCGGTGCCATTTCGCTGGAAACACCCGCTTTTGCATCGTCAGTCGCATCTTCACGACCCGGGGTTTTCAGGTCCATCGCTTTGATCAGCACACGGAAGATGGTGTAGTAAACGAGGGCATAGCAGATACCGACAATCGGGAACAACCACAGTTTACTGCTGTTACCGGACAGGACGATGAAGTCGATAAGACCGTGCGAGAACGACGTACCGTCACGCATACCCAGCAGGATAGCAATCGGGAAGGCCAGACCAGCCAGAATCGCGTGGATCACGTACAGGATCGGCGCAACGAACATGAAGGAGAACTCGATCGGCTCGGTAATACCGGTCAGGAACGAGGTCAGCGCGGCGGAGATCATGATACCGCCCACTTTCGCGCGGTTTTCTGGTTTCGCAGAGTGCCAGATAGCGATTGCCGCTGCCGGCAGGCCATACATTTTGAACAGGAAGCCACCAGACAGTTTACCCGCGGTCGGGTCGCCTGCCATATAGCGCGGAATATCACCGTGGAAGACCTGACCTGCAGCGTTGGTGTATTCACCGATTTGCATCTGGAAAGGAACGTTCCAGATGTGGTGCAGACCGAACGGCACCAGGCAACGCTCAACGAAACCGTAGATACCGAAAGCCACAACCGGGTTCTGATAAGCCGCCCACTGGGAGAACGTCTGGATGGCAGTACCAATCGGTGGCCAAATGAAGGAGAGGATCACACCGGTGAAAATCGCTGCCAGGCCGGAAATAATCGGCACAAAACGCTTGCCCGCAAAGAAGCCCAGATACTCAGGCAACTTGATGCGATAGAAGCGGTTGAACATATACGCCGCGATCGCACCCGAGATAATACCGCCAAGTACACCGGTATCCGCGAGGTGTTTCGCCGCGATCTCTTCCGCAGGTAAATGCAGGACCAGCGGTGCGACAACCGCCATGGTTTTCACCATGATGCCGTAAGCCACTACTGCAGCCAGCGCAGAAACGCCATCGTTATTGGTGAAGCCAAGCGCAACACCGATAGCGAAGATCAGCGGCATGTTGGCGAAGACCGAACCGCCCGCTTCCGCCATAACATGGGAAACGACGGCTGGCAGCCAGCTGAAGTTAGCAGAACCGACGCCCAGCAGGATACCTGCGATAGGCAGTACGGATACAGGCAACATCAGCGATTTACCGACCTTCTGCAGGTTAGCAAATGCATTCTTAAACATAATTGAGAGTGCTCCTGAGTATTTGTGCTTTTATTACGCATTCACGCATTGGCGCGGGGGGAGAGCCGCGCCGTGGACAGGACATCTAAGCGCCCTTTATTTATTACACAGAGTAAAATAAATCCACTCTGTGTTGTTTGACGGCTATCACGTTTCGGTTAGCGTCAGCCGAAAAACTTGCGTTTCTTTACATAACTGATGTCAGGATGTGTCAAATGATCCGTTCACCGCCCGTTTTATGGCGGTGAACTTTACTCGTTTTGCTTATTAATTACGAGCTTTAAAATAACCTAAGAAATCAGGCGTCTTGCAGGCGGGAGGGGGCAATATGGAACAGGTGGGCGAAGTTTTCGGTAGTCTGCTGCGCCAGTTGTTCTACTGTCACACCTTTCAGTACCGCCATGTATTCTGCCACGTCACGCACCAGCGCGGGCTGGTTCTCTTTTCCGCGATGAGGAACCGGTGCCAGATACGGTGAATCCGTCTCCACCAGCAGTCTGTCCAGCGGCACATAGCGCGCAGCATCCCGCAACTGTTCAGCATTGCGGAATGTCACAATGCCTGAAAACGAAATATAAAACCCAAGATCAAGCAGCTTACCCGCTGTTTCTCTGTCTTCAGTGAAACAGTGTAGTACGCCGCCGCAATCCGTCACCTTTTCCTCGCGCAGGATCGTCAGCGTATCTTCCCGGGCGTCACGGGTATGCACAATAACGGGCTTATTCAGCTCGCGTCCGATGCGGATGTGATGGCGAAACGATTCCTGCTGACGCGTTTTTGTTTCTGGCGTGTAATAGTAGTCGAGCCCTGTTTCGCCCATCGCGACCACCCCCTCTTCTGCTGCCAGACGGCGCAACTCTTCCACATCATAGGTTTCGTCCTGATTGAGCGGATGCACTCCGCAGGAGTAAACCACGTCATCACGGTTTCCCACCAGTTCACGCATATTGCGGTAGCCCGGTAGCGTCGTGGCGACGGCGAGAAAAAATTTGACGTCACGAGCAGCGGCTTTTGTCAGCGCGTCGTTAACATCTTTATGCAGGGATTGATAATCCAGGCCATCAAGATGGCAGTGTGAGTCGACTAAAAACATAATGTCTCTCTCAGAATTGAGATACGGGAAGTACCGCTCCCGGTTGCAGGTAATGCTCCCAGCGCAACAGGCGCTCGGTAAGGATCAGTTCGCGATTGAGTCCGACAACGCTCAGCAGTTGTTCGCGGCATTCGCAGGCATCCTGAACGATCGCCCGTAGCGTCGCCGCCGGCAAAGTGCGGGCCAGTTTTTCGGTCAGTGCCAGCGCATCGGTGTTTGTCAGAAGGGTAATGCTCTGCTGGATTTTAAGCGCATCCAGCAGCAACGAGGCAAACCAGTGCAGCCGCGTCGTCGCATCGTCATGGTTGAAGACCGGAAGCAGGGAAAGCCAGTCCTGGCTGGTCAGCGCCGCCTCAAGCGCCTGGCAAAGTTGCTGGCGCGCAGCCCAGGGATTTTCCTGTAATAACTCAAGGGCCGCCGCTGGTGCACTTGCGCTCAGACGCAATGCCGTCAATCGGGCCTCTTGTGACGTTGTCACTTCACGTTCAAGCCATGCCATCGCCCAGCTTTCCGCAGGCGGCGACAGGTGATGTAACCGACAGCGGCTACGCAGCGTCGCCAGCAGTCGAGCAGGCTCTTCGCAGGCAAGGAAAAACCAGGTGTTCTCCGGTGGTTCTTCGAGTGTTTTTAACAGTGCGTTGGCGGCAGCATCCGTCAGTTGCGTTGCGTCGCTTACCCATACCACTTTTGCACCGCCGAGCCGGGCATGCTCGTACAGTTTTTCACTCACCTCACGCACGGCGTCAATGCCGAGGGCGTTTTTCCCTTTCTCCGGCATCAGAGGATAGTAGTCAGGATGCGTTCCCGCCTGCATCAACTGACAACTGTGGCACTGCCCGCAGCTTTTGTGACCATCCGGCTGATGACACATCAGCCAGCGGCTCAGCGCATAAATCAGCGCGTCGTCACCCATACCGGGCAACGCCTGAATCAGTAACGCATGGTGCCCACGCCCGGCCTGATAACTGGCAATCAGCTGTTCAAAATGGGGGCGCAACCACGGATACCATTTCATGCATGCTGCTCCTTCACCCACGCCGTCACGGTGTCGCGGATGTCCTGCATAACTTTTTCCAACGGCTGGGTGGCGTCAATGGTGCGAATACTGCTGTCCTGCGCCGCCAGTTCGAGATAACGCGCGCGGGTACGGTTGAAGAAATCCAGCGACTCCTGTTCGATGCGGTCGAGATCACCACGTGCACGGGCGCGCTTAAGGCCCACTTCAGGCGTCACATCAAGGTAAATCGTCAGGTTCGGGCGGAAATCGCCCAGCACGGCATCGCGTAATGTCGCCAGCATATGCTGATCGATACCGCGCCCGCCGCCCTGGTAGGCTTGTGTTGAGAGATCGTGGCGATCGCCAATTACCCACTGCCCTTTCGCCAGCGCCGGTTTAATCACCGTTTCAACCAACTGTACACGGGCCGCGTAGAACATCAGTACTTCCGCCTTATCCGTAATAACTTCATCGCCAACCGATTTGATATCCAGCACCAGACTGCGCAATTTTTCTGCAAGGATAGTGCCGCCGGGTTCACGGGTGAAAACCAGATCGCGAATACCCAATTGCTCCAGCGTTTCCACCACCATATTACGAGCGGTGGTTTTGCCTGCCCCTTCCAGACCTTCGATGACGATGTAATTACTGGCCATTTTTTTCCTTAAGCACTTTCAGGTAATCCTGCACCGCCCGGTTATGGCTGGCGAGATTGGTCGTAAACTGGTGGCCACCTTTACCGTCAGCCACAAAATAGAGATACGGTGTTTTCGCCGGATGCGCGGCCGCATTCAGCGACGCTTCGCCTGGGGTCGCGATGGGGCCCGGCGGCAGACCAGCGATGACATAGGTGTTATATGCTGTCGGCGTTTCCAGATCTTTGCGCGACAATTTACCATTATAACTCGCTCCCATGCCGTAAATCACGGTGGGATCGGTCTGCAGACGCATGCCGAGCCGCAAACGGTTAATAAACACCGATGCCACGCGGTCACGTTCGCTGGCGACCGCCGTCTCTTTTTCAATGATCGATGCCATGGTCACCAGCTGGTTCTGGTCCTGATACGGCAGGTTGTCCATCCGCCCCTTCCAGGCCTGTTCAACCGCGTTGACCATTTTCAGATGTGCGCGTTTAAGGATCGCAATATCCGTGGTGTTGGCGGTGTACATCCAGGTATCCGGCCAGAACCAGCCCTCCACCCAGTCGGTATGTTCAAGTTCCAGCGCCTGCGCAACGGTCGCGTACTCATCGTCTTTCAGCGTATGTTTGATGTAAGGCGCGTCACGCAATTGCCTGAGGTAATCACTGAGCCGCATCCCTTCCACAAAACGCAGTGGGAACTGCGCTTCTTTACCGCTATCCAGCAGCAGAAGCATGTCGCGTACGGTCATCTGCGGGGTGAGCCGGTAAGTGCCCGCTTTAAAATGGGAGAGATCCGGCTCGACACGCAACAGCCACTGGAACACGCGCGGGCGGTTGATGATCTTATCCGCATGCAGCTGATCGCCCAACACTTTACGCCCGGTACCCGCTTTCAGCGTGAAAATGGTTTCTTCTTTGATAAGTAATTTGCTGTCCGCGAACTGGCGGACTTTCCACATCCCGACACCTGCGGCGATACCCATCACCACCAGCAACAACAGGACAAAACGTAACATTTTCTTCATGGCTAATCGGATGACTCACAACGTGGGGCTAAAAATTCAAACAGTTCATGTGACAGGTAGCAAACCTCGCCAAACGCCTTCACCGGCACGATCGGCATCAGTACGTTACACAACAGAACTTCATCCGCCTGCTGTACCGCCTCTTCTCGCGCATTCACTTCGACAACGCGATACCGGCTTTGTGCCAGTAGCGAAAGACAAAACTGACGCATGATGCCATTGACGCCCGCATGGGTGAGCCGCGGTGTAAAGACAGTATCACCCGCCCGCCAGAACAAATTAGCCGCACAGCATTCCGTAACCCACCCTTCACTGTCAAGGACCAGTGCTTCCTGCGCGTCTGTCTGCTCAAGATGCGCACGGATCAGCACCTGTTCAAGGCGATTCAGATGCTTGAGCCCGGCAAGATGCGGGTTACGCCCGAGTCGTACCGGGCTTAATACCAGCGTAATGCCCTCTTCCCGCCAGCGAACATACTGCGCCGGCGCGGGCGAAACTGAGAGAATACGGGTCGGCGTCAGGCAGGTTGCCGGACTGTAACCACGACCACCATTGCCACGAGTGATGATCACTTTCAGGACGCCATCACCCTTCTCTGCCGCCATCTGTAGCATTTCGTCACGCAGCGGGGCTTCATCGGCAAAAGGGATCATCAGCGCATGGCAGGTCGTCTGCAGGCGCTGCAGGTGAGCCTCGAGAAAATCGACTTTGCCGTTACGAACTCTCGCCGTCGTAAAGCAGCCATCGCCAAACTGAACAGCGCGATCATTGGCCGCCAGAGAGTCCCGTTCTTTACCGTTAATCAAGAACATAGAAGCTCCTTATCTGTCTCTGTCAGTCTGGCAGCAGCCCGGATGGGTTACAAGAGGAATACGCTTAAAGGAAAGGCCTGCAAAAGCAGGCCTTAACAGAGAGGATCAGACCTTTTTGAAGATCAGAGAGCCGTTGGTGCCGCCAAAGCCGAAGGAGTTACACAGGGTATACTCCATTCCGCTGACCTGGCGCGCTTCGTGTGGCACGAAGTCCAGATCACAACCTTCATCCGGGTTATCCAGGTTGATGGTCGGCGGTACAGCCTGGTCACGCAGCGCAAGGATAGAGTAGATGGATTCCACTGCACCCGCTGCACCTAACAGATGACCGGTCATGGATTTGGTCGAGCTAACCATCACGCGGCTGGCGGCTGCGCCAAACACATTTTTTACCGCCTGCGCTTCGGCTTTGTCACCCGCAGGGGTGGACGTGCCGTGAGCGTTGACGTAGCCAATCTGGCCCGGTTCAATACCTGCATCGCGGAGTGCGTTAACCATTGCCAGCGCAGCGCCTGCGCCATTTTCCGGCGGTGACGTCATATGGTAGGCATCACTGCTCATACCAAAGCCGACCACTTCAGCGTAGATTTTCGCGCCGCGTTTTTTCGCGTGTTCGTACTCTTCCAGCACGATAATGCCTGCGCCGTCGCCCAGCACGAAGCCATCACGGTCTTTGTCCCACGGACGGCTTGCCGCCTGCGGGTTATCATTGCGGGTAGACAGCGCACGAGCTGCACCGAAACCACCTACGCCGAGCGGCGTACTGGCTTTTTCTGCCCCACCTGCCAGCATCACGTCAGCATCGTTGTACGCAATAATACGGGCCGCATGGCCAATATTATGCACGCCTGATGTACAGGCGGTCGCGATGGAGATACTTGGCCCACGCAGACCAAACATGATAGTCAGATGACCCGCCACCATGTTCACAATAGTAGACGGAACGAAGAACGGGCTGATCTTACGCGGACCGCCATTAACCAGAGAACTATGGTTTTCTTCGATTAAACCGAGACCACCAATACCAGAGCCGATAGCGGCGCCGATACGACTGGCGTTCTCTTCCGTCACTTCAAGGCCAGAATCCTGCATGGCCTGAACGCCAGCGACAATTCCGTATTGAATGAAGGCATCCATCTTGCGCTGTTCTTTACGCGAGATGATGTCATCACAGTTAAAATCCTTTACTAAGCCAGCAAATTTCGTTGCATAGGCGCTAGTATCGAAATGGTCGATCAGGCTGATGCCACTCTGACCGGCAAGGAGAGTTTTCCAGGTAGACTCTACGGTATTGCCGACAGGAGACAACATGCCCAGTCCGGTCACAACTACACGACGCTTAGACACGTTTGTCCTCCAGGGAGGGATAAAAAAAGAGATTCGTGGGACGAATTAAAGATAAAACTCAGGCGGTCGAGTGACCGCCTGGAGATGTTCACTTACGCCTGGTGGCCGTTGATGTAATCAATGGCAGCCTGAACGGTGGTGATCTTCTCAGCTTCTTCGTCCGGAATCTCAGTATCAAACTCTTCTTCCAGAGCCATTACCAGCTCAACGGTGTCAAGAGAATCAGCGCCCAGGTCCTCAACGAAGGAAGCATTGTTGGTAACTTCTTCCTGCTTAACGCCCAGCTGCTCGCCGATAATTTTCTTAACGCGTTCTTCGATAGTGCTCATACTCTTAAATTTCCTATCAAAACTCGCTTTCGCGATGGTTTTCGTAGTGTATAAAATGTTGAAAAATTTGCAACTAAATCCCGGCAGGTCTTACCACGATTTTACGCTATTTTGCGGGTATTCGCCCTAATAACGCAAATTATTTTGCACATTATCCTGCTCCGGATTGCACGAAGTGCGTGGTTCCTGAGCATATTGTGCAAATCGCGGTCAAACCATGTACATCCCGCCGTTAACGTGCAGAGTTTCACCCGTGATGTAACTCGCTTCGTCAGAAGCTAAGAATGCAACCGCACTGGCGATTTCTTTTGCGTCGCCAAGGCGACCCGCTGGAACTTCCGCCAGAATACCCGCACGCTGATCATCAGAAAGCGCACGCGTCATGTCCGTTTCAATAAAGCCCGGAGCAACAACGTTCACAGTAATGCCGCGAGACGCCACTTCGCGCGCCAGCGATTTACTGAAACCGATAAGACCCGCTTTCGCCGCAGCGTAGTTGGCCTGACCGGCATTTCCCATGGTACCAACCACAGAACCGATAGTGATAATACGCCCGTGACGCTTTTTCATCATAGCGCGCATTACCGCTTTTGACAGACGGAAAACTGATGAAAGATTGGTTTCGAGAATATCTGACCACTCTTCTTCTTTCATTCGCATAAGCAGGTTATCGCGAGTAATCCCGGCATTATTGACCAGAATGTCGACTTCGCCAAACTCTGCGCGAATATTTTCCAGTACAGATTCGATAGATGCTGGATCGGTCACATTCAGCATCAGACCTTTTCCGTTGGCACCTAAATAGTCGCTGATCGCCTGCGCACCGCTTTCGCTGGTCGCCGTACCGATGACCTTCGCACCACGGGCGACGAGCGTTTCAGCAATTGCGCGGCCAATGCCACGGCTTGCACCGGTAACCAGCGCGATTTTTCCTTCAAAACTCATGGTTTTGTTTTTCCTCTGTTATTGTTCTAACGCCGCTGACATCGCCGCCGGCTCATTAATGGCCGACGCTGTCAGTGTGTCGACAATACGTTTTGTCAGCCCGGTGAGGACTTTACCCGGCCCGACTTCATATAAGTGTTCAACGCCCTGCGCGGCCATAAACTCGACGGTTTTCGTCCACTGAACCGGGCTGTACAGCTGGCGAACCAGCGCGTCACGGATAGCACCGGCCGACGTTTCGCTTTTCACGTCGACGTTATTCACGACGGGAATCTGCGGCGCGTTGAAGGTGATTTTCGCCAGCTCAACCGCCAGTTTTTCCGCAGCAGGTTTCATCAGCGCGCAGTGTGACGGTACGCTGACCGGCAGCGGCAGCGCACGTTTCGCGCCCGCAGCTTTACAGGCAGCACCCGCACGTTCAACCGCCTCTTTATGCCCGGCGATAACCACCTGGCCCGGCGAGTTGTAGTTAACCGGGGAAACCACCTGTCCTTCAGCAGATTCTTCGCACGCTTTGGCAATCGCGGCATCATCAAGGCCGATGATTGCTGACATGGCGCCCGTGCCTTCCGGTACCGCTTCCTGCATGAATTTACCACGGAGCTCTACCAGACGAACGGCATCAGCGAAAGCAATCACGCCTGCACACACCAGCGCAGAATATTCGCCAAGGCTGTGACCGGCCATCAGCGCAGGTGTTTTACCGCCCTGCTGCTGCCAGACACGGTACAGCGCGACAGACGCTGTCAGCAGCGCCGGTTGCGTCTGCCAGGTTTTGTTCAGTTCTTCCGCAGGTCCCTGTTGTGTCAGTGCCCACAGATCATAGCCCAGTGCCGCAGAGGCTTCAGCAAAAGTCTCTTCAATAATCGGGTAAACGGCTGCCATTTCAGACAACATCCCGACAGTTTGCGAACCCTGTCCAGGGAACACAAAAGCAAATTGCGTCATCTTATTCTTCCTTATTTTAGAAACGGACCAGCGCAGAACCCCAAGTGAAACCGCCGCCGAAGGCCTCAAGGAGCACCAGTTGGCCTCGCTTGATGCGACCGTCGCGAACCGCTTCGTCCAGCGCACACGGCACTGACGCGGCAGAGGTGTTGCCGTGACGGTCGAGGGTGACAACCACGTTGTCCATCGACATGCCCAACTTTTTCGCGGTCGCGCTGATAATACGCAGGTTCGCCTGGTGTGGCACCAGCCAGTCCAGTTGCGAACGATCGAGGTTGTTGGCCGCCAGCGTCTCATCGACAATATGCGCCAGTTCCGTGACAGCCACTTTAAAGACTTCGTTACCCGCCATCGTCAGGTAAATCGAGTTTTCCGGATTCACGCGATCAGCGTTCGGCAGCGTTAACAGCTCGCCATAGCTGCCATCTGCGTGAAGATGGGTAGAGATAATACCCGGCTCTTCAGAGGCACTTAACACGACAGCGCCCGCGCCATCGCCGAAAATAATGATCGTGCCGCGATCGGTCGGATCGCAGGTGCGAGCCAGCACATCGGAGCCAATCACCAGCGCGTGTTTAACCGCACCGGATTTCACGTACATATCAGCCACGCTCAGCGCATAAGTAAAACCGGCGCAGGCGGCGGCGACGTCAAACGCCGGGCAGCCTTTAATGCCGAGCATGCCCTGAATCTGGCAGGCAGCGCTTGGAAAAGCGTGCGTTGCTGAGGTCGTCGCCACAACGATGAGGCCGATATCATCTTTCGCGATACCCGCCATCTCCAGCGCACGCTGTGCGGCTTCGAAGCCCATTGTTGCAACGGTTTCATTCGGCGCAGCAATACGACGTTCACGGATACCTGTGCGTGTGACAATCCACTCGTCAGACGTATCAACCATCTTTTCCAAATCGGCGTTAGTTCGCACCTGTGTGGGCAGATAACTGCCGGTACCAATAATCTTCGTATACATGTACGCTCAGTCTTTTTCCGGTAATACAGATTCCAGGCGAGCGGCAATCCGCTGAGGGACTTCCCGCTGCACCGCCTGCACTGCCTGTTCAATCGCTACGCTGAACGCGCGCTGATTGGCTGCACCATGGCTTTTAATCACCGTGCCGCGCAATCCTAACAGACAGGCGCCATTATACTGGTCGGGGTTGAGGTGACTGAATCGCCTGGAGAGGCTTTTTTGTAACCAACGCTTTAATAATATCAGCCACCACGACCGTTTTTTCCCTTCCCCCTGCGATTTCAGCAGTGAAAGAAACATTCTGACAACGCCTTCCATGGTCTTTAACGTGACGTTTCCGGTGAATCCGTCACAGACCAGCACATCGGTCTTACCCGTTAACAACTCGTTGGCTTCAAGATAACCAATATAGTTGATAGTTGGCACAGTTTTAAGCAAAGCAGAAGCGTCACGAATGCTTTCATGCCCTTTGCTCTCTTCTTCACCGATATTCAGTAACGCGACACGTGGTTTGCTGACACCGACGACTTCTTCCGCCAGCACCGCCCCCATGATCGCAAACTGCACCAGCATTGTACTATCGCAATCAACGTTCGCGCCCAGATCAAGCACGACCGTTTTGCCCTTCTGCTGGTGCGGCAACACTGTCACCAGCGCCGGACGCTCAATGCCTTCTATTGGCTTGAGCAATAATTTCGCCAGCCCCATCAGCGCGCCAGTATTTCCCGCACTGACGCAAGCCTGTGCGCGCCCTTCTTTCACCAGTTCGAGCGCGATACGCATCGAACTGCCCCGGCTGTTACGCACAGCATGAGACGGTCGCGCATCACTGGCAATAACTGACTGTGCAGGGATAATCTGCAGACGCGAACGTTGTTCGAAATCAGCTTTGGCGAGTAATGGCGAGATGGCGTCGGGATCACCGACTAAAAGAAGGGAGAGTTGCGAATTGAAACCCAGTGCCTGCAAAGCTGCAGGCACCGTCACGGAAGGACCAAAATCGCCTCCCATGACATCTAACGCTATGGTCAGACGTGTCAAGGTATCGTCGCTGCCCGGTTCGTTTCTCCCCGCCTGCGCGGGGAAATCCGCACTAAGCTTCACGCTTTCGCGTGATTACTTAGCGATAACCTTGCGACCGCGGTAGTAACCGTCGGCGGTGATGTGGTGACGCAGGTGGGTCTCACCAGAAGTCTTGTCTACAGACAGGCTGGTAACTGCGGTCAGCGCGTCATGGGAACGACGCATGCCACGTTTGGAACGGGTTGGTTTATTCTGTTGTACGGCCATGGACCTTACTCCTCAATTACTTACGCTTTAAGCTGGCTAATGCGGCAAATGGGTTTGGCTTTTGCGCCTCTTCAGGCAGTTCACCAAAGACCATGTCCGCGTCGGACACTTCACAGTGTTCAGAATCATGCACCGGAACCACTGGCAAGGAGAGAATGATTTCATCCTCCACCATCGCCCGCAGGTCGATTTCACCGAATTCGTTAACCTCAATCGGCTCATACGCTTCCGGGAGTGCCTCAGCCTGTTCGTCAGAACGAACCGGACTGAAACAATACGTTGTGTGAACGTGATGCGTGAACGGTTTCCCGCAGCGCTGACATTCGAGAGTCACCGTCACCTTTGCATCGCCGGTAATCACCGCGAGGCGCTGGTTATCGATGGCAAATGACATGTCGCATTCTACATCGCTGTCCACACTGACTACAGATTCGGCAACACGCTCAACCTGATCGGGCGTATAGACACCCTGGTAATCGAGGCGTTTTTGAGCGGTACGAACCGGATCAAGAGTCAGGGGTAATTTTACCTTTTGCATAGGGCGCGCATATTAACTTTGTAACGTCGTATAGTCAAAGAAAAAGGCACCCGTAGACGCCTTTTGCCATTTATTCGCACACATTGCGGCCTGTAGTTTAAAATGACGCTAACCGATTCGCCATACCTGACTGAAAAAATATGCCAAACCTTGTACTTGCTTCGACCTCACCCTACCGCCGAATGCTACTGGAAAAGCTCGGTGTTTCGTTCGAATGTGCCGCACCGCAAGTCGATGAAACATCGTTCGCGGATGAGTCGCCTCGCCAGCTGGTGCTACGGCTGGCGCAGGCCAAAGCGCAGGCTCTCGCTCAACGATTTCCGTCGCACCTTATTATTGGATCCGATCAGGTCTGTATTCTGGACGGCGCGATTACCGGTAAACCGCATACAGAAGAGAATGCGTTTAAACAATTAAAGAAAGCCAGCGGCAATATTGTCACTTTTTATACCGGGCTCGCGCTTTATAATTCAGCGAACGGCCATCTGCAAACCGAATGCGAGCCGTTTGATGTACATTTTCGCCATCTGACTGAGCAGGAAATTCGCGATTACATCCGTAAAGAAAGCCCGCTGAATTGTGCGGGCAGTTTTAAAAGTGAAGGCTTAGGCATTTCTCTCTTCGAACGGCTGGAGGGACGCGACCCGAACACGCTGGTTGGCCTGCCGCTTATCGCGCTCTGTCAGATGTTACGACGCGAGCATTTGAATCCGTTGCTGGCATAAGTCGCGCCAGCCGGCAATAAATCAACCACGTAACACTTTAAGACAGTGTTTTAACTGCTCGTCCATTGGCGCTTCAATGCGCAGTATTTCACCGGTAGCCGGATGCTGAAATTTCAGCGCGGCGGCATGAAGAAACAGGCGTGACAGTCCTGTCGGTGCCAGTTGCTTATCAAACTCGCGGTCGCCATAGCGATCGTCAAAAGCGATAGGATGCCCGGCATGAAGCGTGTGAACACGGATCTGATGAGTACGCCCGGTCACCGGGCTGCAACGCACCAGCGTAGCGAACGCGTAGCGCTCTTCGACTTTGAATCGCGTCTCTGACGGTTTCCCTTCCTGGCTGACACGGACAATACGCTCGCCGCTCTGGAGAATGTTTTTTAGTAACGGTGCCTGTACCACTTTCATATGCGACTGCCACTGGCCACGAACCAGCGCCAGATAATCTTTTTGCATGCCTTTTTCGCGCAGTTGTTCATGCAGCGAACGCAATGCCGAACGTTTTTTCGCCACCAGCAGCACGCCCGAGGTATCGCGGTCGAGACGGTGCACCAGTTCAAGGAAACGCGCATCCGGGCGCAGCGCGCGCAACCCTTCAATCACGCCAAAACTCAGCCCGCTGCCGCCATGCACCGCCGTACCAGACGGTTTATTCAGCACCAGGATGTGATCGTCTTCATAAAGGATGACATCGCTCAGCGCTGCGACCTTTTGTAAATGTGGGGATACGGCGTCTTCTTCGCGTTCGGCGACGCGAACCGGCGGAATACGCACTTCATCGCCCGCTTCGAGTTTATATTCAGGCTTAATGCGTTTTTTGTTAACCCGCACTTCGCCTTTACGCAGAATGCGGTAAATCATACTTTTTGGCACACCTTTTAATTGAGTGCGCAAAAAGTTATCGATGCGTTGTCCTGCTTCATCAGCAGAAATCGCGACTAATTTTACGGCTGGAGTCTCAGTTTTCATGGTCGGCGATTCTAAATAGCCAGGCGCATTCGCGCCACTCATTTTTCTATGCTTATATTATGGTGACCTGGTTACATCAGACATCTTACTGATGGGATTGCTTGTTATTAGAACAATCCTGACAGAGAGGTGCAAAAACTGTGAGTAACCGGGTAACAAATGGTAAAAGTCATCTTGCTATAACAAGGTTAGCAATGGAATAATGATGCCGTTTTCCGTGTTGAATCTTGTTAAAACAAGGAAATTTGCGGAATTACCAGTTTTGCCCGACCGATCATCCACGCAGCAATGGCGTAAGACGTATTGATCTTTCAGGCAGTTAGCGGGCTGCGGGTTGCAGTCCTTACCGGTAAATGGAAGCAACTCTGGAGAGTTTTCCCAGGCTGTTCCCCTGTTAATTGCGCTGTGTTTGTCTCAACAACACAGGCAGCCGACACTCTGCGCCTCTTAAGCGAGCGACAACCGTGAGGTTGGCGACGTGAACAGACACGAGGCCATCGGTTCACCCCCGGAAAGGCATTACTCTGCCCGCAGCTTAGTCGTCAATGTACGAATAATGAGTAAGTTACGATGAAAAGAATGTTAATTAACGCAACTCAGCAGGAAGAGTTGCGTGTCGCCCTTGTTGATGGGCAGCGTCTGTACGATCTGGATATCGAAAGCCCAGGACACGAACAGAAAAAAGCGAACATCTACAAAGGTAAAATCACCCGCATTGAACCGAGTCTGGAAGCCGCATTTGTTGATTACGGCGCTGAACGTCACGGTTTTCTCCCCCTTAAAGAAATCGCCCGCGAGTATTTCCCTGCCAGCTATAACGCCCATGGCCGCCCTAACATTAAAGATGTTCTGCGCGAAGGCCAGGAAGTTATCGTTCAGATTGATAAAGAAGAGCGTGGTAATAAAGGCGCTGCATTAACCACCTTTATCAGCCTGGCGGGTAGCTATCTGGTACTGATGCCCAATAACCCGCGTGCGGGAGGCATTTCACGCCGTATCGAAGGTGATGACCGTACCGAACTGAAAGAAGCGCTGGCCAGTCTTGAACTGCCGGACGGCATGGGGCTTATCGTGCGTACCGCCGGGGTGGGTAAATCCGCTGAGGCGTTGCAGTGGGACCTGAGCTTCCGACTGAAACACTGGGAAGCGATTCAGAAAGCCGCAGAGAGTCGTCCGGCGCCGTTCCTTATCCATCAGGAAAGTAACGTTATTGTTCGCGCCTTCCGTGATTACCTGCGCCAGGACATCGGCGAAATTCTGATTGATAACCCGAAAGTGCTTGAGCTGGCGCGCCAGCACATCGCCGCCCTGGGTCGTCCGGATTTCAGCAGCAAAATCAAACTGTACACCGGTGAAATTCCGCTGTTCAGCCACTACCAGATCGAATCGCAGATCGAATCCGCTTTCCAGCGTGAAGTGCGTCTGCCATCCGGTGGCTCAATCGTTATTGACTCCACCGAAGCGTTAACCGCGATTGATATCAACTCCGCACGCGCAACCCGCGGCGGCGACATCGAAGAGACCGCGTTTAACACTAACCTCGAAGCGGCAGACGAAATCGCACGCCAGTTACGTCTGCGCGACCTCGGCGGCCTGATCGTTATCGACTTTATCGATATGACCCCGGTACGCCACCAGCGCGCAGTTGAAAACCGTCTGCGTGAAGCAGTGCGCCAGGACAGAGCCCGCATTCAGATAAGCCACATTTCGCGCTTCGGCCTGCTGGAGATGTCCCGTCAGCGTCTGAGCCCATCGCTGGGTGAATCCAGCCATCACGTCTGCCCACGCTGTAGTGGTACCGGCACCGTCCGTGATAACGAATCCCTGTCGCTCTCGATTCTGCGTCTGATTGAAGAAGAAGCGCTGAAAGAGAACACCCAGGAAGTGCATGCGATTGTCCCTGTACCGATTGCGTCCTATCTGCTGAACGAAAAACGCAGCGCCGTGAGCGCCATCGAAGCCCGTCAGGGCGGCGTACGCTGCGTAATCGTGCCGAACGATCAGATGGAAACGCCGCACTACTCCGTACTGCGCGTGCGTAAAGGCGAAGAGACGCCAACCCTGAGCTATCTGCTGCCGAAACTGCATGAAGAAGAGATGGCGATGCCATCGGAAGAAGAGCCTGCTGAGCGTAAACGCCCTGAGCAACCTGCGCTGGCAACTTTCGTGATGCCTGACGTTCCGCCTGCGCCGCCGGCAGAAGCTGCTGCGCCGAAAACGAAAGCCGCCGCGCCAGCCGCACCAAAAGCCCCTGCGGCTCCGGCAGAACCGGGCCTGGTGTCTCGTTTCTTCGGTGCGCTGAAAAATCTCTTTGCCGGTAGTGAAGCGCCGCAAGCGGTTGAACCGGCGCCAGCGAAGAAAGAAGAGAAACCTGAGCGTCAGCAGGATCGTCGTAAATCACGTCAGAACAACCGTCGCGACCGTAATGATCGCCGTGATGATCGTCGTGATAACCGCAACGACAACGGCGAGGGGCGTGAAGAGAACCGCCGTAACCGTCGCGAAAAACAGCAGCAGAACGCCGAAACGCGTGAAGCCCGCCAGCAGACGACAGTTGATGATACCGAAAAAGCGCAGGGTCGCGACGAGCAGCCGCAACAGCCGCGTCGTGAGCGTAACCGCCGTCGTAACAACGATGATAAACGCCAGGCGCAGCAGGAAGCCAAAGCGCAAAACCGTGACGAGCAGCCGGCAACGCAGGAGACCGAACAGGAAGAACGCGTTCAGGTCATGCCGCGCCGTAAGCCGCGCCAGCTGGCTCAGAAAGTCCGCATTGTCTCCGCAGAGCAGGAAGCTGCTGCTGTTGCCGGTGACGTAACCGAAGAGTCGCAGCCGGTGGTTACCGCGCAGCGTACAGAACTGGCGAAAATCGATCTGCCAGCAGTGATTGAAACACCGGTTGAGCAGGACGAAAACGCCGAAGCGCGAGATACCGCAGGTATGCCGCGTCGTTCACGTCGTTCACCGCGTCACCTGCGTGTCAGCGGCCAGCGCCGTCGTCGTTATCGTGACGAGCGTTACCCGCTGCAGTCGCCGATGCCGCTGACCGTGGCCTGTGCGTCGCCGGAAATGGCTTCCGGTAAAGTGTGGATCCGCTATCCGGTTGCCCGTCCGGCTGACGAGCAGATCGAGCAGAAAGAAACGCAACAAGCAGCGCCGGTTATCGCCGATGTTCAGCCTGAGGTTGCCGCTGTCGTCGTAGACGCCGCATTAACGCCGGCAGAACAGCCTGTTGTGGTTGAACCGCAGCCAGTGACGAGTGAACCGCAGGAGCCGGTGGTTGAAACCACTCATCCTGAGGTTATCGCTACGCCGATAACTGAACAGCCGCACCTTATCGCTGCAGAAGATGAAGTCGTCGCCGAAGAAGTGGCTGCTGAAGTTGAAGCCGCCGTGGAAACGGCAGAAGAAACCAAAGAAACGCTGGTTGAAGACGTACCGGTGGCAGAAGTTGCAGCGGCGGTTGAACCGGTCGCGGTTGAATCTGTCAGCGAACCCGCTGCTGAGCCAGTCGTGACAGCGCCGGTCGAGCCTGTTGAAGAGGTGAAACCTGCTGCTGTGGTAACAGCAAAAGCAGCGCCTGCCGACAATCATCACGCCACTGCGCCAATGACCCGCGCGCCGGCCCCGGAATATACCCCGGAACCGCCGCGTCACAGCGACTGGGTTCGCCCGGCCTTTGCCTTCGAAGGTAAAGGTGCCGCTGGCGGTCACAGCGCAACGCACCAGGCGCAGTCCGGGCCGACACGTCCGCAGCCGACTGAGTAAGCGCTAAGCATGAAAAAGCCGACCTCCTCAGGTCGGCTTTTTTTATTCCGCTTCCGGGCGCCGCATCCCCGCGATTTGCGGCATTACCTCACGCATCAGATCGAGAAAGCGCCGCAACCGCGTCGGATAATAGCGCGCCCAGGGATATACCAGATGTACCGGCAACGGCGCTGCCCGCCACTGCGGCAAAATCTCCACCAGTCGCCCCTCCCGCACATCCTCTTCCACCAGCCAGCTGGAAATGATAACCACGCCAGTGTTCGCCAGCGCCGTATTTCGCGCAACATAGATACTGTCGGTACTCAACCGGGGAACGATGTCTATCGTACAACTTTCACCCGTCACCTGATGAAGCGTCACATCGTGCTGATAAAAGGTATTGATCGCCACCCACGGCAGCGCCGACAGTTGTTCAGGTTTGGTGATCGCAGGGTAGCGAGCCAGAAACGTGGGGGTCGCGACCATGCAGCGTGGCACTTCTGCCAGTAAAACGGACACCGTCGCCGGATCCACTTCCGCGCCAACGCGGATCGCGCAGTCGATATTATCACTGAGAAAATCGACCGATTTATCGTTAAGCATCCATTCCACAGAGAGCTGCGGATACTTATGCAGAAACGCCACCAGCGGCGTGAGCAGTTGCTGTTGCCCGAAGGCATGCGGCGCTCGCACTTTCAGAATGCCTACCGGCTCATCTTCCGCGACCTGCAGATCATCCTCCAGCGCCAGCCAGGCATCAATCACGTTTCTGGCGTGCTGGTAGCAGCGCTCGCCGTCGTCCGTCAGCTTCATCGCATGCGTGGTGCGCAGGATAAGTTTCGCCCCCAGCAGCGTTTCCAGCGACTGCAGACGGCGGCTGATGGTCGCCTGGGTGGTCTCCAGTTGCCTCGCTGCCGCCGACAGCGAACCGGCCTCCACGATGCGGATAAAGGTGCGCATCAGTTCAACGCGATCTATACGCTCCTGCTTCATTACTGTATCCATGCTTATACGTATTACGTATAACTGTTTTACCATCGCCCCCGCTACAGCGCCAGCCGTAAACCGGGAAAAATAGCGCCATACCGTTTACGAGGACATCATCATGACACAGGCTTTCAGACCCAACTGGGTTATTTTCATACTCGCGCTGGGCGCAGGTTTCAGCGTTGCCGCGATTTATTATGCCCAGCCATTACTGCCGCTGATGGGGCGCGATCTGCATCTCAGTGTCGAAGGCATGGGTCTGGTGCCGACGCTGACGCAGGCCGGCTACGCACTCGGCATTTTGTTTCTGCTACCGCTCGGCGACCGTCATGACCGCCGTACGCTGATTGTCAGCAAAAGCGCGTTGCTGGCACTGCTGCTGTTTCTCTGCAGCCTGAGCAGCGGTCTGCACACGCTGCTGGTCTTCAGCCTGTTGACAGGCATGATGGCGACCATGGCGCAGGACATCGTCCCCGCTGCCGCCATTCTGTCACCCGCCGGAAAACAGGGGAAAACGGTCGGTACGGTGATGACCGGTCTGCTGCTCGGCATTCTGCTGTCGCGGACTGTCAGTGGGCTGGTCGGTGCGGCGTTTGGCTGGCGCGAGATGTATCAGGCCGCTGCCGTGAGCATCGCCGCGATGGGTGTACTATTGTGGTTTGCTCTGCCGCGTTTCGCTGTCCACTCAACACTGAGTTATCCGGCGCTGATGAAATCGATGGCACACCTGTGGCGTCACTATCCGGAACTGCGTCGTGCGGCACTGGCGCAAGGTTTTTTATCGGTTGCTTTCAGCGCCTTCTGGTCGACGCTTGCCGTTATGTTGCTTGAGCATTTCCGGCTGGGCAGCGCGGCGGCCGGGGGATATGGAATAGCCGGCGCTGCAGGCGCGCTTGCCGCCCCGCTCGCCGGTGGGCTGGCGGATAAAGTCGGCGCCTCGCGCGTGACGCAACTGGGCGCGGCGCTGGTCACCCTCTCCTTTGCGCTGATGTTTGCCTTGCCGGCATTGCCAGCCGAAGGTCAGCTGGTGCTAATTGCCCTTTCAGCCGTCGGCTTTGACCTTGGTTTACAGTCGAGCTTAGTGGCGCACCAGAATCTGGTCTATGGTCTCGAGCCGCAGGCACGGGGCCGGCTGAACGCCCTGTTGTTTACAGTAGTGTTTATCGGGATGGCGTCCGGCTCGGCAGTGGGCAGCAAACTGTATGCGATGGCGGGGTGGACGGGGGTGGTGATGCTGGCAACCGTCGCGGGGGCGATAGCGCTGCTGATTCGCCTGACTGACCGTGCTCCACGCACATCCGCAACGCAGGCATCACGTTAAAAAAAAGCCCGCTCCGGGGTGAGGGGAGCGGGCTGAGAAAACATGCCGGTTTCAGGACATGCTAAGAGGCAAAGCGTTTAGCTGTTCAGCTGGAACAACGACATTCCCTGCATGTCGCTAAACGCTTTGTACGACGCCTGGAGAGCCGCCTGCTGCATGACATAGTTAGATATCGTGGCGTTCCAGTCTACATCGATCAGATCGCTCATTTGCTGCGTCTGACTCAATGCCCGGTCATCACCCAAATCGTCAAGTTTACCCAGTTCGACAAGCTGGGTCCCCAGTTCAGAACGAACAGTTACGACGTTGTTGAGTGAGTTTTTCAGTCCATCCGCAGACTTATTCACCACCGCCTGTGCCGCCGCTGCTGCCGCATCATCACCCTCTACCGGGGTTTTCAGCGCGGCGATGGCGGTATCGAGCATCACGAACAGATTACTGTCCGTACCTGGTGTGGCGTTACTGGTCAGATGGTCAAAAATTTTGTCGCCGGTATGGCCAATAACCATGCTGCGGGAGTAATCAACCTGCTGTTCGACGTTCACTGTCCCACCGACATAAGTACCGTCATCGGCAAAAGGTGCCGTATCCGTCTGGTAACCGGCGAACATATAACGACCGTTACCGTCCTGGCTGTTGGCCAGGTTCATCAGCTGGTCGCGAACACCCTGCAGTTGCGTGGCAAACGATGCACGGTCATCGTCACTCAGGGTGCCATTACTCGCCGCAACGAGAGTTTCCTGTGCGGAGGTAATTGATAACGTCACCTGACTCATCACGTTCTCTTCCTGCGAAACACGCTGCGTTGCAAAAGAACGGGCAGTGGCAAACTGGCTGTTCTGCGCCTGCGCCTGGGCCAACACAACAGCCTGTGATGCGGCAATAGGATCGTCAGACGGGCGATTGACACGTTTGCCAGTAGACATTTGTTCGCCATAACCCAGCCAGCGAGATTGCGAGTCGGTAATACCACGCATGTTCTGCTGGTACATCATTAACGTACTTACACGCATTGTCGGCTGTCTCCTTAGCGAATGTTGATCAGAGCGTCAAACAGCGTATTGGCGGTCTGCAACACCTGGGCGTTCGCCAGATAATATTGCTGGTACAGTTGCAGGTTGCCGTACTCTTCATCCAGGTTAACCCCGGAAATCGACTGCTGTTGTTTCGTCAGTTGAGTGACCACATTGCCCTGGGTGGTGTTGCTGACTTTCAGCGACGCGGTACGGTTACCGACATCGCTGACAATGGTCGCGTAGGCATCGTTAAAAGTTTTCTTGCCGCCTACCAGCTTCTGATTTTGCAGGTCCAGTAGCGCTTTACCGTTACGGTTGTCGCTTTCACCGTTGTCAGCGTCATTCGCCCCCATCGCGATCTGCGATTCATTGGTGATAGCCAGTTCCATATTCACGATCACATCGTTGACCGGTTTCACCGTGAAGCTGTCTTTAGCGTTTGGCGTCCCGGTCACGTCGATTTCCAGACCATCGAAGCTCATCTTGCCGCCAGTGACTGTCGCCGTGAAGGTGGTGTTATCTGCCAGACGTGTGACCTGCCAGTCCGTGCCGTCGAAAACCACTTTATAATTGGTCGCCTGCACCTGGCTGCTGTCGGTGATAGTCGAGGTCAGTGCGGAAGTGCCGGTATTTTTGGCGTTTGATACGACGGAAGAACCACCGAAATTAAAGAAATCGACGTTGGTGTTGCCGTTGGCGTCAACACCCTGACGGTGCTGTTCGTTGAAAGAATCAGCAAACACCAGCGCCATCTGGTTGAGGGTATTGCGCGTCTGGTCAAGATCCTGCGAACGGAAAGTCAGCAGGCCGCCCAAAGAACCGTTAGTTAACAGTTTTTCCGGGATTTCAACGTTGCCCGCCACATCATCAACATACGCCACGGTAATGCGCGAAGGGTCGGCTTTGCTCTGCACCGCCGCCAGTTGATTTGCTTTACTGCCCTGCACCAGGTTGTAGCCATTAGCCATAGTAACGTTAAAGGTGCTGCCATCCTGCTGACTCACTTCAACACCGATGATCTGGTTCAGTTCACTGACCAGTTGATCGCGTTGGTCGAGCAGATCGTTAGGTGAAGCCCCGGCACCTACACCCGTCATCTTGGTGATTTTTTCGTTCAGGTCGGCAATCTGTTTCGCATAGCTGTTGATCTGGTCAACGCTTGAAGAGATTGACAGGTTAACCTGTTTGTCCTGATCACGCAGATACTGGTCGGTCACTTTGAACTGGTTAACCAGGCCACCGGCTTTGCCAAGCAAAGCCTGACGTGCAGCCGGATCTTCAGCGTTACTGACCAGCGTCTGTAAGGTGGCGAAAAAGTCCTGCAGCGTGGCAGACAATGAGTTGGTGGTGTCCGAGAGCATGTCGTTGATTTTCGACATCTGCTCATAGCGCGCGGTCAGGCCACTGCTTTGCGTCTGCGCGGCGCGCAGCTGGTTGGTGATGAACGCGTTGTATTCACGCTGAACGCCACCCACGTACACACCGTTGCCGACCCAACCACCGCCCGTCAGGGAGCTGTTCGCCTGCCCGAGCACGGTGGTCTGGCGGGTGTAGCCCGCAACGTTATAACTGGCGATGTTATTACTGACGGTGTTCAGGGCCGCCTGGGCTGCATTCAGCCCACTCATTGCGCTGTTAATCAAGCTGGACATGGTGGTTCCTTTTATTCTTTCAGACACGGGTCCTGTCGAAGATTATCGGCAGGCGTTCACTGAACTTGAGCCGTTTCAGAACAGATTTTCGAGATCGTTGCCATAGGCTTTGCTGACTCTCTCGCCCATCGATTTCAGTTGCTGGATCATGCTGGTCAGCTTGCGGGCATAGTTGGGATCAGTCGCATACCCGGCGTTCTGCAATGCCTGCGCCCCCTGCTCCGCCGTCGCCGCGCTGGTTACCGCCGCATAGCGTGGGTTGCGGGTCAGTAGTCCGACGTAATCAGACAGCGCTTCAAGGTACGAGCTGTAGACGCGGAATTTGGCTTTGACCTTTTTCGCTTCGCCGTTTTCGTATTCGGTAGTGGTGATTTCCGTGACCTTGCCCTTCCAGTCTGACGAAGCTTTCACGCCAAACAAGTTGAAGCTCGGCGCGCCGTTTTCGCCACGGATTTGCCGCTGGCCCCAACCGGATTCGAGCGCTGCCTGCGCCAGAATCAGGTGATGCGGAATGCCGCTCTGCTCACTCGCCAGCCGCGCTGGCAGCGACAGTTGCGCGAGGAAGTCTTTACTGTCATCAGGCAGCGAGACATCGCTCTGCGCCGGGGCTTTTGGCATGGCGTTACGCACCATCTGCCGCAACGTGTCGTTCTGGTAAGTGGTGATGGTCTGCAGATCAAATTTCATCGGCACCTGCGCACTATTCTCCGCAGGCGCGCCCTGAGCGGCATCCATCTGTTTGACCATCATGTCCGCCAGACCAAGCCCTTTCCCTGCGGTCATCTGCTGGGCGATCTGTTGATCGTACATACTGGTGTAGAGGCGGGTCTGGTCGCTGCTGAAAATACCGTCTTTCGGCAATGCCTCGCGCATGCTTTTGAGCATCATCTGCACGAACATCCCTTCCATCTGGCGCGCCACCGGGCGCAGATTCGCGCCCGGATCCTGGCTCGCTTTGGCCTTCAGTTCGTTCAGCGACTGCGCATCCCACGCCGCGCTTTCCAGTAATTTGCTGTCGCTCAGCATCAGATGATTTCCACTTTCGCACGCAGGCAGCCTGCGCTTTGCATGGATTGCAGGATAGACATCAGCTCGATTGGCGATGCCCCCAGCGCATTGAGCGCACGCACCACATTGTTCAGGCTGGCGCTGGAGCGAATGCTCTGCAACGCGCCACCGCTCTGACGCAGATCGATTTGCGTCTGTGGCGTCACGACCGTCTGACCACCAGCAAAAGGCGTATCCGGCTGGCTGACCTGCGCCTGACGGTTAACCGTCACCGACAGGTTACCCTGCGCCACCGCACAGGAATCCAGCGTCACTTCGCGGTTCATCACCACAGAGCCGGTACGGGAGTTGATAATCACTTTCGCTTCCTGCGGCGTGACGTTGACTTCCAGGTTCTGAATATCCGCCAGCAGGCGTACCTGATTACTGCTGCCTGATGGCGCACGGATCTGCACCGTCCGCGAATCTAACGCAGTGGCATTGCCGTAACTGCTACGACGGTTGATGGTGTCAGCAATCTGCTGCGCCATACCGAAGTCTTCCTGATTTAGTTGCAGATTGATGGTATTTCCGGAGCCAAACTGCGTCGGCAGCTCACGCTCGATGATCGCTCCGTTGGTGATGCGACCACCGTTAAGCTGGTTGACCTGGACACTGCTGCCACCGGCCGCCGCGCCAGCGCCACCCACCAGAATGTTGCCCTGCGCCAGCGCATACACCTGACTGTCCACCCCTTTCAGCGGTGTCATCAGCAACGTACCGCCACGCAGGCTTTTGGCGTTCCCCATCGAGGAGACCACCACGTCAATGGTTTGCCCCTGACGACCAAACGCCGGGAACTGGGCGGTGACCATCACCGCCGCGACGTTTTTTAACTGCATATTGGTGCCAGTCGGCACGGTAATGCCGAGCTGCGACAACATGTTGTTGAGACTTTGGGTGGTGAACGGCGTTTGCGTCGTCTGGTCACCGGTCCCGTCAAGCCCCACCACCAGGCCATAGCCAATCAGTGAGTTTTCCCGCACGCCCTGTACGCTGGTGAGGTCGCGAATGCGATCGGCCTGGGCGAAACCCGCCATCAGGACCAGAGCAATGCCAACCAGGAACTTATACATAATTCACCTCGTTACATCGGCGACAAATTAAGGAAGAAGCGTTGCAGCCAGCCCATATTCTGCGCTTCATTGATATAGCCATTACCCACATATTCGATTCGCGCGTCCGCCACTTGCGTGGAGGGAACGGTGTTGCTGCCGCTGATGGTGCGGGGATTCACCACCCCGGAGAAGCGGATAAATTCTGTCCCCTGGTTGATGGCGATCTGCTTTTCGCCCACTACGTGGAGGTTGCCGTTGACCAGCACCTGATCCACCGTCACTGTCAGCGTGCCGCTGAAGGTGTTGCTGGCGTTGGCACCGCCTTTACCATTAAAGGTATTGCCGCCAGACGCATCGAGATTGGCGCGATCGCCGCCAAACAGCCCCTGCATCGCGCGTGGAACGGTGTCAAAGCCAAAATTCGTTTTACCGTCGCGGCTCGCGTTCGCTGACGAGCTCTTACTGGCGCTGACGTTTTCCTGCAGCACAATCGTTAACGTGTCACCGATATTGCGCGGACGCCGGTCTTCAAACAGCGGCTGATAGCCGTAATTAATCGGCTGCGCAGTCTGGAAAATAGAGCCATTGGCCATGGGTACCGGGCCGGGAACAGGCTGAGCGGTTGTGGCACCTTCCACCAGTGGTTTGGAAGGGATCAATGCGCATCCCGTCATGGTGAGTGCCACGACGGCGAGAAGCGGATAACGAAACGCTGCGGATTTTTGCATTGCTTTCATCTTCTGAATAAAAAAGCCGGTGCGAAGTATTCCGCACCGGTTACGTCTTAGAGCTGAGTCAGTTTTTGCAGCATCTGGTCAGTGGTCGAGACCGCTTTACTGTTAATTTCGTAAGCGCGCTGAGTCTGGATCATATTGACCAGCTCTTCGGCTACGTTAACGTTCGACGTTTCGACATACCCCTGATACAGCAGACCGGCACCGTTCAGGCCCGGCGTGGTTTCGTTTGGCGCACCGGAGGATTGCGTTTCGGTGTAGAGGTTCTCACCAATGCTTTCAAGACCGGAGTCATTCATAAACGTCGTCAGGTTCAATTGCCCCACCTGCACCGGGTTGGTTTGCCCCTGCTGCGTCACGCTGACCACGCCGTCACGGCCGATGGTGATACTCAGGCTGTTCGCCGGAATAGTTATCGCTGGTTGCACCTGGAAACCGCCTGCGGTTACCAGCTGACCGTTCTGATCAACCTGGAAAGAACCGTCGCGGGTGTAGGCCATGGAGCCATCCGGTAGCATCACCTGGAAGAAACCCTGCCCTTTGATCGCCACGTCTTTGCTGTTGTTGGTCTGCGACAGGTTGCCCTGGCTGTGCAGACGCTCAGTCGCCACCGGACGAACACCGGTACCGATCTGCAGCCCTGACGGCAGCGTGGTTTGCTCAGAAGACTGTGCGCCAGGCTGGCGAATGGTCTGGTAAAGCAAATCTTCAAAAACCGCGCGCTGACGTTTGAAACCGTTGGTGCTGACGTTCGCCAGGTTGTTGGCGATGACATCCATATTGGTTTGCTGTGCGTCGAGACCGGTTTTTGCGATCCATAATGAACTGATCATAGTGGTCCTGTTATTAGCTCATGGAGAGCAACTGGTTGGCCTTCTGCGCGTTCTGATCGACGTTGCTGATGACTTTCATCTGCATTTCGAACCGACGCGCGCTGGCGATCATATCGGCCATCGCGGCCACAGGTTTAACGTTACTGCCCTCAAGCACGCCAGACTGCAATGTGATGCTCTGGTCGGCCTGTAAGACCGGACCACGCGCCGCCAGTGCCGCCGGGTTTAAGCGGAACATACCGTCATCACCACGCACCACTTCATTCGCCTGCGCGCGTACCAGCTTCAGACGTCCGACTGGCGCAATGGTATTAGCCGGGTCGCCCGGGTTCAGTGCAGAGATGGTACCGTCAGCAGCGATAGTGACTTCAGAACCTTCCGGCACCACCACCGGGCCGCCTTCGCCGATTACCGGATTCCCCTGAATGGTCAGTTGCCCGGTTGGCGTCACCTGAATGTTGCCGTTACGGGTATAACCTTCACTGCCATCCGGCGTCTGCACGGCAAGCCAGCCATCCTGCTGTAACGCCACGTCCAGTGGACGTGCGGTGTAGTCAAGCTGGCCCGGCGTCATATCCGCGCCCGGTGTTGATGCCGCCACCAGCGTACGGGTCTGTACTGTCTCGCCGTTGACTGGCACTGCACGCAGTGCCGTCAGTTGAGCGCGAAAGCCAGGCGTCGAGGCGTTGGCAAGGTTGCTGGCGGTGACAGCCTGCTGGTCCAGCGTCTGGCTGGCAGCACCCATCGCGGTATAGATTGCGTGATCCATTACGTTATCCCGTCAGGCGCTTAGCGCAGGTTAACCAGGGTGTTGAGGATCTGATCCTGGGTTTTGATGGTCTGCGCGTTCGACTGATAGTTACGCTGCGCGACGATCATATTCACCAGTTCTTTACTCAGATCGACGTTGGAAGCCTCCAGCGCGCCATTGGTCAGCGAACCGAAGTTACCCTCGCCCGCCGTACCGAGCAGTGCCACACCCGAAGATAATGTTGCCGACCAGACGTTATCGCCTTCCGACTGCAGCCCTTCGTTGTTGGCGAAGTTCGCCAGCACAATTTGCCCCAGAACCTGCGATTTCTCGTTGGAGTAGTTACCGACAATCGTACCGTCGTCGTTGATCTGATAGCTCACCAGGCTGCCCGGGCCGTAGCCGTTCTGATCGGAGGCCACGATGCTGTTAGCGCCGGTGTTCTGCTGCATGGAGTTGGCAAAGCTCAGCTGGAATGTTGCTGGCGTCGCGCCGTTAATGGTCCCGGTCGTCAGGTTAGCAGTGCCGCCGCTTATCAGCGCGCCGTCGTTGTTGAAGCCTAACGTGGTTGCCAGAGTCGCGGCACTACCGGCAACGCTGCTGTCCTGAGTGTAAACCTGCCAGGTGTTGTCTGCGGTTTTCACGAAGTACACGTTCATGTCATGGGAGTTACCCTGACTGTCATACACGGTGACCGTGTCTTTTCTGTTGTAGGTATCCGCGTCGGTGGCATCGAACGGCGTGGTCGCAGGCAGTTTGTCTGTGGAGTTCAGGTTCATCTGCATACTTGCCGTGGTGGTGATCCTGGCGGACATCAGAGTATTCGGGATGTTCAGCCCAACCGGGTTGGCGCCCTGCTGGATAGTCGGCGGTGTCCCCGTCGCCGGGTAACCTGTCAGTTGCAGACCCTGCATGTTCACCAGGTTACGGTTTTCATCCAGTTTGAACTGACCGTTACGGCTGTAGTAAACCGAACCATTACTGTCGACCATCCGGAAAAAACCGTTCCGGCTGATAGCAACATCCAGCGCACGGCCGGTGCTCGTCGGGATCCCGTCGTTAAAGTCCTGAGTAATACCCGCAACCTTAACGCCCAGCCCCACTTTGGAGCCCGCAAACATATCGGCGAAAGACGCCGTGCCGGATTTAAAGCCATAGGTGGCGGAGTTGGCGATGTTGTTACCAATGACATCGAGGTTAGTAGAGGCAGCATTCAGACCGCTGACCGCTTGAGAAAAGGACATGTCTTTCTCCTGATTAAGGTTAAAGGCTTAAATAATCTGGCGAACGTCGTCGAGCGTAGTAGTACCGTGGATACCAAGATCCAGGGTATTGCCATTCGCGCCACGGATAACACCCTGCACCAGCGCATACTGCAGCGGCTGACTGGTCAGCTGCGTGCCGCCGCTGGTGGCGTTAACAGAAATGCTGTAGGCACTGTCGGTCGCGGATGAGCCATCGTCCAGTTTGCCATCCCAGGTGAAGGTATGAACGCCGGCGGACTGCTCGCCCAGCTCAAGCGTACGCACCACTTTGCCGGTCTTGTCAGTGATGGTGACGGTGACTTTATCCGCCGCCTGTTGCAGTTCCAGACCAAACGGTGTGGTGCTGACGGTACCGTCATCATCTTTACCGGTCAGAACCACGTTGCCCGGGATCATCACGCCATGACCAATCAGCGTGGCCGCCTGCATAGACTGGTTGCTGTCGATCTGACCGGAAATAGAGCCGAGCGTGGTGTTCAGTTTCTCGATACCGCTTACCGTGCTGATTTGCGCGAGCTGAGTGGTCAGTTCGTTGTTCTGCATCGGGTTGGTCGGATCCTGGTTTTTTAACTGCGCTACCAGCAGCGTCAGGAAGCTGCTTTGCAGATCCGACGCGTTGTTACCGGCGAGCGAATTGCTTCCGGTCTGGACGGTGTTACCGGTATTACTTGGATCGTTGACATTGACGGCAATTGACATGCTTCTCTCCTTATTGTCCCAGCGTCAGTGTTTTCAGCATCATGCCCTTCACGGTGTTGAGCACTTCCACGTTGGCCTGATAACTGCGCGACGCGGACATGGTGTTCACCATCTCGCCGACCACGTCAACGTTCGGCATCTTCACGTAACCTTTTGCGTCCGCCAGCGGATTACCCGGCTGGTAAACGAGCTTGTCCGGTGCCTGGCTTTCGACGACACTGGCGACTTTTACGCCGCCGGTCGCCGCACCAATGGGCGCATCCACCTGAAACACCACCTGTTTGGCGCGGTATGGTTGTCCGTCCGGCCCGGTGACGCTGTCGGCGTTCGCCAGGTTACTGGCGGCCACGTTCAGGCGTTTGGACTGTGCGGTCAGCGCGGAACCGGCGACATCAAAAATATTCAGCAATGCCATTCATTAATTCCCCTGTTGCAGGACGCTCATCATGCTCTTGATTTGACCACCAAGAACGGTCAGTCCTGTCTGGTACTGCAGGCTGTTGTCGGCAAACTGCGTCCGTTCGCGGTCCATGTCGACGGTGTTGCCATCCATCGATGGCTGGTCGGGAACGCGGTACATCAGATCAACAGCAGGCGACGAAATCGTTTCGGCAGGTATATGACGGGCAGAAGTGAGCGAGAGCGCCACGTTGCTGGTCTCCGCCCTGCCACGCTCCATTACCTTTTTCAGTTCACTGGCAAAATCGATATCGCGCGCCTGATACCCGGGGGTATCGGCGTTCGCTATATTGGCAGCCAGAATCTCCTGACGCGCGGCACGCAAGTTCAGCGCTTCCTGCTGGAAACGTAGCGCGGCGTCGAGTTTATCGAGCATGGCTCCTCCGCAAATGACAAAATTTCAGCTAACACTTTAATTCTCAGGCCTGTCTCCCTATCGCCGGAATAAACGCAAAATGCGTCGCTATTTATTGCGTTGAAGAAATCTCCTTGCGGGTAAAATCCTGCCAATCCCTGAACAGACTGGAGTTGGCGATGCGAAACCTGAAAAGCACTCTGGCAGCGACGTTATTGCTGCTCAGCCCGCTGGCACTGGCGCAGGATCTCAGTGCGCAGTTAAAGGCTTTTTTTGCCCAGCGGCTGACCGGCTTTAGCGACGACGTGACGGTGGAAATCCGCACGCCGCAAAACCAGTTGCCCCAGTGTGAGCAACCAGCGCTCAGCGTGCCGGCAAGCGCCCGTCTGTGGGGAAATCTGAATGTGCTGGCGCAGTGCGGCAATGAGAAACGCTATCTTCAGGTAAATGTTCAGGCGGTGGGAAACTACGTGGTGGCGGCGCAGGCGATTGCCCGCGGCAGCCAGTTACAGCCAGGCAGTGTTACGCTTAAGCGCGGCAGACTCGATCAGCTCCCGCCGCGCGCGATGCTCGATATCAGCCAGGCGCAGGATGCGGTCAGCCTGCGGGATGTCGCCCCGGGGCAACCAATTCAGTTGTCAATGCTGCGTCAGTCCTGGCGTGTGAAAGCCGGTCAGCGCGTGCTGGTGATCGCCAGCGGTGACGGCTTTTATGTCAACGGCGAAGGCCAGGCGTTAAATAACGCCGCGGTCGCGCAGAATGCGCGCGTCCGTATGCCATCGGGCCAGGTGGTCAGCGGGAAAGTGAATGCTGATGGGAATATTCTGATTAATTTATAATGTTTATAAAGAATCTGCGGCACCTGCCGATAAAATATCAACAAATGATGATGGCAGGCTGTAACGCCACGAACCCTCGATGAGGACAGCATAATGAGTATTGATCGTACATCGCCCCTGAAGCCAGTGAACGCAGTACAACCTCGCGAACCGAATGATGTAGGCACGCAGAAATCGCGTACCGAAAAATCTGCTGCGAGTAACAGTACCAGCGTAACGCTGAGTGATGCGCAAACCCGCCTGACCCAGGCTGGCGCCAGCGATATTAATCTGGAACGCGTTGAGACACTGAAAACGGCGATTCGTAACGGTGAACTGAAAATGGATACGGGTAAGATCGCCGATGCGCTGATCCAGGAAGCCCAGAACTCACTGAGTCAATAAGCGTATGAGTCGGTTGTCAGATATTCTGGACCAAATGACCACCATCCTGAATTCACTGAAAGAGGTGATGGATGCGGAGCAACAACAGCTCTCTTTTGGCAGCATAAACGGTAGTGCGCTGCAACGTATAACGGAAGAGAAAAGTTCTCTGCTGGCGGCACTCGATTATCTGGAACAGCAGCGCCGCGTGGAGCAGGAAGCCCGGCGTTGTGCCAATGATGATATTACTGACCGCTGGCAGCTTATTACCAAAAAAACGCAGCATCTTCGCGATCTGAACCAGCACAATGGCTGGCTGCTGGAGGGGCAAATCGCCCGCAATCAGCAGGCGCTTGAGGTTCTGAAACCCCATCAGGAACCGGGGCTGTACGGCAGAGACGGGCAAACGTTTAATGCCTCTCGCGGCGGGAAAAAATTCTCCGTCTGATTTCCCCACAGATTATGTATGCCAGCCGGTTAGCCTCGCGCTAACCGGCGTTGTGGCGTTTATACCGTCCGGCGGGTGAACTCTTTAAGTTTAAAGCCCAGCAACGCCAGCGTCGCAAAATAGGCGGCGATACCCACCAGCACCACGGCCATCAGACGCAATAAACGAAACGGCATCGTGCCCTGCGACCATTCCGGCATCATATGCATCATCCCCAGCAATGCGGCGGACATCACCAGGACGGCGATCACCAGCCGCAGCAGAAACGCGCCCCAGCCTGGCATCGGCGTAAAGATGTTTTGTTTACGTAACTGCCAGTACAGCAGGCTGGCGTTCAGACAGGCCGCCAGACCAATAGAAAGCGACAGCCCGGCGTGTTTCAGCGGGCCGATAAACGCCAGGTTCATCAGTTGTGTCATGATGAGGGTAATAATGGCAATTTTCACCGGGGTTTTGATGTTCTGGCGGGAATAGAATCCTGGCGCCAGGACTTTCACTACAATTAGCCCCATCAGCCCCACAGAGTACGCCACCAGCGCGCGCTGGGTCATTGCCGCATCAAAGGCGGTAAATTTGCCGTACTGGAACAGCGATACCGTCAACGGTTTCGCCAGGATCCCCAGCGCCACGGCGCTTGGCAGCGCGAGCAGAAAACAAAGGCGCAGTCCCCAGTCCATCAGACGGCGATACTCATCATGGTTGCCGCTGGCAAAACTTTTCGACAGCGACGGCAGCAAAATCGTCCCCAGCGCCACGCCCAGCACACCGGAAGGAAACTCCATCAGGCGGTCGGCGTAATACATCCACGATACCGATCCCGAGACCAGAAACGAGGCAAAAATGGTGTTGATGATAAGCGAGATCTGGCTGACCGACACGCCGAGGATCGCCGGGCCCATTTGCTTCACCACCCGCATCGCCCCGGCATCTTTTAAATTAATGCGCGGCAGCACCAGCATGCCGATTTTTTTCAGGTGCGGCAGTTGATAAACCAGTTGCAGAATGCCGCCCGCCGTCACCGCCCACGCCAGTGCCAGCACGGGCGGATTGAAATACGGCGCGGCAAACAGCGCAAAACCGATCATGCTGATGTTGAGAAAGGTTGGCGCAAACGCCGGTACTGAGAAACGGTTCCAGGTATTGAGGATCGCCCCGGCGAGCGATGCCAGTGAGATCAGCAAAATATAGGGGAAAGTAATGCGCAACAGTTGCGTGGTGAGAGCAAATTTCTCCGCCGTATTGGCAAAGCCCGGCGCGGTAATGGTGATGACCCACGGCGCGGCCAGCATCCCAAGGATAGTGACCACCGCCAGCGCCAGCGTTAACAGTCCGGAGACGTAAGAGACGAAGACTTTAGTGGCGTCATCACCCTGTTTGCTTTTGTATTCGGCGAGGATCGGTACAAAAGCCTGTGAAAACGCGCCTTCGGCAAAAATGCGGCGCAGCAGGTTCGGCAACTTAAACGCGACAAAAAAGGCGTCTGTCGCCAGTCCCGCACCAAAGACCCTCGCCACAATGGCATCGCGCGCGAACCCCAGCACGCGTGAAAACATGGTCATTGAGCTGACGGCGGCCAGCGATTTTAATAGATTCATTGAAGTGATATTCCACAACCCTGGAGCAAAACGCCTGCAGTGCAGGCGTGGAAAGTGGCGATAGTCTACCGGGATCGTCGTGAATTACTACTGCCAGTTGTTACAGCGTCTTATTCGCTGATGGCATCCTGCCAGATCTTTTCGACGATGCGCTGCGCCAGCACGGCCTGTTCGCCTGCTGTCTGCGGAACCGTCTGATTTTGCACGCATTCCATAAAATGGTGCGCGCAACCGGCGAAACCGCGCTGTTCGAGTGTGCTCTGCCAGCCTGGTACCGGACGTTCAACGACACCAGCACCCCGCTCTTCCCGCCATTCGCGCATATCCGTCACACTGAACAGCCCGCCGTCGGTGACGGCCTGTACCCACTCGCGCTGGCTTCCGGCACGACGATGCATGCTGGTGGTGACCTGCAATTGCGGATGGCTGAAATGATGCTCGGCGTAAAGCATCTCGCCTTGATCGGTGGTCTGCAGACTGCCACCGCTCAGGGTAGCGCCGTCCGCCAGCCACAGCGCGGTATCCACCACATGCAGGTAATCATCCAGCAACGTGAAGTGGCAGTCCTGCGGCCCGACGCTGTCGGTGCGGTGTTTGTCCATCCGCAGCGACGCCGCCGCAGACAGGTTGTTTTTCAGTTCACGGTACAACGGCGCAAAACGACGGTTAAAGCCCACCATCAGCGTGAGTTTTTTCTTCGCCGCCAGATCCACCAGTCGCTCGGCATCGGTGAGTTTTTCCGCCAGCGGTTTATCCACGCAGACATGTACACCGGCATTGAGCAGTTCGCTGACCACTGCCGCATGGGTCGCCGTCGAGGTATGAACAAACACGGCATCACACTGGGCCGCCAGCGCGGGAAGCGAATCCGCATACGGCATACGGTACGTATCGCAGATGCGCAGTGCTTTTTCTTTGTTGGGGGACCAGGCCGCCTGCAGGGTCCAGTTCGTTGCGGCGCTGAGCACCGGCAGCCACGCTTTTTGCGCAATGCCGCCTAACCCAACGACGCCGACACGAAGTTTAGCTGTCACCGTTATTCTCCCAGGTGCGCGAGTAAAGATTCCAGGCGCTGTTTCAGTTCGGCCACTTCCCCTTCCAGCGTTTCGACACGGGCAAGCAGATCATCTCCTGCAGGCGCCACCGCTTCCACCACGGTCGCCAGCGTTTCGATATCGCCGCTGAACAGATGCATATAGCGGCTTTCCCGTTTGCCGGGTTCCCGTGGCAGACGCGCGACAAACGGGCCATCGTCACGCGACGCAAGGCCATCCAGCGTCGCCTCAACTTCCGCCATATCGCTGAATTCATACATGCGCTGCGCGCGACCGCGCAGTTCGCCTGGCGTCTGGGCACCGCGCAGCAGCAGCGTGGTGACGATAGCCACCTCCGCCGCGGTCAGCTTCAGATCGCCAAATTCGGAATTACAAAAACGCTGCTCGTATTTGGTAACCCGGTTGCCGAAACCGCTGACCGTGCGCAGGTAGTGGCGCTTCACCAGCGCATCAAGCAGATCCTGCACTTCCGCATCGCTGAGGTTCATCACCGGTTCACGGTTCGTTTTTTGATTGCAGGCCGTCACCACGCCGTTAACCGACAGAGGATACTGCTCCGGCGTCGTGACCTGTTTTTCCAGCAGACAGCCAATGACGCGCGCTTCATAAGCGGTGAGTTGATACTTCATTCTTTCTCCTCAGTGACGCTGGCGCTTAACGGCCAGCCGTCCATTCCTTCGTTGTCAGCGCCGTCAGCACATGGTCACGCCACTGCCCGTCAATCAACAGGTAATCTTTGGCGTAACCCTCTTTTTCAAAGCCCAGCCGGGCTAACAGGTCGCCACTGCGCTGATTATGCGGCATATAGTTAGCCATGATGCGATGAATATGTTGCGATCGTTGCATATAGCGGATCGCGGCGGTCAGCGCTTCAAACATCAGCCCCTGCCCTTGCCATTTTTGCCCGATAGAGTAGCCGAGGTAACAGGCATGAAAGGAACCGCGTACCACGTTGGAAAAATTCGCAACGCCGATGACTTCCTTCTCATCCGGATCGAGCAGCGCAAAATAAAACGCCGAACCCTGCTTATGAAATTCATTAATCATGCCAAGGCGCGCCTGCCAGCCAGAGGGATAACAGTGGCTGTCGTCGCGGACCGGTTCCCAGGGTTTCAAAAACTGGCGATTCTCGGCGTAATAATCGGCGAGGCGCCAGGCGTCACGTTCATGAACCAGACGCACCACCAGTCGGTCTGTTGTTAAGCGTACTTTCGGCACGTTACTGCGATAGCCAAACATTCTCCCCACTCCTTCACGCAAGCAATGACCGCAGGTTTCACCCTTCCTTAACTTATAATACCTGTCCACAGGCACTCTGTGAAAACAGCAACATACCATTTTTCTGCGCGATATCGGCTTTTCGATTAAAAGCCTCTATCAAAGTTGTATCTTGATAAAAAAATATTGTCGCAAGCAATATGGGAAAACAAGCCTTAACCACGCAGAATAGAACGGCACTCTTTTTTTATTTCCCAGGGGGGGAAATGTCCCGCGTATCGCAGGCAAGGAGCCTGGGTAAATATTTCCTGTTGATCGACAATATGCTGGTGGTTCTCGGCTTTTTTGTTGTATTTCCTCTGATTTCAATCCGTTTTGTTGATCAATTAGGTTGGGCGGCGCTGATGGTGGGCATTGCGCTCGGTTTGCGTCAGCTTGTTCAGCAGGGTCTTGGGATGTTTGGCGGCGCGATTGCCGACCGTTTCGGCGCAAAGCCGATGATCGTCACCGGGATGCTAATGCGTGCAGGCGGTTTCGCCGCCATGGCGGTGGCGCAGGAGCCCTGGATGCTCTGGCTCTCCTGTATTCTTTCCGGGCTCGGCGGCACCCTCTTTGACCCACCGCGTACAGCGCTGGTGATTAAACTGGTGCGCCCGCATCAACGTGGACGTTTCTTCTCTATTCTGATGATGCAGGACAGCGCGGGTGCGGTGATCGGCGCGCTGCTCGGTAGCTGGCTGTTGCAGTACGATTTCCGGTTGGTATGCAGTGTGGGTGCGTTGTTGTTTATTCTCTGCGCCGGGTTTAACGCCTGGTACCTCCCCGCATGGAAACTCTCCACAGTCAGAACGCCCGTGCGCGAAGGGCTGGCGCGTGTGCTGCATGACAAACGCTTTGTCACCTACGTGCTGACGCTCACCGGTTACTATATGCTCGCCGTGCAGGTCATGCTGATGCTGCCGATTATGGTGAATGATATCGCCGGGTCACCCTCGGCAGTGAAATGGATGTATGCCATTGAAGCAGCACTATCGTTGTCGCTGCTCTACCCCATTGCCCGCTGGAGCGAAAAACGTTTCCGCCTTGAACAGCGGTTGATGGCAGGGCTGGTGGTGATGTCGCTCTCTATGCTGCCCATCGGGCTAACCAGCAGCCTTTCGCAGTTGTTTGCTCTGATTTGCACCTTTTACATCGGTTCGATTATCGCCGAACCGGCACGCGAAACGCTCAGCGCTGAGCTGGCCGATCCCCGCGCTCGCGGCAGCTACATGGGTTTCAGCCGTCTGGGGCTGGCTTTCGGCGGTGCCTTTGGCTATGCCGGCGGCGGCTGGTTGTTTGATACCGGCAAAGCCTTTAACCAGCCTGAACTGCCGTGGCTGATGCTGGCAATCATCGGGCTTATCACCTTTATCGCCCTGTGGTGGCAATTCGGTCAGAAACCCGCGGCGTCCGGTATGCTGGAGCCGCGAGTCTGATCACCGGTCAAATTCAGCTTTTTCCGCTGGTCACCCGAAGGCTGACAGACCATGCTGCTTTGTGTCAGGATGAACGCTGGCATCATGTAGAGGAACCCCATGAAGAAGATTTTAATTATTGCCGCCCTGCTCGTTGGTGGCGTGCTGGCGGGTTGTAATCAGCTCACGCAGTATTCCGTCAGTGAACAGGAAATTAATCAGGCACTGCAAAAGCACAATAACTTCTCGAAGGACATTGGTTTGCCGGGCGTGGCGGATGCCCACATCCAACTGACGAATCTCTCAAGTGCCATCGGGCGTGAAGATCCCAACAAAGTCACGCTGAGCGGTATTGCGAATCTGGATATGACCTCGCTGTTCGGTAACCAGAAAGCGACCATCGACCTGAAACTCAAAGCGCAGCCGGTTTTCAACAAAGAAAAAGGCGCCATTTTCCTGCAGGAGATGGAAGTCGTCGATGCGAAAGTCGCACCGGAGAAAATGCAGTCCGTCGTTCAGACGTTGATGCCCTATCTGAATCAGTCGCTGCGAAACTACTTTAACCAGCAACCGGCGTATATCCTGCGAGAGGATGCCAGCAAAGGCGAAGCGCTGGCGAAGAAATATGCCAAAGGTATTGAAGTGAAACCGGGTGAGATCATCATCCCCTTCACCGATTAACCTGACGGGCGCTGAGGCGCCCGTTTTTTTTCGGATAAAGAGTGCAAAGGAAAACGTTTCCGCTTATCCTTAGTGCCCGGCAAAAAGCAGCCTGATGACTGAACCAACCAGCCGGAGCCCCTCATGACAGCACAACCCCAGGTTTTAAAAATCCGCCGCCCTGACGACTGGCATATTCATCTGCGTGATGGTGATATGTTGAGAACCGTCGTGCCTTATACCAGCGAACATTTTGGTCGCGCGATTGTGATGCCGAACCTGGTGCCGCCGGTGACCACGGTGGATGCCGCGATGGCTTATCGCCAGCGTATCCTTGACGCCGTTCCCGCCGGGCATGTTTTTACCCCGCTGATGACCTGCTACCTGACCGACACGCTGGATCCGAACGAACTGGAGCGCGGTTTTCAGGAAGGCGTATTTACCGCCGCCAAACTCTACCCGGCCAATGCCACCACCAACTCCAGCCACGGCGTAACCAGCGTCGATGCCATCATGCCGGTGCTGGAACGCATGGAAAAACTGGGGATGCCGCTACTGGTGCATGGCGAAGTGACGCAGGCGGAGATCGACATTTTCGATCGCGAAGCGCGCTTCATCGATACGGTGATGGAGCCACTGCGCCAGCGCCTTCAGGGGCTGAAAGTGGTCTTTGAGCACATCACCACCAAAGATGCCGCGGAATATGTTCGCGACGGCAATGATCGTCTTGCCGCCACCATTACGCCGCAACATTTGATGTTTAACCGCAACCACATGCTGGTGGGTGGCGTACGTCCGCATCTGTATTGTCTGCCGATCCTCAAACGCAATATCCACCAGCAGGCGCTGCGCGAGCTGGTAGCCAGTGGGTTCAGCCGCGCCTTCCTCGGTACGGATTCTGCCCCGCATGCGCGTCACCGCAAAGAGGCCAGCTGCGGCTGCGCGGGCTGCTTTAACGCCCCGACAGCGCTCGGCAGTTACGCCACCGTATTTGAAGAGATGAACGCGCTCGAACACTTCGAAGCTTTCTGCTCGTTGAATGGCCCGCGCTTCTACAACCTGCCAGTGAATGACGGCGTCATTGAACTGGTCCGCAAAGAAAGCACTGTCGTGGACAGCATTGCCCTGCCAGACGATACGCTCATTCCTTTCCTCGCCGGTGAAACCGTGCGCTGGACGGTAAAGGCATAAAAAAAACGCAACCCCCTGTTGTAAGTTACATTATTTAGCTGTATACATATACAGTATAAATACAAGGGGGGTGGGCGAAAGCCGCCTGCCAGGAAACAGCCTGAAGGATGACGTGACTATGCGAATTGAAGTGACGATTGCCAAAACAACGCCGTTGCCCGCCGGAGCATTAGACGCGCTGGCTGGAGAACTCTCCCGCCGCATCAACAATCAATACCCTGACGCCGATGGTAACGTCACCGTACGATACGCAGCTAACAATAATCTCTCCGTCATCGGCGGCATCAAAGAAGATAAAGACCGCATCAGCGAAATCCTTCAGGAAACGTGGGAAAGCGCTGACGACTGGTTCATCACTGATTAAATATTACTCTCTCATTGTGTTGTCTTGCCGGGTCGCCCCGGCTTTTTTGTTTTCCCGCCTTGCTTAATTTTTAATCTCTTTCCGATATATTCGCTAATCACTTAAAAAATAATGAACAAATCGGATGTTTGTCATTCAAAAATGCGCAGCGTTAAGTAATTTGTGTTGCAGATTATTTAATTTCTCGAGTAATCGATTATTTATTGATATACTTACTTTGCTTCAGATAAAGATAAATCACGCAGAACCTCGAGAGTCGTTATCATTTAACACGTAGATAAGGGGTTATGATGGAAAAAAATAATGAAGTCATTCAGACCCATCCCCTCGTCGGATGGGACATCAGCACCGTAGACAGCTACGATGCGCTGATGCTGCGCTTACACTACCAAAACCCCACTCAAGCGAGCAGTAACGACGCGGAAATCGGCCAGACATTGTGGCTGACAACGGATGTCGCCCGCCAGTTTATTTCGATTCTGGAAGCGGGCATCGCCAAAATAGAAGCAGGCGATTATCAGAAAGATGAGTACCGCAGGCATTAATCCTGATGCTGAACTCCACAGGCACCTTCGGGTGCCTTTATTATTTACAGTGTTGTATCGCAACTGATAATTAATTACTCTGCTAAGAAAGAATTTCTGGAAGAGACTATGCAATACGATTTAATTGTTCTTGGCAGTGGTTCCGTCGGTGCCGCGGCCGGTTATTACGCACGTCGTGCGGGTCTTAATGTTCTGATGCTGGATGCGCATCTCCCGCCCCATGATCAAGGCAGTCATCACGGAGATACCCGCCTGATCCGCCATGCTTATGGCGAAGGTGAAAAGTACGTTCCGCTGGTACTGCGGGCGCAGGCGTTATGGGACGAGCTTGCCGCCCAAAGCGGCGAGGCCATTTTCGAGAAAACCGGGTTGATAAACCTTGGTCCGGCTCATTCGCCGTTTCTGGCAAACGTCGCGCAGAGCGCAGCGCAGTTCGGTCTGGCGATTGAGCAACTGGATGCGCAGGGGATCATGTCCCGCTGGCCAGAAATCCGGGTGCCTGACGATTATCACGGCATTTTTGAATCTGCCTCTGGCGTACTGAAAAGCGAACTGGCGGTCAAAACCCTGATTCGCCTGGCGCGTGAGGCGGGTGCGGCGCAGCAGTTTAACGTGCCGGTCACCGCCATCCATCATCAGGCTGACGGCGTGATGGTAGAAACGGCAGAAGAGAATTTCCACGGTAGAAAGCTGTTGATCAGCGCCGGTACATGGGTAACCAAACTACTGCCGGCGTTACCCCTTCAGCCAGTGCGTAAGGTCTTCGCCTGGTTCCAGGCCGACGGTCGCTACAGCAGTAAAAACCAGTTCCCGGCCTTTACCGGCGAACTGCCAAACGGCGATCAGTATTACGGTTTTCCGGCGGAAGATAACGAACTGAAGATCGGAAAACACAACGGCGGGCAACCCATTACCTCAGCAGAAGAGCGTAAACCGTTTGGTACCGTCGCTTCTGACGGCTCAGAAGCATTCAGTTTCCTGCGTAATGTGTTGCCGGGGATCGGGGGTTGTTTGCATGGCGCGTCCTGCACCTATGACAATTCGCCGGACGAGGATTTCATCATCGACACCCTGCCCGGCCATCCGGAAACGCTACTGATAACCGGCCTCAGCGGTCACGGCTTTAAGTTCGCTACCGTACTGGGTGAAATCGCCGCGCAGTTTGCCCGGGGAGCAACACCTGAATTCGACCTGACGCCCTTCTCGCTCGCACGCTTTGACCATTAAGCGAAAGCGCCTGCTGACAGGCGCTTACTGCGGATCAGGAATTCCCAGCTTCGTATTCAGTCGTCCGCGTGACTTATTGAAGATCTTGTTGCCGTTCTCGCGCCCGGCGCGACGGCGACGCTGTTCTTCTTCCGGCAGCTTATGCTCCTGCTGACAGGCTTCACTGCAGCAACCTTCGAATTTTTCCGCACACGCCGGGCACTGTATAAACAGCAGGTGGCAGCCGTCATTAAGACAGTTAGTATGCGTGTCACACGGCGCGCCACACTGATGGCAATGCGCAATCACCTCGTCGCTGATGCGTTCGCCCATGCGCTCATCAAAGACAAAATTTTTACCAATAAAACGCACCGGTAACCCTTGTTCACGGGCGCGACGGGCGTATTCAATGATGCCGCCTTCAATGTGCCAGACCTTGTTAAAGCCGTTGTGCTTCATCCAGGCGCTGGCCTTTTCGCAGCGAATACCGCCTGTGCAATACATGACGATTTTCTTGTCTTTATGCTCCTGCATCATCTCTACCGCCTTTGGCAACTGCTCACGGAAGGTATCAGCGGGGATCTCCAGCGCATTTTCGAAATGACCGACTTCGTATTCGTAGTGATTACGCATATCGATGAAAATGGCGTTCGGATCATCCAGCATAGCGTTCACTTCCGCCGCTTTCAGGTATTCCCCAACGTCACTGGCATTGAAGCTCGGGTCATCAATACCATCAGCCACAATGCGGTCACGTACTTTCATGCGCAGTACCCAGAATGATTTACCGTCGTCATCAAGGGCGATGTTCAGACGCAGGCCGTCAAGCGCCGGATCAAAACCGTACAGCAATTCACGAAACGCCTCCACGCGGCTTTCCGGTACGCTTATCTGGGCATTAATCCCTTCTTTCGCGAGATAGACGCGACCAAACACGCCGAGGGAGCTGAACGCCACATACAGTGCGTCGCGGGTCGCTTTAGGATCGGTGATAGTGAAATATTTATAGAACGAGATCGTTGTGCGCGGCTCAGTTTCCGCCAGCATTTTTGCCTTCAACGCCTCATTCGAAATGCGGTTATGTAACACTGGCATGGTGTTCGGTTCCTGCAATCGTATAAGGGATAAATGAGTCGGGCGGCATGATATAGCAAAGAATCACAATTTACATCCCCACAATTTGCGTTACATTTCTCTCACCTTATTATATGTACTCTCAACATTTGTCTGTTATCTCCCCACTCCGCTGGCATGGATTTTGGCTGACGGAAAAAAAATGCGACAATAGAGGGAGTTGTTTGTAATGACAGGAATGACATGACCCACTTACCCAAATTTTCTGCAGCGCTTCTGCACCCGCGTTATTGGTTAACCTGGCTTGGTATTGGCGCATTGTGGCTGATGGTGCAGCTTCCTTACCCGGTCATTTATCGCGTTGGCACCTCAATGGGCCGGCTTTCGATGCGTCTGATGAAGCGCCGTGCCCGTATCGCTTACCGCAATCTGGAACTCTGTTTTCCTGATATGAGCGAAACGGAGCGCCACCAGCGAGTGGTGAAGAATTTTGAGTCTGTGGGGATGGGCTTGATGGAAACCGGCATGGCCTGGTTCTGGTCAGACAGGCGGATCGCCCGCTGGACGACAGTCACCGGGTTTGAGCCGCTGCGTGAACTGGAAGCGCAGAAAAAAGGCATTCTGCTGATTGGCGTTCATTTTCTTACTCTCGAGATGGGCGCACGAATGTTTGGCCTCAACTGGCCGGGTATCGGCGTGTATCGCCCTAACGACAACCCGGTACTGGATCTGCTGCAAACGTGGGGGCGCCTGCGTTCCAACAAAGATATGCTGGACCGCAAAGATCTCAAAGGGATGGTCAGAGCGCTGAAAAACGGTGATGTGGTGTGGTACGCGCCGGATCATGACTACGGTCCGCGTAGCAGCGTGTTTGTCCCGTTCTTTGCCGTTGAGCAGGCCGCCACGACGACCGGCACCTGGATGCTGGCGAAGATGTCGAAAGCCTGCGTGGTGCCGTTTGTGCCGCGCCGCCGGGCAGACGGCAAAGGTTATGAACTGATCATGCTACCGCCGGAGTGTTCACCGCCGCTCGACGATGCCGAAACCACCGCCGCATGGATGAACCACGTGGTTGAACAGTGCATTCTGATGGCGCCTGAGCAATATATGTGGCTCCATCGCCGTTTCAAGACCCGCCCTGAAGGCGTTCCTTCGCGTTACTGATCCACCGGCAGCCATCGTGGCTGCCGTCTCTCCTCTTTCCGATGTCTCTGATTTGCAGAACCCTTTCCGCAGGCGCATAATTAGCCTGCTATGGACTTTTTTAATCAGCTGATTACAGCCGCTCTGCGCGCTGCTGTGGATTTCTATGCCATCTTCCGAGACCCCTGTTAACTGGAAACGCAATCTCGCCGTCGCCTGGCTCGGTTGTTTTCTTACTGGCGCCGCCTTTAGTCTGGTCATGCCCTTTCTGCCGCTCTACGTCGAAGAGCTGGGGGTGACGGGCCTGCGCGAGCTGAACATGTGGTCCGGTCTCGTCTTTAGCATCACTTTTCTTTTCTCTGCCATCGCTTCGCCTTTCTGGGGTGGACTCGCTGATCGTCGTGGCCGTAAAATCATGCTCCTGCGTTCAGCGCTGGGAATGTCCATTGTCATGGTGCTGATGGGGCTGGCGCAGAACGTCTGGCAGTTACTTATTCTTCGCGCGCTGCTCGGTCTGCTGGGCGGGTTTGTCCCGAATGCCAACGCCCTGATTGCCACTCAGGTACCACGCAACAAAAGCGGTTGGGCGCTGGGAACGCTGTCGACAGGCGCTGTCAGCGGTGCACTCCTGGGACCACTGGCGGGTGGACTGCTGGCGGATACGTGGGGGCTGCGACCGGTCTTCTTTATGACCGCCAGTGTGCTGTTCGTCTGCTTTGTGATCACCCTGCTGCTGATCCGCGAGCAATTTACCCCGGTGTCGAAAAAAGAGATGCTTCATTTTCGCGAGGTGATTGGCTCACTGAAGAGCCCACGGCTGGTACTGAGCCTGTTTATTACCACCATGATCATTCAGGTGGCGACAGGCTCCATTGCCCCAATTCTGACACTGTACGTCCGCGATCTCGCCGGGAATATCAGCAATATTGCATTTATCAGCGGGATGATCGCCTCTGTCCCGGGCGTCGCTGCGCTGCTCAGCGCACCCCGGCTCGGCAAGCTCGGTGACCGTATCGGCCCGGAAAAAATACTGATTGCCGCGCTGATCGTTTCCGTGTTGCTGTTAATTCCGATGGCGATGGTGCAAACCCCTTTGCAGCTCGGGATTTTGCGCTTCCTGCTCGGTGCGGCTGACGGCGCGTTGCTGCCGGCTGTGCAGACATTGCTGGTGTATAACGCCACCAATCAAATAGCCGGTCGCGTTTTCAGCTATAACCAGTCGTTTCGCGATATTGGCAACGTCACCGGGCCGCTCATCGGTGCGGCCGTTTCCGCCAGCTACGGCTTTCGCGCCGTCTTCTGCGTCACGGCAGCTGTGGTGCTGTTTAACGTTATCTACTCAACGCTCACCCTGCGCCGCCCACGAGCACAAAAGGCAATGGCTGAACGCTAACCTTTCCCGCATCAGAACGTTTTTTTGTCTGTTCGTCTTGCATAACGCAAACTTCAGCTATTCTTTCCCTGAATACCACATCAACCTGCAGGGAGAAAAGAGATGACTATGTATGCCACGCTCGAAGAAGCTATTGATGCGGCTCGCGAAGAATTCCTCGCCGATAATCCGCAACTCGACGAAGAGGATGCTGATATAGAGCAACTGAATATTCAAAAATACGTGCTGGAAGATGGTGACATCATGTGGCAGGCCGAATTCTTAGCCGAAGAAAGTGATGATGGCGAGTGCCTGCCTGTGCTGTTCGGTGAGGCAGCCCAGAGCGTATTTGACGGTGATTACGACGAAATCGAACTTCGCCAGGAGTGGCTGGAAGAGAACACCCTGCACGAATGGGATGAAGGTGAATTCCAGCTTGAACCGCCGCTTGATACCGAAGAAGGCCAGACGGCGGCCGATGAGTGGGATGAACGCTGAGGAGTCATACGGGCCGTGATGCGCTCTTGCAGGGAAAAAAATACCGGCACAGTTGCCGGTATTCTCATTAACCTGAGGCTTACTTCGTTTTCACTGCCAGCGGATTCAGCGCTAACTGTTGATAATAGCTTACCCAGGATGAATATCGTTCTGGCGCGGCCCACACACGATAGTGCAGACGCGACAGCGTCACCGGATCGCTCAACAGCACCAGACGGCGGTCACGATTAAGTTTATCTGGCGTTTCGTTCAGCGCCTGTTCAACGTGGCGATCACGGGCAATCTCCAGTACATGACTTTCACGGTGACGGGCCGTCGCCATCGCTGTCGCCAGCGCGTTGAACGACGGGTTGAATACCGCATGCATAAAGCCATGCTCCAGCTCACGCCCGCGGTTAATCAACAGATATTTATCCGTATCTTCCAGTACCTGTGGTGGCGAATACTCTTCCGGGATCAGGAACAGCTTCCAGCGCTTGCTGCGCAGACCGGCGGTGGCGCGACTGGAGAGCACAGAGACAAATGGCGACAGGATCAGCGAGAAGACGATCGGCGCCAGCCAGAACAGGAAGCGCAGATCAAGCCACGCCATCCCCACCGCCCATACCAGACCCAGCACCAGTTGCGAGCCATGGCGCATGAAGGCTTCTCCCCACGGGGTGGAGTCATCATCACGCTGCGGCGAGTTCCAGACCACTTCCCAGCCGAGAAACGCGCTGACCACGAACACGGTGTGGAACAGCATACGCACCGGCGCCAGCAGTACTGAGAACAGCACTTCCAGCAGCAGAGAAATCGTCACGCGGAAAAAGCCGCCATACTCCTTAGACCCTTTACACCACACCAGAATGATACTGAGTAGCTTTGGCAGGAACAGCAGCACCATGGTGGAGGCAAACAGCGCAATCGCCAGTTCTGGCCGCCACTGCGGCCAGACAGGAAACAGTTGTCGCGGTTGCAGGAAGTATTGCGGTTCGGTGAGCGCATGCACCACCTGAAGGGCTGTCGACAGTGCGAGGAACATAAACCACAATGGCGCGGAAAGATAGGACATTACGCCTGTCAGGAACACCGCACGGTGCACCGGGTGCATCCCTTTCACCAGGAACAGGCGGAAATTCATCAGGTTTCCCTGACACCAGCGACGGTCACGCTTGAGTTCGTCCAGCAGGTTTGGCGGCAGTTCTTCATACGACCCAGGCAGATCGTAGGCAATCCACACGCCCCAGCCAGCACGACGCATCAACGCAGCTTCCACGAAGTCGTGAGACAGGATAGAGCCAGCAAAGTTACCCTCACCCGGTAGCGGTGCCAGCGCGCAGTGCTCGATGAACGGCTTCACGCGAATAATGGCGTTATGCCCCCAGTAATGAGATTCCCCCAGTTGCCAGAAATGCAGGCCGGCGGTGAACAGCGGGCCGTAAACGCGAGTGGCAAATTGCTGACAGCGCGCATAGAGCGTGTCCATCCCGGACGCTTTCGGCGAGGACTGGATGATCCCGGCATTCGGATTCGCTTCCATCAGACGCACCAGCCCGGTCAGGCACTCGCCGCTCATCACGGAGTCGGCATCCAGCACCACCATGTAGCTGTACTGGCTGCCCCAGCGACGGCAGAAATCATCGATGTTACCGCTTTTGCGCTTCACACGGCGACGGCGGCGACGGTAGAAGATCTGCCCTTCGCCCTGCACTTCGGCAATCAGCTCCATCCATGCTTTTTGCTCGGCCACACAGATGTCGGGGTTGTAGCTGTCGCTCAGGATGTAAACATCGAAATGCTGTGACTGCCCCGTGGCTTTGACTGACTCCCAGGTCGCACGCAGCCCGGCGAAGACGCGGTTCACGTCCTCGTTACAGATAGGCATGATAAGCGCAGTGCGATGTTCCGGGTTAATCGGCTCATCACCGGTCGTGGAGGCCGAAATACTGTATTTATCTTTGCCGATGAGCAATTGCAAAAAGCCCATCAGCGCGGTCCAGAAACCTGCCGATACCCAGCAAAACAGCACGGCGAAGAGGATGAGGATCCCGGTTTGCAGCACATACGGCAGAAGCTGCATAAAAGAGACCCACAGATCCTGGCCTACCATATCCGCAGGGTTAATCAGCGCCCAGCCCTGATAAGGCAGGATGGTTTTCATATACCAGGTGGCGACCACTGTCTGCGCCAGGGTTAGCAGCAGCAGAATATAGCGGCGAATCGAACCGACCATGCGCCACTTCTGCTCACGCGCCTGTTCTTCTTTGGTAAGACGTGACAGATAGCGGGGGGTAACGTCACGCCCACGCAGCCGGTCCCAGAAACGCCCAATCGGGTTGGTGCGCCATGGGTCGGGGAACATGGAGGAACGTTTCGCTTCTGGCATCGCCTGCAACTGATCGCGACCTTCATCGTCTTTGATCAGTTGACCTTCCGCTAACGAGTCTGGCCAGCTATGTTCGAGACGCGCTTTAACCGACGCTAAGGGAGTATCGTCGTCACGCGCAAACGTCCGGTGGTCAGCATCCAGCGCTTCGTGAACGGCACGAAGATCTGTGTCGGGCAACGCGGCTTTTTCTGCATCCGAAAGCGGCAGAGCGTCAATGTACTTCGTTGTCTTATTCATTGGCAGGCAGCTGATAGCTCCAGGTTTCGCTCAGCGTCTGGTCAGCATTGACCAGCGCGGCGCGCATGTCCGTGGTTTTCTTGGCATCTTTCACTTTGACGCGCAGCATTAAGCGCCAGCCTTTGGTCAGTGGATTATAGCGAACGCTGTTTTCAACGATTTCGCCATTGTCGCCAATGCTGGTCTGCGCGGTTACCGGGGTATCCTGCGGCAGTTTTTTCATGTCTGCGCCGGTGAAATCAACGACAAAAGCGATAGTGCCATCTGGCTGACGGATCAGGTTCGCCTGCTTAACATCACCGGTGGAGCGGCGGGTTTGCATCACGAATGCGTTATCCGGCGCATGCAGCTTGTCTTCGTCACGACTGAAGGTGATGGTGTATTTATAGTTCATCTCCTTGCCAGCCTCAGGCAATTGCTCAGGCGTCCAGTAGGCGACGACGTTGTCGTTGGTTTCATCGTTGGTTGGAATTTCAACCAGTTCGATTTTACCTTTACCCCAGTCCCCTTTCGGCGTGATCCATGCGCTTGGCCGCAGGTCGTAGCGGTCATCAAGATCTTCAAAACGCGAGAACTGACGACCACGCTGCAGCAGACCAAAACCCTGTGGGTTTTCGGTTTCATAGCTGCTGACGGCGAGGTGTTTCGGGTTGTTGAGCGGACGCCAGATCCATTCGCCATTACCGGCATGGATGGAAAGGCCGTTGGAGTCATGCATCTCCGGGCGATAGTTAGTCGTCGGCGACGGCTGGTTCGGCCCATACAGGAACATACTGGTCAGCGGCGCAACACCCAGTTTACCGACTTTGTCACGCAGATAGATTTTAGACTGCACGTCGACCACGGTATCGCGGCCCGGGATCACGACAAAACGGTAAGCGCCAGCGGCGCGGGGTGAATCCAGCAGTGCATAAATGGTCAGACGTTTATCGGTCGGTTTTGGACGCTCAATCCAGAACTCGCGAAAACGCGGAAACTCTTCGCCCGACGGCAGCGCGGTATCAATGGCGAGCCCACGCGCGGATAAGCCATAAACCTGACCCTGGCCGATCACCCGGAAATAACTGGCGCCGAGCATGCTGACGATCTCATCATTCTTATCTTTGCTGTTGATCGGATAGAGGATTTTGAAACCGGCAAAGCCCAGATCCTTGACCGTATCTTTGTCATGCGGGACATCGCCAAAATTGAAGTAATCCGGGCTATATTTAATTTTGCGCACGGCGGTGGCGGTCACTTCATTAACGGTTACCGGCGTATCGAAGTACATCCCCTGATGATAGAACTCTAATTTGAACGGGGTTTTGATGTTGCTCCAGTAGGCTTTATCGTGGTTGAACTGGATCTTTTGATAGTCCGCGTATTTCATGTCGCGGAAAGCGGAGGGCAGGTTGCTTTTTGGTGCCTCGTAGCCTTTGCCAGCGAGTGATTTTGCCTGCTTTGCAACGTCATCAATACTAAATGCCCATGCAGATGAAGTACACAGGGATAACATTACGGCTGCGCCAATCCAGCGCAGTTTCATCATCTGTGGTGTATGTTTCATATAAGTAAGCACTTCCCCCTTTGTGTGCTTAAATCGATCCGATCTATTTTAATGGAAACTCAAGCAATCCGACAACTGAATCCCAGTCAGGTTCAGCACGCCGGCGCATGGATTAGTCACTGATCCGCTGCCTTTTTGTACTTTGCGTGCTTATCCTGGAGACAGGTTCCCGGACATCGTGTAGGGTTGCTGCCGAATTTAAACGTTATCGCCACTCGCGATAAGACGAAAAGTCTGAGATTGTACGTAAGTCTATGAATAAAGTACCGCCACAACGTGAATATTTCCTTGATTCCATCCGGGCATGGCTGATGTTATTAGGGATTCCTTTTCACATATCGTTGATCTACTCAAGCCATGTCTGGCACGTGAACAGCGCGGAGCCATCATGGTGGCTGACGCTGTTCAATGATTTCATTCATTCGTTCCGCATGCAGGTCTTTTTCGTCATCTCCGGCTACTTTTCTTACATGCTGTTTTTGCGTTATCCGCTTAAAAAATGGTGGAAAGTGCGCGTTGAGCGCGTCGGGATCCCCCTGCTGACCGCCATTCCGCTGCTGACACTGCCACAGTTTATTATGCTGCAGTACGTGAAGGGCAAAACCGACAGCTGGCAGAGCCTGTCGCTGTATGACAAGTACAACACGCTGGTGTGGGAGTTGATTTCGCACCTGTGGTTCCTGCTGGTGCTGGTCGTGTTGACCACCGTGAGCATTGTAGTATTTCGCTGGCTGAGACGTCGTCAGACCCGCGCCCGCAAGCGCTTCTTCGAACATGTCACGCTCGGGCAGTTGACGCTGCTGTTCCTGGCGCTCGGTGTGCTTTATGCCGCGATTCGCCGCACGCTGTTCATCATTTATCCGCCGATTCTGAGCGATGGCCTGTTCAACTTCGCTGTAATGCAGACGCTGTTCTATGTGCCGTTCTTTGTCATTGGCGCGCAGGCGTTTATCAATCCACGACTGAAAGCGCTGTTCACTACCCCTTCCCGATGGTGCCTGGTCGCTGCGGTGCTGGGCTTTATCGCCTATCGTCTGAATCAGCAATACGGTTCCGGTGATGCCTGGATGTATGAGACGGAATCGGTCATTACGATGGTGTTGGGGCTGTGGATGGTGAATGTGGTGTTTGCCTTCGGGCATCGGCTGCTGAATTTTCAGTCGGCGCGCGTCACCTACTTCGTCAACGCTTCGCTGTTTATCTATCTGGTACATCATCCCTTAACGCTTTTCTACGGGGCGTGGATTACGCCATTCATTACATCTAATACGCTGGGCTTTCTCGCCGGGCTGGTATTTGTTATCGGCTGCGCACTCATTTTGTATGAGATTCATTTACGCATTCCGCTGCTGCGCTTCCTCTTTTCCGGTAAACCTTTACAGGCACCGAAAAAAGCGCAGACCAGCGCCTGTTAAGTAAAGCCCCTCCTGGAGGGGCTTTTTTTGGCTACTGATAATCGACTCGCAACACCGCCAGGGTTTTTTGCGGGTTGATGTAATCCATTTTCACCACTGCGATCGCATTATTCCCTTTAATCCCTTTTTCGGCTTGTTCGAGAGAATAGACAGAGGTTTTTGTTACGCCATCGCGATAACAGCTAAACGCCACGTTTTCAGCGGTGCGCGCGATGTTGCAGGGGTCTTCGACAATAGCGCCCCGGAAGTGAATCACTCCGCCCGGCGAGGTGGTAGCCGCGTGAGTTACCGTGGATGAGATGAGGAGAAGCAAGGAAAGCGTCGTGCCTGCAAATGTTTTCATGTCAAACCTCTTCAGTATGGCTCATCCTTGAGTGCGGTAAGCAATGCACCAGACGATAGCTACTGTGTTTACAACTTGACACGGTGACTAACATTTATTACAGCATATTAACGTTTCTGATTTTCCGCCAGTCGATTCAATGACTTGATTTACTGAATTTATGGTCAAATTTTGTTCGATGACAACCACTGCTGCGACAAATGAAGCGACTGACCGTCCGTGACGGTGACCACCACTGTTACCGTGTCTTCAGGCGTCAAATTTATACGAAGTTGTGGCAGTTCAATCGCCTGATTAGCGGGCAAAGAGAGGGTCTTACTCTGCTGTATCTGACTTGTGCCGCTCTGCCCTTCCCGCCGGGTCTGCACCTGGACGCGACAGACGCAGGACTGGTTTAAGGTGACGACCGGCATAATGGTGGTGAGACCTCCTTGCTGCGCGACGTCAAATGCAATCTGATTGCTCAACGCCGCCAGCAGCAACAAACTGTGCATATTCGCCTCCAGAAAAAAACAGGGCCAGCGCCCTGTTTTTTTAAGATGACAACCAGGGAACTCAGTACTGGCTGGCTGTTGCGTTGTTGCCAAAACCAACCTGATGGACGGTGACACTGGAGTCAGAAGCGGACTGGTTAACCAAAGCGCCGTTGCTTGCACCGAACTGACGCACTTCGACTTCAGAGTTTTTGCTGTTCCACTGATCGATAGTGGCGTTGTTTGCATAGCCATTCTGCAGCAGATCAATAGCACTGGTGTCAGATCCCTGACCCACGTCCGCTGCGTTGGCACCGCCATACTGTTTGATGGTCAGATCAGAGTTACGCGCATCGCTTTGCAACGCGGTCGCCAGGTTACCGCCACCGTACTGGTAAATGCTCATGGTTGACTCAGGGCCTGTGGTGCTGCCACCGCCGCCATGACCCCCGCCATATTGCGGAACAAGACCTGCCAGAGCACTGCCAGAAACTACAATTGCTGCGAATGCTGCTACTTTGATAAGTTTCATGGTAAACCCCCATCGGATTGATTTTAATTGTCGTGAATAGCTAACGCTGAATAATGCGGATGGCCATTTGCGACTGTCGTTGCACTACTACTGCGGTTTTTTGCGTACCAAACTGAGAAATATTTGCTTTATTACCGGAACCTTTCTGGATAATGGCCGCAGTATTTCCATATCCTCCTTGCTGAATATTTGCATCGTTGGTACTACCTGCCTGAGCAATATAAGCAAGGTTATACGTTCCTGACTGGTCAATTCGCGCCCTGTTAGCAGAACCCTCCTGAGAAATAACAGAAAGGACTTTTGAACCACTCTGACGAATAGTGGCATTATGATAACTACCCTGCTGACCAATAATGGCTGCCTGATTATAAGATGGATCACTTAACTCATTAATCGCGAGGTTATATTCTGAATTAGCCAGATCATGACCTGCTGCGATGACTAACCCATGCGAACCCAGTACTGTTAACAGCATAAATAACAATTTGTTTTTCATGTTGTCACCCTGGACCTGGCACTGTTGTAATAATAACGTACGGGTAATATGTAAACGACTCACGTATTTTGTTACCGTGGCGTTACGGTGAAGAGTATGTCCGGAGAAACATATTAAATATCTCACCCGCCAGTGGTATTTTATTGCTTATATTCACCCCTAAGTATGAACCAGGGCGTGTAATCGTAGCGGCAGGCGGTTTTTATTTTTCTCTATTTTATGGAGTTTGCCGGGGATGTATACATCGTCTGGCGATGCCGTCGTCACGAGAAGTTGACGGTTCCATCATTGCGAAAAACGCTAATTTGCTATCACGTCGTCACCAGGTTCGATTTTTCGAAAGGTTCAGACCTGTACAGATATTACTGTCAGAATTTTGTAATAAGATGCGCATAGAATCGCATTACTCAAAGAATAAAAACATTATAAATCAATCAATAGAAACAAAAATCCGGATCAGGAAAAACTGTGCATAATTAGCGAAATGTACAACTTTTCCATTAAATCTAAACAGATTAGAATCCACAAGTACACATTTTAATATTTATTTTTACATTTTGTTACACGATTAACACTTGCTTTAAGATTAGTAATGACTAGATTGAAATTAGCCGTACATAATTTGTTTTAATTTTAACCTCCATCTCGGGGGTTATGGCACTTTCTACACACAGCAATTCCGTATCTGTCAGTACTTCTGGTGCTCACGGCTTCGTCGTGGGCAACTGCCAGATGCGCTCAAAAAGTGGGGTTTCATCATGTTTAATGAAGTCCATAGTATTCATGGCCATACGTTATTGTTGATCACTAAACCTTCTTTGCAGGCTACAGCGCTGCTTCAGCATTTAAAGCACTCGCTGATATTAACAACGAAATTGCATAATATTCAGCGTTCTCTCGATGATATACCGGCAGGAAGCATCATATTATTCGATATGATGGAAGCCGATAAAAAACTCATTCATTACTGGCAGGAAAACTTAAGCAGAAAAAACAATAATATCAGAGTGCTGCTTTTAAATACGCCTGATGAATATCCTTTCCGGGATATTGAAAACTGGCCATATATCAATGGTGTATTCTACGCCTCTGAAGATGAGTCGCGTCTGCTTGAGGGTTTGCATGGCGTGTTACGCGGTGAATGTTATTTCTCACAAAAGTTGGCAAGTTATCTGATTACCCATTCCGGCAACTACCGGTATAACGGCACAGATACCACGCTGCTTACCCATCGGGAGAAAGAGATCCTCAACAAGCTACGGATTGGCGCGTCCAACAACGAGATCGCCCGCTCGCTGTTTATCAGCGAGAACACGGTCAAAACACACCTGTATAATCTTTTCAAAAAGATATCCGTTAAAAACCGCACACAAGCGGTCTCGTGGGCCAACGATAACCTCAGGCGATAACGCCATGAAACGCTATTTAGCCTGGCTTGTGGCAGCAGATATTCTGTTCGCCACCGGGGATCTGCACGCCGTTGAAGTAGAAATTCCCGGTTTATTAACCGACCACACGGTGTCGTCTGTGGGACATGACTTTTATCGTTCTTTTAGCGACAAGTGGGAAAGTGAATACAAGGGTAATCTGACGATTAATGAGCGGCCCAGTGCGCGATGGGGGAGTTGGATAACTATCGCCATTAATCAGGATGTCATTTTCCAGACGTTTCTCTTTCCGACCAGACGCGATTTTGAAAACACAGTGGGTCAGGCGCTGGCAGCGACTGACGAGGCGATAAAACGCCGGCAGATCGATCAGACGTTGCTGAGCACTAAAGATCTCGCTCAGGACGAATTTTAAAAAACTGAATATAACGCGGAGGCTGTCATGCGTATTGCATATGCAGTGATTTCACTCATCCTGATCCCCACCGTTAGCTGGGGCGGGAATATGGTGTTCCAGTTCCGAAACCCGAATTTTGGTGGAAACCCGAATAATGGTTCTTTCCTGCTCAACAGCGCTCAGGCACAGAATTCTTATAAAGATCCGAGCTATGAAGACTATGGCGTCGAGACGCCCTCGGCGCTGGATAATTTCACGCAGGCGATCCAGTCGCAAATATTAGGCGGGCTGCTCACCAATATTAACACCGGTAAACCGGGAAGAATGGTGACCAATGATTTCATCATTGATATCACTAACCGTGACGGTCAGTTGCAATTAAACGTCACCGACCGTAAGACGGGGAAAACTTCGACCATTGAGGTGTCGGGGTTACAAACCAATTCCACCGACTTTTAACGCTCAGTTATTACAGGACGACTATCATGCAGCGCTTATTACTTCTCCTGGCCGTCAGTTTATTGAGCGGATGTTTAACGGCCCCGCCAAAAGAAGCCGCAAAACCGACCTTAATGCCTCGCGCACAAAGTTATCGTGACTTAACCCACTTACCGATGCCCAGCGGGAAGATCTTTGTTTCGGTATACAACATTCAGGATGAAACCGGTCAGTTCAAGCCCTATCCGGCCAGCAACTTTTCGACCGCCGTACCGCAAAGCGCCACCGCCATGCTGGTCACCGCGCTGAAAGATTCGCGCTGGTTTGTGCCGCTGGAACGCCAGGGTCTGCAAAACCTGCTGAACGAACGCAAAATCATTCGCGCGGCGCAGGAAAACGGTACGGTAGCGATCAACAATCGTATTCCGTTACAGTCGCTGACTGCGGCTAATATCATGATTGAAGGCTCGATCATTGGTTACGAGAGCAATGTGAAGTCAGGTGGGGTCGGCGCACGCTACTTCGGGATTGGCGCAGACACCCAATACCAGCTCGACCAAATCGCAGTCAACCTGCGGGTAGTCAACGTCAGCACCGGCGAAATTCTCTCGTCAGTCAACACCAGCAAAACCATTCTTTCCTATGAAGTGCAGGCTGGGGTATTCCGCTTTATTGATTATCAGCGTCTGCTGGAAGGAGAAATTGGCTATACCGCCAACGAACCGGTGATGCTGTGCCTGATGTCAGCGATTGAAACGGGCGTCATCTATCTGATTAACGATGGCATTGACCGCAGCTTGTGGGATCTGCAAAACAAAGCCGATTTGAATAATCCTGTGCTGGCGAAGTATCGCGAGATGTCAGTACCGCCTGAATCCTGATCGCTGGCAAAAAAAGCGTGGCTCCTGGCCACGCTTTTTTATTCACGCTGTAACGAGGGCGATTGCGCCTTCAGCCGCCGCGACGCCAGCCACAGGCCGCTGTTTTTCATTGCATAACCGAACAACAACCCCAGCGCCAGTGACGGAACAATCACTCGCCAGTCGCCCTGCCCCGCGAAGGTTGCGCCTGCGCCGATAAAAGTACCGGGAACGAACGACAACAGCAGTTGTTTCGCCTGAATACACATCAGAAACGCGACGATGCCGGTCATGGAATAACTGAGAATGTCGAGGTGCGGCGCCAGCGCGCTGCCATACATAATGACCTGCGCCCACAGGACACCGCTCATCACGGTGCAGGCGGCAATCAACAGCCCTTTCAGCCCGCCCTGCGGACAGGCGAAATAGGCGGTACAACCGAGAAAACCGGCCCAACTCAGTAGACCTAAAGAGACAGCCACCCACCCCCAGATGCCAGAGAGAATGCCTGTTGTCAGTGCGATAGAAAAGAGTATGTTCATGGCGCGAATCATAGCAGAAACGCGCCACTTAATTGTGACGCAAGTCACATTATCATCACGCAATGATTTCACGTTACATTGATAATGTGATTTATATCACTCTCCATTCTCTTCCTGTAATTCATCCCACATGGCGGAAATCGCCTCGCGGGTCAGCGGCGCCATCGTCCGCCAGAACGGGGTAGTGGCGTGTGCTTCGAGTTTGCCGAGGAAGGCACCGCACCAGGGCAACAGGTACTCTGCGAACAGGGTTTCCAACGCCTCACTTTCATCCTCTTCCGACTGATCTTCGAGCCAGGACGCGGCCAGCAACAGCGTACCGAGATGATCAGCGGGCGCGTCGCTGAGGGGCATACCCCGTTCAGACAAAAACGCGCGGACGTCCGCTTCTTTGATCTCACTCTGCCAGTGACTGGCAAACGGCGGAACGCTGCACTCGTCACCGACGAACAGCGCGTTGTAATCCGCAGCAATCTGCTGCCCGTCACAGTTTTTCTGCAGACGCTCCAGCAGCTCGTCCTGTTCGAGCGGCCAGCTTTCCGCCAGTTTGCCTTCGCGGATCAGGGTAAACAGCGGCACCAGCAGTGGATCCTGCGGCTGACGGTAGTAAAGCGATCCCAGCACGCGGCAGAGGATTGAAAACTCGTTCATTCAGTTATTCCAGTTAACAAATTACAGTTCAGAAAATTCAGGGATCGGCGCCATTCCGCGGGACTCGAGGAAGTTCAGGAAACGGCGCGGCGTGACGTTCAGAATACGGTCTTCCGGGAAATCGACAGCATCGAGGATTTTCTGGCATTCCGTGAAATCGCCCAGCGTGAAGGCGGTGTGTGAATCAGAACCCAGCGCAACCCAGCCGCCTGCATCCCGCACAGCTTCAGCTATCGCGCGGCAATTGTCTTCGCTGCCAATGCGCGACGCAACAAAGGAGGAGTTGTTAATCTCCAGCGCTACCTGATATTTCGCTGCCGCTTTGGCAATGGCCGGGATATCGACCGGGAATTTCGGATTACCCGGATGGCTGATGATATGCACGTTGCCACTGGCCATGGTGGCGATCATCGCTTCAGTGTGGGTGGCTTTATCCTGCGGGGGGAAGACAGGCTCATGGAAACCTGCGATGATCAAATCTAATGACGTCAGCATCGGTCCGGTGCAGTCAATTTCGCCCTGGGTGTTTTTGATGTTTGCCTCAATGCCACGCAGGATGCCCACGCCATCTACCATACGCGGCCAGATGCGCATATTGATAAAGTGCCAGTGGTGTGGTGCATCGGCCATGTCAGGGCCATGATCGGTGATAGCAAACAGCGCGATTCCTTTGCGCTTCGCCTCAGCAATATAGTCATGAAGGGTGCTGTAGGCATGGGTACTGGCGACGGTGTGCATGTGCAGGTCAACGGGATACATTGCTCTCTCCTCTCTGTTTTACGCCAAGGATAACAGGATTGCGTGAACTTTATGAGTAAAAAACCCGCTGTGACTCACCGGGTGAGTGATACTCAATAACCTGAGTGGCGATCCACTGGCTTGCTTCCCGCCTCGCCGCGCTCAAGCTGCCTGATGGTACGCGAGATAAAGTCGATCGCCTGCAAAGGTCGCGTGATCGCCGCCACATGTGGCGTGATTGCCACACGGGGATGTTTCCATAACGGACTTTCCGCCGGAAGCGGCTCCTGGTTGAAAACATCGAGCATCGCGCTTTTAACTTTGCCGCTCTCCAGCGCCTGCAGCAGATCCTCTTCAATGACATGTACGCCACGTGCCAGGTTGAGCACATAGCATTCCTCTCTGAGCTGTGCCAGCAATGTCTTATCAATAATCCCCACCGTTTCCGGCGTGTTGGGTAACAGGTTGATGAGTACACGCGTTTCACGCAGAAAATACGCCAGTTCGTCGCGCCCGGCGAAACTACTCACGTTGGGCCAGTTTTTGCGGCTACGGCTCCAGCAGCGCACCGGGAACCCCCAGCCGAGCAGGCTTTCCGCCACTTTACTACCGAGCACGCCCGCGCCCAGAATGCCAATCGTGAAGTCTTCACGCTGATATTCAGGCAGCGGTTGCCAGTGAACATTGGCCTTTTGCTGCTGATAATCATCGAAACGGCGGAACCAGTGCAACACCTGGCTGACGGCATATTCCTGCATTTGTTGCGCCATGCCAGTATCTTCAAGGCGAAACAGCGGCGTGGTTTCCGGCAGCATCTCAGGGTGAGCTTTTAATTGACTCAGAATCGAATCCACGCCCGCCCCAAGGGCGAACACCGCTTTAAGCGACCGTCCCTCCAGCATTTCCACCGGCGGATGCCAGACCAGGGCGTAATCCGCAGGCCTGTTATCGCCGCTTTTCCACTCACGCACAGTCGCGCCGGGGATCTGTTTCTCCAGTTCTGCAATCCAGAACGGAATATCAAAGGTGGGATGGTAGAAAATGATGTTCATTGGTTCTCCAGACGGATAAACGCGCTTTAGCGGTTTTACAGGAATCACGCATGTGGTTACTGGTTGTTTTATCGTGGTTTATCAGCTTAGCAAATTTCTTTTGCGCAGCCTTTAAAAAGGCGGTTGCTGACAAAAAAAGCGTTTCCGGTTCGAATTAGAAGCAAGTTGCCTGAAGAATAGCTAAACGCGCGATTATTTTGAAAAGTCAGTTGACGATCGGTACGGTTTTCCCTACATTAGCGCCCGTTCCGACGACGTCGGG
>NZ_JMTB01000041.1 GCF_000734965.1 Trabulsiella guamensis ATCC 49490
CACCGCCATATTTAAGATGAGAGCCTGTACGCAAGTACGGGCTTTTTCTTTATGTCCTCCGCTGAGGGGGGATTCGAACCGTTGGCTTTTGTGCGGTTTGCTTGTCGGGTGGCGCTTCGCTTACCCGACCTACAACTACTACAACTCCACTTCCCTTAATCTTCCACCATCGCGCGATACTCTTCGGTGAGAAAATCAACCAGTGCTCTGACCGATGGCAGCAATCCACGGCGGGACGGGAACAGCGCGTGAATGACTTCCCGGCGCGGTTCCCACTCTTTCAGCACCACCACCAGCTCGCCTGAGGCCAGTTGATCACGCACCATCAGCAGCGGTAACTGCACGACGCCCACACCGGCGATAGCGGCTTCACGCAGCGCCAGCATGTCAGTGGTGATAAGCCGGGGAGTAAAATGCACCTCAGCGTGAGCGCCTTCGGGGCCGTTCAATGCCCACCGGTGCAGATGTTTGCCCTCGCTCAGGCTCAGCCCCGGCCAGGTGCTAAGTTCGGCAGGCGCATCCGGTTCCCCCATCCGCGCCACCAGTTGCGGGCTAGCGACCAGACGCTGGCCGCGATCAGCGATCACCCGCATGACCAGATCGCTGTCATCGAAGGGCGGGGGCAGCACACGGATCGCCACGTCAACGCCCTCGCCCACCACATCAACACGGCGGTTGGTGGCTTCCAGTTGCAGCTTAACGTCCGGGTAACGCACCATAAATTTTGCCAGCATAGCGCCGACATGCACATGCAGTAGCGTCACCGGGCAGGTAATTTTTACCGTACCACGAGGCTCCACCTGCAGTGCGGCAATCGCATCCTGCGCGGCCTCCGCTTCCACCATCATCGCTTTACAGTGCTGATAAAAGGTTTGCCCTAAATCGGTGACCGTAAACTGGCGCGTCGTTCGTTGAATCAGCCGTACGCCGAGCCGTTCTTCCAGTTGCGCGATGCGGCGGCTCAGTTTTGATTTCGGCTGGCCAAGCGCTCGCCCTGCGGCGGCAAATCCACCATGATCCACCACCTGTACAAACCAGGCGAAGTCGTTGAGATCCTGCATGTTTGCTCCATTGTTCCCTTTTCAGAACAGTGTAGAGCATTTTTGTGCTCTACCGATCTATTAATGCCGAATGTAAGCTAATTCATATCGAAAATTCACATTGCAGGAGAGAGTTATGAAACAGATTACCGGTGTTTATACCGCGCCGCGTCCGCACTGGGTGGGCGATGGCTTTCCGGTGCGTTCTCTGTTCTCTTACCAGTCCCATGGCAAGCAGCTCAGTCCGTTTCTGCTGCTGGATTACGCAGGTCCGCATACGTTTCCTGCAGATGGCGTAAAACGCGGTGTGGGTGAGCATCCGCACCGGGGATTCGAAACCGTTACGCTGGTCTATGCAGGCGAAGTCGAACATCGCGACTCAACCGGTAAGGGCGGCGTGATCGGCCCCGGCGATGTGCAGTGGATGACAGCGGGCGCAGGCATTTTGCATGAGGAGTTTCATTCTGCTGACTTCTCGCGCAAGGGCGGCGAACTGAAGATGATCCAGTTGTGGGTCAATCTGCCTGCGAAAGACAAAATGACGGCACCGGGTTATCAGAGCATCACTCAAGAGACGATCCCGACAGTGCCTCTGCCCGACGATAGCGGCACGTTGCGCGTGATTGCCGGTCATTATGACAATGCAACAGGTCCGGCGCATACCTGGTCGCCGATGAACGTCTGGGATATGAAACTGAATCAAGGGCATGACCTCACGCTAACGCAGCCGGAAGGCTGGAGCACAGCGCTGGTGATTCTGGAAGGCAGCGTGACGGTCAATGGCGCGTCAGACGCCCATGAAGGACAACTGGTGGTGCTGAGTCAGAGCGGCGAATCGCTGCATCTGCACGCCTCAACAAACGCCAGCGTGTTGGTGTTGTCTGGTGAGCCGATCGACGAGCCGATTGTCGGCTATGGTCCCTTTGTCATGAACAGTAAAGCGGAGATCGCCGAAGCGATTCAGGATTTCAATTCCGGCCGTTTTGGACAGATGTAATCCGGGCAAATCGAAGCATAAACCGTTCCCTGCCTCATGGACGTGGCGGGGAATGATTATTGCTTAACCGAATGATACAGAAAGCTGAAAATATGCTTGACCGTTTTCCTGCAACTCCCTATAGTACCGCCCCGTTGCCCCCTGTGTAGTCAGGCAAC
>NZ_JMTB01000042.1 GCF_000734965.1 Trabulsiella guamensis ATCC 49490
CACCGCCATATTTAAAGAAGAGCTCGCATGCAAATGCGGGCTTTTTTTCGCATGTAGCGCCGTACCAGGGGGATGAGAACGCCCGACCGGAGTACAACCGTCCCCCTCCGTCATTTTTTTGTCATAACTCACTCACCCTGTTGTCAGAACCCTCTCGCTACACTCACTCCCACATTCAGAGTCAATTCCTGTGAGGAGAAATGAGCATGAAACTGAAAAACAGCGCAGTTATGGGCATCATCGCCGCAGCCCTGATGATGACCGGTGTCAGTCACGCCGTCCAGGCTGCCCCGGTGAAGAATATCGTCCTGGTGCATGGTGCCTTTGTGGATGGATCAGGGTGGAAACCGGTCTATGATATTTTGCGTCGTGATGGCTATAAGGTCACGTTGGTGCAGGAGCCGTTAACCTCATTTGCTGACGATGTCACGGCAACCCGGAGGATCCTGAACCGCCAGGATGGCCCGGTTATTCTGGTCGGTCATAGCTATGGCGGCGCGATTATTACCCAGGCCGGTAATGATCCCAAAGTGACCGGGCTGGTTTATATCGCCGCCCACGCGCTGGATGCCGGGGAGAACCGGGCAGAAATCAGTAAAAAATATCCCAACACGGCCCATCCTTTTATTAAAACATCGGATGGCTACGTTATGCTTGATCCACAGTACTTCCCGGGTGATTTTGCTGCCGACCTGCCGAATGAGCTGGCGCAGTTCCAGGCGCAGGCGCAAATCCCCACGTCGCCCACTTCACTTGCGGCGGTGGTGACCGAAGCGGCATGGAGAACCAAACCCAGCTGGTATATGGTGGCCAGGTCGGACAAAATTATTAATCCCGATCTGCAGCGTATGTACGCTAAACGCGCTAAAAGCCATACCGTGGAAGTCGACGGCAGCCATTCCGTTTATCAGTCTCATCCTAAAGAAGTCGCCACGCTGATTGAGCAAGCGGCTAACATCGCGCAGAACTGAGTTACCGCTGCTGCGCTGGGAAGCACGTCCAGGAGCCATCGTGAAAATACTGGTGATAGAAGACGAACCCAAGGCGCGTGAATACATGCGCAGCGGCCTGACCGAATCCGGTTACGTGGTTGATGTCGCGGCAGATGGTCAGGAAGGGCTGTTTATGGCCCAGGAATACTATTACGACCTCATCCTGTTAGATGTGATGATGCCTCAGATGAATGGCTGGGAGGTGATGGCTCAGCTGGATAAGCAGCTGGATACGCCGGTCATTTTCCTTACGGCCAAAGGCACCTTAGAGGACAAAATCAAAGGGCTGGAGCTTGGCGCGGATGACTATCTGGTCAAACCCTTCTCCTTTGCGGAACTGCTGGCCCGTATCCGTACCGCGCTGCGCCGTGGTGGGCAGGCAAAGCGGGAAGAGCAACTGGAAGTGGGCGATCTGCGTCTGAATATTAGTACGCGCCGGGTGGAACGCGCAGGTGTCCGTCTGGATCTGACCAACAAAGAGTTCAACTTATTACAGCTGTTTATGCAGAACCCCGGTCAGGTGCTGACCCGGACGCTTATCGCCTCGCGCGTCTGGGATATGAATTTTGACAGCGATACAAACGTGGTGGATGTGGCCGTCCGCCGCCTGAGGCAAAAAGTGGATGCGCCCTTCGCCTTTCCGCTGATCCATACCGTGCACGGCGTGGGTTATTGCTGTGAGGAAAAGCGATGAGAAATCTGGCCATCAGTACCCGTTTATCGCTGATGATGGGGACCGCGGTTCTGGTGGTGCTGATTGGCGTGGGAACGGCCCTTTATCAGTCGCTTTGCCAGCAACTGAGCATTCGTGACGACACCGCGTTACTCAACCGCCTGGATCAAATCCGCACGCTGGTGCTTGATGAAGATGTCCAGCAGATGATCCGCAAAAAGCCACATCTGTTTACTAACATGCTGGGTAATACAGAATCGCTACTGGTGCTGCGTTTTCCCGGGCAACCGCCACTGATCGAGGTGAATCCCGGTCAGCGTCCATTGCCGGAGCATGTGCCGGTGGTTGCCAGCCGACCGCTCAACCTGGCCGATGTACATCATCAGCCAGCGCAAAATGGCGTGCCCTTTATTTCAGCCGCCGCGCTGGCGATAACCGGTAATCCTCCCCGTCAGCTCGAAATTATTACCGGCAGGCTGATGACCGAGCGCTCACAAATCCAGGCGAACTACCTGCGCCAGATTGCGCTAATCACGCTGTGCGCCGCACTGGTGGTGGTGATACTGAGCGCCTTATTAGCCCGACGCAGCCTGCGGCCATTGCAACGCCTGGCCAGGGAAACGTCGGCCATTGACGTGCGCCATCTGGGGCGTCGCATCGCCCTGCACAACACGCCCTCTGAACTGCAGCCACTGATCAAAGCCTTTAATCAAATGCTGGACAGGCTGGAAAACAGCTTTCAACAGCTCAGCCAGGTCAGTGCGGATATGGCCCACGATCTTCGCACGCCGATCGGCAATCTGATGGGGCAAACAGAGATCGCGCTGACGCAAAAACGTACCGAAGCCTATTACACCGCGCTGCTTGGCTCCAACTTTGAAGAGCTGGTGCGTCTGTCGACGATGATCGACAAAATGTTGTTTCTTGCCCGCGCAGAAAATGCCAGCCAGGCGATTAACAAAATCCCGCTGTCGCTGGCGGAGGTGCTGCATCCGCTGGCGGATTATTTTGAAGGTCTGGCAGAAGAGCGGCAGGTCACCCTGCGCTTTTCGCTCGCCGGAAACGTCATAGCCGATGCCGACCTGCTACAGCGAGCCGTCGCCAATCTGTTAGCTAACGCCATCCGCTATGCGGACAGCCATAGCGAAGTCCTCATTGAGGCGCGCCAGCAACCTGATGGCGTGCTGATTTGCGTGACCAACCACGGCGATGCAATTCCGGCGGAGCAACAGGAAAGGTTGTTTGATCGCTTCTGGCGAGCCGACAGCGCGCGACATGCCTCTAAAAACAGCAGCGGACTGGGGTTGTCTATTGTTCGCAGTATTATGCAATTGCATCAGGGAAGCTGTGGCGTGAAATGTGAACAGCGCCAGACGACATTCTGGCTGCGCTTTCCGCATTAGCGATTCAAAAACAAAGCCCGGTTTCCCGGGCCTTGAGTGCGTAACAGAACCGTCGTTTAGCTATAGGCATTCAGTGTACGCTGGCACAGTGCAGAGCGTACGCAATCGTCTTTCGTGAAACGAACAATGCCTATCATTTCATCTTCCTCGAAACGTGCGAGCGCATCGCTTAACCCTGACTGGACGCCAGAGGGCAAATCACACTGGGTGATGTCACCGTTCACGATAACCGTCACGTTCTCCCCGAGGCGCGTTAAAAACATCTTCATTTGCGCTGCGGTGACATTCTGGGCCTCATCAAGGATCACCACCGCATTTTCAAAGGTACGTCCACGCATATAGGCGAACGGCGCGATTTCCACCTTACCAATCTCTGGTCGCAGGCAGTATTGCATGAAGGATGCTCCCAGCCGTTTTACGAGCACGTCGTAAACCGGGCGGAAATAAGGGGCAAACTTCTCGGATATATCTCCGGGTAAGAAGCCGAGATCTTCGTCAGCTTGCAGGACCGGACGGGTAACAATGATCCTGTCCACATCCTTATGTATCAGGGCCTCCGCCGCTTTCGCCGCGCTGATCCAGGTTTTACCGCACCCGGCCTCACCGGTTGCGAAGATCAGCTGCTTATTCTCGATAGCATTCAGGTAGTGCACCTGAGCGTCATTGCGTGCTTCAACGGGAGAAGTATCACGGCCTTCCCGCGCCATGCCAATTGATTCCACGCCACTCATCTGCACAAGCGAGGTGACCGATTCTTCTTCACGTTGCTTATGGCTACGTGAATCTCGTCTCAGCACACGTTTTGCTTCACGACGAGCTTTGATCACTGCTTTTTGTCTTCCCATGGATAGCACCTTGCGTTGTTGGTATTCATCACACGCGCCTTGAACGGCACGACTATGCGTACGAACGATTGAGGTTTGGCTTCCTTGTAAGCCATTGCTTGCTGCTGGAAAAAGTGTAGACGCACGATGCCATGCACCCTGCGCCACACCGGTGAATGCGTTTGTTGTCGAAAATGGGGAAAATTCAGGGGTGAAGAAGTCGCTGCCGGAGGCTGGGGCTCCGTGCTGGGTATTGCGGGTTGTTTTTCTGCTTTGTCCAGTACAGGACGCTACCATTAGCGATCTCCATCGTGAGACTACATCACTGCCGGGAACTACCGCTTATGTCAATAAGTACACCATATATTATCAATAGTGCAACATATTTTTTACCTGAACATAACTTTCAACGTCCCGAACAGTTCGGGAAAGTATCTGGCATTTATATTACAGAAATATATCAATACTTTGGAATCAGAAAAAATATCGAATTATTGATAAGTGAATTATGCGCACAGAAAACAATAAGCGTCAAAAGGATTTGTTGTCGAGGTAAAAATGAGACCTGCCCTTGCGGGCAGGTTATTATTCAGGCACTTAGCAGTGTCTGCCCCAGATAGTGTTGCTTATCTTTCGCCGCTGGCAGTACAAAGAAAAAGCCACCGCCAATCGGTTTGATGTACTCTTCCAGCGCTTCGCCATTGAGTCTTTTCTGCACTGTCAGGAAACCTTTTTCCAAATCGTGCTGATAACAGACAAAAAGCAGTCCCATATCGAGCTGACCAGAAGGGGTTGCGCCAAGGGAATAACTGTAGCCCCGGCGCATCATCAGGCTGGACTGGGTTTCCGGCGTGCGCGGATTCGCCAGACGGATATGGCTGTCGAGGGCAATCACATCGCCGTTCGGATCACGGCTGTAATCCGGTACGTCATGCTCATGCTGCATTCCCAGCGGCGCCCCACTCTGCTTGTCGCGTCCGAAAATCGTCTGCTGCTCTTTCAGCGGCGTACGATCCCAGAACTCGACGTGGAACTGAATAATACGCACAGCCTGGTAAGAGCCGCCCACCGCCCATGCGGGCTCGTCCTGATCGGCTGTTACCCAGACAACGTTGTCCATCAACGGCGCATCGCTGCTGTCGGGATTCGCGGTACCATCCTTAAAGCCCAGCAGGTTCACCGGTGTCTCTTTGCCTTTGCTGCGTGCGGCATGGTCGGAGATAAACCCTTCCCGCTTCCATCGCACACTGAGCAGATCCGGCGTGTGCTTGATGATATCGCGCAGGGCGTGAATCACTGTATCCTGGGTGTTGGCACAGATCTGCAATAACAGGTCACCGTGGCACAGCGAGGCATCCAGTGAATCATTCGGAAAGCGCGTCATCTTTTGCAGTTTTTTCGGTGCTTTCCCGGCCAGGCCGAAACGCTCATCAAACAGGGAATGGCCCACGGAGACGGTCATCGTCAGGTTATCCGGGGCGATGTACGGCCCGAGGATGCCGGAGTCCATCGGCGGAAGGCGCGGGTTGGGCGTCTCCGGCGCCGGGCCGCCTGCGGTCAGGAAAGCAATGCGCTGCGTCAGCAGGCGAAACAGCCGCTCAAGTTCAGCCTTGTCACCTGCCAGCACATCAAACGCTACCAGCATCATCGATGCCTGCTGCGGCGTCAGAATGCCTGACTGGTGGAGGCCATAGAACGGCTGCGTTTCCATGCGCGCATCCGGCGATGCGGTGCCGGGCGCGCTCTGCGGTTTTGCCGCATGAGCGACCGGACATCCGCCGCTGAATGCCAGCGCGCCTCCCAGCACGCCGATACCTTTGAGTAAACGGCGACGTGACGGTTCGTTTACGTCGTCATGTTTTTGTTGTGCCATGATGCTTAGTCCAGCCCCAGGATCCCGCGCAGCTGTGCAAGGTCTTCCGCCAGGGTAGTGATCGGCCCTTTCAGCGCGTTGCGGTCAGCACTGGTCAGTTTGTCGTAAGTTTCGTAACCGTCTTTGGTGCGATACTTCGCCAGGATCGCATCCACTTTTTTGAAGTTGGCATCAACTTTCGCCAGCAGCGCGTTGTTCTCTTTCTGAAGTTGCGGACGCAGCAGGTCGACAATTTTCTGCGCGCCATCAATATTGGCCTGGAAGTCCCACAGGTCAGTGTGGCTGTAGCGATCTTCTTCGCCGCTGATTTTGCTGGCTGCCACTTCTTCAATCAGCCCGGCCGCGCCGCCCACCACTTTTGATGGCAGGAACGCCAGTTCGCTGATGCGTTTTTGCAGTTCAAGCACGTCAGTGTTCAACTGGGTCGCGTACTGCTCCATCCCTTTGGTGGTGTTGTCGCCAAACAGCGCTTTTTCGAGGCGGTGGAAGCCGGTGAATTTCGGGTCGTCCGCTTTCTGTTCATAGTCGTCTTCACGAGCATCGATGCTGCCGTCGAGGTCAGAGAACAGCTCGGCGATGGGTTCAATACGCTCGTAGTGCTGGCGAGTCGGTGCGTACAGTGCTTTCGCTTTTTCGATGTCGCCGGCTTTCACGGCATCGGTAAAGGCTTTAGTGCCTTTAACCAGTTCCGCGGTTTCAGCGGTGACGTAGGTTTTATAGTGGGTGATCGCTTCACCGAGGCTGAGCACAGCATTCGCTTTGGCCGCGTCCGCCGCTGTCGCTTCGCCTTTGACAATCAGCTTGCCTTTCGGGTTGGTCAGCAGGCCGCAGGTCATGTCATATTCACCCGGCTGCAGGTTGGCGGTCATCTTCTGGGTGAATCCCGGCGCGATGTTTTCACGCTCTTCCACCACCATCACGCCTTTGAGGATTTCCCACTCCAGCGCTTTCTGACTGTGGTTCTGGATGATGAACTGCGTTTTACCGGCATTGACGGTGATGCTCATCGGCTCACACTGTTTGTCATTGACGGTCACTTTTACCTGCGGAATATCCGCAGCCTGAGCAGCAAAAACAGAAGCGAACAGCGCAGCAATACCCACTTGCAGCGCACTACGGCGGAAGTTAGTTGTCATGACCTATCCCTTTCAATAAGTATGTTGTAACTAAATAGTGTAATGCGTCGAATGACATCAGGGTGCTGTACGGGACGCTGTCGTACCGGCACGCGGCGGCAGTGCGAACAGCACCAGCGCCGGAATCAGATAAATAAAGTAAACCGCCACTTCGCTGACACTCGGCGCTTCCTGGTAGCCGAAAATACCTTCCATCAGCGTTCCCGTCAGGGAATGCGTGGAGAGCACATTGCTGAAATCAAACGCCACTTGCTGGAAGTTGTTCCACAGCCCGGCTTCATGAAAAGCGCGGATCGCCCCTGCCGCCAGCCCTGCCGCTACCAGTAAGATAAACAGGCTGGTCCATTTGAAGAACGCGCCAAGGTTAAGCCGGATGCCGCCCCAATAAAGCAGAAAGCCGAGCACTACTGCCGTCGCCAGCCCAAGCACCGCGCCCAGCGGCGGCCAGATGCCGACATCCTGCTGAAACGCCGCCAGCAGGAAGAACACCGACTCCAGCCCTTCACGCGCAACGGCGAAGAAAACCATCAGGATCAACGCCCAGCCGTGGTGATTGCTGCGCTGGAGCGCGTTATCTACAGCCTGTTCCAGTTGTTGCTTTACGTTGCGTGAGACTTTACGCATCCAGAACACCATCCATGTCAGGATGACGACCGCGACCAGCGCCACCAGCCCTTCAAACAGTTCCTGCTCTTTTTGCGGGAACTCGCCGGTGGTTTCGTTAATAAAGACGCCTAAACCGAGACACAGCGCCGCGGCGAGAAACACGCCAATCCACATTACGCCAATCCAGCGACCGCGTTGGGTGCGCTTCAGATAACTGGCGATCAGGCTGACAATAAGCGCCGCCTCAAGTCCTTCACGTAACATAATGAGAAATGGAACAAACATGCCGACATCCTTAAATGTGAATCACGGTCAGTTGGTGCAAAGAAAAGTAAATCTTAGTGATTGCGATTATCATTACGGCGCAAATAAACACAAGCAAAATGTCACGAGAATAATGACAGGATGTAAAAATTGAGCGGGGAATGGATTCAGGGAGAGGCGTTCCTGAGTCCGAAAAGCGGACTCAGGAACGTTTTCAGCGGGTTATTCCGCCTGTAAACGTGACGGTGGCGCCGAGTGGTAATGCGCATCCGCTTCAGCAAAACGCTGTTGCATAGCGGCAGACGGTGCTTTACCCAGCAGGCTGAAAATCACGATGCCGAGGCTACCGAAGATGAAACCAGGGATAATCTCGTACAGATCCAGCCAGCCGAACTGTTTCCAGACGATGACGGTCACCGCACCGATGATCATCCCGGCCAGCGCCCCGTTGCGGGTCATGCGCGACCACATCACCGAGAACAGCACTACCGGGCCAAACGCGGCGCCGAAGCCCGCCCAGGCATAACTCACCAGCCCCAGCACGCGGTTTTCCGGGTTCGAGGCAAGCGCGATGGCCACCAGCGCAACCACCAGCACCATGATGCGCCCTACCCATACCAGTTCTGTCTGGCTCGCGCCTTTACGCAGGAATGCTTTGTAGAGATCTTCTGTGATGGCGCTGGAGCAGACCAGCAGCTGGCAGCTCAGGGTGGACATCACCGCCGCCAGAATCGCCGACAGCAGAATACCGGCAATCCACGGGTTGAACAGGATTTGCGCCAGCTCAATGAACACGCGCTCGGCGTTCTGATTTACCGCACCCGCCAGCGACGGGTTATTGTTGAAGTAGGCGATGCCGAAGAAACCGACGGCCACCGCCCCTGCCAGACACAAGATCATCCAGGTCATACTGATACGGCGGGCATGCACGATGCTGTGGTGTGAGTCAGCCGCCATGAAGCGCGCCAGAATGTGCGGCTGCCCGAAATAGCCCAGACCCCAGCCCATCAACGAGATGATGGCGACGAAGTTCAGCCCTTTCAGCATGTCGACGTTTTCAATGCTTTTTTGTTTGATCACTTCCAGCGAATCGCCGAAACCGCCGACGGTCAGAATAACGATGACCGGGGTCAGGATCAGCGCGAAAATCATCAGGCTGGCCTGCACGGTGTCGGTCCAGCTGACGGCGAGGAAGCCGCCGATGAAGGTATAAATAATGGTGGCTGCGGCACCAGCCCACAGTGCGGTTTCATAGCTCAGCCCGAAAGTACTTTCGAACAGACGCGCACCAGCGACAATCCCGGAAGCGCAGTAGATAGTGAAGAACAGCAAAATGACCAGCGCAGAAATAATACGCAGTATGCGGCTGGTATCTTCAAAGCGGCCAGTGAAGTAATCCGGCAACGTCAGGGCATTGTTGTTCACTTCGGTGTGGACGCGCAGGCGGCCAGCCACCAGTTTCCAGTTGATCCATGCCCCGACCGTAAGGCCGATGGCAATCCAGCTTTCGGAGATCCCGGAGATAAAAATCGCCCCCGGCAGGCCCATCAGCAGCCAGCCACTCATGTCAGACGCCCCGGCGGACAACGCCGTCACAAACGGACCCAGACTGCGGCCACCAAGAATATAGTCATCAAAGTTTTTCGTGGAGCGCCACGCAATAAACCCGATTAAGATCATGCCAAAGATATAGACGCAAAACGTCACCAGCATCGGTGTACTAATAGCCATGAAACCTCTCCAGAACTCTTTTTTATTCGCCGTTATATTCCATCACCGGAACGGGGTGATGATTCTGTGACTGCCAGGGGGACAGTATCCTGACCGAAGCTTTAAAATTTCACAAACGATTTAACACATCATTTACAACGAATGCACCCTGCTCCCTGAGCTAAATTCTCACAGGTTGCACTCGCTCACACTTCTGGCGGTTGCACCTTTTATTTTTGTTAAGCAACGCATAGAAACGTTTTGCGTTTTATTACTTCCATTTTTAATTTTACGTTTTCCATTAACAATTCATTCATTTTTAAGCTTGCTACTCAGGTCACAATTAACAAGGTTGCACAAAGTTGCAACATGATAGATATTTCTGCGTAACCAAATAAAAGTACACAAAGAACAAACACAGGAGTGAACGGCAATGGGCACCACCACCATGGGGGTTAAGCTTGACGACGCCACCCGCGAACGCATCAAAGCGGCCGCAACCCGAATTGATCGCACACCGCACTGGTTAATTAAGCAGGCGATTTTTAACTATCTCGAACGACTGGATAATGACGATGCGCTGCCGGAGCTGCCCGCACTGCTTTCCGGCGCCGCCAACGAAAGCGATGAAGCCACAGCACCCGTCGATGAAGCCCATCAGCCGTTCCTTGAATTTGCCGAACAAATTCTGCCGCAGTCTGTCACCAGGGCGAATATTACCGCCGCATACCGTCGTGCCGAAACCGATGCGGTACCGATGCTGCTTGAACAGGCGCGTCTGCCACAGAACGTGGCGGAACAGGCGCACAAGCTGGCGTATCAACTGGCAGAAAAACTGCGCAACCAGAAAACCGCCAGTGGTCGCGCCGGTATGGTGCAGAGTCTGTTGCAGGAATTTTCGCTTTCCTCTCAGGAAGGCGTGGCGCTGATGTGCCTTGCCGAAGCGCTGCTGCGAATTCCGGACAAAGCCACCCGCGATGCGTTAATCCGCGACAAAATCAGCAATGGCAACTGGCAGTCGCACATTGGCCGCAGCCCGTCACTGTTCGTTAACGCCGCCACCTGGGGGCTGCTGTTTACCGGTAAACTGGTGTCAACACATAACGAAGCCAGCCTGTCGCGCTCGCTGAACCGCATCATTGGTAAGAGCGGCGAACCGCTGATCCGTAAAGGTGTGGATATGGCGATGCGCCTGATGGGCGAGCAGTTCGTCACCGGGGAAACCATCGCCGAAGCGCTGGCCAATGCCCGTAAACTGGAAGAGAAGGGTTTCCGTTACTCTTACGATATGCTGGGTGAAGCGGCGCTGACCGCCGCAGACGCGCAGGCGTATATGGTCTCTTATCAGCAGGCCATTCATGCCATTGGCAAAGCGTCTAACGGGCGCGGCATTTATGAAGGTCCGGGCATTTCCATCAAACTGTCTGCCCTGCACCCGCGCTACAGTCGTGCGCAGTACAATCGCGTGATGGACGAACTCTATCCACGCCTGAAGTCATTAACCCTGCTCGCGCGCCAGTATGACATCGGCATTAACATTGATGCCGAAGAAGCCGACCGCCTGGAAATCTCCCTCGATCTGCTGGAAAAACTCTGCTTCGAGCCGGAACTGGCTGGCTGGAACGGCATTGGTTTCGTCATTCAGGCGTACCAGAAACGCTGCCCGTTCGTGATTGATTACCTGGTTGATCTCGCCACACGCAGCCGTCGCCGCCTGATGATCCGTCTGGTGAAAGGCGCTTACTGGGACAGCGAAATCAAACGCGCGCAGATGGAAGGGCTGGAAGGATATCCGGTCTACACCCGCAAGGTGTACACCGATGTTTCCTATATTGCCTGTGCGAAAAAACTGCTTAGCGTGCCAAATCTGATTTACCCGCAGTTCGCCACCCACAACGCCCATACGCTGGCGGCGATTTACCAGCTCGCAGGACAGAACTACTATCCGGGCCAGTATGAATTCCAGTGCCTGCATGGCATGGGGGAACCGCTGTACGAGCAGGTGGTCGGGAAAGTGGCGGAAGGCAAACTGAATCGTCCGTGCCGCATCTATGCCCCGGTGGGCACCCATGAGACGCTGCTGGCGTATCTGGTGCGCCGCTTGCTGGAAAATGGTGCCAACACCTCGTTTGTGAACCGCATCGCTGATAACACCCTGCCGCTGGATGAGCTGGTGGCCGATCCGGTAGAGGCCGTTGAAAAACTGGCGGCCCAGGAAGGCCAGCCAGGTCTGCCACATCCGAAAATTCCGCTGCCGCGCGATTTATACGGTAAAGGCCGCGCTAACTCGGCAGGGCTGGATCTGGCGAACGAACACCGTCTCGCCTCTCTTTCCTCGTCATTACTGAACAGCGCGTTGCAGAAGTGGCAGGCGCTGCCGATGCTGGAACAACCGGTTGACGAAGGTGAGCTTGTGCCAGTGATTAACCCGGCGGAGCCAAAAGACCTGGTGGGTTATGTGCGTGAAGCCAGTGAAAGCGAAGTGGAACAAGCGCTTAACAGCGCGGTGAGCAACGCGCCGATTTGGTTCGCAACGCCGCCGGAAGAACGTGCTGCCATCCTCGAACGTGCGGCGGTACTGATGGAAGGCCAGATGCAACAACTGATGGGCATTCTGGTACGCGAAGCCGGGAAAACCTTCAGCAACGCGATTGCCGAAGTGCGTGAAGCGGTGGATTTCCTTCACTATTATGCCGGACAGGTGCGACACGATTTTGATAATGAAACCCATCGCCCGTTAGGCCCGGTGGTGTGCATCAGTCCGTGGAACTTCCCGCTGGCGATCTTCACCGGTCAGATTGCGGCTGCCCTGGCGGCAGGCAACAGCGTGTTGGCGAAACCCGCGGAACAGACGCCGCTTATCGCCGCCCAGGGCGTGGCTATTCTGCGCGAAGCTGGCGTTCCGGCGGGTGTGATCCAGTTGCTGCCAGGTCGCGGTGAAACCGTCGGGGCACAACTGACTGCCGACAATCGCGTGCGCGGTGTGATGTTTACCGGATCCACTGAAGTCGCCACACTCTTGCAGCGCAATATCGCCAGCCGCCTCGACGCACAAGGTCGTCCGACGCCGCTTATCGCTGAAACCGGCGGCCTGAACGCGATGATTGTGGACTCGTCCGCCCTGACCGAACAGGTAGTGATCGACGTGCTGGCCTCAGCGTTCGACAGCGCCGGTCAGCGTTGCTCTGCCCTGCGCGTACTGTGTCTGCAGGAAGAAGTCGCCGACCACACGCTGACCATGCTACGTGGTGCGATGGCGGAGTGCCGGATGGGTAACCCTGGTCGCCTGACCACCGACATCGGACCGGTTATTGATGCGGAAGCCAAAGCCAACATCGAACAACATATTCAGACCCTGCGCGCCAAAGGCCGTAATGTCTTCCAGGCTGCCTTTGATAACAGCGAAGATGCCCGTGAATGGACCAGCGGCACTTTCGTGCCGCCTACGCTGATTGAACTCGACAGCTTTGATGAACTGAAAAAAGAGGTCTTTGGCCCGGTATTACACGTCGTGCGCTATCGCCGTAACGAGCTGGATCAGTTGCTGGCGCAAATCAACGCTGCGGGTTATGGCCTGACGCTTGGCGTACATACCCGTATTGACGAGACCATCGCGCAGGTCACCGGCAATGCGCACGTCGGCAACCTGTACGTCAACCGCAACATGGTTGGCGCGGTGGTTGGCGTACAGCCGTTTGGCGGCGAAGGGTTGTCAGGCACCGGGCCAAAAGCAGGCGGTCCGCTTTATCTGTACCGCCTGCTATCAAGCCGCCCGGAAACAGCGTTGGCGAAAACTCTCGCCCGTCAGGATGCGGAATATGCGGTCGATACCCAGCTGAAAACCCTGCTGGAAAAACCGCTGATGGTGCTGACGCAATGGGCAGAGAACCGTCCATCGCTGCATGCGCTCTGCCAGCAGTACGGCGAACTGGCGCAGGCCGGAACGCAGCGTCTGCTGCCGGGGCCGACGGGTGAACGCAACACCCTCACCTTCGTACCGCGGGAATGCGTGCTGTGCGTGGCGGATAACGATGATGATGCACTGGTACAGTTAGCCGCGGTGACAGCGGTCGGCAGCGAAGTACTGTGGCCGGACGCGCCGCTGCAACGTGCGCTGGTGAAACAGTTACCGAAAGCCGTTGCCGAGCGTATTCGTTTCGCAAAGCCTGACGTGCTGATGGCGCAGCGTTTTGACGCGGTGATTTATCACGGTGATTCTGACCAGTTGCGTGAACTGTGCGAACAGGTCGCGGCGCGTGATGGCGCGATTGTCTCGGTACAGGGGTTTGCTCGCGGTGAAACCAATCTCTTGCTGGAGCGTTTGTATCATGAACGTTCATTAAGTATTAATACCGCCGCCGCAGGCGGAAATGCCAGCCTGATGACTATTGGTTAAGCAATAATTTGCCCGGCAACGAATGTGTTGCCGGGTACCTTCCAGATGCGATATTCTCGTCATCCGCTTTCATTTGAATGGTTCTACCCCCGAAACGAGAATTTATCTTATATCAGGAAATGCTCAAGTTCTGATTTCGTATAATTTCTCGCATTTCAGCCATGTCGCATATCCCCTGTGAATACGGGCACTTTTAAGTATTTCCCTAGGAATTTATTTCTTAAATCACCTATTTAATACGATTTCCTTATATTACGTATTGAAAGTCGAAACATGTCTGAAGTAAATTTAAGCAATAACTGCCGGTAGTAATAAAAATGCAGAGAAATTAGCTTGTTACATTAAATGGACCTTTTTTAATCTATTGTTAATCGCCCGTCATGCTGAAACTGATAGTAATTCCTGGATTCGTTTCCACTGCGATTAGCATGAATTATTAATACACCAGTCTCCTGCTGGAAAAGGATGTTGCTTTCACTACTCATATTTTTGGGTTGCGCCCAAAATTCATTTTTCTGCCGGTAACGACGTATGCTTTGGATAATCGACGATAACATCGAGTTTATACCCGAAAAAAACAAACTGGCTTCGCTGTCAAGACCGGAACTGTCGGTGCTGTTAACCCGACCAGCCAGCCGTTGTCTTGTGTTGCTGCTGGAGGCGGCGCACAGCGTGGTATTGCACCAAACCTTTTTCGAAAAAGTGTGGCCTGACGAACTGGTGCAGGTGCCGACCAATACCCTCTACCAGAACATTTCTATTGTCCGTCGCGGACTGCGTACTGTTGGGGAAACCGATAAAACCATTCTCGCTACGGTGTCACGCCGGGGCTTTCAGATTGAGAGCAATGTGAAGGTGGTGCGCATCAGTGCAGAGGAATATCACAACACCTCGCAGGTGGAAGCGATTTATGAACCGTCGACGGGGGCGGCCTCACCGGCTTCAGATACGCAGCGCATTGTTAAATCATTAACGAAGCCCCGTCGTCGGATCTGCGTTCTGCGCGATAACAAATGGCCGGCATTGCATATGGCCGTGGCCTTTTTGCTTGGCGCACTGGTCGTCTACAGCGCCACTTTTGTGAATGCTGATGACTCACTGTTCGAGGATTACACCCTGTTCGAAACCAGTAATGGCTGTCACTTCTATTCCACGGAGGATGCAATCGACGACAACAGCCCATACCAGAAAGATAAAGCCACCATTATCAAAACGGGGCTGGACTGCCAGAAATACCCATGGGTGTATTTCCCTTCATCCAATGCATTGCCTGCGCTGACGGCGCTGATCTGCCAAAAACCATATGATGACGCAACCGACTCGGGTTGTGTTTCTCTCTATTTTCGAGGGGTAACTCGTGACTAGAACACAGACAACTGTGGGTTGTCTCATTCTTCTGGTATTAGGAGGGGCTCTCTCCTACCACTTCACATTTCAGGTCGATAAGATTTACAAGCCGGAGCGCTGTTCTGCGCCGGTGCGAGTCTATTCCGGCGACGTGCGCGCGAATCTGATGCTCGATTTTATGTATTCATCCAAAGCCCATTCGGGTGTGGTGTCGGTCAGCGGGACCTACAGCGAGAATAATAAAGTGGTGGGGACAGTACGTCGCGAAGTCGCCTATACCTGGACCGAAAATAAAAACGAGGTGCGCCTGCACTCAGTGAGCGTCAACAAAATGTCAAATGATGAGACGTTACCGGACTCAGTGATGGACGATATCCTGCCGGATTTTTACGTCTATCCTGATAAAAACATTACCTATTCTATCCTCCCGCAGGCGCAAAAAGGGTTCCTGTTCACGGTTGGGCAACGACCGATTTTCTTCTGCGCGCATTGATACACAGAACAGGTATACTACGTTTCATTATGCAATCGGGAGATGATAATGAAACGTATACTGATTATGTTTAGCGCGCTGGCCTTCAGCGCCAGTGCGCCGGCCGATGAATGCGCCAGCGCAGGCACGCAGGCAGAACTGAACAACTGCACCGCCGCGCAGTATCAGGCCGCCGATAAAAAACTCAACGAAACGTATCAGAATGCGCTTAAGCGTGCGGTACCGACGCAGCGCGAACTGCTGAAAAAGGCGCAAAACGCGTGGATTACCCTGCGCGATGCCGACTGTGCGTTTATGAGCTCCGGCTCCACCGGCGGCAGCGTCCAACCGATGGTCGAGAACCAGTGCATGGTGGACAAAACTGTTGAGCGTGAAGCGTTTCTCGCCTCGTTGTTACAGTGTGAAGAAGGTGACCTGAGCTGCCCGCTGCCGCCGGGGAATTAACGTACACGGATCCCTTCGATAATCATCCGTTGCACGTTTTCTACAGTACGCTGAAAGAACGCCTCGTCTTTCAGCGTACTGCCAGTGACCGCCTCCACCTGAGTGGCGAAATCAGCGTAGTGCTGGGTGGATGCCCAGATCATAAAAATCAGATGGTGCGGGTCGACGGGGGCCAGCTTGCCGTTCGCAATCCACCCGGCGATGATCGCCGACTTGTCATCTATTAACGTTTTCAGATCTCCAGTCAGTTCGCCCATCAACAGCGGCGCCCCCTGCAACATCTCCAGGCAGAATAATCTGGAGGCTTCCGGGTAATCACGGGAGACTTCGAGCTTGAGACGGATGTACTCTTTGATAGCCACCAGCGGCGTAAAATCTTCGTGAAACGCGCGCAGCGGCGCCAGCCAGATATCAAGAATTTGCCGCAGTACGGCAACATACAGGGCTTCTTTGGAAGGAAAATAGTAAAGAAGATTGGATTTGGAAACGCCGGCCTGTTCCGCCACCTGTTCCAGCCGGGTACCGTGTATGCCGTATTGCGAGAAGGTGTTCAGCGCCGCATTAAGAATGGCCTGTTTTTTTGCACTCACCGCCTGTGAACGCTTACCGTTTTTTTTTGCTGCGCGCTGCGCCATGCGCCCTCTCCTTTTGTTAAGCGCGGACAGGATAACAAAGGCAGGGCACAAATAAAAACCGCCGGGGAAATCCCGGCGGTTGAGGACTAACAGCAACTCAGCAATTATTTGCCGCCGTGGCTGTTTTTGCCCCCTTTTTTGCCTGCTTCAGAGGCACGCTGCGGGTCATTTTTAAAATTACCGCCGCTGTGCTGACCACCTTTACGACCTGCTTCTGATGCTCTGTCACGGTCTTCGGCAAAATTGCCTGATCCACCACGATGGTTTGCCATAACTAACCTCCGGTTATGTGAAAACATTAGACATCATACTGCATTCAGTAAAAGAGAATTCTTTCACCTGCGACGAAGAGAAGTATTCCCTCGCCGTGGAACTAATCTTAGTAAACCTGCCCCAGAGAGCCAGCCAACCGAAATATTCTGCAACAGGATCCACGACTTTCCGGTGAGTTTCCCGTCTCGTGATCGATAAGCGTTTCTTATCACTACCAAAAGCGGAATGGCGGAAAATGTATCAAATTACAACAAAGCTAAATTTCACATTTTTGTTATGAATCAAAGAAGTGGTTGTGATAGTTGCACTCTCAGCCACACGATTTATCTTTAAAGGAGGGCAGCCACAGGCTGTTAACTATGAAAATCGAGGAGTGAAGCAAATGGCAAAGATTTTGGTGCTTTATTATTCCATGTACGGACACATTGAGACCATGGCGAAAGCGGTGGCCGAAGGGGCAAACAAGGTTGATGGTGTAGAAGTAGTGGTAAAACGCGTCCCGGAAACCATGCCTGCCGAGGTTTTCGAAAAAGCCGGTGGTAAAGCGCAAAACGCACCCGTTGCCACGCCACAGGAACTGGCTGACTATGACGCCATCATCTTCGGCACGCCAACGCGCTTTGGCAACATGTCGGGGCAGATGCGCACCTTCCTCGACCAGACCGGCGGACTATGGGCTTCCGGCGCGCTGTACGGCAAACTCGCCAGTGTCTTTAGCTCAACGGGTACTGGCGGCGGCCAGGAGCAGACCATCACCTCCACCTGGACGACCCTCGCCCATCACGGCATGGTCATTGTGCCGATTGGCTACGCCGCACAGGAGCTGTTTGATATCTCCCAGGTACGCGGCGGCACACCTTACGGCGCGACTACCATTGCCGGTGGTGACGGCTCACGCCAGCCAAGTCAGGAAGAACTTTCCATTGCACGCTATCAGGGTGAGTACGTCGCCGGACTGGCGAAGAAACTGCACGGCTAACGCTAACCTTCAACCGAATTCAACAGGAGGAGAAATATGCCGAGTAATGAAGCAAAGGCACATCACGTAGGCGAATGGGCAAGTTTGCGAAACACTTCTCCCGAAATTGCCGAAGCCATTTTTGAAGCCGCGAAGTATGACGAAAAGCTGGCGGAGAAAATCTGGGAAGAAGGCAGCGATGAAGTATTGATCCGCGCGTTTGAGAAAACCGATAAAGACTCGCTCTTCTGGGGCGAACAAACCATCGAACGTAAAAACGTCTGATTACCACCCAACCACCCCCGCCACTGGCGGGGGTTTTTTATCACCTTTACTTACTAAAGCTCCTCACCGATGAAGGGCTCAATCGTTATTTAACGGCCTGCTCCATCACCTGCTGGAATTTATCCATCGGACAGAAACCGTTAGCATCAACCGGACAACCATTCAGTGCCAGCGTAACGCGCTGCGGCGGGTTTTCCAGGGTTAACGGCTCAGTATTACGCAGTTGTTCGGTGCTCTGATAAACATATTCGATTTTCATCAGGTCGCGGTTGGCTTTATCGTCATGCCAGCGCTGGAAAACGATTTTGCCGCCGATGGGTGTGCGCTCATACTGGTTCGGCAACTGATAAGGCTTGAAATCCAGCGCGCGGATGAGCGACGCAATGTTGGAGTCGTGCCCCGCCAGCAGGGTGATTTTCGGCGCGTTCGCCACGTCGCTCACCAGTATTTTATCTATATACTTCACCAGCGGCGCCGAGACATTACGCGCTACTTCCGGAGAGGTGAAGAGGCTGTCCTGATAGCCATTTTTCAGCTTCGACAGTACACGCCACTGTTGGTCGGTTTTGATTTTTCCCCAGGCCACTTGATCCAGCGGGAAACCTTCATAGTATTGCAGCGTGAAGGCATCCACTAACGAGTTGCCCACTTTCAGCGGACCGTCAACGCCGGGCTCTTTTTCATAACTGGCGCTGAAAGTATCTTTCGCATCAATGAGTGAACAGACCTTTTTTTCCTTACAGGAGGGTGAATTCTGGTAATCGGCTATCTGTGCCAGCAATTGATAGCTGTCATTAAGCTGCATTTTCTGGCGCTCGTTTTCCATTGCCTTCAACGCTTTCTCTTTAAATTCTGGCGAATCATCGGTAATCACCGGGTTAAAGGTCGGGTCCATGGTGCCCATTTTTTCCTGGTGATGCACCGACACATCGCACCCCGGGAACGCGCCGGAAATGAAGAACTGCGCAGTGGCGACTGTGCGTTGCAGACTGTTCGCATAGGCATAAACGGTTTGTGGCGCCGGGCATTCGCCGGTGGTTATCATCCCCTCTTGCGCCAGCCATTCGCGCATATAGTGCCCCATGTAAACTTCAAGCACACCGCCCTTTGTGGTCAACTGCCCGCCGGGGACATCCCATTGCGGCCATTTATCTGGCGTTGACTGCTCCAGTACACTACCGTTATTCGCCAGCGGCGCGCGCAGATTATGGCGGCTCATGATCAGTACTTGTTGCAGCTTGTATCCGTCCGTTCCGCTTTGCGCCTGGACACCTGTCGTCATTAACATCGCGCCGACAACCGCACTGGCAAGTATTGTTTTTTTCATCCCAACGTCCTCACTGTGGTAATAAGTGGGTTAAGTGTGACAGATTTATGACGGTTTTCCGGGGGATAGTTCGCAAAGCGAAAGAACAAACAACGCATTGGCCGCTATTTGACCGTTGAAAAAAACACCATAACCCCCGCGCAGAAAATAAATAATTTGTTAACTCGCTCGCAAATCCTGTTATTTTTTAGGAAAAATCTTAATCGTGTAAGTTATCCCCTCTTTAGACTGATAATAAACTCTGAAATGCGATTTTGGCGGACAAAATGACTCATTAATAAGGCTTTATTATCTCACAGTATGCCTGGAAAGGTTACAGACTACTGCCATAGACTAACTACCTGTTAATTCTAATTAATTATTTTTAGTATGATGTTATAAAGCTGTACTTTCTCTTTTCGATTATCCTTAGTTGGCCCAGGGTTTTTGCATTTTTAAAAATGAGTTTCATGGGGAAATGTGCGATACTTATACCCGGCTGTAAGTACACATTTTTTTGTCAAACAATGAGCTTAAACTTTCATTTCTGTTACAACTTTATATGCTGCATTTAAATACATGGTGACTGATGTATGTTATGGATTATTAACAATAACATTGAGTTCAGGCCAGAAAAGAACAGACTGGCGTCTGTGACTAATCCTGAACTAAGCGTAATACTTACCACGCCTGCCAGTCGCTGTCTGACCCTTTTACTGGAAGCTGCACCGGAGGTCGTGCCGCAGCAGGATTTCTTTAAAAAGGTCTGGGAAGACGATGGCATGCTGGTGCCTGCCAATACGCTGTATCAAAATATCTCTATTGTTCGCCGCGGTCTGCGTACTGTTGGTGAAACCGAGGGAACGCTGATTGCCACAGTTCCACGTAAGGGCTTTCAGATTGAGAGCAACATTAAAGTTGAACAAGTTGAGGAAATAGCGGGAACGGAAGCGCCCCAAAATAATAGTGATGACGTTGAAGTGGCTGGAGACAATGCTTTACTGGATGTTACTCCGCCACCTGCAGCAGAAACATCTGACAGCATACGTAATAGCAAACGCGCACGTAACCAGCGTGTGCTGCTGATGGTGTTATCATTTATTGTCGGCGCGCTGATATTCCAGTATCCCTGGTATCTGAAAAACGAGAAGAACTTCTTTGATAACTACAGACTGTACGAAACAGTGAATGGCTGTCAGTTTTTTTCCCGTAGCGATGATATCGACGGCAACGACAGTTTTCAGAAATACAAAAATGCGGTCATGAAAACAGGCGTCGATTGTAAAAAGTATCCGTGGATCTACTTCTCGTCTTCGAGCACAGCGCCAGCATTGTCGGCACTGCTTTGTCACCGGCCTTACGAGAGAAAATCGGATTCCGGTTGTATTACCCTCTACTTCCGGGGGCTGAATGATGACTAAGAAAAAGACAGCCGCGCTTTGCATGCTGCTGTTCGTACTCGGCGGCGCGTCGGGATACTATTATCACCGGCAGAGTGAGCGAATGCTCGATCCTGAAAAATGTACCGCCTCTGTGGTGGTTTATTACAAAGATGTGCGCGCGAATATGACGCTGGACTTTATGTATACTCTGGAAAAACGTACCGGGGTGGTCGCAGTCAGCGGCACGTACTACCATAACGATAAGCCGCTTGGCGTGATCCGCCAGGACGTTGCTTACACCTGGACAGAAAACAAAGACAACCTGCGTTTTCACTCCACGCGCGTGCATAAAGTGACCAACGATGCGGCAATATCGGACGATCTGCTCAATGATGTCTTGCCGGACTTTTACGTCTATCCGAACAAAACGATTAGCTATACCATTCTGACGCAGGGGCATCGGGGTTTTATATTTACGGTGGGTAAACGCCCAATATTCTTCTGCGCGCATTAATGTTTTGACGCCATGCCACGGGGTTTCCCGTGGCGAATCGTCATGTTATCTGTCTCCATGGCTGTTGGTTATACCACCCCGCAAATTTTCAGACTTCGATTATGATTAAATGAGGTTCGAACACGGAGTAAGCCACGATGCAAAGCTATGTCGCCAGGGTAAAAGAAGAATGGCTCGGCCTGATTCGGGAGACCGAGCCACATATTCATGAGATGGCTCGGGGACTGGGTGAAGATAATGCCCGGAATCTGAGCGAAATTTTTTACACCAATATCCTTACCGATCCACAAGCCGTCGATTTTCTCACTAATGAACAGGTTGAAACGCATTTGAAAAAATCACTGGTGATGTGGTTAAAGCGCGTTCTCTCTTGTTCAGAAAACGATGTCGATGAACTGATCGCCATCCAGCAACATGTGGGTGAAATCCACGCTCGCATTGGTATTCCGATACAATTGGTTGATATGGGCGCGCGGATCTTAAAGCGTAATCTTATTCCGCTGATCATTGAGCGCAGCGGCAGTGACAGTGACAAGATTAAACTCCTGAGCTTTTCGTTAAGCAGCATTGACCTTGCGCTGGAAATTATGGCGCGTACTTTCACCTTTGGTGAAAGTAGCAGCATGAAAGAAGATGAAAACTATCGCATCTTTTCTCTGCTTGAAAATGCCGAAGAAGAAAAAGAGCGACAGCTTGGCAGCCTGCTCAGCTGGGAAATGGATGTGATGTATAACGTGATGCTGGAGGCTGATCTCGACAGTATTCAGCTCATCAGTCGCGCCGATTTCGGCCTGTGGTTTAATCATAAAGGCCGCCATTATTTCAGCGGTATCGCTGAAGTCGGTTATATTGCGAAATTAATCCAGGAAACCGATCAAATATTGCTGAAAACGCGAGAAGCCTCCAGGACATTTCGGCAAAAAAATCTGCGTAATGATTTTATGCTGCAAATTAAAAATAATACAACGCAAATTGCCGCCCTGTTACGCGGGTTATTTGATGATGTCTCCAAGCATGAAGTGGGCATGGATGTCTTAACAAAGCTGCTGAACCGGCGTTTTCTGGCGGCGATTTTCAAACGTGAAATCACCCATGCTAACCGTTCCGGGACTAACCTTTCGGTTTTGCTTATCGACGTTGATAAGTTTAAGGAGATCAATGACGGTCATGGGCATGCGACCGGCGATGATATTCTGCGCAAAATTTCGCAAGTCTTTTATGACAATGTTCGCAGCAGCGATTATGTCTTCCGCTACGGCGGCGATGAATTTTTGATTGTGCTGACCGAAGCGACACCCGCCGAAACCATGCATATCGCAGAACGTATTCGTGCGAAAGCCACGAAACAGGCGGTGACGACGCCGGACGGCAAACAACTTACGACCACGCTGTCCATTGGCGCCGCCATGTTCCAGGGGCATCCGGACTACGAACGCCTGGTTCAGGCGGCAGATGAAGCGCTCTACATTGCGAAGCGCAACGGGCGAAACCGTGCAGAAATGTACAATCCCAACAACAAAGCGTAATGGCTGTCCCCTGGCGATGTTTGTCGCCAGGGGATGTTGCGCTTAGTTCGTTTGCACCGGCTCCAGGCCGCCAATCTGTTCCAGCGCCATCAGCGTTTCCTGCGCTTCCACTTCATCGATAACACTCATGGCAAACCCGACATGGACCAGAACCCACTGGCCGACCAGCCCCGCTGGATCACCTTCACATACCAGTGCAATATTAACGCCACGCTTCACGCCGCACACTTCGACTTCCGCCATCTGGTGGATATCTTCCCCTACCGACAGCACCTTTCCGGGAATGCCAATACACATCGTTAACTCCTGAATGACGACGTTATTCCACTTCAATACTCTTCACTACCAGCATCTCACCGTTCCCGATGCGCAGCCGCGTGCCCTGGCAAACGGGGCAGCGGGCGTCCTGACTGGCGACTTCCACGGGCTGGCTGCAATCCCAGCACCACGCCTGCGCGGGTTTAATGGCGATATGCAGTTCGCAGCCCTGCGCCACTGTGCCACGGCAGACACTGTCAAAACTGAAACGTACCGCGTTTTCTTCCACGCAGGACAGCGCGCCAATCTCCAGCCAGACACCGGTGACACGCGCCGCGTTATGCTGTGCAGCCTGCTGTTGAATCACCTCGACCGCGCTCTGGCAGAGAGAAAGTTCATGCATGCTCATTACTCCGGCGGCCAAACAACAGCGCGCGACGGCTGGCATGCACAGCATAAGGATCACTGACCGGAATAGAGAGCAGCATCCGCTGGCAGTCATCCGCCAGCCGCACGCCCTGCTCCGCCGTCAGGTCACGATCCAGCGGCGACATGAGTGAGCAGGTCAGATACTGGGAAACACCATCCAGCTCACCGACGGTAAAAGTCATGTTACCAAAAGGCAGTTTGAGGCCGATTTTTTCACTCACTTTACGCTGCGGCCAGAGCTGATCCGGCCCGGGGAAAATCAGCGCACTCAGCATCCATGGCGTCACTACGCAACCGACCCACTGGCCTTCGAACAAACTGAAGGGCGAAACATGCACCGGCATGTCGGGGTGCAAAAACGAGAGATTCTGCATCGCGTCACGCGAGATGGCTTCAAACGCCGCCTGTACCGCTTCTGCCGGGCTGGCAGAGAAACCTGCGATATCCTCACTCATAACACACCTCTCTGGACACCACCTCCACACCGGATTCACGCAGCGCTGCAATCACCTGTTGCAGTGCAGGTTCCAGTGCGGCTTCAGCTTCTGTCGTCATCCCGATCTTTGGCTCGAGTGACGCCGGAATGACGCCAACCAGCGTCAGCTTACGGGGGAATTCCCCCGTAAAACGTAATGCCGAGAGCACATCGGCAAGGCCTAGCTGATGCGGCGAAATCTTGTTGGTAAACAGCGTGGGGACTTCATCATCACGCAGGATTAAGACATCCCCCGGCACGCCTTTACGCGAGACCACCGCATCGGCGATGATCAGGTGATCCCTGTCCGCCATCTCGCTCAGCAACTCCATGCCCGCCGTTCCGCCATCAAGCACGTCAACGTAATCCGGCAGCACGTACCGTTGCTCAAGCGCTTCAACGATACGTACGCCGATGGCTTCGTCGGTCAGCAGAATGTTACCGACGCCTAATACTAATATCCGCATTACAGAACCTTCACCGAGACCACTTCATTTCCATCGGCGTCCACCACATGCACCGCGCAGGCCATGCACGGGTCAAAGGAATGGACAGTCCTTACCACTTCCAGCGGTTTTTCCGGATCAGCAATCGGTGTCCCCACCAGTGACTGCTCGTACGGTCCGACCTCATCGTTAAAGTTACGCGGCCCTGAGTTCCAGGTTGTCGGCACCACCGCCTGGTAGTTGCTGATCTTCCCGTCCCTGATAACCACCCAGTGCGAGAGCATTCCGCGCGGCGCTTCGAGGAAGCCGACGCCTTTGAACTCCGCGTTTGCCGGAATATCCGGTTTCACGAAGGTGACGTGATCACCTTTACCAATGTTAGCAATCAACGCGTTGTACTGATCCTGCAGGATATGTTGCAGTTCGCAGCAGTGGACGGTGCGACCGACGATACGGCCAAGCGTGGAATGTAATTGCGCCACTTCGATCGTTTTTCCGGTCAGCTTCTGGTAAATGGCGATGACTTCGCCGAGCTTGTTCCAGGTGGATTCCCGTTTCGCCGCCAGTTTGCACAGCATGTTGGCGAGCGGCCCGACTTCCACCGTTTTGCCGTAGAAGGTCGGCGATTTCACCCACGAGTATTTTTCATCTGCATTCCAGCCGGTGAAGTTCGGGATGGTGGTGCCTTCCCACGGCGCCTGCGGGGCTTCGTCTTTGTACCAGGCGTGTTTCGCGCTCTCCTGAATACCCTTGATCAGGTATTCATCAGAATGCGAGGCGATCGGACGATACGTCGACAGATCACTGTCAGTGATGTAACCACCCGGGAACAGGAAGCTGCCATTCTGACCGTCGGTCGGGAATTCCGGTGCCGCCAGGTAGTTTTTCGAGCCTTTGCCCAGATCCAGCCATTCCGGGTAGAACGCGGCGATAACCGCGGTGTCCACTTTGTAAACCTGCTCAACGAAATCGCTCAGCTTGTCGATGAACGACTTGATGTACATCAGGCGCTCAAGGTTCAGTACGCCGAGTCCGTCAAGGTTGATCGGGTTGGCGACGCCACCGACTGCAAGGTTCTGGATGTGCGGTGTTTTGCCGCCCAGCAACGCCACCACGCGGTTGGCATCACGCTGGCACTCCAGCGCCTGCAGATAGTGGGCAACCGCAATCAGGTTGACCTCCGGCGGCAGTTTCATTGCCGGGTGTCCCCAGTAGCCGTTGGCGAAAATCCCCAACTGGCCGCTGGCAACCAGCGCTTTGATCTTGTTCTGTACCTTCGCGAACTCTTCGGTACTGTTCAGGTGCCAGGTTGACACCCCATTCAGCAGCGCTGAGGCTTTCGCCGGGTCAGCATTCAGTGCGGAGGTGATATCCACCCAGTCCAGCGCCGACAACTGGTAGAAATGCACGATATGGTCGTGAGTGGTATGCGCCGCCAGAATGATATTGCGAATGTACTGCGCATTGAGTGGAACGTTGATTTTCAGCGCGCTCTCAACGGCGCGAACGGATGCCATCGCATGGGTGGTCGTACACACGCCGCAGATACGCTGCACAATCATCCACGCGTCACGCGGATCACGATTCTTGACGATTTCTTCCATGCCGCGCCACATGGTTCCCGATGCCCACGCTTTTGACACGACGCCGTTTTCAATTTCGCAATCGATGCGTAAATGCCCTTCAATACGGGTTACCGGATCAATAGTTATACGTTGGCTCATGCTTTGCTCGCCTCATGACGATGATCTTGTTGCTTTAAAGGAGGAATTATCGGCAGTAAACGAATGAGTAAGATGTATGCACATACCTCAATTGCCACAAAACCAATAGAAATTAAAATCTCTTCCCAGGCCGGGAAGTACTCATAACCGCCGCCCGGATTGTAGGCGACCAGCGAGTAGGACAAACGCCACAGCGCGCAACCCAGCAGCATGCTCAGCGCCCCGAGGAACAGTATCCGCGAATCATGCAGCAGTTTCGGCACACGCAGCACCACCAGCGGGAAGGCCAGCAGCAGGATTTCCAGCCAGAACATCACCGAATAGAAGTCACCCGCAAAGGCCAGTCCGAGCTTGTTGCGGTAGATGAGTTCACCGAAACGCAGCACCAGGAACAGCACAAGAAAGATGCTGATGGTACCCATCAGTTTTCTGAACAGTGGTTGTTCGTCCGCCCCGTTGCCACGCAGGCCGCTCTGTACCAGCGATCCCTCGAAAATGACAATCGAGAAACCCATGATGAACGCGGTCAGTAGCGAAAACAGCGGCAGCATTTCATAGCTTTGCCACAGCGGATGCACTTTATGCCCGGCGACAATCATCAGTGAGCCCATTGACGACTGGTGCATGCTCGGCAGCAGCGCGCCAAAAGCGATGATAAAGAACATGACTTTGTTGATGCGCTTGAGGGAAACTTTCCACCCCAGACGCTCAAACAAGGCCGGGGCAAATTCCAGCGCCATCACGCCGATGTAGATGGTCATACAGACCGCCGTCTCAAACAGCACCGAGTTAACGTTGAAGAATCCCGGAATGTAGAAGTACGGCAGGTTCCAGTAACGACCCACGTCGATGGTGATCGACAGACCGCCCAGTGAATAGCCAAACAGGCTCGCCAGCAGCGCAGGACGCACCAGCGGGTGATATTCGCCTTTGTTAAAGACGTACACCGCCCAGGCCAGCGCCCAGCCTCCACACGCGAAACCGGTGCCGATCAGCAGGTCAAAGGCGATCCAGATCCCCCACGGAAAACCGCCGTTCAGATCAGAGACCGAGCCCAAACCGAACACCAGACGCTTACCGATAAACAGAACACAAAGCAGGATCAGCGGGCCGAAAAACAGGATCGGTTTGCTGATAAGCTTACCGCCCAGCGGTTTAGGATCATGACTCATGGTCGTCCCCTCCGTCGTGATGGTCGTTTTTGGTGTTGCGACGCACCAGGGCGGTCAACCCCGCAAGCACGGCCAGTGGTAACACCATGCCCTTATACAGCGTGTGCTGAACATTTTCCGAGCGCGCGCCGGTGGAGAGTTCGTCCAGTTCAGGCAGCCCTAATTTCTCATACGGAACACCGGTCAGTACCAGTACCTGCGTACCACCGCCCTCTTTCTCACCGTACAGGTGCTGCTCGTAATGCGGCACTGTGTGTTGATAACGGTCCGTGGAATCGACTGTCTGACGAGGGTAGTGGTATTCGTCACCAGGCTTCATCTGCAGACGTTTTTTCGCTTCCGCCATCAGATCTTCACGGGTACCGAAAATCACCGCCCCGGCAGGACAGGCTTCGACACAGCCCGGTAAGCCACCCTTATCAAGACGCTCAACGCCCTTCTGGTTACACAGTTCACACTTATGAATGGCACCGAACGGGTTGTTGTAATCGTATTTCGGCACGTTATACGGGCAACCGACCATGCAGTATCGGCAGCCAGTACAGACATCAGGGTCGTACTGAACGATGCCGGTTTTCGGATGTTTGGTCAGCGCCTGCACCGGACATACGGAAACGCAGTTCGGGTCAACGCAGTGCATACACTGTTTTTTGATGTAGGCGTAGCCATCGACGAGTTGATCTTTATGCTCGCCTTTACCGCTGTGCCACACCTGAATGATGTTGTTGGTATAGGGCGACAGCTTGTCGTTGTTTGACCAGGTTTGCGGACCTTCCGGGTTACGGGAGGGAAAGTTGATATCCTGACACTTCGTCACACACGCCTGACACCCCACGCAGAGCGTAGAGTCGTACAGCATGCCGAGCGAGCCAGGGATTGGCGGGCGGTTTTCCGCCGCCGCATGTCCGGGAGAGGTGCTGCCGATCAGCAGCGCCCCGCCGGAAGCTATTTTCAGGAAATTACGTCTATCCACGGCTATTCTCCCCGTGAATCAGCATCGTCTTTCTTCTGCTGACGTCCCAGTTCGCGCACCGTCATCACGCTGACGCCGGCTACCAGCCCCACTACGCCGCCCAACAGACCGACCGCTGTGGCCGAGACATTGCCGCCTTCCCGATTATCAACGTCGGGTTTTTCTGAACGTGGCGTCTGATTCTCGACGTGAGCCAGTTGATGAATGCCTTTGTGAAAGCCTATCCCTTGTTCATTACAGCCATAGCACGGATGGCCTATCGATACCGGCCACACGCCGCCTACGTCGCAGAACTGCAGCGTCGAGCAGTTACCCCAGGTCTCCGGCCCTTTGCAACCGAGATGGTAGAGACACCATCCTTCGCGATGCCCATCGTCACCGTACTCTCTGGCGAAACGACCGGCATCGAAATGCGCGCGACGCTCACAGTGTTCGTGAATCAAACGTCCATAGGCAAACGTCGGACGGTTTTTCGCATCCAGTTTTGGCGGTTTACCGAAGGTAATGATATGCGCGACTGTCGCGAGGAAGTTCTGCGGGTTCGGCGGACAACCCGGAATGTTGATCACGGTTTTACCCGGCAACACCTCCTGAAGACCGACCGCGCCCGTCGGGTTAACCCCTGCCGCTGCAACGCCGCCCCATGCCGAGCAGGAGCCGATGGCAATGATCGCCGCCGCATTCTCAGCCGCCTTACGGATATGATCAATAATCGGTTCACCGGCCACCATGCAATAGATACCATCGTCCTTTAACGGGATGGAACCATCGACGACCAGAACATACTGCCCTTTATACTTCTCAAGCGCGTTATGTTTGTTCTCTTCGACCTGATGGCCGAAGGCCGCAGAAAGCACCTCGTGATATTCCAGAGAGATAGTCTCCAGCACCAGGTTTTCTACTGTCGGGTGCGTTGCACGGAGCAACGATTCTGTACAACCGGTACACTCCTGCGCACCAATCCAGATTACTGGCGGGCGCTGTGGGCTACTGACAGATTCGGCGATAGCGGCCGCGGCTTCGCTGCTCAACCCCATGGTTGCAGCCAGCGCGGTACAAAGCTTCATAAAATCACGGCGACTAACACCATGAGATGTGATTAACGCATTTACTCCTTCCATTTTTTGTCATTCCTTTATGACAAGAAAGCAATAATATAAGTTTATTGCTTGTTAAATGATGAGATCTTACCGACATTCATAAACAAAAATATAATAATGCGGCCCTAAAGGGCTATTTTTTTCAATATTGTGAGATCTAAATCAAACAACTCCAGCTTTCAGCCACGCTCCACTTCAGCGATCGTTTGTATATTTTTCCATTGCAGTATAATCCCACGCCTTCAATTTCATTTTATTTAAAACGCCATAAAATAACTAACAAAATCAGTTATGTAACTTTTGAAACCAACTCTCAATACCCCTTTGTGGGTATATTATGAGTTATTATTCATTTTACTGATTTGCATCAAAGCGCACTAAGTAAAATCTATTTTATGCGTCTCTTATTTTTGTAATATAATCCTTAGCACACTAAAAGCAAGGTCTTTTTTTGCGAGGGAAATAAACATTTGGAGAGTGAAATCTTAATAAATTCCTGGATTTTATTTACTGAGCTTTGTCATTTTTCAGGCGAGATATTTGCTGAAACGTTACTAATTGCGAAGAACTTCACATTAAACCGGTAATGAAAATAATAATAATTCCAGCTTGCAACCGATCTCACCACCCGTCCGCCCGGTGTCAGGGAGAGCAAACGGATGGTGAGCAACCAGGAACTTATCTCAGCGCAGCAGGATCAACCACTGGCTTATCGACCATAAAGAAGTAAACCAGCGATGCCATAAAGGCGATGACTGAGGAAGCTACCAGCGCAAGGGTAAATGAACCCGTGCTGTCCAGAATCATCCCGGTGATAATCGGCGCGAAAGAACCGCCGATAAACCCGCCAAAGTTCTGAATGCCGCTGACGGATGTCACCAGTCGCGACGGCACGGAAACCAGGATAAGCCCCCAGGCAGACGTACCAGCAAAGTGAATGGAGAACAGCGCCATACTGATACAGGCCACCGCCATGAATGTGCTCTCGGTGTAGGCCGCCGGTAAGGTGAAACCCGCTGCACACAGCAGCCCTAAGCAGATCATCCATTTGCGGCTTTTCATTTTGTCTGCGCCACGCTTCATGACCCAGTCCGCAACTACGCCGTTGACCAGCATCCCGGCAGCGCCAAACAGAAACGGAATCGCCGCCACCCAGCCTGTTTTTTGCAGGCTTAACCCGCGAGACATCTCCAGGTATGAGGGCAGCCAGGTCAGGAACAGCCAGACCATGTACCCCACGCCGTTAAACCCGATGATCATCCCCCACATCGATTTTTGCTTAAACAGCCCGGCCCAGTCTTTCAGGGTCACTTTCTGTTTGCTGGATGGCGGGTTCTCCTCTTCCAGATGGGCGATATCCGCGTCTGAAAGACCGGCATCTTCACGGTTGCGGTAAAAAATGGCCCATAACAGTGAAATGATAATCCCTAAAACACCGATGATGATGAACATCGTCCGCCAGCCGAATGCCAGCATCAGGGCGATCAACAGCGGCGGTGCCAGGGCCTGTGCCAGCGTGGATGACATGTTGACAATCCCCATCGGCACGCCACGCTTGCGGATGTTGTACCAGTCGTTGACTACCTTGACGCAGGTCGGCAGATGGGGGGCTTCACCGATCCCAAGCACCACGCGGGCGACAATCATCTGGCTGTACGATCCGACCAGCCCCAGCGCGGTCTGGGCTGCAGACCACAGGAAGATGCCGAACCCATACACTTTCTTCACACCGAAGCGCTCCATAACCATGCCAATCGGCAACTGACAAAGCGCATAACCGAAGGAGAAAACTGACAGCAGCAACCCCATTTCCGTTGCGGTCAGCCCCATTTCTTCCCGAATAGTGGTGTTGGCAATCGAAAGCGACGTTCTGTCGAGAAAATTAATAATACCCGCCACGAGCAAAAACAATAATGCCATAATTTGCAAACGCTTCAGGCGAGGGCTTGCTTGAGTGGACATATATTATCCTTTTGTAATGTTAATGACGCCATTAGTGAAGGAATAATGGCGCTTCAGGGGCCAGGATATTTCCCGGAGGTATTACCGCGTAGCGAATTACGCGTTTATTTCAAAAATTAATTCAATTTCTACCGGTGTATCAAACGGCAGTGTATTCGTACCAATCGCAGAGCGCGCATGTTTCCCGGCATCGCCAAATACTGCAATCAGCAAATCTGACGCACTGTTCATCACCAACGGTTGCGCTTTGAAATCATCCGTGCTCTGGACAAACCCCAGCATCTTCACGCAACCAGAGATGCGATTCAGGTCGCCAAGATAGCCTTTCAGGGATGAGAGAATATTAATAATGCATTGCCGCGCCGCCTGCTGGCCTTGCTCTATCGATAACTCTTTTCCCAGCGAACCATGATAAATAAGCTCACCGTTTATCCGGCAGTCATTTCCTGAGGTATATAATAAGTTTCCGGTCTGCTTAACCGGGACATACGAAAATTTAGGTGCAGCGGGTTCGCTGAGTGTAATACCCAGTTCCGCTAAACGATCTTCAATATTCATTATGTTTTCCCTGATGTTTTATCTCAATAAATCCAACGCCAGTGAGGCGTAGATTTTTGCTGCCTGGTGTAATTCCTCAATACAAACAAATTCATCTTTCACATGCGCCTGTGACAAATCCCCCGGTCCGACAATCAGCGTGGGGATCTGGCAGCCAACGGAGAAAAATGGCGCTTCACAGGTGGCTTCGAATACTGTCTTTTTCGCCGAGCCGGTAACGGCAGTGACCGCCCGTTCGGCGGCGTCCACCAGCGGATGTGTTGCATCAATGGCGGAGGCCGGAATAAACAGGTAATTCTCCAGCGAATAATCTTTCTTTGACGTCAGTCCGGCCGGTTGCAGCGCCGTCAGCAGACTGGCGTTGATGTCGTTGCGCGTTTCACCCGGCAACACCCGACGGTCTATCTCAATAAAACAGGACTGCGGCACGATGTTCGGCGCACTACCGCCGGTAATGGTGGTCACCAGCATTGAGGCGTTGCCCAACAATGCGTGCGTCTTTTGCTTCACCTGCTGGCACTCCTCCAGTATGCCGGGCAGCAGACGCGCCATTTTGTCGATCGCACTGTCAGGATCACGGACTTTCGCTGCATGACCCGCGGTGCCATACGTGGTCAACCGGGTACGGCTGACACCCTTATGGGCAATACAGATTTCAAGCGAGGTCGGCTCGCCAATAATGGCGTAATCGGCCGACACACCCTGCGCCACAAAATGCTCCATGCCGAGATTAACGCGCTCTTCATCGACGTTGAATAACAGCACGATTTCGCCATTAAAGGCATACCGGCGACGGTGAATGAGCATTGCCGCGTACATCATCGCCGCCACGCCGGATTTCATGTCTGCCGCGCCGCGTCCGATAACGCGATCGCCGTCAATCACCGCCGCAAATGGCTCTACCGACCAGCCATCGCCGCAGGGTACGACGTCCGAATGGCCATTCAGGATCAGCCGCTTACCGGGCTTCTGCCCTTTCAGAATGGCGACGACATTCGGGCGCCCGGGCACCACGTCGTGAATATGCGTCTCAATACCTTCAGTCTGCAATAGACTGGCAATATAGTGCGCCACAGCATTTTCATTTCCCGGTGGATTTTCCGACGGATGCTGTATCAGGCTGCACAGGAGCGTAAGAAGCTCCTGCCGTTCATCGGCAGTTAATTCAATGTCTGTCATGAAAATAACCCCAGTTAATTAATAACTTTTTCCGCGCGCATCAATAGAAATGGTTTCACTGAATTCGCCATTACGAAATGCGTATATTTCATCGACCAGATTCGCAACCACGCAACAATGGTTGGGAATCACGTGCAGTTGTTCGCCAATGGCCAGCGACACGTTCTCCGGGTCATAGCGCAAATAGCCGTGTTCTTCATTGAGTTTTACCAGCGCAATATCCGGGTGCTCCTGAATCAGTCCGTAAGACCCTGGTGTGGCTGACAGATCTGAAGTGAGCGATTTTGTTCCGGCATCGATAGTGGCGTAACCCGGCAGCGGAATACTGACCACCGTCGCGCAAATAGTTAGCGCGCAGTTTTCTGGGGTATAGATTCCACCATTAATGGCGTTCATATCACCAAAAATAAAGTTCCCGGCACGTGATTCGGTAATGCCGTTCAGTTCGTCTGCATAAAAAGAAGAGAGTGTCGAGCCGCCGGAAAGATTTTCAACTGCAAACCCATTGGCGTTGAGCAGATCCCGACTTTTTAATAGCAAAGCCGCTTCTTCACGCGCGGCACGGCGAATATCCGCTTCGTTGTGATACTGATAAATGGTTCCGGCGTAGGTAAATACACCTTTAATGTTTAGCCCCGGCAAAGCGGCGATATCACGGGCAAAGGCCAGCAGATGTTCCGGTTGGATCCCTTCGCGATGCGCGCCAAAATCAATGGCAATATCGATAGCAAATTCAAGCCCGTTTTTTACCGCCGCCCGCGACAGTCCCTGCGCGCCAGCCACGCTGTCAACAATGGTACGAATATTCACTTTCCGCGCCAGTTCAGCGTAACGCTGACATTTGTCCTCGCCGATCAGAGGATACGCCAGCAAAATCGACGTAATACCGCCATCGGCCATGACTTCGGCTTCCGACAGTTTGGCGCAGGTAATCCCGCTCGCGCCCAGTTGCTGCTCCAGTTTCGCCAGCCGCACCGATTTATGGGTTTTAATGTGCGGCCAGTGCTGAATATTATTGCGGCGTAATCCTGCAACCATACCGCGAATATTCTTTTCCATGATCTCCATATCTAATGCGACATAAGGTGTTGTTAACATTTCTCCTCCGACGTTTATTCGTCAATAACGGGGTTTTCCCCTCTGATTTCTCCCAGATAGGCATAAAGGGTGTATTTGGATATATTCAGGAACTCGCAAATCTTTTCACCAGATTTCTTGATAAGAAACACGCCTTTGTCATCAAAAAACTTTATGGCATTGAGTTTGTCCTGACGGGTCATATTTATGACGGCGACGTTAATCAGTGACATGCATTCCGCGATCAGGTAATCCAGCAATTCATTAACGTCTTTGACAAAGACCTCATTAACTTCTTCCTGGCGCGCGGGCGTGGTTTCAGGTCGTCCGGCCATCTTGTTGAGCGTTTTTTCAGCCTGCAGAATATCGCTGATATCCAGGTTGATGCAGAGCGCGCCAATCACTTGCTTCTGGTTGTCACGAATATAAATGGAGGTGGAACGCAGCGTTTTTCCTTCACGCGTCTGGGTAAAGTAGTTGTGCCGGTCACCATTCACATCAGTGCCGCGCAGCACTTCCAGCCCCAGATTGCTGCTGGGATCGCCCACCTTGCGTCCCGTGACGTGACCATTAATGATTGCAATAATGCTGCTCTCCAGCCCCTGAGAGTGGTCGTGTAGCACGACTTCGCAATTCTCGCCAAACTGGTTGGCAATCCCCTCCATCATTGGGATGAAGAAGTACAAGTTCTCTTTGATGCTTTCCATATCAACCTAAAATTAAGTTAGACAAACAAACTTTTTGTAATATATGGCGGAAAAGCTGGACAGTTAGCAACCAGAAAGTGATCAAAAAACGATCGCGATCACGTAATCCTGCTCATTTTTTGTCTGGTCACAAACTTTTTGTCAGGTGAGATATTTTGCGGAAGAATGAAAAATGCCGTGCATCGGGTGATGCACGGCAGGGAAGCAATACAATTACTGCGCGGCTTTATAGGGGGTATAAACGCCGGTCAGACTTTCAAGGAAGGCAACGATGTCATCAACGTCCTGCTGCGGTAATTCAGTGCCGACCTGATAACGAAGCATCAGTTTAACGGCGCTGTCCAGTGACGTGACGTCACCACGGTGGAAGTAAGGCCCGGTCAACGCAACGTTACGTAAGCCAGGCACTTTCTGCCGAAGTTTGTCACGGATTTCTTTGGTGACATTCATGCGACCAATATCTGCAGCGGTCACTTCGCCAAAGTTAAAGTCCTGCTTCAGCCCTAACGGTTCAAACGAACGACCACCAAGAATAACACCGCCATGGCAGGTCGCACATTTGTTCTCTTTGAACAGCTGATAACCGTGCAACTGCTGCGCCGTTAACGCTTTGTCATCGCCACGCAGCCACTTATCAAACGGCGAATCAGGCGTGATGAGCGTTTTTTCAAATTCAGCGATGGCATCAGTAATGGTGTCACCGCTAAAGCCGTCAGGATAGACCGCCAGGAAATCCCGTTTCAGCACCGGGTCTTTATCCAGTTTCGCGACGATATCATCCCAGGATTTAGAGGCCATTTCGATCGGGTTCAGCGGCGGACCGCCCGCCTGCGCCTGCAGCGATGGCGCCCGGCCATCCCAGAACTGCTCAACGTTGAAGGCAGAGTTAAAGACCGTCGGTGCGTTGATTGGCCCGACTGCGCCACCCACACCGATTGAGGTTGCTCTGCCATCCACCCCACCCGCATTCAACGCATGGCAATGGGCACAGGAGATAGTGCTGTCACCGGACAAACGCGGATCATGGTAAAGACGGAAGCCCAGGTCGACTTTACGATCATCGACAGGAACGCTTCTGGGAATCGGTTGCACGGGTTCGTTACGATGCTGCGCCGCCACATCAGCACTGGCATAGTGTTTTTCGCGCTGACCGGCAATCCAGCTCAGAATATCTGCCTGCTCTTCCGGGCTGACCGTGGCGCCCCAATGCAGAGACAGATAACGCCCTGGCGGCATCGTCTGATTTTGCATGACCCACTCAATTTTATTCAGTTCGCTTTGCGAAACGGGAGTATCGGCGATGAGTGCCTTGCGCACCTCCTCCAGGTTAAAAGATTTATATCCGAGTTGAACGTCGTATTCCATCAACTGCTTCGCAACAGGAAATGATGCATAAAAAGGCAATTCAGCAGACGGCGTGTGGCAATAGTCACACCCTTTATCACTGAAAAACCCAAGTATTTTATTATTTTCTGCAACTGCGGAAGTCTTAATGGGATTATTTTTACTTCTTTGACTGTCGTAATGCGAGATATATCCTGCCAATCCTAAATAACACACCAAAAAAACAACAACGATGGCGGCTATTATATATTTAACCTTTTTCATGTCGCTATCCTATGAGGTATTGCAGCCGGGTTGAATACATTCCCTATATTTACCGTTACGGCATCTTCATAATAATCTTGCAAATTAAAAGGTTATTGACGGGTATCAATAATTTTTATTGGTCCTGCCTATAGATGTAATAGGTTCCGACTATCATAATTATCGGTAATTATTTATTGGATTTTATTGGAATTATTACGAAGCCAGCTATTAATATTCCACTTGCTTTTGGAAAGGCAACGACGCATTGTACGGCATCGAGTTTGGCTTAATCTGGAATTCAAAACTTGGAAAGTTTACGGTTTTCTCGCTACATTTCGTCTTTAGCGATAGTTAAAAAACCCGGTATGCTTATTACTGCGGCGCTGCTATTAACAAGTTGCACCTCAACGCCGCCAACGTCACTCGTTACACCACTTCCCACGACCGGACAACGGTCGCAACCTCTGTCGCCGTCGTCCCCGACCACTGTACGCGGTATCTGGCTGACCACCGTTTCCCGGCTCGACTGGCCGCCAGTGTCATCCATTGAGGTCAGCAGCAGTGCGTTGCGCATCCGCCAGCAACAGGACGCACTGAAAACCAAGCTGGATAACCTGCAACAGCTCGGTATCAATACCGTATTCTTCCAGGTAAAACCAGACGGCACCGCGCTCTGGCCCTCGAAGATTTTGCCCTGGTCTGATGTCCTGACCGGCACTATTGGTGCCGATCCTGGCTATGATCCGCTGCAGTTCATGCTGGATGAAGCACACCAGCGCGGTATGAAAGTGCATGCCTGGTTTAACCCTTACCGTGTCTCCACAAATATCAGTGCGTCGACCATTGCCAAACTAAACCGGACGTCGTCACTGCGCCCGGCCAGCGTTTTTGTGGAGCACCGTGACTGGATCCGCACCGCAGGCAACCGCTTTGTTCTCGATCCTGGCATTCCTGAGGTCAGAGACTGGATCACCGCTATTGTTTCCGAAGTGATTACCCGCTATCCGGTTGATGGCGTGCAGTTCGATGATTATTTCTATGCCGAGTCTTCCGACTCCCGTCTTAACGACCAGAACACCTTTACCCGGTACGGACAGCATTTTGCCAGCAAGGCCGACTGGCGACGAAACAATACACAACAGTTGATTGAGCAGGTTTCACGGACTATCCGCCAGCAACGGCCTGGTGTTGAGTTTGGCATCAGCCCGGTGGGGGTATGGCGTAACCGCTCGTTTGATCCGGCAGGCTCTGACACTCGTGGCGCTGCCGCTTATGATGAGTCTTACGCTGATACCCGCCGCTGGGTGCAACAGGGTTTACTGGACTATATTGCACCGCAATTGTACTGGCCATTTTCACGCAGCGCCGCCCGCTACGATGTACTGGCAAACTGGTGGGCGAATGTAGTGAAACCCACGCGCACCCGGTTGTACATTGGCGTCGCGCTATACAAAGTGGGCGAGCCGTCAAAAAACGAACCGGACTGGGCAATCGAAGGCGGCGTGCCGGAGTTGAAAAAACAGCTCGATCTGAACGACAGCAACCCTAATATCAACGGCACGATTTTGTTCCGGGAAGGTTATCTCAGCCAGCCGCAGACGGGTTCTGCAGTCAGCTACCTCCGAAACCGTTGGGGCAAATAACATAAAACCGGCATGATGATGGCACCATGCCGGTTTTTTATACCTGCTTATGACGTCGGTCAGAACGTTTCCCAGTTATCCGTTTCCGACGCTAGCTTTTTGAATCGCCCTGAACCAGAGAAATCCTTGCTCTGCGGTTCCGGTTTGGTCGTCACCGCCCGGGTGGTTCGCTTCGCATGCTCGCTAAGACGGAAGGTACTGACCATTGCCTGAAGTACCTGGGATTGCTCCTGCATTGATGCGGCGGCAGCCGCAGACTCTTCCACCAGCGCCGCGTTCTGCTGCGTGGTGGTGTCAATCTGCCCCATCGCGCTGTTGATCTGGGCGATACCATCGCTCTGCTCACGGCTCGCCTGGGCTATCTCTTCAATCAACTGGCTCATGTTCTGCACATTGGTGACAATTTCCACCATGCCGCCATCGGCTTTTTCAACCAGCGTGCGGCCAGTAGCAATGCGGGAGACGGAGTCATCAATCAGTTCTTTGATTTCACGTGCGGCTGATGCGCTGCGTTGCGCCAGCGTACGCACTTCCCCCGCCACCACGGCGAAACCGCGACCAGACTCGCCTGCCCGCGCCGCTTCCACCGCCGCGTTCAATGCAAGGATGTTGGTCTGGAAAGCGATACCGTCAATCACCTGAATGATGTCAGACATTTTGGACGAGGAATCGTAAATCTCCTGCATCTGCGAAGAGACTTCGCCCATCACCACGCCGTTTTGTTTCACCACCGTTGCCGTCTCGTTGACGTAACGGTACGCCTGCGCGGTGTTCGAGGCCGTATTGTTGATGGTGGAGGTCAGCTCTTCCAGCGTCGCAGCGGTCTCTTCCACGCCTGCCGCCTGCTCTTCGGTACGAGCGGCAAGATCAGTGTTGCCGTTGCTGATTTCAGACGCAGCCATCGCGATATTATCGGCACCTTCTCGTACTTTACGCACCGTATTGCTGAGGCTATCCGTCATCTCCTGCAGGGAGAGCATTAGTTGCCCCAACTGGTCGCGTGATTCAACTTTCACCTCAATGCCCAGATTGCCCGAAGCCACTTCTTTCGCCACATGCACTGCAGCCTGCAACGGACGAGTGATACTGCGGGTAATGAACAATGCGACCAGGATGCCTGATATAATGGCAATCGCGCCAAGAATAAGCAGAAGTTCAATGGCTTCCGATCCGTTGCTCTTGATGGAGACGTCAGCTTTGTTGATCTGCGTTTTCTCGTGATCCCCCAGCGCCTTCACGGCGCGGGAGTAGACTTCCATCTCGGGAATGAGTTTTTCACGAATAAACGTATTGGTGGCCGTACTGTCGCCCTGCTGACTGAGGCGAATCGCATCCGCCCGGACAGCGATATACTGCTTTCTTTGCGCTCCCACCGCGTCCAGGAGCGCTTTCCCCTCATCGGAGGCAACCATCTCTGTCACCTGTTTCTGAATGACCGTGACTCGCCGTGTCACTTCATCCATTCTGGTCTGAGCAAAGGTCTTGATTTCAGGATCGGCGGTAGTCAGCAGGGTGAGACCCATCGCGCCGTTGTAATCGATTGCCGCGCCCCATTCGGTAGTGAGGCGTTCAAGCACCAGCAACCGGCCAGTAATCGTATCTGCATCTTTAAGGATGCCGCTTAGTTTAACAACCCCGGTAACGGCCATCATAATCATAAGGGCCAGAACGATGCTAAAACCGGCACCCATTCGGGTGCCCACACCAAAGTTATTTATTTTCATCTATTATCTCACGGTAAAGGTCGCTTTCTCTCTGCCCTCCCGTTGGAAAAATTTGAACAAGAACGGGTGCGCTCCCTCACGAACAGAGTTTTGTCTAACACATTGAATTTGATCATGTTTTAACGTGTCTATGTGATCTATCGGCGGAAATTGGTTTTACTTTACGTGCGTTTTTAACCACCTGGGGGTTGCATTTCACCGCTTAATGTTGAACAAAATCGCCGTATATGCCTGTTTTTTATGCAAAAAAAAGGGCCAGCGAACTCATTCATTTTTCTTGCTGTACCTTCCGGATAACAAAAAAAGAGTTAATGTTACGTCGCGCCTGTTGGACAAAATAATATCAATTCTTATATCAGATTATTAGCACTGAACTCCGGCATGTGTTGTTATACGGAAAGCTTAATGAAAAAAGGAGGATTCATGTTTTCATATATCATGCTCGGTACGAATGATCTGCCTCGTGCGCTCCGGTTTTACGATCCGCTCATGGAGCTGCTGGGCTACCCTCAGGGTGGTCGTGGCGAGGAAGGCGCCTCATGGGGAACATTCAATGGCAACACGACCACCGGACTCTGCGTCGGCAGACCGTTTGACAAGCAAAACGCGACAGTGGGAAATGGGGTGATGGTGGCGCTGAATGCCCGATCTCCTGAGCACATCGAAGAACTGTATGCGCTGGCGATGCGGCTGGGGGGAACAGATGAAGGCGCGCCGGGGCACCGGGCGCATTACGGCAACGGCTTTCACAGTGCCTATGTGAGAGATCCCGACGGCAACAAACTGGCGTTTGTCTATTACGCCGCCGCGTCCTGATGGTACGTTGAAGTCCCAGGAAAAGACCCCTTCTCGCGGGAAGCGGTCTTTTCTTTTACTGGGGGCAGTCACGTTACCTGTCAGGACAAATCATGCAGTGCCTTATCAAATGCCGGTGCGAGCAGGAAATCGTCAAACCGCACAGAAAGCCCGCCGCGTTCCGGTGTGCAGCACATCACACCTACCGTACATTTGCCGGAAACGGGAAAGTGAGACAGTCGCAACAGCGGCCAGTGCTTGCCATCCGTGGAATACTGCAAACGCAGGCTCTCCCCTTTACGGGTCAGGCGCATCCAGAACAGCGCCGCATTACCGGGGAACACCCCCGTTGCCCAGTCTGAATGCCCTAGCGTTAACACGCTGCCGATGGCAGGAGCGCCGTCGTTATACTCGATACCGGCTTTTAACCAATGATCGTTATCCTGGAGAAGCATGATTCCGGCCTGATCATAGAGCGTGTTGAAATCCCCGCGGACCTTCACCTGAAAGGTGAAATCACCCGTGACATCACAGCCATAGAAATGACCGGAAAAACGCTCAAATCCGTACCAGGTTTTGTGCCAGAAGTCGGTTCTTTCATCTGTCGTCACCCATAACGAATCGTTTTCACGTCGCCATGAGCGGGGTTCATTGACCCAGTTGAACGCTGCGTCCATCAGGCTTCCTTTGTTTTAAGGTACTGGTAAATGCTCGCCAGATCCTGTTCACCATAACCGGCCTCCGCCGCCTGCTGCCACAGCGCAATGATATTCTCAAGGGCGGGCAGTCTGGCGTCGCCGGCGGCGTCCTTCGCCAGACGTGCGTCTTTCAGCGCCCAGATAAGGTGCATTTGCGGTGTGAAATCACCACCAGAAATCATATCGAGTTTCGCTTTGGCATACGGCGCTGCCAGCGGCCCGCCTTCCAGCACGCTCCACAGTTCGCTGGCCGTAAAACCCAGTTTCTCCGCCAGGATCACGGTTTCACTCAGGCTCTGCATCATCCCGATCAGCCAGCTGTTAACCACCAGTTTCATCCGCGAACTTGCGCCAGCGTCGCCCAGCCATACCTGACCTTTGCTGATCGCAGAGAATACCTGTTCCGCCTCCTGTGCCCGCGAACGTTCGCCGCTGGCGAGGATCAGGATTTGCGCATTTTCAGCGGGTGCCTTCGTGCCGGATACCGGCGCATCAATAAACACAACATCAGGACGCACCTGTGTCAGTTGCGCCAGCAACGCATCGGTCGCTTCTGTGCCGATGGTGCCCATCTGGCAGAACGTCGCGCCCGGCTTAAGCGCTGACTGTACATCAGACAGTATCTGGTGCGTCGTCTCGCCATCTGACAGCATGGCAATCACGACGTCAGCGCCCTCTACCGCCTGCGCTGCACGCTCTGACAACGTTAAACCCAGCGGTATTAAATCTTCGCCACGCGCCCGCGTACGGTTCCAGCCACGTACGGTAAACCCTTTTTTGAGCAGGTTAGCAGCAAAGGCATGCCCCATTGCGCCCAGGCCTAATACCGCGACTACAGGTTGCTGATTCATTGTTCTCTCTCCTTGTTTGTCCGTTCGTTAATGTCCCGAGGCCGCAGGTGCCCCAGGCGCACCGGAGCGGACAAACGGCGGTCGGGCAAACCAAATCACCACCGTCAGCACCATAAAGCCCCAGCCGAGGATCCAGAAATAATCGATGGTAGACATCATATACGCCTGCTGCTCAATGGTTTTATCCACCACCGCCAGATGCTGCTGCGTCACGCCCCCCATTTTTTGCAGATAATCCGCCGCCGCTGGATTGTAGACGGAAACACTCTCCGTCAGGTTCGCATGGTGAAACACCTCGCGCCGCGACCAGATCCAGGTGGTCAGCGAGGAAGCAAACGAGCCGCCCAGTACACGGAAGAAGGTCGCCAGACCGGAACCTTCCGCCACTTCAGCACCATGTAAATTCGACAACACGATAGTGGTGATGGGCATAAAGAAAAACGCCACGCCGATCCCCATGAACATCTGCACCTGGGCAATGGTACGAAAATCAACGTCAGTATTGAATTGCGCGCGGATAAGACAGGACGCGGCCATGGTCATGAACGACAGCGTCGCCAGGATCCGCAAATCGAATTTACTGGCGTAGCGGCCAATAATCGGCGTCAACAGCAACGGCAGGAAACCCATTGGCGCAGCGGCAAGTCCCGCCCAGATCGCGGTGTACCCCATCTGGGTCTGCAGCCACTGCGGCAGGATAATGTTGATGGCGAAAAATGCCGCGTAGCCCAGCGTCAGAGACGTCGTTCCGATGGCGAAATTGCGATCAGTAAACAGCCGCAGGTTAACAATCGGATGTTTTTCCCCCAGTTCCCAGATGACAAACGACACCAGCGCAATCGCGGAAATGACAGACATCACGATAATGGTCTGTGAAGAAAACCAGTCGAGATCGTTGCCTTTATCCAGCACTACCTGCAACAACCCGACACCGAGTACCAGCAGCGCAATGCCGATATAATCAATGGGGGCTGTCGTCGTGGTTTCTTCACGCGCACGCAACTGCGTCCAGACGGTAATCGCCGCGAAGATACCGATAGGGACGTTGATGTAGAAAATCCACGGCCATGAGTAGTTATCTGTGATCCAGCCGCCCGTTATCGGCCCAACGATGGGCGCTACCACCGTGACCATGGAGAGCAGCGCCAGCGCCATACTCCGTTTGCTGGTCGGGAAAATGACCAGCAGCAGCGTCTGACACATGGGAAACATGGGGCCGGCGAAAAAGCCCTGTAGCGCGCGAAAGACAATCAGTTCGCCCATGCTGTGGGCGAAACCGCACAGGAACGAGGTCAGGGTGAACAACGCGACTGAACCAATAAACAGCCTGAGTTGCCCGATACGCCGGGTAAACCAGCCCGTCAGCGGCAGCGCAATCGCGTTGCACACCGCAAACGAGGTAATAACCCAGGTTCCCTGATCGGAACTGACGCCAAGGTTACCGGCAATCGTCGGCAACGCCACGTTGGCAATCGTCGTGTCCAGCACTTGCATGAATGTCGCAAGCGAGAGCGCGATGGTGGCAAGCAGCAGGCTGGGCGGCGCAAATGCTGACTTATCTTGCATAACATCTCTCTTAGCGGGCGCTGGACGCTACCACTTTACTGTTGTCATGAAGGATTCTGGTCACCAGTTGATCAGCCTGTTCCAGCGCGTTCTGATAAACGTCCGTCCTGAAACGCGGTGCATCCACGGTTTTCTGCGGCAGCAAATTGCCGTCCGCGTTGCGGATATCCACTCTGGCGAACATCGACAACCCCACACGCAACGGATGTTCCTGCATATCATGCGGATCGAGGGTGATTCGCACCGGTAGTCGCTGGACGATTTTGATCCAGTTACCACTGGCGTTTTGCGCCGGTAACAGAGAGAACGCGCTACCGGTGCCGATACCAAGACTCTCAATCGTGCCGTGATATTTCACATCATCACCGTACAGATCCGCCGTGAGCGTGACTTTTTGCCCCAGACGCATAGTGTTCATCTGGCTCTCTTTAAAGTTGGCATCCACCCAGACCTGATCCAACGGCACAATGGACATTAGCGTCGTGCCGGAATCCACCCGCATGCCTAACTGCACAGCGCGTTTAGCAACAAAACCGCTGACTGGCGCAAGGATGGTGCTGCGCGCGTTATCCAGGAAACGCTGACGCAGTGTGGCGACGGCGCTTTTGATTTCCGGATGGCTGTCGATAACCGTGTCATCGACCATCGCAAGGTTGGTTTTCAGCGCCTGCTGCGCAGCGGCCAAATCACTTTTTGCACTGGTCACAGCATCGCGATAGTGAGAGAGATCTTCTGCGGCAATCGCGCCGGTGGCGAAGATCTTCTGGCGACGCGCGTAGTCACTCTGCGCGGTTTGCAGCGCGACCTGTTTCGCCGCGACCTGCGCACGGTAGTTATCGGCCGTGCTGTAAAGCCCGCGGACCTGGCGCACCGTATTCGCCAGATCGGCCTCTGCCTGTTGCAGGGCGATTTCGGTATCGCTCGGATCGAGCAGTACCAGCGGTTGCCCCTTCTCAACGTAATCGCCTTCATCGACGGTAACCTGCGTGACCGTACCGGCGATTTGCGGCGTCAGTGTCACCAGGTTGGCGTTAACATACGCATCGTCAGTCGTTTCATAATAGCGGGCATAAAGCAGATACCATGCCAGAGTTCCCGCCGCGATCAGCAGCAGGATAACGAACAAAATAGCGAAGTTACGTTTACGCTTACTGGGGGTTTGTTCCGGTTGTGCAGATGAAGTTTGCATCTTTGTCTTAACCTTTTTCAGGACAGCTTAGCGATGTGGCTGGATAGCCTCGTCCGGCAACATTTTTATCAGTAATGCTTCAAGTTGCCGGGACTCCCCGGCTGTCAGACGTGCCGTCAGCAGACCAATAATCGAGGCCAGCGCCTCATTCTGAAAGCGGTCACAAATGACCCGCCCTTTGTCAGTTAATGCCAGTATGACCTGCCGTTTATCATCCGGATTGGGGTTTCGCACGATCAGTTCCCGCTTCACCATTCGCTCAATCATGCGACTCATCGCCCCGGCATCCATAAGCAGATTCTTACTGATCTCTACCGGACTGGTGAAACCTTTATAGATACTAATCAAAACCTTGAACTGAGCGGCGGTGATGTCCGTGGCGGAAAAATACTGGTTAATCAACTGATCTTTAAACTGGTTTGCCAGATGAATCAGCAAGCCGAGGTGAAGTTTGATATTGGGATTATCCGTGGTGTTTGTCATGATACTTGCCTGATCAGTAATTGCATTTGAAATTACTGACCAGGCATTTAATTGTCAATACAAAAGCAGGAAAAGCGCAAGTTTTGTCACTTGTCAGCATGAGTCGCGAAAATACGCCCGGGCTTACGCCTCCTTGTCCGCACTCAGGGCCACCGCGCGGGTTGCCTCCAGAACCTGTAACCGGCCATTCAGCGCCTCGCGAACAGAGTGATATGCCTTACTCCCCAGCGCCAGGCGGAACGGAGGGTTTTCTGCATCCGCAGCGGCGACAATCGCTGCAACGGTTTTAACCGCGTCGCCATTGATGGCGATACTGCCGTCAGCCAGCCCGCGGCGCACCTCACCGGCGGGGGTGTTCTCATAGCAGGCCATGGGCGGAGCGATATCCAGACCGCTGGCGAAATTCGTCGCCGTCGGGCCAGGTTCAGCAATGAGAAAATCGATACCAAAGGGAGCCACTTCCTGCGCGACGGATTCAATAAATCCTTCAATATCCCATTTAGTGGCGTGATAGAGACTGAAATTCGGCCACGCCATTTGCCCCCCTTCTGACGACACCTGAATAATGCGTCCGCCTCCTTGCTGACGCAGACATGGCAAAACCGTGCGAATAAGCTGAATTGATCCAGTGAGATTGGTGGCAATCTGACGCGCAATCTGGCCGTCAGTGACCTCTTCCGCCGCGCCGAAAAGCCCGTATCCCGCATTACTGACCAGCACATCGATATGCCCGGCATGATCGAATGCCTGCTGCACGACACGACGTATGGCCGCGGTATCCGTAATGTCCAGCAGCAGAACATGGAGCTGCTTGCTGTATCGCTCCAGCAGATCATCCAGCGCGCCGGGCTTGCGCAGGGTGGCAATCACGTTATCGCCTCTCGCTAACAGTTGTTCTGTCATCAGGCGTCCAAGACCGGTTGAGGTACCGGTAATAAACCAGGTTTTAGTATTCATCGTACGCTCTCCATAAAATGGTTAACTCACCGGTACAGGTTATGGCACGATGATTAGCATGATAAGACTCAACAAATCGCATGAAGAGGTGAAATGAAATCACCAATGAAAACCCCAACGTTTTCCGACCTGAAAGCCTTTATGGCGGTAGCAGAGCAACGTAGTTTTCGTCGCGCGGCGGATTTTTCCGGTGTCACCCGCTCAACGTTAAGCCATGCTATTCGCGGGCTGGAAGCGCGGCTGGGCGTTCGCCTGCTGCACCGCACTACGCGCAGTGTGGCGTTGACCGAAGCCGGAGAAGAATTGCTGCGGCGCATTTCGCCGCATCTGACGGGTCTGGAGCAGGCGCTGGAAGACGTGGCGGATACCCGGGGGCAGGTGCTGGGTACGTTGCGTATCAATGGTGGGCAGGAAGCCATTCAGTTGCTGCTGCAGACGATTGTGCCGGAGTATCTGGCACGTTATCCCGGCGTGTCGCTGGATCTGGTGGTGGATGGCAGGCTGGTGGATATTGTCGCCGAAGGGTTTGATGCGGGGATCCGGCTGGCGGAAGATGTTCCTGCCGATATGGTGGCGGTGCGTTTTGGTGGCGATGTCCATTTTCTGGCTGTCGCATCACCGTCCTATCTGGCGCAGCACCCTGCCCCCACGGTACCGGACGATCTGACGCAACATCAGTGTATTCGCCAGCGATTACCCAGCGGCAAACGCTACCGCTGGGAGTTTTCCCGCCACGGGCAGAGTATTTCGGTGGATGTCCCCGGTACGCTGACCCTGAACAGTTCACCGCTCATGGTGTGTGCGGCCATTCAGGGACTGGGGATCGCCTATGTCCCGGAGGTTCATGCCCGGTCTGCGCTGGAGGATGGCAGGCTGGTCACGGTACTCGAACCGTGGTGCCCGCCAATCCCCGGTTTATGCCTTTGGTTCCCGGCCAACCGGCATATGCCAGCCAGCCTGCGGGCGCTGATTGATATCATTAAACAGGGCTGATGCCATCATGCAGGCTGCTGCTGGAGCTGATATCCACCGTGATCCAGGGGTTTCAGGATCGGCAGGCAGCGCAGTAGCCGCTGGGTGTAGGGGTGACGCGGGTTATCCAGCACATCGTCACTCCAGCCGCTCTCTACCAGTACGCCTTTTTCCATTACCAGAATACGATCGGCAACCTGTTCAACTGCCCCGAGATCATGAGTGATGAAAAGACAGGCGAATCCATAATGGTTCTGTAGTCGTTTTAATAACTGCAGGATCTGTTTTTGTACCGTCATATCGAGGGCCGAGGTCGGTTCATCAGCAATGATAAACGCAGGATGGCGAATAATCGCCCTGGCGATAGCCACTCGCTGGCGCTGCCCTCCTGAGAGTTGATGCGGATATCGGGTTAAAAACATTTCCCCCAGCCCCACCTCATCAAGCACTTCGCGGACTCGCTGTTCACGGGCGCGCCGGTTCATGGTGTCCACCAGCAGGAGCGGCTCTTCGAGGATTTGTGCAATAAACATCCGCGGATCCAGAGAGGAAAAAGGATCCTGCTGAATCATCTGGCATTCACGACGCCAGGTCGCGAGCAGTTTCTTATCTGCATTGCTGACCAGATGTCCACGAAACGCCAGCGTTCCACTGCTGGCCTTTAACATGCCGGCAATCAGTTTACCGATGGTGGTTTTACCCGAGCCACTCGCCCCTACCAGGGCGACTGTCTCTCCCGCACGCACATTAAAGCTGACGCCCTGCACCGCCTTCGTCACGGATGCCGGACGAAACCATCGTTTATGACCGCTATAGTTGATTTCAACATCCGTCAGGGCAATCACGCTTTCCGCCGTCAGTAATCGCTGCCGGTCCGGGGCAGTCTGGCGTACCGGTAATGCTTCCAGCAGCCGTCGCGTATAGGGATGCTGTGGCGCGGCCAGCAGACGCTGACTGCTGTTCTGTTCAACCAGTTCACCCTGCTCCATCACCATAATGCGCGAGGCATAGCGCGCCACCATCGATAAATCGTGGCTGATGAGGATCACCGCGCTGCCCTTCTCCGCCGTCAGCGACAGCATCAGCTCCATCACTTCATGTTGCACAAGCACATCGAGCGCTGTAGTTGGCTCATCGGCGATGATCAGTTTCGGCTCCAGCAGCATCACGGCGGCAATCATGACCCGCTGACGCATGCCTCCAGAAAACTCATGAGGAAAACGTCCAAGCAAACTGGCGGCGTCTGTTAAGCCAACGCGCTCCAGCATGGCGATAATTTTTCCTCGCCGCTCGCGCTCAGTCAGTTGAGTATGGAGAACCAACCCTTCATCCAGTTGACGACCAATGGTCATCGCCGGATTCAGTGATGTCATCGGCTCCTGGAAGACCATGCCGATGCCTGCGCCGCGCAAACTCCGCAACTGTTCCTGGTCAAGCTGCTGCAAATCCTGACCGTCGAAGATCAGCGAATCTGCGAGGCTGGTGATGCCGGTAGGTAATAATTTGATCAGCGAACGCATCGCCAGCGTTTTTCCACTGCCTGACTCCCCCACAACGGCCAGTACTTCGCGTGGTGCCAGCGAAAAAGAGATGCCTTTCACGACCTCACGTTCTGCCGCATTCACCCGCAAGTTAGTCACCTGCAACAAGGGTGTCGGATTGTTCATCATTGCATCCTCGGGTCGAGATAGTCGCGTAACGCATCACCAAGCATATTGACGCCCAGTAATGCCAGAGAGATACAGATCCCGGGCAGCAGCGCCAGCCAGGGCGCCTGCGCCAGATAGTTGCGGCTGGCCGCGAGCATATTGCCCCAGGTCGGTTCCGGTGGTGGCACGCCAAGCCCCAAAAAGGAGAGCGCGCTTTCAGAAATCAACACCCAACCGAGCATGGACGTTGCCAGTACCGTCAGCGGCGCAAGGCAGTTCGGCAGCACGTGCTTGCGAAGAATGGTCAGTTCGTTATGCCCCATGATTCGTGCCGCGGCGACAAAGTCCGCTTCACGCAGCCCCATGACGGTTCCGCGCACAATGCGCACCACTGACGGCGTATAAGCCAGCCCCAGCGCAAGAATAATGCCGTAGCGGTTATTACCGAGGATGCTGAGGAGCCCCAGCGCCAGAAGGATGCCGGGGAACGCCAGCAGTGTATCGGTTATCATCATAATGACCCGGTCCACTACACCCCGCAGATAGCCGCTAATCAGTCCGAGGACAATACCGGCCAGCAGCGCGAAGCAGACCGTCACCAGAGAGATGGTCATGCTGGCGCTGGCCCCAGCCAGCAGGCGGCTGAGTACGTCACGGCCATATTCATCCGTGCCGAGCAGGTACTGCGTGCCAGGTGCCTGCAGGCGTGCCAGGATGTTAATCCGGCCAGGATCAAACGGCGTCCAGAAAAAGCCCACCAGCCCCGCCAGCACGATGACGCCAATTAACGTCATACCTACCAGGGCATTGGGCGCGAGCGCTATTCGTCTTTTCATCAGGCGGAAACCCTCGGGTTAAATAGCGGATAAAGAGCGTCAATCAATAGATTGGTTAGTACGTAGAGCGTGGCGATAAACAGCATACAGCCCTGAATCACCGGGTAATCGCGGGCGTAGATGGCATCAACCAGCAGTCGCCCCAGCCCGGGAAGGCTGAAAACCGTCTCCGTTACCGCGACGCCGCTGAGCAAATTACCGAGCGTTAAGCCAATCAGTGTCAACGTCGGACCGAACGCATTAGGGAATACATGACGCGACAGCACGGTACGCTCGCGCAACCCCTTGGCACGGGCGTGGGAAACGTAATCCAGCCGCAGCACTTCCAGTGTACTGGCACGCATCATGCGCACCAGCGCCCCTATCTCGACCAGCACCAGCGTCATTACTGGCATCAGCAGATACAGGACTCCCGCTTTCAGGTTATCGCTTAACGAGACGTACCCGACCACCGGCAACCACCCCAGTTGCAGTCCGAACAGCAGCAGGATGAGTAACCCCATCCAGAAGCTTGGGATTGACAGCAAAAAGGTAGAGAACATGACCAGGCCGGTGTCCAGCGATGAGTTCTGTTTCCATGCCGCCAGCATGCCGGCGGGCACGGCGAGCAGCGAGGCGATCGCAATCGCCGCCAGCACTACGCTCAGCGTCACGCTGAAGCGTTGCAGGATAAGCGGCAATACGTCCTGGCCGCTTTGAATTGAGTGACCAAAATTGCCCTGCAACACATTTCCGAACCAGATGATGAACTGTTGGATCATCCCCTGATCCAGCCCCATGCTATGGCGCAGATCTGCGAGGCTCTTTTCCGTCGCCATATCGCCCAGCATCAGTAGCGCCGGATCTCCCGGCACCATGCGGGTGAGCAAAAAGACCAGCACTGTCACCAGCAGTAATGTGGGAATGGCGGTCATAACTCGGGTAAGCAGGAACTGCAGCATGTGCGTCTCCTTATCTCATCAGGCTTTGCTGACGTTCCACAGCCGCGCTGCAGCCGCCAGCCAGGCTTTATAGCCGCTGATAACCTTGCGGTGAGCAACAATATCCAGCCCCGGATAGAAGATAATCAGCGGGACATCAGCAATCATCTGCTGATGGAGTTTGTCGGTCAGCGCCTGAATTTGCGCCTGATCGTCGAGGGTGGCCAGTTTGTCGGTCATGGCGATGGCCTGTGGTTCGCCCCAGACTTTGCGTTTTTGTTGGGTTTTGTCGCCAGTAATCTGCTCAAACGCCAGCGCGGGGTTGAAGCGCGCCGAATAGGTGAATGTCATCATTTGATAGCGGCCGGACTGATAACGTTCCAGTTGTGTCGCCCACTCCATGGTGGTGACACGGGCATTGATACCTGCCCCCTGCAACATCGCCTGGATGATAATCGCCATGTCAAAACTCGGTACCGTGGCACGCTTATTGGCGATAATCTCCAGCGGTTGCCCCTTGTAACCTGCCTCTTTCAGCAACTGCGCGGTGCGCGCCGGATCGTATTTGTACCCCTGCTTCTGAACATTGCTGTAAAACGCCGAGGCGACGGAAATATTGGAATTAGAGGCGTGAGCCATATTCTGACTTGTGCCGAGTGCTATCTGTTCACTGTCCAGCGCGGAGGCAATCGCCTGGCGCAGTTTGACGTTTTTCAGCAGCGGATCGTCCGTCTGAATCAACATCACATGACGCTGGGCATTCGGGGCCACTTCGAGCGTGATATTCGGGTCTTTTTTCAGATCACTGCCATCAATCGGGCTGACCTGCGCCAGATCCACCGCACCGGATTGCAGACCTGCTTTTACCGTCGCCGCATCCGGCACGGCCATAAAGCGAACCTCATCAACCAGCGCTTTTTTCCCGCCGACAAAACCATCAGGTTTACCCGGTAAGGCGCTGTAATCAGCAAACCTTTTCAGGGAGACGTATTCGCCGTGTTTCCAGTCGCCAAAAACGAAGGGGCCAGTGCCAATCGGCGCAACCCAAGTGCCATCCGCCGCGACGGATTTCGGACTGATCACCGCCGTGGCACCACAATCGGTTCGCGCCAGCGTATCAAGGAACAGCGCCACCGGTTTTTCCAGCGTCATGACTACCGTGCGGTTATCCGGCGCGCTGACGTCAGTCACATGAATCAGGCTACTGCCGTCAAATTCACGTAAACATCGCCACTGGGTTTTCGGATCGTTCCAGTGCTTCCAGCTCCATATCACATCCTGCGCCGTCATGGTGTCACCGTTGTGAAATTTCACCCCGTCGCGCAGATGAAAGGTGTAGGTTTTCCCCTCATCGCTGACGTCCCATGAAGAGGCAAGCATCGGTCCGACAGTACCGTCTTCGCGATACCCGACCAGACCTTCCACAACGTGCATCAGGACATCGTCGGTGTTACCGTCACGGTTCACGCCTGGCTGGCTACTCCGGATATCCTGATTGAGGGCGAAACGGATCACAGTATTGTCAGCCGCCTGCGCCATCAGCCCCGGCATGAGTAGTGCCACCGCAGATAAAAACTTTTTCATACCAGCCTCTCTGTTAGTCGAGCGTGTAACGTGTAAAGGTGCGGTTCAGCGCCGGAAGTGGCGCCACATCCATCACTCCATCAGCAGGTGTCATCACAATCATCGCCACGGTGGCAGACAAATCACTGCTGAATCCGGGACGTGGCGGGCGGCACACCGAATAAGGGGTTCCGAAATCATCAAAAAAAGCATTTTTCATTTCTTCTTCACCGGGTTTTTCGCAGCCTTTCAGCAGTTCGCTGACACGCCATCCCCGGTACAGCGAATCGGGCGATGCCTCAATACCCTCCTCACGGACTTTGCAGCGGGCAGGCAGACTTTCCCAGTGGTTGGCATGCACCAGCAGGCCGTTTTGCGGGTACAGGGTGAAGCTCTCGTCCGGCGCACATTCAAAGTCGATGGCGAATCCCTCTCGGGTGCTGAGGATCATGTTGTTGGAACAGGACTTCGGCGTGGTGGCGACCACCTTCATCGCCAGCGCCATATGCTGCTGCTCCAGCGCTTTACGCCGAATCAGTGACAACGGGACGCCCTGCTGTTGATAGTCGCGCTCGCAGCGCAAGTAGTTGGCAGTAATCGCGATGCCTGCGCTGTTCATGCCACTGCGCCCAAGGCCACCTGCCTCAACAAACGTCAGCACATCCGGCCCCTGCTCCCGTTTGATTTTCACCACCACGGAACTCTCCGCGCATTCGGCTCGCCAGTCCCAGTTCTGCCCGTGAATAAGCTTTCCGTGATGGCTGCGTTCAGGCAGGATCACCGCGCCGGTACAGCCGTCTTTTATCGCGTCATCATGCGGCGTCGCACAGCACTGCAGGTTTCGTGCCTGGGCTATGACTTCAGTCCGGGCGTTGATCATCACAATCGCTTCCAGCGGCACGCCTGATGCCGCGGCAATGCCCCGCATCTCGTTAAGATAATCCGCGTCAAAATCGTGGATAATCGCGCTGAAACGGGTGATCAGTTTTTCGCGATGTTCGCGGGAGATCTGCAGGGCATCAAGCTGGTCGCCATAAATGGCCACACTGGCGTGAATTCGGGCTTTTGCCTGTTCGCCATACTGGCAGCCGCGCGCATAGGGCGTGCCGGAAATTTCAATGAGCGGAAATGGTTGCGTCACGTTATTTGCTCCTCAGCGATGTGCCAGCAAAACCCGCAGGAAGAAATCTTTGACCTGCTCCAGAACTTTCATCCCGTCATGGCCGACATTCGGGACAATGTCCTGGACGGCGTCAATGCCGTGTTCGCGCAGGCTGTTCAACAGTGCCGTGTTGCGCTCAATACGAGTAACGCCAGCATCATTACAGCCAGGCATGTAGTAGCGGCCACCGGGTTTATGGGTAATTTCCCAGGTTTCCAGATCCACTTTCCCCACCACCAGCTGTACCGCCACCTCGCGTAATGCGCTGTAATTGAGGGGCTTGCCAAAAATCTGCTCAAAGTTCTGCACGCCGGGCCACCAGGCCTTGCTGTCGTCCAGCAGCGTGACCGACCCCGGTGCACCGACGGAAACGCCAAGCAATTTTTCCGGATGGATGTAGAGAAAGCGGTGAGCGAAATGTCCTCCGCCTGAATAGCCAAAGAGCAAAAAGCGGCCAAAGTCATATTCCAGCAAGGCGCTGACTTCATCGATCATTGCCAGCAGCAGCTGGTCGTAGCGAAGATCCTGCTCGATGATGTACTTAAATCCGTGGGCGTTGCCATCGCCCAGCGGCCCGACCGCAAACAACGGCGCCAGCACGACGCAACGGTTGTAGCGTGCAAACTCGGCAAAAGCGTCGCGATACTGCACCATCGAGCGCCCGGTGCCATGCATCGCCACGATCAGGCGATATCCGCTTTTGTCATCGTCAAAGCCAGGGGGAACATACAGGCAATACTGAAAGCGCGGATCGTGCTGGCAGGAGAAGATGGTGGTGCTTCCTCGGTAGTAAAGCGCCAGACCACGCACCGCGGCATTTTCTGAATTACTTTTAATATCAGTTTGTTGCATAAATTGTTTGCTCATTCAGTCGCTGTTCAAATTCGATTCAAACACAAAACCAAAATTGGCGCCAATTTAAAAAACAATTTATTAACAAAAGATCTGGCTCGTGTCACAATTCGCCACAGTGTCAGATAAAAAAACGATAGTGCCGGGGTTTACGCTGGCGAAAAAACAAGGAGCCCGTCATTATCAGTGGGTCGGGCAGCAGCATAAGATCGCAGAAACAGCAGAAGGAACAGAAGATATGGCGCACCGTAAAAGTGCTCTGGTGCATGTCGCCAATCGCCTCGCGATGGACATCAACACAGGAGAATTTCAGCCGGGCTCCTGGCTGAAACAGGTGGAACTGGCTGAACGTTATCAGTGCACCCGTAGCGAGGTGCGCCGGGCGCTGGATCAACTGGTGATTGAACGACTGGTGCAGCATGTACCTAACCGCGGCTACCACGTTTATACGCCTGATGAGCAGCAACGCCGTAACATTTCTGCTATCCGGGCGATACTGGAAAGCGCCTCGGCGGCGGACATCGTGGAGCATATTCAACCACAGCAACTGGATACCCTGCGCCAGTGCGCGGAATTGTTCGATCACTACACCCAGTACGGTACGCTGTTAGAGCAGTACGAATCTAACCTCGCCTTTCACCGTGCGCTGCTCGCCCCCTGCTCCAACCTGGATATGATTGAGCTTATTTTTGAATTACGTGGCCGGGTGCCTTCCGCGGCGCTGGGGCAATGGAACTCGCATGCCAGAATTGTTCAGTCATCGGAGGAACATTTCGCGATGGTGGCCGCTATTGAGCGCAAAGATGCGGCGGCGCTTGCACAACTTCTGCGACTGCATATCCTGCAGGAAGACAACCCGAGACGGCACGGATAGTGATTATTTCAGCGTATGGACACGCTGACGACGCAGCGGCAGGCAGAGTTTATGTACCAGCTTCAGGAAGAAAAAAACATCACTCAGGCTGTTCACTCCTGGCAGTAACTGGCACAGCGAAATCCGCTGTCTGAACTGCATTCTCAGTACCTGCGGGTTATCCACTTTGCGCCGGTACAGCCCCAGAAAATGCCTGCTCTCTACCAGCGCATGCCTGACCAGAGAACACCTTATCGCGCGGTGCTGTGGTTGTGCGCTGAGCGCCAGGATCTCTGCAATCAGATCAATATAGCTGACCGCCCGGATATCATAATAATCCCGCCGGTGCGTGATTGATGCCGGGTTACTGACATAGAAGTAATCCTTCCTGTCAGCGAAATAGAAACGGCCATTTCCGGTAGCAAGTTGGACTGTCCATAAAATATCTTTGTGACTTTTGCCGGGCTGGAATCGCTGGTTATTTTCGCGAATATACGCCGAACGTACCATCTGCAGCCAGAGATAATGTGGCCATTCTCGCTGACGGACACAATGGCGTATCCATTCATACCCGGTGAGTATCTGCCCGTAAAGTTGTTTGCGGTGAACGGTGTGACGACGCTCCCCGGTGCTGCTGACATGCCAGCCATTAAAGACAACAACATCCACCTGTGTTTCACGGGCCGTGCGCAGCCGCTCCTGCAGAAAATCCCCGGTAATCTGGTCATCGGCATCAAGGAACACCACCCATTCACCGCGGTGAATGGCCAGCGCAGCGTTACGTGCAGCGTATACGCCCTGATTCTCCTGGCGAAGCGTAATAAGCCGTTCATCGGTAATAGCACAGAGCTCTGCCCATGTCTCATCGGTTGAGCCATCATCCACGACGATCACTTCCATGTTAACCGCCTGCTCATTGAGCAATGAATGAATAAGACCACCAAGCGTGGCGGCTGCATTGTAGACCGGGATAATAACGCTGATATCTTTTTGTTGTTCGTGTTTCATGTTTATGTATGAGGGGTCGCGGAATTAAGAGATCAGACGATAAAGCGGTTCCCGATCGCACCAGCGGGCTTTATAGTCAGCGGTCGGACGGCCAAAACTAAATCGCATCTGCTTCCCTGCCGTCTGGCAATAATCATGCGCCGCCTGAATATTTGCCCATGCCGCCAGTGTGCCGACAGACAATGATGACAACGAGAGATCCATACCGGCGTTAATGTAATCCAGATAAACGCGTTGGTTGTCTTCTGACTTCGTGAGCCATTGCATGGCGCAGGGCTCACCGTTAAAGAGGAGTATTTTCCCGAACATAAGATCGGGTATTTCTTTCAGTAATTCAGCGACCGGCTCTGTGGCAATCTGTTTCTTTCTTCGCAGAAAATACAGATGTGCATAAATACTAATGAGTTCATCATGTGAATAATCAGTCACACAGCGGACTTCGCCGCCACTGTTCAGAAATCGTTTTAATTCACGATTACGGGACTGGCGTGTTTTCTGACTTACCGGTCTGACAATACTGATTTCTCGTCCTGCATTGAGCCAGTGGCTGCAATTCATGAATGAGGCATGATTAAGCCCGGACAGAAATTTTGTTCTGAAAGGTAATAACGTTCTGATCTCCGCAGAGACAGGCAATACCAGCTCGTCAAAATTAAGAGGATAGCGGGATAACTGATGTGCTTTCACAGGCCTCTGGTCACCCGCAATATATTTACCTTCCCAGACGCATACGCCGCCCGTTAGCTTTCCCGTCCTGTTCCGTTGAATAAAGAACGTTTCGTTAAGACGATATCGGGTATGAAAGAAATGAAGAATGCGGGGATCAGCGAGTGTGCTTCCACCAAACAGCTGCCAGGCCTGAATATAATCCTCGAAAGAGGCTTCCTGCCAGCCAAAGCGACGGGATAAAAAGTACATGAACGTTCCTTGTCGTTACTTTCTGTTTTCGGATGTATTAACGGGAACTTCACGTTTTGCCCTTATCTCCTGATTGACGAGCATCAGGCAGCGATCGCAGTACTCATTGTCCAGCCCGAAAAGGCGATCCCACAGGCTCCTCTTCTTATTGCATCGCATACATCTTTTCATTCCATTACCTGATTACATTCCACTGTCGCGCACTCAGGACAACGGGCTGCCACCCCATAAGAAGACAGGAAATGAATTAATAAACAACAAGTTAATTTTTTCAGAAATCTAACATAAGCGAAGCGGTGCTGGATAATTCATTTTGCAGATCGATTATCACCGATCGATCGTTATTAACGATCATTACAGAATGCAAAAATAAGTCCTCCGGAACGCGTTCGGATCGCCGATTTTTATGACCGTCCGGCGGCACTGTAATTGCATAACGCAATTTGAGTCATAGACAGATTTGCACAAACCATGTCCGTGACATAGCACCGTTAAATGTAAGGGGAAAAGTATGCAAGTTGAGACCAGTCGCCCTGGAAATATGGATTCCGCCAGGCTTAAAGCTGCGTTCGCCAGGCTGTTTGCCCGGATGCAATCATTGGGTTTTGATGCAGTGATTTACCACTATACACCGGTTCCGCGTTCGCCTGATGGGGAACTAATGACCCCTTCGCTACGTGAAATGCGCAATGCACCGGCCGATATGCATCAATTATGGTGCGAACGCGGCTATTATCAGGCCAATCCGGTGCAGCGTTACGCATTGCAAAGCTGCGTGCCCTTCGCCTGGTCATATCAATTCCCGGCAAGCTGCGTGCTGCGCCATATGATGGATAATAACGCGCGTGAAGTCAGCCGTTATATGTGCGATAACAACATGCCCTGCGGCGCAACCGTGCCATTGCATTTGCCGAATGGCGGATTCGTTACGCTGACAGGCATTCTAACCCGTCATTACACGGAACCTGATATCAGTGATACGCTCGCCCGGATGATGTTTCTTGCACATCACTTTCAGGAGACGGCTTTTCCGCTGTTTGACGCCTCAATGCGTACCTGTCACCACATCCGACTAAGCAACCGCGAGCGCGAATGTCTGGCGTGGTCCGCCGAAGGGCTGACGGCAAAACAAATCGCCCGTAAACTGCATCGATCGGTCGCAACGATCACGCTGCATCTGAACACGGCGGCGAAAAAACTCGGCGCGACGAATCGCGTACAGGCTGTGGTACGCGCGATGCACTACCGCCTGCTCGACAGTTAAGAACTAGCACTTTTACTAGTTTTCAGTACGACCCATGACGTTCTACCCTGAGAGCAGGTTCACTTCAAAGGAAAACGTCCCATGTACACCGTTCGTGAAGGCTTTGCACCCTTTCAGGGCTATCAGACCTGGTTTCGCATCTGCGGCGATCTGCATAACGGGCAGACGCCGCTGGTAGTGGCTCATGGCGGCCCGGGCTGTACTCATGATTATGTTGATGCGTTTAAAGATATTGCCGAAACCGGACACTCCGTTATCCATTACGATCAACTGGGAAACGGACGTTCAACCCATCTGCCAGATGTCGATCCCTCATTCTGGCAACCTTCCCTTTTTCTTGCCGAACTGACTAACCTGCTTCTGACGCTGGGAATTGAGGACGATTACGCGTTGCTCGGTCAGTCCTGGGGCGGAATGCTGGTGGCGGAACATGCCGTTACGCAGCCATCAGGCCTGAAAGCGCTCATCCTCGCCGACACTCCGGCGTCCATGACGCTGTGGATGGAAGCCGCCGCCAGACTCCGCGCTGAGCTGCCAGCGGAAGTGCAGGCCACGTTGCTGGAACATGAAAAAGCGGGGACGCTCGACAGCGAGGAATACAAAGCGGCAAGTATGGTTTTTTATCAGCGCCATGTTTGCCACCTTGATCCCTGGCCAGAAGAACTCTTGCGTACCTTTGCCGCGCTGGAGTCCAACCCTGGTGTGTATCTGGCCATGAACGGTCCCTCGGAATTTCACATTATTGGCTCGTTGAAAAACTGGAGCATTGTTGACCGGCTCGGGAAAATTGCGGTGCCAACCCTGCTCATTTCCGGGCGTTACGACGAGGCAACCCCGGAAGTTGTGCAGCCTTTTATGGATAAGATACCCGGCGCGCAGTGGGTCATTTTTGAGAACTCAAGCCATATGCCCCATATAGAAGAGCGACAACGCTGTATGCAAACTGTCGGGGATTTTCTGTTGAGAACATGCTAATTCCATAGCCGACACCAGGTTGACGAATACATCAAACAACAATCAGAAGCGATATGTCACTTTCAGGCTTCCTTCAGGTGATGCTTTTCGTTGCACAACGGGACTGTTACGCGCATCTCCCATCAACTGCGTAAAGCCTGCGGCAGCAATGACGCTCCAGCTGTGGTTGAAGTTGTGCGTCCAGTCCATATTCATGGACAAGGCATAAATCCCCGATCCGGCATCATATTGAGTAAACCCCGATGCGGCTGACTGCGATGAACTTACTCCGTAGTAAGTCTGCATGTAGTCGCTCGTTCCCCAACTGCTGGTCAGCGCCATCGTCACGGTATTTTTCGATGAGCTATAAAGCGGACTGGTAATGCCAAAATGCAGGGCCGCGCCATTGTCTCGCTGAGAAAACGGCACCTCAGCCTGCAATTGCAAATTAAGCCAGTCGGTCACTTTATACCCCAGACCAAATACACCGAGAGCCGAGCCTTTGATGTCGCCCATGCCTCGCAAGTAGTCACTACCGTCGCTCATTGCATCGCTGTCTACATTATGATCCTTACGGCCTGCGCGATAGCTCAGCGCAGCGCTGTAATCCAGGTTGTCGATGCTGTTGCCGTAACCGATACCCCGCGTGGTACTAGCGAAGAACCCATTATGCATCGAGTAATCAAGTACCAGGGCCGTTGTGACGCGGTTTTCATCCGAACCAGAATAACGTGACGTAACATCGACGCCTCCGCCCAACGTTAAGACGTTACCCTGTTGCGGTTCGGCCGCTAGTGCTGGAGTGGTCAGTAACGCCAGCAGCGCGCCCGGTAGCATGTTATTCAGGGGGAGTCCCGAGAGTGAAGGGAGGAACTTATGACGTAGTTCGTAGTTGCTCATTAAAGAAGTCCTTATGGATTCAAACGATTACGATGCAAGCGGTTTTAAACGCCAGAACGCACAGTCTGAATACGCTCCCTAAAGTTCTCATGAGCCTAAAATGAAGAAATACTGAAGCATGTCCCGACATTGCAAATCTGATAGATTTTCTGGTATCGGTTTTTTCTTCATACGTTCTTCATTCACTGTTGATAACGTAACTATTGTGAAAATTCTCCTGATCGAAGACGACCTTGATCTCGGCAATGGCGTACGTATTGCCCTTGCAGATCAAGGATTAGAAGTTATATGGGTTCGCCGCAAAATGGATGCGCTACATCAACTCGATGTCTGCGTACCAGAACTTGTGCTGCTCGACCTCGGCCTGCCCGACGGCGATGGAATGAGTCTGATGGCGTACTTGCGCCAGCATCTCAAAGGGATCCCCGTCATCATTCTCACTGCGCGAGGCACTTTGCAGGATCGCCTGTACGGGCTGGATGCCGGTGCTGACGACTATCTCGTCAAACCTTTTGTTCTCGCCGAGTTGTTGGCCAGGGTGAGAGCCCTTGCGCGCCGTAGTTACGGTTTTGAGAATGAGGTGATCGAAATTCGCGGGTTATCTCTCCATGTGCCGACTCGCCGTGTGACAGTGAGTGCGCAGAATATAGAGTTGACGGCGAGCGAATACGCGCTGCTCGAGACGTTACTGTTGCGCACCGGTCGCGTACTTACACGAAGGTTTCTTGAGGAAAGGATATTCGGCACCAAAGAGAATATGAGCAATGCTCTTGATGTGCATATGGGTAATTTGCGGCGCAAAATCGGCGAAGGTTATGTGCGAACAGTGAGAGGCGTAGGGTTTGTCATTGATACCGTCCCCATCAGGAAGGGAGCAGATTGATGCAAAATTTTTGGCTCCGCCTGAGAGTTCCGACGCTGGTACGGCGAATCATGATTGCCCAGATGCTGCTGCTTACACTGCTCTGGTGTCTTTTTCTGACCTGGATTTTGTGGGAGAACTTGCGTAGCCCCCCGATGCTGACGGGCAGTAAGACTTACGAAACCATCCTCACCGTGGTTGATCGCATGGATGATCGCCCGCAAGCGCGAACCGAGGTACTGGAAGCGTTCAGCCATGCGCTGCGGGAAAGCTATGGTGGAGGCGAAGATCCCGCGCTGACAATCAGCCTCATCGTTCGGAAGAATGACAAGATAATTTATTCATCTGATGGCGCTCCGACAGGGGTGACAAACACGCGATATGGACAACTCCAGAATAGTGAGAGTGAAGGCCGCACCTGGACCAGTCGTACCCTGAAGTCAGGGAGCGCTGACACGGAGGTAACACTTGTCACTCCTGCCGGAAGCTGGAACTTCTTTATCTATCTCAATTCGCAGGGGTACTACATATTGCCGTTGCTGGTGTGCATCCCTTTTCTTTTATTTCCTGCGTGGTTGTCAGTCCGCATTGCAATGCGCCCCTGGAACAAGGTGGTAAATGAGATTGCTTTACGCGCGCCAGAAGATCTGTCTCCCTTAAAAGCAGTGCCAAAGCATATGGAGCTCCGCCAGATGGTGGACGCGATAAATGTATTTCTTGCGAGGTTGCGAGAAAGCACGGAAAGAGAACGGGTTTTCATTGCCGATGCCGCTCATGAGCTGCGTACCCCACTGGCTGCGATGCGCATTAACGTTGAAGCGTTGCAGTCCTGGGTCAGCAGCGAGAGTCAGCAGGAGTTGCTGGCCGGGATTATTCGCAGCAATAGCCGTGCTGCTCGTCTCGTCAATCAGTTGCTGCTGATGATGCACAGCGAAGCACTCACTGACACTGTTATGGAGCCTGTGCCGTTGACGACGCTCGTTCAGGAACGAATGGCTGAGCTGTCTCCGCTGGCTGCAGAGCGCAGGATTGAATTTGAATTTTACGCTCATGATGAAATCTGGATTTCTGGTGTCAGGGAGCGCCTGATGTCGCTGATTGATAACTTGATTGAAAATGCCGTGAAGTACAGCCCTGAGGGCGGTCGGGTTGAGGTTGATGTGCGATCACTCGAAAAATTCACTCAGCTGCGAATCTCAGATTCAGGACCTGGTATTCTGCCTGAGTTAAGGGAGCGTGTGTTCGATAGGTTTTTTCGCGATCCCAATCAGATACAAAACGGAAGTGGCCTGGGGCTGGCAATAGTCAAAGCGGTGGCGCAGCAACACAACAGCAGCATCTGCCTCAGCACCTCTGCAGAGGGTGGGCTGATGGTGACGATTGATTTCTCTCAACAGCGGGTATCTGGCGGAACACTGGCGTGAAACTGAAAGACCGGCTCCGGGAACGGCAATGAGGACAGAAGCTGGATTCTGACAGCCAAAAAACAAAGGGGTTACCTTTCGGTAACCCCTTGTTTAATCTGGCGGAAGCGCAGAGATTCGAACTCTGGAACCCTTTCGGGTCGCCGGTTTTCAAGACCGGTGCCTTCAACCGCTCGGCCACACTTCCGGAATGAGGCGCACTATAAACATCCCTGTTCGCCGTGTAAAGCCTGTTTTTGATCGTTTGCCTGAAAAACCATCAAAATGCCGTTTTTCGCCTGAAATTGCAGCACATCGACTCGTTATTCAGCGCCTTAGCGCCATCTGGATTAATGCTTTTTAATGTACATGTCCTTCGTGTAGTAATACCCCAGACGGTCCGGGTTAAAACCCCCTACCCACGGTTTGACCAGATGGGAGCGAACGTAGTGATAAAGGGGAATCGCCGGGACATCCTGGCCCAGGCTGTCTTCCGCCTGCTGATAGTATTTACCCCGGTCAGCTACCTTTTCCGCCCTCGACGCATTAATAAGCGCCTCGTCGAATACCGGGCTACTGTACCGGCTGGTGTTTTCACTATCGCCAGTGCGGAAGTTGTTCAGGAAGGTTGAAGCGTCGTCATAATCCGCAATCCAGGCGTAACGCACAACGTCAAAATTGCCGGTGTGCATGTTGTCGAGCATGGTCTTCCATTCCTGATTTTGCAGCTTTACCTCTACGCCAAGGTTCTTTTTCCACATCGAACTGGCGGCGATGGCGATACGCTGGTGTGATTCCTGAGTGTTGTACAGCAAGCTGAAACTCAAAGGATGATCTTTGCCAAACCCTGCCGCTGCAAGCAGTTTTTGCGCCTCGCTGATGCGTTTTTCCATCGGCCAGCTGGCGTAGTCCGGGTTCGCCAGTTTCACACCGCCGATTTCCGGCTGGCTGATGACCCAGGCGGCACGCTGCCCCTGCCCCAGCACCTTTTGCGCAATGATGTCTTTATCCAGCGCCATATTGAGCGCCCGACGAACGCGCGGGTCGTTAAACGGCGGTTTCGTGGTGTTGAACTGGTAATAATATGTGGCCAGTTGCGGCGTCACGTTGAGCTGATCGCCCAGCGTCTTCTTCAACGAGGCAAACTGGTTGATGGGTACCGTCGAGGTAATATCAATCTCGCCCGCTTTATAACGGTTCACATCCGCCGTCTCTGAGGCAATGGGCAGGTACGTAACCGTATTAATCACTGTATGCGCATCATCCCAGTAACGGGGATTACGCTGCGCCACGATGCGTTCGTTCACTACCCACTGCGAGAGTTTATAGGGGCCGCTGGTGACGATATGCTCCGGCTGGGTCCATTTGTCACCAAAGCGGCTAATCAGGATTTTATCGATCGGCACCATCGACTGGTGGGCCAGCATCGGCAAAAACGCGGCGTTTGGCTGGTTAAGCGTCACCTGCAGCGTGGTGTCATTGATCGCCTTCACACCCAGCGTATCAGGGGCTTTTTTACCTTCGGCAATCTCAGCCGCATTAACGATATGCATATTTGCCGGGTAGGTGGCATACGGAGAGACGGTTTTAGGATCAACCAGACGTTGCCAGCTCCAGACGATATCCTGCGCCGTGATGGCGGTGCCATCGGACCAGGTCACACCGGGACGCAAATGAAATGTCCAGACGGTATTGTCCTTTTCATCCCACTTTTCAGCCAGTCGCGGCTCTACCTGACCATCGACATTAACCGCCACCAGACCCTCGAACATATCCTTGATAATATTTGCTTCGACATCACTTTCGACTTTATGCGGATCGAGCGACGACGGCTCGCTGCCGTTGTTCCTGACCAGAGTCTGCTCCGCCGCCAGTTCAGTTCCCGCGGGCACCGTGGCGGCAAAAGCGGCCGGTGTCATGGACAACAGTCCCGTCGCCAGCAATATTAGCGTAATGCGATTATGTTTAAATGCTCTCATGTCCATTGCCTTATGCAGAAAATGTTGCAGTAAATTTTTGCGACCCTGCTTCCAGTCTTAGACATGGAATTCCATTAAAGCAATAATTTTCAGTAACCTATAAGATGTCGATCTGCTTGGCTGAATGAAAAAAACGTTTATGCTGATTTTATGATAAATAGCGAAATAATCCGCTATTGAGAAAGAAAGGAGAATCAGTAAAGTTGGGTAAAAGCATTAGGGCTTTTCCTTCCCTTTTTTTATGCTTCTTCGTTAATGATATCTGTCATAAGAGAGTGACTTATGGATCGTATAATTACCTCGTCACGCGATCGTTCATCGCTGCTGAGTACGCATAAAGTTCTGCGTAATACTTATTTTCTTCTCAGCCTGACGCTGGCATTTTCTGCCATCACAGCAACGGCCAGCACGGTGCTGATGCTGCCGTCGCCGGGGCTGATCCTGACATTAGTTGGGATGTATGGTCTGATGTTCCTGACCTATAAGCTGGCGAACAAACCCAGCGGCATTCTGGCGGCCTTCGCGTTCACTGGCTTCCTGGGCTATATCCTTGGCCCGATCCTTAACGCGTATCTCTCTGCCGGCATGGGCGATGTCATCGGCATGGCGCTTGGCGGCACCGCACTGGTGTTCTTCTGCTGCTCGGCTTACGTACTGACCACCCGCAAAGACATGTCCTTCCTCGGCGGAATGCTGATGGCGGGTATTGTGGTAGTGCTGATTGGCATGGTAGCGAACATCTTCCTGCAACTGCCGGCGCTGCATCTGGCAATCAGCGCGGTGTTCATTCTGATCTCTTCAGGCGCCATCCTGTTTGAGACCAGCAATATCATCCGCGGCGGCGAAACCAACTATATTCGCGCGACAGTGAGCTTGTATGTCTCGTTGTACAACATCTTCGTCAGCCTGCTGAGTATTCTTGGCTTTGCCAGCAGAGACTAACGGTTAACGCCCGACACGAAAGCCCCGCTTATGCGGGGCTTTCTTTTTTTGCTACACTGCCGCCAGTTTGTTCGGATTATGAAGCGCTATGTTTATTTTTGACGGCAGAGAAATTGAGACCGATAGCGAAGGCTATCTGAAAGACACCACCCTGTGGAGCGAGCCGATGGCGGTGACAATCGCCGAAAACGAAGGTATCGCCCTCTCCCCTGAGCACTGGGAAGTGGTGCGTTTTGTGCGTGAGTTTTACCTCGAATTCAACACCTCCCCCGCCATTCGTATGCTGGTAAAGGCGATGGCTAACAAATTTGGCGAAGAAAAAGGCAACAGTCGCTATCTGTATCGTCTGTTCCCGAAAGGCCCGGCAAAGCAGGCTACCAAAATCGCCGGTCTGCCAAAACCGGTGAAATGCATTTAGTAACAGATATCAAACTTATCCCACGTTCTGGCGGGTTGATGCGGTTCAGTCAACACTTTGTCAACCCGCGCGCTTCGCGGCCCTCCCGCCTTCAGCCAGTCAATTAATGCCTCGACCTGTTGCGCTTCGCCGCAAGCCAGCACTTCGACGCTACCATCATCCAGATTGCGGGCGTAACCGGTCACCCCGAGCCTGAGCGCCTCACGTTGCGTGCTGTAGCGAAACCCGACACCCTGAACGATGCCATGAACCCATGCGCGGGTGCAGACGTTTGCCATCATTGTTCTCCTGTAATGCCTGACAGGTTGCATTTCCCTGAAGAAATACAACCTGTCGCTCATTATCGTTGAACTGTCAGAATAGCAAATTATTTAATGCCATTTC
>NZ_JMTB01000043.1 GCF_000734965.1 Trabulsiella guamensis ATCC 49490
TTCTCACTGATCATCATGGTTATTTATGATTCAGGCAGATACGCACCCCTTCCTGCGCCTCCACTGACGGAGGCGGCGGAGGTGTGCGAAAACCCGCTGTCGTTAACTGCGCTGTTCATCCCCGGCTTTTTTTCGTGGTGAGAGTGGATGCCGGTACTGCTTATATGAAGCATGTTTGCGCATAAAGGAGTCCAGCAAAAACTGGGCGTCCTGTTGTTCAACTTTTTTCTCACCGGCAGCACCGGTATTTTCTTGCATGCTTACCATATTAATTACCCTGACATTGTCCCGAGAACAGAATACGTCGGAAATGAAAACCACACCGGAGCTGAACGCAATGACCTTTGTCACTGCCAACAGCCCCGGTTGCATAACCTGAATTCCTTACAGGAATCCGTACATGGCGGCAAAGATCCAGCCAAAGACGCAGGACACGCTGACGCCAATCAGACCCGGCAGAATGAAGCTATGGTTAATGACGAAGCGCCCAATGCGGGTGGTTCCGGAACGGTCGAACTGAATCGCCGCCAGATCGCTTGGGTAGGTCGGCAGAATGTAGTAGCCGTAGCACGCCGGGGCAGACGCCACGATGTACGCCGGATCAACGCCGATAGCCAGTGCGACCGGAACAATTGCCGCCAGAGCAGCAGCCTGGGAGTTAACAAACTTGGACACCAGCAGCAGTACAATTGCGTAGGCCCACGGATACTCTTTTACCATTTCGCCCAGTACGCCCTGGATTTCTTTCATGTGCGCACCGAACATGGTTTCTGCCATCCAGGCGATACCATACACCGCCACAATCGCGATCATCCCTGAACGGAAAACTTCGTTTTTAGAGATAGACGCAGGATTGGTTTTCGTCAGGATGATAATCAGCGCCCCGGTCAACAGCATGAACATCTGAATGACCAGCACCATGGACAGCGATTTGCCGCCAAAGGAAGGACGCAGTTCAGAGAAAGCCCCCAGGATAGAAACGACCGCAATGGCACCGAGGAAGATCCACATTGCCAGCCAGTTGCTTTTCGGCAGTTTTTTTGTCCAGCAGTGTTGCGGTGTCACCATATACATAGTGATGGTTTTCCGGCACAGAGATGAACTTCTGGAAATCTTCGTCTTTATCCAGATCCTTACCACGGAACCAGCTGAAAACACCGATGGCCAGGATACCCAGCAACGTTGACGGGATAGTGATAGCGAGCAGGTCGAGGAATTCCAGATGCTTGCCTTCAAACGTCACGTTACCCAGCATGGCAACCAGAGAAACCACCGCAACGGAAACCGGGCTGGCGATAATCCCCATCTGCGCACCGATGGAGCTGGCGGCCATTGGACGTTCCGGACGAATGTTATTTTTGATCGCCACATCATAGATGATCGGCAGAATGGTATAGACCACGTGTCCGGTACCGCAGAGGATGGTCAGGGTACAGGTCACGAACGGCGCGACGATAGAAACATATTTCGGGTTGCGACGCAGCAGTCTTTCGGCAATCTGCAACATCACATCCAGGCCGCCTGAAGCCTGCAAGGTTGCCGACGCGGCGACCACCGCGATGATCACCAGCATAACGTCAACAGGCGGTTTACCTGGTTCGAGATGGAAAACGAAAACCAGAATGACGAGGCCGATACCGCCTAACAAACCCAGAGCGATACCGCCTTTCCTGGCACCATAAAACAAACATATTAATATTATGAGAAGTTGTATACTAAATAGCATTTATTTACCCTCGCGATAAAACAATCCAATTTTGATAAATAGATCACAGCCATTGTCTGTTTTTTGTGAATTAGTGCAGACCCTGACCAATATTCGTTCCGTCTGAAAGCGTGATTAATTTGTAAATATGGAATAAGGACTTCTCATGACATCCATGATCGTTCTTATCGACTTTTATGGTGTTTTCGGGGAGCAAGACTCCCCTGCGATGGGCAGTATTGAAAAAGGTGAGCAGAGGCAGATTCAGTGGTTCTTGTTGTATCTTTATGAAAAATATAGACATAATTTCATCTCACAGAATGTGCTTATCCCTAAGATGTAGCAGTTGTCCCTTGCTACTGTTTTAGTTTTTGTTAGTCCGTTTGATTATTTACGGACTACTCCTTTGGGATTAAAAATACACATTCCATGAAGCAGAGGATACTTTATTAACTTTTGTTACCGTTTTTGAAATTAAAAACAATGCGACATCTGACAATAACAACACATTGAAATGAAAGCAATATTGTAAATATTTTGATCTGGCACAAATTACAAATTTTCAGCCAGTAACCTTACGCTTTTTGATTTTTCATTATCATAATAATTATTACAAATAAATAACGTAATAATTCGGATAACTTCTCGATTATCTACTGACAATATTGTTTAAGTAAAGAATAATGTTCTGCCTGAATACGGTAGCGATAAACAGGTCTTCCCGTTACACCATAATGGATGCTGGTAGAAAGAATATGACAATTAACCAGCCAGATAAGATATTTTCGACAGGATACACGGGAGATATTAACTGCATTCGCCAGCTCATCAGTAGAAAACTCGGCATCCTGATGCGCGTCAATCCACTGGCAGATCGTGCACAGAGTTTGTGGTGTTAAACCTTTTGGCAAACGGCGGGAGTCCTGTTCATTCGCTGCGCTGCCGTGGATCAGTTGATCAAGCTCTGACTGCTCATAATACTGGTGCTTGTCCATTTCTCTTTTCTTTTGCAGCCAGTTGGTGAGCGCTTCTTCAAAACGTGAAGCCTGGAACGGTTTGATTAAATAATCAACGACACCGAAGTGTAGCGAATCCTTAATGGTGGTGGCATCGGCAGCAGACGAAATGACGATGACATCGCTTTTACATCCGGCTGCATGCAGAAGGGGAAGCAGATCCAGCCCGTTCTCTTTCTGCATATAAATATCGAGCAAAATCAGGTCAATGTGGGTATCGCTATGAAAGATGACCTCTTTGGCCTTCTCCAGCGTAGAGGCGATACCACAACACTCAAAACCGGGGATCAGTGAGACATAGCGGCGGTTCAGTTCCGCAACCATGGCGTCGTCATCAATAATAAAGACAGAGATCATGTGCTGGCCCTCTCCCCATCCCAGGGTATTTGTACGAAAAATTGCGTGAATACACCGGGTTCGGATTCCACAGAAATATTGCCGCCAAGACTTTCAACTTGCTGCTTAACAAGCGCTAAACCCACGCCACGATCAGTTCCTTTAGACGAGACGCCTTTCACAAAAATGTGCCCGATGCGATCCGCTTCTATTCCTGGACCATCATCGCTGACTTCACAATGTAACCTGCCATTGCGATAGTATAAGGAGACGCTAATTTCACCTCCAGGCTGATTACCTAACGCGTCGAGAGAATTTTCAATCAAATTTCCGAGTACAGTGATCAATACCCCAACCTGATTTTCATCACTGCTGTCCGGTAATTGGCTGTCATGGCTAATCACCAGCTTGTGCCCTGAATCGAAAGCGCGATTAATCTTACTTAACAAAAATCCTGCAATGACCGGCGATTTTATTTTACCCAACAGTGAGCCTATCTCTTCCTGATAGTTATTAGCCATCTTAATAATATAGTCTTCAAGCTGCTTATAACTCTTCAGGTGTAGTAATCCCAGAATCACATGTAATTTATTCATGAATTCGTGGGATCGTTCACGGAGTGAGTCCGCATAGTTCACCATACCGTCAAGCCGTTGCATCAACTGGCGGACTTCTGTCTTATCTCTGAACGTCGAAATAGCCCCAATAATTTTGCCGTTGCTGCGTACCGGAACGGTATTAATGAGCAGCAGCCTGTCTTTAATGTTGATCTCTTCATTGTGATGCGCGATGCCGTCACGCAGCACGCCGCTTAAATCAACAACCTGCGACCACGTATTACTGAGTGTTGAAAGCTGCGCTTCGTCCGGCGAACGGCGGTAGTCCAGCAACTCCTGTGCGGCCTCGTTAATGAGCGTCACTTCGCCGCTGTCATCGACGGCAATCACCCCTTCTTTGATTGACTGCAGCATCGCCTGGCGCTGTTCAAACAGCGTGGAGATCTCATATGGCTCCAGCCCGAACAAAATGCGTTTAAGCACTTTCACCAGTACCCAGGTTCCCAGCAGGCCCACCAGCACGCCAAATAAAACCGACCAGATAATACTGCCGCGGCTGTCGTTGATTTGCCCGGTTACCCGACTCAGCTCCAGACCTATCGCCACCACGCCAATCTGCCGGTGATTGTCATCATAAACAGGGGTAAACACGCGTAGCGCCTGGGCGAGAAAACCACGGTTGATAGCGACATTCTCTTTGCCCTCAAGCGCCAGCAAGATATCGTCGCCTTTAAATGGCTGCCCGATGCGTTGCGCCTCCGGGTGGGAATAGCGCAGAGTTTTCATATCAGTCACAACAATGAACAGCATGTCGTTACGCTTACGCACTGCCTCGGCAATCGCCTGAATGCCGCTCTCCTGCGGTTTTTTCATCAGCCCCTGGCGGATTTCCGGTGAATCCGCCAGCGTTCTCGCCACCGCCAGCGCCTTATTGGCCAGCGCATCACTTGTCATGTGGCTTATCTGAAAGAAATAGATCAGGTGTACCACCAGCAACACAGAAAACAAGACGGCACTGACCATTAATATCACCGTCGTACCGAGTTTCATCGGTCGTTTGCGCAGCTTGCGGTAAGGCAGGGAGTATTTCATCGTGATTCCGGATTCACTGTTTGTGTGGGTATTATCCCTGTTGAGACGGGGAATTTAAAGAAGGCGATGTCAACAAGCCCTTCCCTCCCTGTTCTCATGTGCTACCCTACGCGCCATTTCTAACCATATCGTTTGCGTTGTCCATGGGAGTACCTAATGAAGACAGCATCAGAGAGTCAAAAAACAGAGTTTGCAAGGTTTTCCCGTTTAGTGTTAGCCAAAGGGCGTGAGAAATCTTTACTGCGCCGTCATCCCTGGATTTTCTCCGGAGCCGTGGCCCGCATGGAAGGCAAAGCCAGTCCTGGTGAGACTATCGATATCGTTGATCATCAGGGGAAATGGCTGGCGCGCGGCGCGTATTCACCGGCATCGCAAATTCGCGCCCGCGTCTGGACGTTTGACGCCAGCGAATCCATTGACAGCGACTTCTTCATCCGCCGCCTGCAACAGGCGCAACAGTGGCGCGACTGGCTGGCACAACAGGACGGGCTCGACAGCTATCGCCTGATTGCCGGTGAGTCAGACGGTCTGCCGGGCGTGACAATTGACCGCTTTGGCAATTTTCTGGTGTTACAGCTACTCAGCGCGGGCGCAGAATATCAGCGTGCGGCGTTGATAATCGCCCTGCAGACGCTCTACCCGGACTGTGCCATTTATGACCGCAGCGATGTCGCAGTGCGTAAGAAAGAGGGGATGGAACTGACGCAAGGCCCGGTGACCGGTGAACTGCCGCCAGCCCTGCTGCCAATTGAAGAACATGGCATGAAACTGCTGGTGGATATTCAGAACGGTCACAAAACCGGTTATTACCTTGATCAGCGCGACAGCCGCCTGGCGACTCGCCGCTATGTTGAGGGCAAACGCGTCCTGAACTGCTTCTCCTACACCGGTGGTTTTGCCGTTTCTGCCCTTATGGGCGGTTGCCGCCAGGTGGTAAGCGTGGATACGTCACAGGAAGCGCTGGAGGTGGCGAAGCAGAACGTGGCACTGAACAAGCTCGATCTCAGCAAAGCGGAGTTTGTACGTGATGACGTATTTAAGCTCCTGCGCAAATACCGCGATCAGGGCGAGACGTTTGATGTCATTGTTATGGATCCGCCGAAATTCGTTGAAAACAAAAACCAATTACAGGGTGCCTGCCGTGGCTATAAAGACATCAACATGCTGGCGATCCTGCTGCTGAACCCCGGCGGGGTACTGCTGACTTTCTCCTGTTCAGGGCTGATGACCACCGATTTATTTCAGAAAATCATCGCTGATGCCGCTATTGATGCCGGTCGTGATGTACAATTTATAGAGCAGTTCCGTCAGGCCGCCGATCACCCGGTGATCGCTACCTACCCGGAAGGGCTTTATCTGAAAGGGTTTGCCTGTCGCGTCATGTAACTTGAAAAGTGGAACCTTTGCCCGCATATCGATGGCAGGTAATGTTTCCCGGGAGGTGACTATGATTGCCAGCAAATTCGGTATCGGCCAGCAGGTCCGCCACTCCCTGTTGGGATATCTGGGCGTTATTGTTGATATCGATCCAGAATATTCTCTTGATGAACCGGCTGAAGATGAGATGGCGGTCAACGCAGAGCTGCGGGCCGCCCCCTGGTATCATGTGGTGATGGAAGATGATGACGGTCAGCCAGTGCATACCTATCTTGCCGAAGCGCAACTGAGCGGCGAGATGACCGATGAACATCCTGAGCAACCCTCGATGGATGAACTGGCGCGCACCATACGCCGCCAGCTACAGGCGCCACGACTGCGTAATTAGTAAAAACCCCGTCTCGACGGGGTTTTTTGTTATTTCGCCAGCCCTAACCGTGGAATTTCAATCGCAGGACAGCGATCCATCACCACGTTCAGCCCTGCATTGCGGGCAAGCACAGCGGCCTGATCATTAATCACGCCCAGTTGCATCCACAGCGTTTTCGCGCCAATGGCAATGGCTTCCTGCGCCACGCCCCATGCTGCTTCTGAATTGCGAAACACATCAACCATGTCCACTTTTTCCGGCACATCAGCAAGCGTGGCGTACCCTTTCTGCCCCAGCAGCGTCGTGCCAGCCACTTTCGGAGAAACCGGGATCACGTGATACCCCTGATCGAGCAGATACTTCATCACCCGATAACTCGGGCGTTCAGGTTTGTCGCTCGCCCCTACCAGCGCGATAGTACGGGTGGATGTCAAAATGCCTGCTATATCGTTCTCTTTCATCATTATCCTCCGGGCAACTCTTTAAAGTGTACGACATTCCACACCAGCCAACCATGCATCCCATACTGAAGTATGAGTGCAAAAGCGATGCCCGTGTCTATATGTTAATAAAATCGTGCTTAGTAAAATTTTGATACACTCTCTTGGGCTAACTCTTTATCAGGAGATACCAATGAAAGCTGGAACACTGCTTCTGAGCGCAACGCTCCTGATCCCGGCCCTGGCCCCGGCCACGACATTACGCCTTACGGGTGATGTCGATCTGCTGGTACTGGATGGCAAAAGAGTCTCCAGTTCATTACTGCGTGGCGCTGACGGTATTGAACTGGATAATGGCCCGCATCAGGTGGTTTTCAGGGTGGAAAAAATCATCCAGTTGCCTGACAGAAGTTATCAGCGCTATGCATCCCCACCGCTGATTGCCAGTTTCGATACACGCTTAATCAGCCTGGTGAATGTTAACCTGCCCCGGCTGGAGACACGGGAAGAGACGCAATCTTTCAGCGCTACCCCCGAAATCACGCTGCTTGATGGCAATGCAGCGCCGATTCCGGTGACGCTGGATATTCTTGCGGTGACGCGAACCGCCGCCGGTATCGATTATGAACAGGCGGCGGCAGTCTATAACCACAATCGAAAACTGGCTGTCCGGTCACCGTTGAGCGCCCCGCTGCCGGATGACAGCACGCTGTTGTCGAAAAAAACCGAGCTTGATTTCCCGTCACTGCAATCGCAAACCCTTGCCGAGCAGCGGCTCAAATACTGGTTCCAGCAGGCAGATTCAGACACGCGCAATCGCTTTTTACAGTGGGCGCGTCAACAACCCTCATCATAACCCTGCATTTCTGAACGGATTTATCATTTTTTCGCCCTCACGGTTTGCAGCCTGAATCGGTTCCAGTAATCTGTCTGCATCTCAAAATGCGGAAGGGTACTATGGAACTCACAACACGCACGCTCCCGGCGCGCAAGCATATCGCACTGGTTGCGCACGATCACTGTAAAGACATGCTGATGAAATGGGTGGATCGCCACCGTACGTTACTGGAGCGCCACACGCTTTCAGCCACGGGGACGACGGGGAATCTGATCCAGCGTGCGACCGGGCTTAATGTTAACGCCATGCTGAGCGGCCCGTTAGGCGGCGACCAGCAGGTGGGCGCGCAGATTTCAGAAGGGAAGATCGACGTGCTGATTTTCTTTTGGGATCCGCTCAATGCCGTGCCGCACGATCCCGACGTCAAAGCGCTGCTGCGCCTGGCGACTGTATGGAACATTCCGGTCGCCACCAACCTTGCTACCGCCGATTTCATTATTCAGGCGCCAAACTTCAGCGATGAAGTGGACATTCTTATCCCCGACTACCCGCGTTATCTGGCGGATCGCCTGAAGTAAGTTCCCGGGCTGGCGCACAGCGCCAGCCTGCGGTTACGGTTTGCGCGCGACCGGTACGGAGAGCGCCTTCAGAGCATCGACAAACACCGATGGCTGTTCTTTGTTGAACAACAGCCAGACGCGCTGACGGGCGCGGGTTAACGCCACATACAGCAGTCGCCGCTCTTCGGCATCCGGGAAATCTTCCGGTTGCGGCAGCAGCGCCTGCTCCATAATCGATTCTCTGGCCGGTGCCGGAAACGCGTCCTGCCCGTCCTGCAACCCCATGACAATCACATAATCGGCCTGCTGCCCTTTACTGGCATGAATGGTCATGAAATCGATCGCCAGTTTCGGCCAGCGGGTGGCGGCTTTCTCCAGACTGGCGGGTTTCAGATGATGATAACGCGCCAGCACCAGGATCCGTTCGTCCGGTTTTGCATAGCCGCTGAGCTTATCGAGCAACGCATCGAGCTGATCATCTGCCAGCAGAGTCACCGCTTTTTTGTCACCCGCTTTCAGGCTGTTCAGCGGCTTGTTCAGTTGATACGGGTTCTGCTGAATAAACGCATTCGCCACCTCACCAATGCGGCTGTTAAAGCGGTAGGTGGTATCCAGCGCGCAATTGTCGCCTTCGCCAAAGTAGTGCGTAAAGGCGGTGGTCAGCGTCAGTTGCGCGCCGCTGAAGCGGTAGATGGCCTGCCAGTCATCACCCACGGCATAAAGACAGGTGCGGGAGTTCTGTTTCCTTAACGCCGCCAGCAACGCGGCTCGCTGTGGGGAGATATCCTGAAATTCATCTACCAGAATATGCTTCCACGGGCTGACAAAACGCCCTTTTTCCAGCACGTTAATGGCCTGATGAATAAGCCCGGAGAAATCCACCGCATCCTCCGCTTTCAGCGCGGCTTTCCATGCCTTGAGCAGTGGCGCCATCAGTTTGATGCGCTTACTGAAAAGCTCTCTGACCTCTTCCGGCGCCGCGTCAATCATCTCTGCCTGCGAACCGCCATGCATGCGCATCAGCCCGACCCAGCGATCAAGCCGCCCTTCCATCCGGCGCACCAGCTTTTCGTCCTGCCAGTAGTTACCTTCCGGCACCGACCAGCCCATCTCTTCGTCCAGCCACTGCCGCCAGCCTTTCGCCTGCGCTTTTTTCTCGTTGCACTGCTGCTGCCAGGTTTTGATCAACAACGCCTGTCGCGCTTTGCTGTCATTTTCCAGCTTGCTGATGGCGGGGACTTTCTTACTACCCTGCTGGATGATATGTAACGCGAGGGCATGAAAGGTTCGGGCGCTGATTGCGTCCGTGTTCAACCGTTCGCGGATCCGTTCATCCATCTCTTTTGCCGCCTGGCGGCCAAACGCCAGCAGCAGGATCTGGTCGGCAGAAGCTTCTCCGCGCATCAACAGCCATCCCGCCCGGGCCACCAGCACAGATGTTTTGCCGCTACCCGCGCCTGCCAGCACCAGCAGCGACTGCTCACCGTTGACCACCGCCCGCGCCTGCGCCGGGTTCAGCGGCGAGGCCTCTATTTTCTCAAAGAAACCAGCGTACTGGCTGAGCATCGCTTCGGTATAAGCCTGGTTATGCTTCAGGCGGCTGCTGTCGATGTCTTTCAGCCAGCACTGACACTGCCGCCAGAGCTCACGGCAGTTATCGAACGTTTCCAGGCGTTCAACGGGGATTGGCAGCGCATCCAGCGCGCGCAAAATTTTTTGCTGCACACCAAGCGTGGCCTGACGGGTCAGCCATTTACCTTCAGCGCTGAAACGCGAGATCTCCGCCAGTTGTTCTGTGAGCAGGCGCGCGGCGATGTCGCTCATTTCGCTGCCCCACTGCTCCCAGAGTGCATTCAGATGATGATGAAAGCGCTGCGTTTCGCCCCACTCAGTACCGTGAAGACGTACCACTTTATTTTCCGGCAGAATAAATTCCAGTTCGCCCCACACTAGCCCGCGTTTGCACTGAATATCGAGCAACTGGTTAAAAGGAATGAGATATTCATGACGATCGCCAGAGACTTTCACTCCGGCGTTAAGGATTTCTACTCGATCATAAGGGTGCTGCGCCATGCGCTTACCAAGCGTTGTTGCTTTTAGTTCCATGTCATGCCAAATCCCGCCACGTTTTCTTACTCCACAGTTTAACCGCCAGATACCAGGTGCTCCAGCGCAAAAAAACGTTACAATTACGAGGCCAACGACATTTTCGCAATGGACAGAGGATTTATGCGTACTGTTTTGAATATTTTGAATTTTGTACTGGGTGGTTTCGCCACAACTTTAGGCTGGTTTCTGGCGACGCTGGTCAGCATCCTGCTGATTGTCACGCTGCCGCTGAGCCGCTCCTGCTGGGAAATCACAAAACTGTCGTTCCTTCCCTACGGCAACGAGGCCGTGCATGTGGACGAGCTCGATCCGGACAACAAAAGCACAGTGATGAACGCTGGCGGTACATTCCTTAATATTTTCTGGTTTATTCTTTTCGGCTGGTGGTTATGTCTGACGCATATTTTTGCCGGGATAGCGCAGTGCATTACGCTCATTGGGATTCCTGTCGGCATCGCCAATTTTAAAATCGCCGCGATTGCGCTCTGGCCTGTCGGTCGCCGCGTCGTCAGCGTGGAAACCGCCCGCGCGGCGCGTGAAGCGAATGCCCGCCGTCGTTATCAATAATCCGGACCGATTATCACTATGCTAAGTCCGTTGCTTCGCCGCTATACATGGAACAGTGCCTGGCTCTACAACGTCAGAATTTTTATCGCCCTTTGCGGCACCACCGCCCTGCCCTGGTGGCTGGGCGATGTTAAGCTCACCATCCCGTTAACGCTCGGGGTGGTGGCAGCGGCGCTGACCGACCTGGACGATCGGTTAACGGGTCGCCTGCGTAATCTGCTGATAACACTGGTATGCTTTTTTATTGCCTCCGCCTCCGTGGAACTGTTGTTCCCGTGGCCGTGGCTGTTCGCCCTCGGACTGACCCTCTCCACCAGCGGTTTCATTCTGCTAGGCGGTCTCGGCCAGCGCTACGCTACCATCGCTTTCGGCGCGTTGCTGATCGCCATTTACACCATGCTTGGCGTGTCGCTGTATGAGCACTGGTACCAACAGCCTCTTTTCCTGCTGGCCGGTGCCGTCTGGTATAACCTGCTGACACTGACCGGACACCTGATTTTTCCCGTCCGCCCCTTGCAGGACAACCTGGCCCGCAGCTATGAACAGCTCGCCCATTATCTGGAGCTGAAATCACGCCTGTTTGACCCGGATATCGAAGAAGAAAGCCAGGCGCCACTCTATGAACTGGTGCTTGCCAACGGCCAGCTGGTGGCGATGCTCAACCAGACTAAAGCCTCTTTATTGACACGTCTGCGTGGTGACCGCGGTCAGCGTAACACCCGCCGCACGCTGCATTATTACTTCGTGGCGCAGGACATACATGAACGTGCCAGCTCGGCGCATATACAGTATCAGACGTTGCGCGACAACTTCCGCTACAGCGACGTGATGTTCCGTTTTCAGAGACTGATGTCGATGCAGTCGCAGGCATGTCAGCAACTCGCGCGCTCCATTTTGCTGCGAACGCCGTATCAGCATGATCCACGCTTTGAACGCGCGTTTACCCACCTGGATGCCGCGCTGGATCGCGTACGTGCCAGCGGCGTACCCATGGAGCAGATCAAAGCACTGGGTTTTCTGCTCAACAACCTGCGTGCCATTGATGCACAGTTGGCGACAATTGAGTCTGAGCAGGTACAAAACCAGCCGCACAACGATACGGAAAACCTGCTGTCGGATGACCGAATCCATGGCTTTAGCGATATCCGGGCGCGTCTGAGTCGCAATATGTCACCGGAGTCAGCGTTGTTTCGCCATGCCATTCGCATGTCGCTGGTCTTGTGCGCCGGGTATGCGTTTATCCAGTTAACCGGGCTGCATCACGGTTACTGGATCCTGCTGACCAGTCTGTTTGTCTGCCAGCCAAACTACAACGCAACCCGTCACCGGCTGGCCCTGCGTATTTTTGGTACGCTGGTGGGCGTCGCAATCGGTTTACCCGTTCTGTTGCTCGTCCCTTCCGTTGAAGGACAACTGGCGCTCATTGTCATCACTGGCGTGCTCTTCTTTGCCTTCCGCACCGTACAGTATGCCAACGCCACCATGTTTATCACGCTACTGGTACTGCTGTGCTTTAACCTGCTGGGTGAAGGCTTCGAGGTCGCACTGCCACGTATTTTCGATACGCTCATCGGCTGCGCCATCGCCTGGGCAGCGGTTAGTTTTATCTGGCCGGACTGGCGGTTTCGTAATCTCCCCCGCGTACTGGAACGCGCTGTGGACGCCAACTGCCGGTACCTGGATGCCATCCTTGAGCAATACCACCAGGGGCGCGATAACCGTCTGGCCTACCGCATCGCGCGGCGTGAAGCATGGAATCGCGATGCCGAGCTGGCGTCTGTTATCTCAAACATGTCGACAGAACCCAAGGTAACGGCCGAGATGAAGGAGACGGCGTTTCGCCTGTTGTGCCTCAATCACACCTTTACCAGTTACATCTCTGCGTTGGGCGCGCACCGTGAACAGCTGACTAACCCCGATATTCTGGCGCTGCTGGATGATGCGGTATGTTACGTTGACGATGCGTTCCATCACACACCCAAAGATGAGCCACGCGTGCATCAGGCGCTGACGGGCCTGATGCAGCGGATCCATCAACTGGAACCCCGTGCTGAAAGCAAAGAGCCGCTGGTGTTGCAGCAAATTGGTCTGCTGGTTACGCTTCTCCCGGAGATAAGTCGCCTCCAGCGGCTCGTTTCTCCTGCAACGGCAGAGGAGATCCCGGAAGGCTATTGACCCACTCCATGAGCTCCTGGCGCAGCTGCGCCGGGAGTGCCGCCGCATGGACACCGGCAATCGCGCCTTCCAGGGCAAACAATACGCTGACGTTTATCCCTTTTCTTTTCTCCCGCAGTTTTAGCCAGCTCAGTTCCGCCCCCAGCTCGAAAAGCATGTGGTGATCGCATATTCCAGCTTCGAAGAGCATCAACTCCATATGAAACGTAATATTGGGCAGATTTTTTAACCCGCGCCTGTCGTACCGCTGATCCTTTTCCCGCTGCGCTTCTTCAAGCGAGTGCGAAGAAAGGGTCAATAGCGTGTGGCGATCGCCCCATAACGTATCATCGACATGGTAATAATTAAGCAGCACTGGCCGGCCTCGCTTACGCAACGTGAGCAGCGGTGTCGGGTGACTGACACGGTAAGGTGCGCTTTGTTCGCATACACGGAGATAGAGCTCCCCTTCCGCCACCATCGCAAAAACCGTCTCTTCGATGGCCAGGCTATATCCGCCAAACAGCGCTCGATATTCAATTCGCCCCAGCGGAGAGAGATATTCCTGCGACTGATATATCCTTTTGTAAGAATCATTTTTCATGATTATTCCTTTGTTAATCATGCCGTTAGATGTGATTTTTTCGATTAACGGATCCGTTAAGCAGGAAAATAGGCAACTTCGTGGCAGGCGGCAAGATGATTTTTATCATCTGTACGACTTCAGTGAATTTTTGCGAGATGCTTTCAGAAAATGGGGTTGATCTTTGTACACAGTAGCTGTACTGTATATTCATACAGTAACCCACAGGGCTGGATAAACTATGTATACTTCTGGTTATGCAAATCACTCAACAATGGCCTCCGCAGCGCCGGCTCGCCATTCACGCATTGCGCCAACTCAGGCCTCTTCCGGGCTGATTAGCGAAGTGGTCTACCATGAAGACCAGCCCATGATGACGCAACTTTTGTTGCTGCCCTTGTTACAACAGCTGGGTCAGCAATCACGCTGGCAATTGTGGTTAACGCCACAGCAAAAACTGAGCCGCGAATGGGTTCAGGCTTCTGGTCTGCCATTGACAAAAGTGATGCAGATAAACCAGATGTCACCCTGCAATACGCTGGAATCCATGATCCGGGCACTTCGCACCGGCAATTACAGTGTGGTTATCGGTTGGTTGAATGATGAACTAACAGAAGATGAACACGCGAGACTGGTGATGGCAGCTGAAGAAGGACAAGCGATTGGCTTCCTTATGCGTCCTGTACGTGCAACCTCTACTGCCACGAGACAGTTAAACGGGCTAAAAATTCACTCAAATTTCTATCATTGAGTCAATTTAAGATTAATCCTGGAATTTTTTTTCGCTTTTAAAAGCAGCGTCTCAATTTTCAGCAAAAACGGTGAGAGTGCCTGTCTGGCGCGGTTTGCGCTATTTTATGCTGTAGAATATTTCGACAAAAATGTTAAATATTCTGTATACAACTCTTTTTTTTTCATAAGCCTGACAGAGTTCACACTTGTAAGTTTCCAACTACGTTGTAGACTTTACATCGCCAGGGGTGACCGGCTTAAGCCGCAAGTAACGGCATAGTTATTAACAAGTCACGCTCCCGGTGAAGGATTTAACCGTGAATTTCTTGAGTATCTTCATGGCGATTTTTGGATGATAACGAGGCGCAAAAAATGAAAAAGACAGCTATCGCGATTGCAGTGGCACTGGCTGGCTTCGCTACCGTAGCGCAGGCCGCTCCGAAAGATAACACCTGGTATGCTGGTGGTAAGCTGGGTTGGTCCCAGTTCCACGACACTGGCTGGTATGACAGCTCCCTGAACAACAATGGCCCGACTCACGAAAGTCAACTGGGTGCAGGTGCGTTCGGTGGTTACCAGGTTAACCCGTATGTTGGTTTCGAAATGGGTTATGACTGGCTGGGTCGTATGCCGTACAAAGGCGACGCGATCAACGGTGCGTTCAAAGCTCAGGGCGTTCAGCTGACAGCTAAGCTGGGCTACCCGATCACTGACGATCTGGACGTTTACACCCGTCTGGGCGGCATGGTATGGCGCGCTGATTCCAGCAACAACCAGATCGGCGACAACCACGACACCGGTGTTTCTCCGGTCTTCGCTGGTGGCGTTGAGTGGGCAATGACCCGTGACATCGCTACCCGTCTGGAATACCAGTGGGTTAACAACATCGGTGATGGTGCTACTGTTGGCGTTCGTCCGGACAACGGCATGCTGAGCGTAGGTGTTTCCTACCGTTTCGGCCAGCAGGAAGCAGCTCCGGTAGTTGCTCCGGCTCCGGCTCCGGCTCCGGAAGTACAGACCAAGCACTTCACCCTGAAGTCTGACGTTCTGTTCAACTTCAACAAAGCTACCCTGAAACCGGAAGGTCAGCAGGCACTGGATCAGCTGTACACCCAGCTGAGCAACCTGGATCCGAAAGACGGTTCCGTCGTGGTTCTGGGCTTCACCGACCGTATCGGTTCTGACGCTTACAACCAGGGTCTGTCCGAGAAACGTGCACAGTCTGTTGTTGACTACCTGGTTTCTAAAGGTATCCCGTCCAACAAGATCTCCGCACGTGGTATGGGCGAATCTAACCCGGTTACCGGTTCTACCTGTGACAACGTGAAAGCTCGCGCTGCACTGATCGATTGCCTGGCTCCGGATCGTCGCGTAGAGATCGAAGTTAAAGGCATCAAAGACGTTGTAACTCAGCCGCAGGCTTAAGTTTACGTCTACAAAAAACCCCGCCATGGCGGGGTTTTTTATTGGCTGAATAATGGTGTTTACTAAGCCTGGCATCACGACGACACTACTTTTCTTTGCCAAGCAGCGCCTGGAGATCCTGTTTCAGGCTGGACATCTTACTGGCGTATTTCTCTTTATTCTCAGCGTCTTCAATCAACTGCACGATGGTTTCAGACAATGTTTTACCCCGCCGCTGCGCCAGCCCGGCCAGTCTCTGCCAGACAATGAACTCCAGATCGATAGATTTCTTGCGTGTGTGTTGATGCTCCGCGTTGAAATGACGCTTTCGGCGAGCACGGATTGTCTGCTTCATCCGGTTTGCCAGTGTTGGATTCATATGCGCGGCGATCCACTCATTAACCAGCACGGGTTCGTTTTCCAGCGTCAGCAACTTATCCACTGCCTCTTGTGCGGCGCTGGTTTCGATGTAACGCGTGATAAGTTCGCCTTCCCGGTGCTTTTTCACCAGGTATTTCCACTTCCACCCGCTTTCAAGGTTTTCCAGTTGTTGATATTTCATCGCGATCCCAAGGTGACCGTGTAACTCATTTCAGGATATCAGTTTTTTCCCGATGCGCTGAGAAGAAATCGACGTTCGTGAACAGAAGTGTGCTCCGTTATACCTGACAACTGCATTCTCCGTGTGCTACTGCGCAGCATAAGGTATAATCCCGCCTTTTACATCTGACTAAAAAATATCGACATTGACCATCAATAAACTTTCCGGACGTGAGCTGGCTCCTGATACCACTGAGTATCAGGCACTGTTTGCCCAGACCGAGCTGACCTTACCAACCGATTCATTACTCCGCGATACGCAGGCCCGTTTGCATTATGCGCTGGAGCAGTTCCTCTATCCGCAAGCTATCTCGCCGGTGGTGCTGGTGAAAGCTCCCGAGGAGCCTGAATATCTTAAGCTACTTACCCGGCTGACCGAGAGCCTGCAAGCGCCTGCACAGCCGCTTTGTGGTGTCCATTACGATATCAACCACGGTGTCGTCACACAGCGCCCTGCGGAATCTGCTGACGACAACTTTGCCAGCACTCGCCCGGTCATTTATGCCGACTGGGTCGAGGCCGAGCAGCTTTTTGGCTGTGTGCGTCAGTTCAATGGCGACGTTACTCTGCAGCCAGGCCTGGTGCATCAGGCAAACGGCGGCGTGCTGGTTATCTCGCTGCGCGCGTTGCTGGCGCAACCGCTGCTGTGGATGCGCTTAAAAAACATCGTCACCCGCCAGCGTTTTGACTGGCTGAGTTTCGACGATGCGCGCCCTCTGCCGGTTCACGTGCCGTCTATGCCGCTGTCGTTGAAAGTGATGCTCGTGGGCGAGCGCGATTCGCTGGCGGAATTCCAGGAGATGGAGCCGGAATTCAGCGCTAACGCTATTTATACCGAATTTGAAGAAAACCTGCAGATCATTGATGAAGACTCGCTGCGCCAGTGGTGTCAGTGGGTGTGGCAGATAGCGCGCGACGCCGAACTTCCCGGCCCTGCTGCCGATGCGTGGCCGGTTTTAATCCAGGAAGCCACCCGTTACACCGGCGATCAGGAAACGCTGCCGCTCTGTCCTCTCTGGCTGGGCCGACAGCTGCGTGAGGCGGCTGCCTTTACCGAAGGTAACACGTTCAGTGCCGAACAACTCACTACAATGCTTGAGCAGCGTCAGTGGCGCGAAGGTTTCCTTGCCGAGCGCATGCAGGATGAGATTTTACTTGAGCAGATCCTGATCGAAACGGAAGGCGAACGCGTAGGACAGATTAACGCCCTGTCAGTCATTGAGTTTCCAGGCCATCCGCGCGCATTTGGCGAGCCGTCGCGCATCAGTTGCGTCGTCCATGTCGGTGATGGCGAGTTTACTGATGTCGAGCGCAAGGCGGAGCTGGGCGGCAACATTCACGCCAAAGGGATGCTGATCATGCAGTCGTTCCTGATGGCGGAATTGGGCCTTGAGCAACAGATCCCGTTCTCGGCGTCGATCACCTTCGAACAGTCTTACAGTGAAGTTGATGGCGACAGCGCCTCAATGGCCGAGCTGTGTGCACTGATAAGCGCCCTGTCAGGCGCGCCAGTCAATCAGAGCATTGCGATTACCGGTTCTGTCGATCAGTTCGGTCGCGCGCAGCCTGTCGGCGGCCTGAATGAAAAAATCGAAGGATTCTTTGCTATCTGTAAGCATCGCGATCTGACCGGCAAACAGGGTGTGATCATACCCACAGCGAATGTGCGCCACCTGAGTTTGTCGCAGGAAGTTCGACAAGCGGTTGAAGACGAGCAATTCTTTATCTGGGCGGTCGATGATGTCACCGATGCGTTACCGCTGCTGACGCAATTGCCATGGGACGGCGAAGGCCAGACCACGCTATTACAGACGATTCAGGAGCGTATTGCGCAGGCATCACAGCAGGATGCCCGTCACCGCTATCCGTGGCCGTTGCGCTGGCTGGGCTGGTTCAGTTCTAACTGATCGGACTTGTTCAGCGTACACGTGTTAGCTATCCTGCGTCCCGAACTCAAAATAAGGTTTACTGAAAACATGGTAGATAAACGCGAATCCTATACAAAAGAAGACCTTCTTGCCTCTGGTCGCGGTGAATTGTTTGGTGCAAAAGGCCCACAGTTACCGGCGCCGAATATGCTGATGATGGATCGTGTCGTTAAAATGACCGAAACTGGCGGCAATTTTGATAAGGGCTATGTGGAAGCCGAACTCGACATCAATCCTGACCTGTGGTTCTTCGGGTGCCATTTTATTGGCGATCCGGTGATGCCGGGCTGTCTGGGTCTTGATGCCATGTGGCAGCTGGTGGGTTTTTACCTCGGCTGGCTCGGCGGCGAAGGTAAAGGGCGCGCGCTGGGCGTGGGTGAAGTGAAATTCACCGGCCAGGTTCTGCCGAGCGCGAAGAAAGTCACCTATCGCATTCACTTCAAACGCATCGTTAACCGCCGCCTGATCATGGGGCTGGCAGATGGCGAAGTACTGGTTGATGGCCGTCTGATCTACACGGCCGCAGACCTGAAAGTAGGTCTGTTCCAGGATACTTCAGCGTTCTAATCGTCTTAGCGAATCCCCATTCGCGAATGCCGCAGAAGTATGAAACGGCGAAGCCACCGCGGGGCGGTGGCTTCTTAAAGAGACAGCATCAGGCGATTACTGCCCTGTCTTCCATGGCTTCTCGCCAGCCTCCCAGCCAATGAGACCTTTGATTTAAGGTCTGGTACGGACAGATTTCCTTCGATTTGCCAGCGATGCCAGCCTGGTACCCACGTTGATGTGCTCGTTCCAGGCGATCTCGTTTTTGTCTCTTCATGCCTCGTTTCCCTCATTCTTGTATCTGGTGGAAAAGAAAACAGTGGTCACAAAATATGCGTCCACGTATAACGAATACCCCGAATCAAATGCATCGTCAATGCGCAAAATTCACACCAATGTCATATTTGTGAGCTACTCAGAAGTTCATTTGTACAAAAAATGTGAGCCAGAACAAGTAATCTACTGATGATACAAACAAAAAGGCCGCAACTGATACGCCATCCGTTGCGGCCTTTGCGTGATGAAATTTACTTATGGCATCTGGTTTATCGCCTGAGCGATGACACCGGCTTCCTGACGCCAGGCTTGCCCCAGCAGTTTAACCATCTCATCATAGCCATCCTGCTGCTGCTTCAGCTCAATATGGAAGGGACGCTTGATAAGCTGCCCCTGATGATTGAGCAGCCACTCGCCACTGACGATCACCCGTCCGTCGTAACGGCCATGAAACCCGGTCACCGAAACATTGAGCGTATCCTGATTGTGCCCCAGCGGCTGGGAGGCCACGACACACCCGGGCAACTGACTGCTCAGATTCGCCACCAGCGTCGTCCGAAGCTGCTGATCGAGCGGGCTCGCCCACAGATTATTGCTGGCAATCACATACTGCACATCGCTGGTCTGATAGACCACGCCGTTCCCGGCAAGGTAATCCGGGATAGCGACCTGCTCGACCCACAGCAGACGGTTCCCCTGCGTCGTGGCGCTTTGCGCGCCACTCTGCGCCACTGGCAGCTGATAATAGGTTTTATTTTCACTGCTGCTACAGGCGCTTAACACGCAGATCAGCAAGACCATTAGCCCCTTTTTCATTCTTTCGCCCTCTTCGGCTCTGGATCTTTTTTGTCCTTCGCTTCAAATACCAGTGAGTTGCTCTTCTCATTTAACGTTTTCAGCACCGGCTGCAGTTCGCGTAATACCTGATCGAGACGCTGCATGTCAGCCACCATCTTGTTGTAGGCTGCCGATCCGGGCTGGAAGCCCTGCATGCTGCGGTTCAGCTCACGTAGCGTCTGCTGCATATCCTGCGGCAGTTGCTGCATCGACTGGCTGGCTGTCAGCTTATTGAGATTATCCAGTGTGGTTTGCAACCGGCGCATGGTGCGCTGGCTTTCCGACAAAGTATTTGTCGCCTGCTCCAGCATCGGGTTGAGCGGAAGATTGTTGATCTTGTCGAGCGTATCGACCAGTTTCTGTTGGATCTGTGCCAGACCGCCGCTCACTGTCGGCACAATCTTGTAGCCGCCAAACTCACGCATACCGGTAACCGCAGGTGCTTTCGGGTAGAAATCCATATCCACATATAATGCGCCAGTAACAAGGTTGCCAGTCTTCAGCGAGCCGCGCAGACCGCGCTGAATAAGCTCGTTGATATGTGCACCGATGTCCGGGTTTTCACCAAGCTGGCTGGCCATGCGCTCAGGCTCAATGCGGATCAGAACCGGAATGCGGTAATCGTCATTGAGCGCCTGCCGTAACCCTGGCACGTAGAACGGTACTTTACCCACAGTACCCAGTCGGATACCGCGGAACTCCACCGGTGCTCCCGGCTGCAGGCCACGAATCGAATCTTTGAAGAACATCAGATAATCAATGTGATCGGTATACAACGAATCCTGAATGCTCCGCTGATCGTCATACAGACGGAATTCCGTTTTCTCCCCCACCGGCTGGCCGAGATCAATCCCCTCCGGCACGTCGAAACTGACGCCGCCGCCGAACAGCGTCGACAGCGATCCCATTTCAACACGCATTCCCGCTGCGGTCAGATCCACGGCAATACCGCTGTCTTTCCAGAAACGCACATTACTGGTGACCAGACGATCATTTGGCGCGCTGATAAACAGCTGATAGCTGATTGTCCGCTTCTGCGGATCGAAATTGCTGGTTTCCACCGATCCGACCCGATACCCTCGGAACAACACCGGATCACCCGGGCTGAGTTGCCCGGCTTTTTTACTGTCGAGAATCACGCGAATTCCTTTCGCATCCGGCGGTGCCAGCGGTGGCGCATCCAGTAGCTGATAGCGTTCCAGTTTCCCGCCCTTGTTCCCCGGTTGCAGTTCAAGGTATGCGCCCGAAAGGAGCGTACCAAGACCACTGATACCTTCACGCCCGACCTGCGGTTTCACTACCCAGAATACTGAGTCCTGATGCAGCAACTTTTCCATACCCGAATTGAGACGCGCTTTAATTTCTACATGCGTTAAATCATCCGTCAGGGTCGCGCTTTCCACCACGCCGACATCCACGCTGCGGCTCTTGATGGTGGTTTTCCCCCCTTCAATTCCCTCCGCATTGGTGGTAATCAGCGTCACTTCCGGCCCCTGATGGCTGTAGTGATAAAACAGGATCCACGCGCCAATCAGGGCAGTGACGATGGGGAAGATCCAGACGGGCGACCAGTTCTTTACCTTTTGCACTTTCGCTTCCCCGCGGTTAGTTTCCATGCTCATACAACTCCTCATGGCTGGGTTCTGGCTCACGATCCCACGTCAGGCGAGGATCAAAGGTCATCGCCGAAAACATGGTCATTATCACGACCAGGGCAAACATCAGCGCACCGATGTCCGGATAAATATTCATCAGACCGCCGATTCGCACCAGGGCGGAAAGTACGGCGATGACAAAGACGTCAATCATTGACCAGCGGCCAACAAATTCGACAACTTCATAAATCAGGTGCATACGTTCACAGTCGCGCTTGCCATGACCGTTGGCGTCCCAGCACAGCCAGGCGATGGAGATCATCTTCAGCGTCGGCACCATAATACTGGCGATGAAGATCACCCCCGCCACCGGATACGAACCTTCACTCCACAGCAGAATCACCCCCGCCATGATCGTCGACGGCATTTTGTCGCCGAGCAGATCCGTAATCATGATCGGCAACAGATTCGCCGGCAGATAAAGGATGAAGGAAGTGATAAGCAGCGCCATGGTCCACTGTAAGCTGTTTTTACGCCGGGGGTGCGCTGTCGTCTGGCAGCGAGTACATTCGAGCTGATCAGCGGGCAGAATGGCCGTGCAACAGGGGCAGGAGCGCAACTCCTGCCGCAGTCCGGAAACGCCCACTTTCACCGGAGCCGAAAGCGGAGGCGTCGGCGCGATGTCATCCCACAGCCAGCGGCGATCAACACACTGAAACGCGCGCAACTGCAGAACACAAAACAGACACCACGGAATAAAGCTGCTGCCGATGCCAATATCGCCATAGGCCATCAGCTTGACGAAGCTCACCAGTACCCCCGCAAGGAAAATTTCCGCCATCCCCCAGCTTTTAAGATGAAACAGAATTCTGGCGAGATGGATTTTCAGCTTCAGCGGCATGTGTACCCGGTTCACCAGCAGCAGAATAGTGACCAGACAGAACGCGGGCACCAGTTGCACAAACAGAATAAAAAAGGTCCCGAGGCTGGCATAGTTTTCGGAAAACAGGACGTCCGGGATCTCCAGCAGCTCAATTTCGCTGCCGACTCCCGCCACGTTCATATTTACAAAGGGGAACAGATTAGAAAGCAACAGCATAAACAGCGCCGACAACGCATAGGCGGTGGGACGCTGACGAGGTGCGTCCCACGCTGTTGTTAACGTCGTCCCGCAGCGTGGGCAGGCGGCTTTGTGCCGGTGCTCAAGGTGCGGCAACTCCACCAGCAGATCGCATTGCGGGCACAAGATATGCCGTGCAGCATGATGTTGTTCGCACATGCAGAGTCCTCAGTTACGCGCCGTTTTTCAGTGATTCAAGATATTCCCAGCGTTCGAAGGCCTCTTCGAGGGTTTGCTCCGCCTGCGCCAGTTCGGCCAGTACCTTTTGCGTATGGTCATGGGGCTGGCTGAAAAACGCGGCATCAGCCACCTGGGCCTGTAGCAACTCCAGATTCGCCTCCAGTGTTTCCAGGCGTTGCGGTAGCTGTTCCAGTTCGCGCTGCAGGTTATAGCTTAGTTTGTTCCCGCCGCGTTTCACAATTTCTGCTTTAGGCGCAGCGACTTCCGTCACTTTCTTTTCCACCGGCTGCTTTTGCGCCAGCGATTGCGACTGCTGCCCACGGGCATCATGATAACCGCCGACATACTGGCCAATGCGCCCTTCGCCTTCGAAGATCCAGCATTCTGTCACCGTGTTATCAACAAACTGACGATCGTGGCTGACCAGCAGCACGGTGCCCTGATAGCCATCGATCAGCTCTTCGAGCAGTTCCAGCGTTTCCACATCAAGGTCGTTGGTCGGTTCATCGAGAATCAACAGATTGCTGGGTTTCAGGAACAGACGCGCCAGTAACAGACGGTTGCGTTCCCCGCCCGACAGCGCACGTACCGGCGTCATCGCCCGTTTCGGGTGGAAAAGGAAGTCCTGCAGATAACCAAGCACATGACGCGGTTTACCGTTAACCTGCACTTCCTGTTTACCTTCCGCCAGGTTATCCATCACCGTTTTATCCGGATCCAGCTCCGCACGGTGCTGATCGAAATACGCCACTTCCAGCTTCGTACCCACATGAATGCGACCGCTGTCGGCCTGCAACTGACCGAGCATCAGCTTCAGCAGTGTGGTTTTACCGCAGCCGTTAGGGCCAATCAGTGCAATCTTGTCGCCACGCTGCACCTGAGCGGAGAAATTTTTCACCAGCACTTTGCCATCAACCCGGTAATTCACGTTTTCCATCTCAAACACAATCTTACCGGATCGGGTCGCTTCTTCGACCTGCATTCTGGCGCTGCCCATCACGTCCCGGCGCTCGCTGCGCTCACGACGCATCGCTTTCAGCGCGCGAACACGGCCTTCATTACGGGTACGACGTGCCTTGATACCCTGGCGGATCCACACTTCTTCCTGTGCCAGCTTGCGGTCAAATTCCGCGTTTTGCAGCTCTTCGACGCGCAACGCTTCTTCTTTCTCCAGCAGATACTGGTCGTAATTGCCCGGATACGTCACCAGCGTGCCACGGTCGAGATCGACAATGCGGGTCGCCATGTTGCGAATGAATGAACGGTCATGCGAAATAAAGATGATGGTACCTTTGAACGTTTTCAGGAACCCTTCCAGCCAGTCGATGGTTTCGATGTCTAAATGGTTGGTTGGCTCATCGAGCAGCAGCACGCGCGGGCCGCTGACCAGCGCGCGTCCGAGCGCCGCTTTACGCAACCAGCCACCGGACAGCGATGCAAGCTGCGCGTTAGGATCCAGTTCGAGCTGCGCCAGCACTTCGTTGATCCGGTTTTCCAGTTGCCACAGACCGTGGTGATCGAGCTGTTCCTGGATCCGCGCCATCTCATTGAGGTTCTTATCACTGGCATCGGTCATCACCAGCCGGGAAATATCGTGGTAACGCTTCAGGTAGACCGCCTGCTCTTCGATCCCTTCGGCAACAAAATCGTAGACGCTACCTTCAACATTGCGTGGCGGATCCTGTTGCAGGCGCGACACCACCAGATCCTGTTCATAGACGATGCGACCATCGTCGAGAGCCTGTTCACGGTTGAGAATTTTCATCAGCGTGGATTTGCCCGCGCCGTTGCGCCCGACCAGGCAGACGCGTTCGTTATCTTCGATATGCAGTTCGGCATTATCGAGGAGCGGTGCATCGCTGAATGACAGCAAGGCGCCATGCATACTAATCAGAGACATTCTTTAATTCCTTCAGGCTTCGGTGATCAGCCAGCAGTTGTGGATCTGACGATTGCGGGCAAAGTCCTGAGACTGCGTTTTTTGCGTAATATCCTGAGCTTTCAGCCCCAGCTTCGCCAGACCATCGAGATCCATGCGGAAACCGCGCTTGTTGTTTGAGAACATAATAGTGCCACCCTTGCGTAACAGACGCTTGAGGTCAGTCATCAACCGCAGGTGGTCACGTTGTACGTCGAACGTGTCTTCCATACGCTTTGAGTTGGAGAACGTCGGCGGATCAATGAAGATCAGGTCGAACTGTTCATCAGCGTCTCGCAGCCAGCCGAGAACATCCGCCTGCAGCAGACGATGCGCGCGACCGGTTAAGCCATTCAGGCGCAGGTTGCGTTCCGCCCACTCAAGATAAGTGCGGGACATATCCACCGTCGTTGTACTGCGTGCGCCGCCAAGCCCGGCATGGACGCTGGCGCTGCCGGTATAGGAGAAGAGGTTGAGGAAATCTTTGCCTTTACTCATCTGCCCCAACATGCGGCGGGCAATGCGGTGATCGAGGAACAAACCGGTATCCAGATAATCGGTCAGATTCACCCACAGGCGCGCATTGTACTCGCTGACCTGCATGAAATCGCCCTTTTCACCCATTTTCTGATACTGGTTTTTACCTTTCTGTCGCTCGCGGGTTTTCAGCACCAGCCTGTTCGGCGCAATCCCCAGCACGGAGATGGTTGCGGCGATAACGTCAAAAAGACGCTGACGCGCTTTGTTAGCATCGACGGTTTTCGGCGGAGCATATTCCTGCACCACCACCCAGTCGGCGTAGCGATCCACCGCGACGTTGTATTCCGGCAGGTCTGCGTCGTAAATGCGGTAACATTCGATCCCTTCCTGACGCGCCCATTTATCGAGTTTTTTCAGGTTTTTCTTCAGGCGGTTGGCGAAGTCATCGCCCATGCTGCTCACCGGCGCATCGCCAGTGACTTCCGCCAGATGATAATTTTTTTGCACACAATCCAGCGGCCCGTTTTTCGCTTTGAACTGGCGATCAGCGCGCAGTTGCAGGCAGCTTAACAACTCTGGCGAGGCGCTGAACATCGACAGGTTCCAGCCGCCAAACTGGCTTTTCAGTGTACGGCCGAGCAGGTTGTGCAGCGCAATCAGCGCAGGTTCACTGTCCAGGCGCTCGCCGTACGGCGGATTGCTGATAACCGTGCCGTAGGGCCCTTTCGGCAACGGATTAATGAGCTGTGCGACGTCTTTGACTTCAAATGTGATCAACTCGCCGACACCGGCACGGCGGGCGTTGCTGCGGGCGCGCTCAATAACACGACCATCAATATCCGAGCCATAGAAGCGGGAGTCATAAGCTGCAAGCCCGGCCCGCGCGCGGCTCTGTGCGTCGGATTTCACCGCCTGCCACACCGCCTCGTCATGCTGCGCCCAGCCGCCAAATCCCCAATGACCGCGATGCAGCCCAGGTGCGCGATCAGTTGCCCACATCGCCGCTTCAATCAGCAGCGTCCCGGAACCACACATTGGATCCAGCAGCGGTGTTCCCGGCTGCCAGCCAGAACGCATGACAATCGCCGCCGCCAGGTTTTCTTTGATGGGCGCAAGGCCAGTACCGTCGCGGTAGCCGCGCAGGTGCAGGCCTTCGCCGCTCAGGTCGAGGGAAATACTGGCGGTTTCTTTATTCAGACGGACGTTGATGCGTAAATCAGGGTTTTCGCGATCGACATTCGGGCGCGGCAGGTCCTTACGGGTGAAGCTGTCGACAATCGCGTCTTTTACACGCACGGCACCAAACTGGCTGTTGCGAATCTCATCATTCAGGCCGTTGAAGCTCACTGCGAAGGTCGCGCCAGGGCTGAAAATCTCCGTCCAGTTCACTGCCTGCACGCCGAGATAGAGGTCGAGGTCGCTATATACTTTGCACTCGCCCAGCGGCATCATGATACGTGACGCCAGACGGCTCCACATCAGGCTTTGGTACAGAAGCCGCGTGTCGCCCTGAAAATGGACACCACCCTGAACCACCTGGCAACTGTCGGCGCCAAGTCCTTCCAGTTCAGTTTTTAACAGCTCTTCCAGCCCACGGGCCGTACTGGCAAACAGAGATTTCATATCGTCACTTTTATCAAACAAAATTGTTGCGCATTATAGCCAATCTGCGGCCTATGTCATAAAGTTAAAGGCTTATTTTGGCTTCAGGAAGCGTGTCATGGCGACGTTATCGCGACTTTTTATCCACCCCATCAAATCTATGCGCGGCATCGGCCTGACCCATGCTTTCGCCGACATCAGCGGTATGGCGTTTGATCGTATTTTTATGATTACTGAGCAAGACGGCACTTTTATTACCGCCCGCCAGTTCCCGCAGATGGTCAGATTCACCCCCGCACCGCTGCATGATGGTCTTCACCTCACCGCGCCTGACGGCAGCAGCGCAATCATTCGCTTTGCCGATTTTGCGCCTCAGGCTGCGCCAACGGAAGTGTGGGGGAATCATTTTACCGCCCGCATCGCGCCGACGGCGATTAACCAGTGGCTGAGCGGCTTTTTCAAACGTGACGTGCAGTTACGCTGGGTCGGCCCGGAACTGACCCGGCGTGTGAAAAAACACGAATCTGTGCCCCTCTCTTTCGCCGATGGTTTTCCCTATTTGCTCGCCACCGAAGCTTCGCTGCGTGATTTACAGCAACGCTGCACAGCCAGTGTGAGCATCGAACAGTTTCGCCCGAATCTGGTGGTTACCGGCACGGCGGCCTGGGAAGAAGACACCTGGAAAGTGATCCGCATCGGCGAAGTGGTTTTCGACGTGGCGAAACCCTGTAGCCGCTGTATTTTTACTACCATCAGCCCTGAGCGTGGGCAAAAACACCCTGCCGGGGAACCGCTGCGCACGCTACAGACCTTCCGTACCGCGCTGGATAACGGCGATGTCGATTTTGGTCAAAACCTGATTGCCCGTAACAGTGGCGTGATTCGCGTGGGCGACAGCGTCGAAGTACTGGCGACCAAACCGGCACGACTTTATGGGGCCGGACGGGCAGACGAGTCGCTGACACCAGAGAAGCAGGCAGACGCTGTGCTTGATATCGAATGGCAGGGGGAGACGTTCACCGGCAACAATCAGCAAATTTTGCTGGAACAGCTGGAACAACAGGGAATTCGTATCCCTTACTCGTGCCGGGCGGGAATTTGCGGAAGCTGCCGGATAACGCTGCTGGACGGGGAAGTCACGCCGCTGAAGAAAAATGCGGTCGGAAAGGACGGCACCATTTTGTGCTGTAGCTGTGTACCCAGAACCGCGCTGCGGTTGGGCAATTAAACGGCCTGAACGAGGGTATAATCCGTGATTACCGGTTGCGGCTGTAACCGGTCATTCATCACTTTAATGGCATCGCCAAGCTGCATCGTGCGCCCGGCCAACGTTAAACCCGGCTGGGCCAGCAGACAAAGCGCGGCATTCTCACCCGGCTCTACCACCAGCAACGTTACCTGCTGACCGCTGTCGCTCAGCCAGACACAGGCGGCATCGCCGAGAGTCGGCTGCCAGTGTGAATCGTGGGCGGTAAAGTGCCAGCTTTTCGGCATTTGCGGTTTCAGAAAGCGAATAGCCACCAGCGCATTTAAAATCAATTCGGCGCGATGTTCTTTAGAAAGGTCGAACTGACGGCACTTCTCTTCAAAGGAAAAATAAAGCGCAGCGTCATCCACGCAAAAGCCCGAAGGACAAAACGCATCCGGGGTTAACATCCGGCGGGCAAAACGCGAACGAAACAACATACCATTGGCTAAATCAAGCATCATTCGGTCATGCTCTTCATCAAAATACCAACGCCAGTTATCATCAGGTTTAATTCGCATATTCTTCTCCATCCGCGTTAGCATCCCTGTTTTGCCAACTTGCTTTTCCGTTTCCGCTTCGCTTAATTTGTCTCAATGTAATGAAAGACTAAAATGTTTAAATAAGCAACAATGAAGGAATATAAAACAACCAGGGCTGGAAATAAAGCCCTGGAAGAAAGTATTGGTCAAAAAGAGGATAAAAAATCAGATGTGAGTAACGATTTCTTTAATCAGCGGCGGGCCTTTAAAAATAAAGCCCGAATAAATCTGAACCAGCGTAGCGCCAGCCGCTATCTTCTCGCGTGCCGCAATCACCGAATCAATACCGCCGACACCAATAATCGGCAAGCGGCCATTTAATTCCGCTGACAGTTGACGAATAATTTCGGTGCTCTTTAATTGCAACGGACGACCACTGAGGCCTCCGGTTTCATCACAATGTTTCATTCCCTGGACAAGGGATCGATCCAGCGTGGTGTTTGTCGCAATAACCCCATCGATATTATGACGAACTAAACTGTCGGCCACCTGGATCAATTCCTCAGAAGAAAGATCCGGGGCGATCTTCACCGCCACAGGAACATATTTATGATGCTTTGCCTGCAGTTCATTCTGTTTATTTTTAATACCAGAAAGAAGATCGTCCAGGGCATCACCATATTGTAGCGTACGCAGGCCTGGAGTATTCGGCGACGAGATATTAATCGCAATATATCCGGCATAGGCGTAGACTTTTTCCATGCAAATCAGATAGTCATCTTTACCTTGTTCAACCGGCGTATCTTTATTTTTGCCGATATTGATCCCGAGAATTCCGTCGAAATGGGCTTTTTTGACATTCTCGATCAGATTATCCACCCCAAGATTATTAAAGCCCATCCTGTTGATCAGACCTTCGGCATCCACCAGACGGAAGATCCTCGGTTTGTCATTACCTGGCTGCGGGCGCGGCGTTACTGTGCCAATCTCGATCGAACCAAATCCCATGGCGCCCAGCGCATCGATGCATTCGCCATTCTTATCAAGACCGGCAGCCAGGCCCAACGGGTTTTTAAATGTCAGGCCCATGCACGAGACCGGCTTCGCAGGCACTTTCTGGCGGACCAGTGCTTCCAGCGGTGTTCCCGTTACACGGCGTAATTGTTGGAATGTTAATTCATGAGCGCGCTCAGGATCGAGCTGAAACAGGGCTTTACGAACGAAAGGGTAGTACATGAACTCTCCTGGATTCCCGGTGTGCAAACCGGGGGCGTATTATCTTCGATCCGGCGATGAAAGGGAATTGACCTGCGACAAAAAAGCGCAATGAAAACGCAAACGTTTTCTTAATAGTCATTTTTCGGCAAACCAGTGCCGGATAAATCATTTAGTAATCCCTCCCCTCTCTGCGATAAATGTTATCAATGTTAGATAAAAGCAAACATTTGGTTATATAGGAGGGATTATGCGGCGAGTGATTACGCTGGCGGGAAGTCCACGCTATCCGTCACGCTCCAGTGCGTTACTGGAATATGCGCGGGAAAAACTCTCCCACGCCGATATCGAAGTCTGCCACTGGCATCTGCAAAACTTCGAACCGGAAGATTTGCTCTATGCCCGTTTTGACAGTCCGGCGCTACAAACGCTTCTCGAACAACTCGCTGGCGCGGATGGGATCATCGTCGCCACGCCAGTATATAAAGCCTCTTTTTCCGGCGCCCTGAAAACACTGCTGGACCTGCTGCCTGAACGGGCGCTGGAAGGCAAAGTCGTTCTGCCTGTCGCTACCGGCGGCACCATTGCACATATGCTGGCGGTCGATTACGCACTGAAACCGGTACTGAACGCACTGAAAGCGCAGGAGATCCTGCACGGCGTTTTTGCCGATGACAGCCAGGTTATCGACTATCAACACCAGCCCCGCTTTACCCCGAATCTGCAACGCCGTCTCGACAGTGCGCTGGATACCTTCTGGCAGGCGCTGCAACGTCGCGAACCAGCCTTCCAGCCGCGACAACAAGGAGTTGCCCATGCGTGATCTGTTTAACTGGCGAATACAGACGCTGGCGCTGACCGGCCTGCTCACGCTTTCGGCCTGGAGCCTGGCCGCAGAACCCGCACCAGATGCACTGCGCATTGGCTATCAAAAAGGCAGCGTCAGTATGGTGCTGGCGAAAAGCCATCAGTTTCTGGAAAAGCGCTATCCGGATACCAACATCTCGTGGGTGGAATTCCCGGCAGGACCGCAGATGCTGGAAGCACTGAATGTCGGTAGCATCGATCTTGGCAGCACTGGCGATATTCCGCCGATCTTCGCGCAGGCGGCGGGCGCGGATCTGGTGTATGTCGGTGTTGAACCGGCAAAGCCAAAAGCGGAAGTGATTCTGGTGCCGGAAAACAGCGCCATTAAAACGGTTGCCGATCTGAAAGGCCACAAAGTGGCGTTTCAGAAAGGCTCCAGCTCGCACAACCTGTTGCTGCGTGCGCTCCAGCAGGCGGGACTTAAGTTCACCGATATTCAGCCGGTCTACCTGACACCTGCCGATGCCCGCGCCGCATTCCAGCAGAATAATGTCGATGCCTGGGCTATCTGGGATCCCTACTATTCTGCGGCCCTGTTACAGGGTGGCGTTCGGGTGCTGAAAGACGGTACTTCGCTCAAGCAGACCGGCTCTTTCTACCTCGCCGCACGTCCGTATGCCGAAAAAAATGGCGCGTTTATTCAGGGCGTGCTGGAAACCTTCAGCCAGGCCGATGCCTTAACCCAAAGCCATCGTCAGCAGAGCATTACGCTACTGGCAAAAACCATGGGGTTACCTGAACCGGTGATCGCCAGCTATCTGGATCATCGGCCGCCGACGGTGATCGCCCCGGTCACTGAACCCATCGCAGTGCTGCAACAACAAACGGCCGATCTGTTTTACGAAAACCACCTGGTGCCGAAGAAGATCGACATCCGCACCCGCATCTGGCACCCCAGTTCTCAACAAGGAGCGAAATCATGAGCCTGAATCTGTTCTGGTTTTTACCGACGCACGGTGATGGTCACTATCTTGGCAGCGACGAGGGCGCACGCCCGGTGGATCACGGGTATCTGCAGCAGATAGCGCAGGCCGCCGACAGGATTGGTTTTACCGGCGTGCTGATCCCGACCGGACGCTCCTGCGAAGACGCATGGCTGGTCGCCGCTTCGATGATCCCCGTTACACAGCGACTGAAATTTCTCGTGGCACTGCGACCGAGCGTGATCTCCCCGACGGTCGCGGCGCGCCAGGCGGCCACGCTGGATCGTCTGTCCAATGGTCGCGCGTTGTTTAACCTGGTGACCGGCAGCGATCCGCAGGAACTGGCGGGCGACGGCGTTTTCCTCGATCACACCGCGCGCTATGAAGCCTCTGCTGAATTTACCCATATCTGGCGTCGGCTGCTGGAAGGAGAAACTGTCGATTTTGACGGCAAATACCAGCGCGTACGCGGCGCGAAACTGCTCTTTCCGCCCGTGCAACAGCCACGTCCACCGCTCTATTTTGGCGGCTCCTCTGATGTGGCGCAGGATCTGGCTGCTGAGCAGGTTGATCTCTATCTGACATGGGGTGAACCGCCAGAGCAGGTGAAAGAGAAAATTGCCCAGGTGCAGGAAAAAGCCGCGCGTCACGGGCGACAGGTTCGCTTTGGCATTCGCCTGCATGTGATTGTGCGGGAGACAAATGAAGAAGCCTGGCGCGACGCAGATCGGCTGATCTCCCGTCTCGACGATGAGATCATCGCCAGAGCGCAGGCCGCCTTCGCGCAGACCGATTCGGTGGGTCAGCATCGTATGGCGGCGCTGCATAATGGTCGTCGCGAAAATCTGGAAATCAGCCCTAACCTGTGGGCTGGTGTTGGTCTGGTCCGCGGCGGCGCCGGTACCGCGCTGGTAGGCGATGGTCCGACAGTGGCTGCACGCATTAACGAATATGCTGCGCTAGGGATCGACAGTTTTATTTTGTCCGGCTATCCACATCTGGAAGAGGCATACAAGGTGGGCGAGCTGTTGTTCCCGCATCTGGATGTCGCCATCCCTGAGGTGCCGAAGTCTGTCACGTTGCAACAGCAGGGCGAAGCCGTCGCCAATGCCTTTATTCCCCGCAAAGCGGCACAAAGCTAAGGAGCGCATCATGGCTTCCACATCCCATACCCTGCTGCGGCGCATCGCTCCGTGGCTGCTGCCCGCCGGGATCGTCATCCTCTGGCAAATTGCCTCTTCAACTGGCTGGCTCTCCACACGTATTCTGCCTTCCCCGGAAGGCGTGGTGGAGGCATTCTGGTCGTTGTCCGCCAGTGGCGAACTATGGCAGCATCTGGCGATCAGCTCCTGGCGCGCGCTGATTGGTTTTTCCATTGGCGGATCGATTGGCCTGACGCTGGGGCTTATCAGCGGGCTGTCCCGCTGGGGCGAGCGGCTGCTGGATACCTCCATTCAGATGCTGCGCAACGTACCGCATCTGGCGCTGATACCGCTGGTCATTCTGTGGTTTGGCATTGATGAGAGCGCCAAAATTTTCCTCGTGGCGCTGGGAACGTTGTTTCCGATTTACATCAACACCTGGCACGGGATCCGCAATATCGATCGTGGACTGGTGGAGATGGCGCGCAGCTATGGACTCTCCGGTTTTGCACTGTTCCGGCATGTGATCCTGCCTGGCGCCCTGCCCTCGATTATGGTTGGCGTGCGCTTTGCCCTCGGCCTGATGTGGCTGACGCTGATCGTCGCGGAAACCATCTCGGCTAACGCCGGGATCGGCTATCTGGCAATGAACGCACGTGAGTTTTTACAAACCGATGTGGTGGTGGTTGCCATCATTCTCTACGCCCTGCTGGGCAAGCTTGCTGACGTCAGCGCGCAGGGGCTGGAACGCCTCTGGCTGCGCTGGAACCCGGCCTATACGTCGAAGGAGGCAAACGCATGAATACCGCTCGCTTAAATCAGGGGACGCCGCTACTGCTGAGCGGCGTCACCAAACGCTACGGCGAAAACACCATACTCAATGCCCTCGACCTGCATATTCCCGCCGGACAATTTGTTGCCGTTGTCGGGCGCAGTGGTGGCGGCAAGAGTACGCTGCTGCGCCTGCTTGCCGGTCTGGAAGCCCCCAATGGCGGTGAGGTGCTGGCGGGAAATACGCCGCTTGCCGATATTCAGGACGACACCCGGCTGATGTTCCAGGACGCCCGCCTGCTGCCGTGGAAAACGATCATCGACAACGTGGGGCTCGGGCTTAAAGGCCACTGGCGGGAGGCAGCGCGGCAGGCGCTGGCATCGGTCGGGCTGGAGAGCCGTGCCGGTGAGTGGCCTGCAGCGTTGTCCGGTGGGCAAAAGCAACGTGTGGCACTGGCACGCGCGCTGATCCATCGCCCCGGTCTGTTGTTGCTGGATGAACCGCTGGGTGCGCTGGATGCGTTAACCCGCATCGAAATGCAGGACTTAATTGAATCGCTGTGGCAGGAACAGGGGTTTACGGTGCTGCTGGTGACGCACGACGTCAGCGAGGCAGTTGCCATGGCCGATCGAGTATTGCTTATCGAAGAGGGTAAGATCGGTCTGGATCTGCCAATAGATATTCCGCGTCCGCGGCGTGTCGGTTCAGCCCGGCTGGCAGAGCTGGAAGCGGAAGTGCTGGATCGGGTAATGAAGCGGAGTTCAAATGAACTGCCTGCCAGAAAACACGGATAAACAAGCCGGGCAAGCGTAGTGCTGCCCGGCTTTTTATATCAGGCCAGCGCTTTGGTGATCTTCTCGAACAGATCGCCGGAGAGATTCTCCAGCCCTTTTAGCTGTTCCAGCGCGGCTCGCATCTTCTCCTGACGTTTCACATCGTAACGTTTCAGGCGAATCAACGGCTCAATCAGGCGCGATGCTACCTGCGGGTTGCGACTGTTGAGTTCGGTGAGCATTTCCACGAGGAACTGGTATCCGCTGCCATCTTCTGCATGGAATGCCGCCGGGTTACTGCCCGCAAAGGCGCCAATCAGCGAACGAATACGGTTCGGGTTGCTGAGGCTGAACGAGCGGTGTTTCAGCAGACGTCGCACGGTCTCCAGCACATTACTGGCCGGGCTGGTAGCCTGCAGGATGAACCATTTGTCCATCACCAGACCATCCTGATGCCACTTATCATCGTACTCCTGCATCAGCACATCACGGCACGGCAGTTGCGCGGCAACCGCTGACGCCAGCGCCGCCAGCGCATCAGTCATGTTGTCAGCATGATGGTACTGCTCACGTACCAGCCTGTCGGCCAGTTCTGTTTCACCAAACGCCAGATAACGCAGGCAGGTATTGCGCAGTGAGCGCTTGCCGATGTCGGCATGTTCCACGCGATAGCTGTCGAGCGCACTGGCGTTGTAAACAGCGAAGAACTCATCCGCCAGTTCGTTGGCCAGTGTTCGCGTCAGCGCTTCGCGCACGGTGGCGATGGCAATCGGATCAATGATATCAAACAGCTCAGCAATCTCACTGGCTGACGGCAGTGTGAGGATTTCCGCCGCCAGCGCCGGATCGATCTTCTCATCAAGCAGAATGGCGCGGAAAGCGTCGGCGACATGCACCGGCAGCGACAGCGGCTGCCCCTGCTGATGACGAGCCACATTCAGCTTGATGTAGGTCGCCAGCAGGCTTTGCGCCGCGTCCCAGCGGGAGAAATCATTGCGCGCGTGACGCATCAGGAACGTCAGTTGTTGATCGCTCCATTTATATTCCAGTTTCACTGGCGCGGAGAATTCGCGCAGCAGTGATGGTACCGGCTGGAAATAGACGTTATCAAACACGAACGTCTGTTCCGCCTGGGTGACATTCAGCACATGATGCACCGGATGGCCGCCCTTCAGCAGCGGGATGACTTTGCCTTCGTTATCGTACAGTTCGATATCAAACGGAATATGCAGCGGCTGCTTTTCCGGTTGATCCGGCGTGGCAGGCGTGCGCTGTTTGATGGTCAGCGTGTACTGCTCGGTTTCCGGGTTGTAGTCATCATGCACAGTCACCACTGGCGTACCAGACTGGCTGTACCAGCGACGGAAATGGGAGAGATCGACGTTTGACGCGTCTTCCATTGCCTGTACGAAATCATCACAGGTGGCGGCGCTGCCGTCATGGCGTTCAAAATAGAGCTGCATCCCTTTCTGGAAATTCGTTTCTCCGAGCAGGGTGTGCATCATGCGGATCACTTCTGCGCCCTTTTCGTACACCGTCAGGGTATAGAAGTTGTTCATTTCGATAACCATGTCCGGGCGGATCGGATGCGCCATCGGGCTGGCATCTTCGGCGAACTGCATCCCGCGCATGGTGCGAACGTTGTTGATGCGGTTGACCGCACGGGAACCGAGATCGGAGCTGAACTCCTGATCGCGGAACACGGTCAGGCCCTCTTTCAGGCTGAGCTGGAACCAGTCGCGACAGGTGACGCGGTTACCGGTCCAGTTATGGAAATATTCGTGACCGATAACGCGTTCAATATCGAGGTAGTCTTTGTCGGTCGCGGTATCGGTGCGGGCCAGCACGTATTTGGAGTTAAAAATGTTCAGCCCTTTGTTTTCCATTGCTCCCATGTTGAAGAAGTCGACAGCGACAATCATATAAATATCGAGATCATATTCGAGGCCGAAGCGTTCTTCGTCCCACTTCATGGAGTTTTGCAGGGACGTCATCGCCCACGGCGCGCGGTCAAGATTACCGCGGTCAACGTACAGTTCCAGCGCCACTTCACGCCCGGAACGGGTGGTGAAGGTGTCTCGTAGTACGTCGAAATCCCCGGCCACCAGCGCAAACAGATAGCACGGTTTCGGGAATGGATCCTGCCATTGTACCCAGTGACGACCGTTTTCCAGCTCGCCCTGTGCAATGCGGTTGCCGTTGGAAAGCAGGTACGGATATTTGTTTTTATCGGCGATAACTTTGGTCGTGAATCGCGCCAGCACATCAGGACGATCAAGATACCAGGTAATATGACGAAAACCTTCCGCTTCGCACTGCGTGCAGAGCGCTTCGCCGGACTGATACAACCCTTCCAGTGCAGTATTGGCGGACGGGCTGATTTCGTTGACGATGCGCAGCGTGAATCGCTCCGGCAAAGCGGAAATCACCAGTTGGTTATTCTCTTCTTTATAATCAGTCCACGGCTGGTCGTTCACATGAATGGAAACCAGTGTTAAATCTTCGCCATCAAGACGCAGAGGCACATCAGAAGACGCAGCATGCCGGGATACCTGGCTTTCTGCCGTCACCACGGTTCTGGCGGCGTCCAGGTCAAAGGTCAAGTCAATATCGCTAATCTGGTAATCCGGCGCACGGTAGTCGTGGCGGTATTTGGCTTGGGGCTGTTGTGTCATAAAAAACCTTTAGCATCTTTGTAAAGTATCGACTCCAGTCTATTCCTGTTGTGACAATCTCGCTACGCAGAATGTTCATCTTTTCAGGGCCAAACACGCTAATTGCTACATTCACATAACATTGAGGCACGAAATGCGCTCGACCAGAGCATCTGCTTGTGGTGTGATCCATGTTCAATATATTAAACTATGCTCCCGACGTGACCGCCGCAGACGATGCCGCGCTCATTGCAGGACATAGCCAGGTTAACAAGCTATACTCCTGCGTTTTTTATCTGTCTGATTTTGATGGAAACGCACCCGTGAGAGGATGCTACTGCGCGCCATGACACAATTTGCTTCTCCTGTTCTGCACACGCTGCTTGATACAGATGCCTACAAACTGCACATGCAGCAGGCTGTTTTTCACCACTACTATGATGTGCATGTGGCGGCTGAATTCCGCTGTCGTGGTGACGACCTGCTGGGCATTTATGCCGATGCGATCCGTGAGCAGGTTGACGCAATGCGTATGCTTAAACTGCAGGACGATGAATACCACTGGCTCTCCGGTCTGCCTTTCTTTAAACAGGATTATCTGGACTGGTTGCGCGACTTCCGTTACGACCCGCAGCAGGTGACGGTCAGTAACGATAACGGCAAGCTGAACATCCGCCTGTCCGGCCCATGGCGCGAAGTGATCATGTGGGAAGTGCCGCTACTGGCGGTGATAAGCGAGCTGGTGCATCGTTACCGTTCTGCGGAAACGGGCGTCTCCCGGGCGCTGGAAACCCTGGAACATAAGCTCGTTGATTTTGCCCATATGACGGCAGACCTCGACATTTCCGCGTTTCGTTTGATGGATTTTGGCACCCGCCGTCGCTTCTCCCGCGACGTCCAGCAGGCTATTGTGCAACGTCTGCAGCAAGAGCCGTGGTTTATCGGCACCAGCAACTACGACCTCGCCCGCCGTCTCTCCCTGACGCCGATGGGCACCCAGGCGCACGAATGGTTCCAGGCGCATCAGCAAATTAGCCCCGATCTGGCCACCAGCCAGCGGGCCGCGCTCGCCGCCTGGCTCGATGAGTATCCGGACCAACTGGGTATCGCCCTCACCGACTGTATCACCATGGATGCCTTCCTGCGCGATTTCGGACCAGAATTCGCCACCCGTTATCAGGGGCTGCGCCATGACTCTGGCGACCCGGTGGAATGGGGAGAAAAAGCCATCGCCCATTACCAGAAACTCGGCATCGACCCACTCAGCAAGGTGCTGGTTTTCTCTGACAATCTCGATTTAGCCAAAGCCGTCGATTTGTACCGCCACTTCTCCTCGCGGGTGAATCTGAGCTTCGGTATCGGCACGCGATTGACCTGCGATATCCCCCAGGTGAAACCGCTGAATATCGTCATTAAACTGGTGGAATGTAACGGCAAGCCGGTAGCGAAACTTTCCGACAGCCCCGGCAAAACCATCTGCCACGATAAGGCATTTGTTCGTGCGCTGCGTGAAGCCTTCGACCTGCCGCAGGTGAAAAAGGCCAGTTAAATGTCAGAAGGGAGCCCGCAGGCTCCCTTCTTCTTTATTTATTTATCATTTTCTCTCTGTTGAGCTGCGAAATCTACTTGTCTGATAGCGGATGACAGGTAACATAGATAACTCCCTTTTCGGGGAGAAATGACATTTTTATTGGACTACTACAGAGAGATTATTATGAGCGTTGTGCCTGTTGCCGACGTACTCCAGGGCCGCGTAGCCGTTGACAGCGAAGTCACCGTGCGCGGATGGGTACGTACCCGCCGAGATTCAAAAGCTGGTTTCTCCTTCGTTGCCGTCTATGACGGTTCCTGCTTTGATCCTGTACAGGCCGTCGTCAATAATTCTCTGCCCAATTACAATCAGGAAGTGCTGCGTCTGACGACCGGTTGCTCGGTGATCGTCACCGGCAAAGTGGTGGCGTCTCAGGGCCAGGGCCAGAGTTTTGAAATTCAGGCCAGCCACATTGAAGTCACCGGCTGGGTAGACGAGCCGGATACCTACCCGATGGCGGCAAAACGTCACAGCATCGAGTATCTGCGTGAAGTCGCGCATCTGCGTCCGCGCACGAACCTGATCGGTGCCGTTGCCCGCGTACGTCATACGCTGGCGCAGGCGCTGCATCGCTTCTTTGATGAGCAGGGCTTCTTCTGGGTATCTACGCCGCTTATCACTGCTTCTGATACCGAAGGCGCTGGCGAAATGTTCCGCGTGTCCACGCTGGATCTGGAAAACCTGCCGCGAGACGCTCAGGGCAAAGTGGATTACGACAAAGACTTCTTTGGCAAAGAATCCTTCCTGACCGTTTCCGGCCAGTTGAACGGCGAAACCTACGCCTGCGCGCTGTCAAAGGTGTATACCTTCGGCCCGACCTTCCGTGCTGAAAATTCCAACACCAGCCGCCACCTGGCGGAATTCTGGATGCTGGAGCCGGAAGTGGCGTTTGCTGATCTGGAAGACAACGCCCGCCTCGCAGAAGCCATGCTGAAATACGTCTTCAAAGCGGTGCTGGAAGAGCGTATGGACGACATGCAGTTCTTCGCTGAGCGCGTGGATAAAGACGCCATCGCGCGTCTGGAACGTTTTATCAGTGCTGACTTTGCTCAGGTGGATTACACCGATGCAGTCACCATTCTGGAAAACTGCGGCCAGTCGTTCGAAAACCCGGTTTACTGGGGGGTGGATCTGTCGTCTGAGCATGAACGCTATCTTGCTGAACAGCACTTTAAAGCGCCGGTGGTGGTGAAAAACTACCCGAAAGAGATCAAAGCGTTCTATATGCGTCTGAACGACGACAACAAAACCGTTGCCGCGATGGACGTGCTGGCGCCGGGCATCGGTGAAATCATCGGTGGCTCACAGCGTGAAGAACGTCTTGATGTGCTGGATGCGCGTATGGCCGAGATGGGGCTCAATAAAGAAGACTACTGGTGGTATCGCGATCTGCGTCGTTACGGCACCGTTCCGCATTCCGGTTTCGGTCTGGGCTTTGAGCGTCTCATTGCCTATGTCACCGGCGTGCAGAACGTCCGTGACGTTATTCCGTTCCCACGCACGCCGCGTAACGCGAGCTTCTGAGTTCATCAAACCGAAAGCCAGCTGCAAAGCTGGCTTTTTTGTCCCTCTGTCCCACTACTTTTCTCTTCTCAACGCCACCTGTTAAGTCGTGTAACATCTACGAACAAAAAATAACCATTTTTTGACTTGCCGATCAGACTATGCGCATCCCATAGCACAAATTTTAACCAAACCCAAAGCGGTATAGATGGCTGTTTGCCGGAAAAAGAAAAATCAGGATTCGTATCTTTTTCGCACTATTAAATGCGATTTCTGATTTTAATATAAGTTTTTCAGATAGATAGATAAGGAGTCGGAGAACTTTACAACACACTTCCCGGAACTTTGAGGTGGTTCACAAAGTTCCCTTAATTACACAAATTCTTACACATTATTTCTTTTTGTAACGTATTTAGGAGATTTGTAGCACTTTCAGGCTAGCGAAACGTTGTCATGAATGGAAATATTCGTCCTAGATACACAAAGACACCAAACTCTCATCAATAGTTCCGTAAATTTTCATTGACGGAATTTATTGGCGGCAGTGGCGAGTGTTAATAAAAAAACCTAATGAGGGTAATAAATAATGATGAAGCGCAATATCCTGGCAGTGGTTATCCCTGCCTTGTTAGTAGCTGGTGCGTCCAACGCAGCAGAAATCTATAACAAAAATGCCAACAAGCTGGATCTGTACGGCAAAGTAGTAGGTGAGCACGGCTTTGTTACCTCTGGTGACAACACCACTAACGGTGACCAGTCTTACGCTCAGATCGGTGTTAAAGGCGAAACCCAGATCAACGATCAACTGACCGGTTACGGCCAGTTCGAATATCGTATGCTGGCTGACCAGGCCGAAGGCTCCCAGGTTAACAAAACTCGTCTGGCTTTCGCTGGTCTGAAAATTGCTGACTTCGGTTCTATCGACTACGGTCGTAACTACGGCATCGTGTATGACGTAGAAGCTCTCACCGACGTAGCGCCGTCCTTCTCTGGCGAAACCTGGGCGGGCAGCACTGACAACTACATGAACAACCGTTCTACTGGCCTGCTGACCTATCGTAACAGCGATTTCTTCGGTCTGGTTGATGGTCTGAACTTCGGTATTCAGTATCAGGGTAAAAATGAGCGTGATAACCGCAAACAGTCAAACGGCGACGGCGTAGGTTACTCTCTGGGCTATGACTTCGGCGAAGGCTTTGGTGTGATTGCTGCGTACAGCAATGCTAACCGTACCATTAATAGTGATCCGGCTAAGAGCCAGAAAGCTGACGGTCGTGGTGACAAAGCTGAAGCATGGGCATTCGGTACCAAATACGATGCGAACAACATCTACCTGGCGGCGATCTATTCCGAAACCCGTAACCAGACTGCTACTACTTTAGAGGGTGTCTATGACATCGCTAACAAAACTCAGAACGTTGAAGTTGTAGCTCAGTACCAGTTCGACTTCGGTCTGCGTCCGTCCGTATCTTACGTACAGACTAAAGGTAAAGACCTGGTTGCTGCAGACGGTTCTTACTACGACCGCGACCTGGCTAAATACATCACCGTGGGTTCTTACTACTACTTCAACAAGAACTTCAACGTGTATGCTGACTACCGTATCAACCTGCTGGACAAAGAAGATGCTGACACCGCGCTGGTTGGTGTAGACGACCAGGTTGTCCTGGGTGTTGCATACCAGTTCTAATCAGTACGCCACTTTGTTATATGCTTAAAAAACAGGGCTTCGGCCCTGTTTTTTTATGTCCGGCAGTAAAAAATGGCGAGTTTTGCGAAGTCGCTCGCTTTTCGTCGCAAACGGTTGGCAATTTAGAAATCTCCCGTTAACCTGATATCGGAATTTCCTTCTGTAACCACAATGGAACCTCGTCATGTTTGAGAACATTACCGCTGCGCCTGCCGACCCTATTCTGGGGCTGGCTGATTTGTTTCGTGCCGATGATCGCCCGACCAAGATTAACCTTGGTATCGGTGTGTATAAAGATGAAACAGGGAAAACCCCGGTTCTTACCAGCGTAAAAAAAGCAGAACAGTACCTGCTGGAAAATGAAACCACCAAAAATTACCTCGGCATCGACGGTATTCCTGAGTTCGGCCGCTGCACCCAGGAACTGCTGTTCGGCAAAGGCAGCGCGTTGATTAACGACAAACGTGCACGCACAGCACAGACACCTGGCGGTACCGGTGCACTGCGTATCGCAGCAGATTTCATCGCGAAAAACACCAGCGCTAAACGCGTGTGGGTGAGCAATCCGAGCTGGCCAAACCATAAAGGCGTGTTTAATGCCGCCGGTCTGGAAGTGCGTGAATACGCATACTACGATGCGGCAAACCATGCGCTTGATTTTGACGGTCTGCTCTCCAGCCTGAGCGAAGCCCAGGCGGGCGACATTGTACTGTTCCACGGCTGCTGCCATAACCCGACCGGTATCGATCCGACGCTGGCGCAGTGGCAACAGCTGGCAACCCTGTCCGTAGAGAAAGGCTGGCTGCCGCTGTTCGACTTTGCCTATCAGGGTTTTGCCCGTGGCCTGGAAGAAGACGCGGAAGGCCTGCGCGCATTCGCAGCGCTGCATAAAGAGCTGATTGTTGCCAGCTCCTTCTCGAAAAACTTCGGCCTGTACAACGAGCGCGTCGGCGCCTGTACGATTGTCGCCGCCGACAGCGACGCTGCTGATCGCGCCTTCAGCCAGATGAAATCCGTGATCCGCGCTAACTATTCCAACCCGCCTGCTCATGGTGCTGCTGTGGTCGCGACCATTCTCAGCAACGACGCCCTGCGCGCTATCTGGGAACAGGAACTGACGGATATGCGCCAGCGCATTCAGCGCATGCGTCTGCTGTTCGTTAATACGTTGCAGGAGAAAGGTGCAGACCGTGATTTCAGCTTTATCACTAAGCAGAACGGCATGTTTTCTTTCAGCGGCCTGACCAAAGAGCAGGTGCTGCGTCTGCGTGAAGAGTTTGGGGTGTATGCGGTCGCGTCCGGGCGTATTAACGTCGCGGGGATGACGCCGGATAACATGGCGCCGCTGTGCGAAGCGATTGTCGCTGTGCTGTAAGCACACCATCATGATGAAAAAGGCCGCTTTCGCGGCCTTTTGACTTTTTACCAGACGGGCATTTCATCCTGCAGGAAGGGGTTGTGCAGGCGTTCCTCGCCGAGCGTCGACAGCGGACCGTGTCCGGGAATAAACGTGACATCATCGCCCAGCGGCAACAACTTGCGTTTAATCGCGTCGATCAGCTGGCTGTGGTCGCCACGCGGAAAATCACTGCGGCCAACACCGCCTTTGAAAATCACGTCGCCGGAAATTAACAGGCGAGACGCGTTATCAAAGAACACAACATGTCCCGGCGTATGCCCTGGGCAATGCAGCACCTGCAACGAGACGTTGCCGACGCTAACCGTATCCCCTTCGTTCAACCAGCGATCAGGCGTTAACGCCGGGCAGTCGCCCAGCCCGAACATTTTGCTCTGGGCGGGTAAACCCTGGAGCCAGAACTCATCTTCTTTTTCCGGACCGATCACCGGGATGCTGTAATGCTGAGCCAGTTCGCCCGCGGCGCCAACGTGATCAAGATGCCCGTGGGTCAGCAGAATCTGCATCAGGGTCACCTCTGCTGCCGCCACTTCCTGTTTGATTCGTTCTGCATCGCCACCCGGATCCACCAGCGCGGCCAGTTTCGTTTGTTCACACCAGATCAATGAACAGTTCTGGGAGAACGCCGTAACCGGAATAATTCGATAGTTCATGATGCTCCTGCTTCATTACCAGTGCCGAACCGGACCGGTATCAATATGCACAAAGTTGCTTCGAGGGTAATATCCTACACCACCTGCGCGCAGAGATAACGCCGCTTTGCGAATATTGCTTAAAGAGGTGCCTTCAATATGGAAATCCATGGCCTGGCCTTTGGTGTGGTAGCTCTGTTTCGCAACACCGCGGCTGTGGGCACGCATTTCATTGTTGGTATCCAGTGAACGGTAACCCGATATCAGTTGCACGGGTTTACGGGTGCCGAGCAGGCCCTGGAGACGGTAGAGCTGATCAAAGAGAGCAGGATCGATGGATCTCATTTTGTTCGCGCGGTAGTCACGGAAAAAATGATTAAGTTTTGCTAATTCTTCCTGAATATAGCCTCTGCCATCGAAAAACTCCGCTTTGATAGACTCGCCGGTATTCAGGTTACTCAGCGTCAAAATTCGCGGTCTGGGGGTCGAGAGGGTCGCAAATGCGGGTGTGGGTAAGATGGCCGCCGCGCCTAAGGCAACGCCACCTAACGCCAGCAATTTGCGGCGATTAGCGTCAAATTTGTCCATGATAATCAGGTCTACAGGTAAAGTGATCGTTATTTATGCACTTCTGGCGCACGTAGGGGAACCTTACCTGGCAATACTACTGCCGTCAAGGCACCCTATCCCAGGAAAAACAGCCCTTTTTAACTTCCGGGCCCGCTTTCCCTGTTTCATACGACACCGAAATAGCCTGAACTACTTCATTCACCTGATTAATTGTTCTGCTTTTGACAGAATTTGTGCGCCAGATCGCGCCGTGAGATCATAATTGTAAATATCTGTACGATATTGCATGCGCCCGTCGGTACCGACAAAGGCGGTCAGATAGTAGAGATTCACCGGGATATTCTCGCGAATGTTTACGTAGCGCGTATCGCCCTGCTTCAGCGCATCCGAGATCCGCGTATCGTTCCAGCCCGCATCCTGCAACAACATATTTGCCAGCTCAGAGGCTTTATTCACGCGTACACAGCCTGAGCTCAACGCACGCACATCTTTCTGGAACAGGTTGTGGTTAGGCGTGTCGTGAAGATAGATAGCGTCAGAGCTCGGCATATTGAACTTATAACGCCCCAGTGAATTGCTGGCCCCCGGTGCCTGCTGGAAACGGAACGGCAGATTCGATGGCGTAATTGTCGACCAGTCCACCATCCACGGATCTATCGTCTCTTTGCTGTTCCAGCCACGAAGCACGGTGTAGTTATGACGCTCAAGGTAACCTGGATCATTCCACACTTTTGGCAGGATATCTTTGCGCGCCAGCGTAGGCGGCACGTTCCATGGCGGATTGACCACCACATTATTCAGCGCGCTACTCATCATCGGCGTTTTCCGGTCCGGGCGACCCACGATAACGCGTGAGGAGAGTACCTGATCGCCATTCTGATAATACACCAGCGAGAACGCCGGAATGTTCACCATGATACCGGTAGAAAGCTTGCCTGGCAGCAAACGTAACCGCTGAATATTCAGCGCCAGCACCCCTGCCCGCTGCGCCGACGAGACGTTCAGCCAGCTACGCGTGCCCTGACCAATGACGCCATCAGCAGCCAGCCCTTGCCAGGTCTGAAAGCGCTTCACGGCATCGACCAGCTCCCGGTCATAGACCTGAGATTCTGCTTTAGCTTTACCCGCTGGTTGCTCTGACGGGCTTACCACTGCGTTATCGCCAGGCAACGCGATATCCGGCGTGGTTTCAAGCATGCCAGTACGGCGCATAATTTCACGCAGCGCGGGAACATCTTTGCTCCGCTGACCGGGGCTCAGCTTAGCGGTGGAGGTCAGTTCTGGCCACGGACGGGAGTCCGCTACCAGCGCCAGCAGCGCCTGATGCATTGCGGCATATTGCGGGTGTTGCGGGGCGAGTTCAGCCAGAAATTGCGGCAGCGCGCCGTTATCCAGCGCCACCTGCCATTGATTGATAACCGACAACGGTGGTGTCGCCAGCGTGTACGGTTTCGAACTGTATAACCAGCGGTTGCCCTGAAGAGGAATATTACTGATGAAATGCAGGTAGCCCATCATCGCGTCTGACAGCACGATATCGCGCGCGTCGCCGCTGACGGCAGGATCCGTCAGCAGTTCGACCCAGGTGGTGAATTGCGGTTGAAACCCGGCAATGGCGACTTCTGCGAGCTGTTGCTGAAAAGCCTGCACCGCATCGCGGTTTTCCCACATCGGTTTCATGTCGCGGGCGGCATACATCGCCGTCAGCGCATTCATATACACCGGTTTGTAGCCCGCAGGCAGCAGCGACTGGAACTGGCTACGCGCTTTTTCAGCCGCACCTTCCGGTAGCGGTTTGAATCCCGCCATCATCGCAACCGTGTCAGATTCCGTTCCCGGCAGCGCCAGCGCTGTCGCGTTTTCACCCATCGTCGCGGTACTGTCCGTCGGCACCAGTTCAGGCTCATCGGCCTGTACACTGAACAGTGGAGCAAATGCGAAAGCCAGACACACACTCAATGCTGACAATCGACGATATACGGCATTCTTAAGCAACATCCCTTGCCCCCTGTTGACATTGCAGTCCTCTCAAACGGACCTTACTCTCAGTATATAAAGACAAAAATTCTTTTGCCTGACCAAACGTAAAGAAGTTTAAAGATAATACTATATTCCTCAGCTGAACCCGATAACAAAAAGGGCGACACGCGTGTCGCCCTTGCATTTTCAGATTCTCTTTCTAAGAAGCATCTGCCGTTCCCGGCAAGGTCTCCGGCAACTGTGCCGCGAAGCCGCGCAGACCTACAACGTGAACATGCTCGTGGTTCTGGAACACCTTACGCACCAGTTTGTAGGTGGTGCCTTTTTCCGGACTGATGTTTTCCGGTGCCGCGATGATCAGCTGCATTTCAAGGCGTTCGCACAACTCGAACAGCGTGGCGATCGAGCGGGCATCCAGACGTGCTGCTTCATCAAGGAACAGCAGGCGGCACGGTGAAATATCCTTACCGCGCAGACGACGCGCTTCATCTTCCCAGCTCTGCACCACCATCACCAGGATAGACATACCGGTACCGATCGCCTCCCCTGTCGACAGCGCGCCAGACTCCGCACGCAGCCAGCCATCGGATCCACGGTTGACCTCCACTTCCATTTCGAGATAGCTGCGGTAATCCAGCAGTTCTTCACCGATGGTCTGCGGCGTACGTTGCCCCATGTCGATTTGCGGGTTCAGACGCTGATAGAGTTTCGCCAGTGCCTCAGAGAACGTCAGACGGGTACTGTTAAACAAATCCTGATGCTGTTCGTGCTGTTCAGACAGCACTTCCAGCAGCGTGGCATGCGTTTCACGCACGTTCACATTGAGGCGTACGCTGTTTACCTGACCGAAGGAGACGTTCTGCAGCCCCTGGTTGAGCATACGAATCCGGTTCTGCTCGCGCTGAATAGTTTTGCGGATGATATTCGACACGCTGCGGGAGCTTATCGCCAGCTTTTGCTCGCGCGACGTCAGTTCTTCCGTCAGACGCCCCAGCTCGATTTCCATTTGTTCAATGGCTTCCACCGGATCATCGGTACGAATAATATCCTGACGAATACGCTCACGCAGATGCTGATAAACAGCCACGAAGAACTGAATTTTACGCTCCGGCCGTTTCGGATCTTCCGACATGCGCAGCACGTCGCGCAGATGTTCGTTATCCGCCACTGCCAGACGCAGCGCACCGAGCGCTTTATCCGACATCGAACGCAGCTCATCGCCAGAGAGATAGGCCAGCTCGCGACGATGCAGACGGCGCTCGACGTTATTGTCTTTCACCAGACGCATCACTGCGCACCAGCCCGCTTTCGCGCTCACCACCTGCTCGCGCATTTCGAGATAGTTACGCTCCAGACTCCGCAGCTTGCGAGTCAGGTTGTCCATTTCCGCTTCACAGAAGGTCAGCGCTTTTTCCAGCTGATTACGTCGCGCACGGTTATTGCTGAGCTGTGTATGGAGTTCATCCCGACGCTGGCGGGCGCGCTCTTCTGCACCGCTGTCGGCACGGACACCGATATCCTGAAGTTCGCGGTGCAGATCACTCAACAGCTCTTTCTTGGTATCGTACGAACTCTTCAGCGACGCCATCACCTGGCTGTATTGACTGAGCTGTGCGGCATGAGTACGCATCGCCTCGCGGGCGCGGGTACGTTCTGCTTCAGCCTGTTCCAGACGCTGGCGCAGTTTTTCGTTGAGATCACTATTGCCACTCAGCATCTCTGCGGAGTCGGAGTAGCTGAAGTGGGCGCGACGCTGCACCACTTCGGTCAGTGCGAATGCCTGCTGACGCGCCTCGCGCTGCACCTGCTGCGAGTAAGCGTAATCTTCGCGCAGTTGTTCGAATTGTTCCGGGTCGCTCTGCAGTACCGACGCGATCGGCTCCAGCTTCGCCAGTTGATTGCCGAACTGCTGAATAAAGCGTGCGGCGTCCTGTGCTTCATCCAGGCGTTCCTGAATCTCACCGACGCGATCAGCCAGGGTTTCATCCGCCAGCAGATTCAGGCGTGGCAACAGGCGGTTCAACTGGGCTACGCCCTCTTTCGCCTGCTCGAACTGCGCCCGGCTCTGCTGGTTATCGCTTTCATGCGCGCTAAGTGCACGCTCCAGTTCGCCGCGACGGCCGTTCAGCTTGCGAATTTCCGCTTCCGGATCATCATCAAACGCCACCGCCAGATGGCTGCCGATAAAGCGGCTGAAAGCCTGATGCAGACGCTGCGTTTTCTGCACGTCGAAGGAGAGAGTCGCGAAGCGCTCGGCAAGATCTTCACGCTCGGCATGTAAAGCTTCGATGCGGCTCTCACGCGCGGCACGGCCAAACAGCGGTACCGACGGGAAGCGGGAATAACGCCACTGGCGATCGGCGATTTTCACCACTACCGCTTTTTCCAGTTCATCGACGCTGAATACGCTGTCATCAAAAGACTGCGGGTCGCCTTCGATCAGATAGAGATCTTCCGGGCAGTCTTCAAGACCTTCCAGTTGTTCGGCAATCAACGACAGATCGGGTACCACGATGGCGTGACGCGACGGACCATACAATGCCGAGAAGTACGGTGCATCGTCGAGGCTGACGTCATCGTAAATTTCCGACAGCAACACGCCACCAAAACGTTCAGCCAGTGCATTAAGACGCTGATCTTCAGAACCGCCCGGCTGGCTTAAACGTTCGATCTCTTCATCAACCGCCCGCTTACGTGCGCCGACTTCATCACGTTCAACAATCGCTTCACGCTCACGCTCCAGCAACTGTTGCAGATATTCGGTCACGTCCTGGCTGGATTCGAACTGCTCACCGCTCTGTTCACACAGTTGTGACAGGCTGCTTTGCGCCTGTAACCAGACGGGCGCACGCTGCGTCAGCACCTGAATGCGGCTCTGAAGCTGTTCCAGCTCCTGACGCAACTCCATGCGTTTTTCGCTGGCGTTTGAAACGCTTTCGGAAAGCGATTCAATGCGTTCTTCCAGTTCCTGATGCAGCGTTTCCAGTTCGTCCGCATCGTACTGTTTGCCCTGCCGCTTGCAGAATTCCGCCAACAAGCGTTCAGCGTCCTGTTGTTCGCGCAGCCGCTGCTCCAGCTCGTTCAGGCGACCACGCAGGGCATTTGCCTGCTCCGCCAGATGGCGCTGGTTGACGCCGTCACGTAACAGCTCACGGGCCACATCCCAGGCTTCATCACGGGCAACCGGACCGTTAATTGCTGTCACCAGCTGATAAGCCTGTTCAAACTGGCTGTGTGCGGTTTGCGCTACGCTCATTTTCTGATCGAGCGACAATAGTTTTTCTGTGGCTTCCTGCTCTTTCGCCTGGAAGGTTTCCAGCCACTCATCCGCGCTGTCAGGGGTCAGATCAGGCAGATGGCACAATTCTTTGGCGCGGGTCAGCGCCTGCAACGCCTGGGTGTACTGGATCGCGCGGGTCTGCTGAACATCCAGCGCCTGCTGGTAGTCGGCAAGCTGGCTTTTCAGCTCATCCACTTCCAGCTCAGCAGCTTCGGCACGCGCTTCGTTGTCTTCCTGTTGTTCGGTCGCTTCGGCCACCACTTCGTTCTGCTCTTCCAGGCGGATTTGCAGTTCTTCGAGATCAGCTTCGTAGCGTTCAATTTTCTCCTGTTGACGCAGCGCGGTTTGCACCAGGTTCAGGTGATCGCTGGCGGCCTGGTAATCGGCTTCCAGATCGCCTTCTGCACCGCTGTGCTCCTGTAATTCACGCGCCATGTCCACGTGTTTATACTGCTCAGACGCCAGTTGCTGGCGGGAGCTGAACAGTTCACGACGGAATTCGAGAGCCTTATCAAGGTGGATGCGGCGTTCGTTGGCGTGACGCATATAGTCCGCCGCCACATAATCGGTTGCTTCAGATATCAGGTGCTTGAACAGGTCACGGTCAGACTGGGTAACACGAATGGCTTCCAGCGTCATACGGTTTTCACGCAACGCGGCTTCCATGTCCTGGAAAGCCTTACGTACGCCGCTGTTTTCTGGCAGCAGGTAATCGCGCAGCGAGCGCGTGATGGCGCTGGAGATACCGCCGTACAGCGAGGCTTCAATCAGACGGTAGAATTTACTACGGTCTGAAGCCGAACGCAGACGACGCGCGACAATGCCAAGATCAAACATCAGCGAGTGATAGTCGGTGATGGAGTTGAACTGCTTGAACTGGACGCCTTCCATCGCGTCAAGCTTATCTTTCAGCTCCTGAAGCGAGAGTACGCGCGCCTGGCGCTCATTGAGCGTTTCAGTAAGCAACTGCGTCGGCTGCACAGACGTCGGCAGTCCCTGAATAGCGAAGGGTTTGATATCCACTTTACGGTCGCGCCCGGCAATCTGTTGCAGACGCACGCCGACCACCACACGCTGATGACGGGAATTGATGACATCCAGCACCGAGTAGCAGACGCCCGCTCTCAGCTTACCGTGCAGGCCTTTATCGCGCGAGCCGCTGGTCGCCCCGGCTTCCGTGGTGTTACGAAAGTGCAACAGCGTTAAGTCGGGGATCAACGCCGTGACGAACGCCGCCATGGTGGTGGATTTCCCGGCCCCGTTACCGCCTGACAGCGTGGTGACCAGTTCATCGAGATCGAAGGTACGGGCAAAAAAGCCGTTCCAGTTAATCAGCGTTAGCGACCGAAACTTACCACGTTCAATCATTATTCTTCCTCCCCGCTATCCGGCTGATTATCTTCTTCCGTCTCATCATTGAGTTGCAGATGGTTTTCAATCGACATCGCTTCGCCGTCGCGGATCATACGCAGCTGCGCTTCACGCGGATCATCGCCTGAGCGAACGTCAGCGCCGAAACGGAAGACCGATTCGGTAATGCGGAATTTGCTGCTGTCGTGCCCCATAAACCACACCATGCCGAGACGACGCAGACGGTTCAGCGACGAGCGCACTTTTTCCTGCAGTTTTTGCCGGTCGAGATCAGAGCCTGTCGAACGGTTGTTGACCAGCTTCAGGAGTTTGGGTTCATCGGCCAGCGTCAGTAGTTCGTCGTAAAGTTCCTGCTGCGTGAAAATGCCTTCATTCGCCAGACGTTCCGGGCTGAGGTACAGGTAGCAGAGAATTTTGCCGACCATCATGTCCAGTTCAGAAAGCACTGAACGCGGAATGATAGTGGTTGAGCGTGGACGCAGGTAGAAAAATCCTTCCGGCGCGCGGATTAGCTCAACGTTGTAGCGGGCATAAAACTCTTCCAGATATTCCTGAAAGTCCATCAGATAGGCATGATTATCCAGCTCATCAAGACCTATATGACGCCCCGCGCGCAGAGCGCTGTCGAGGGCAGGAAATAACGGGTTGGCCAGCGCCTGCGCCAGCTTAACTGGCATCACTTGTTCAATATTTGTCGATGACATGCGCCTGTACCTTGGCTCCGTAATCATTAATCGGCTGCCACTTCGGTGGCAGTCCGGTGAAATCTGCTTGTGCAACACCCAGGCGCACGGCCTGGTCAACGACAATCCGCGCCACATCGAAATGACGCGCACGCGGATATTGCACGAGGTATTCGCGCACCACGAGACCGAGATCCAGCGGCAGAGATTTATCTTTGTAGATGACCAGTTGTTGCTCGATCATCGCCGCAAGCTGTTCGCGGATCTCGTTAAATTCTTCGTACTCCAGATCCGGCGGAAGTTCCCCGGTGACTTCTTCGTCGCGCAACGCCATCTCTTCGTCACGCATGTCCAGCAGACGATCGGCGCTGGCGTAGGTTAACGCCCAGGGCGCATCAAAGTAGCTTTGTACCGACTGGCGAAGACGCTGGGCAAACACACGGTTTTTATCCATGTCGATGGCGGTACGGATAAATTTGTGCACGTGGCGGTCGTAGCCAATCCACAGGTCGATGGCCTGTTGTCCCCAACTGACAATGCGGTCAAGTTTGCTTTGCAAATCAAATACCAGCCGATCGACAAAGTGCAGATCGTCATGCGCAAGCGTGGCATCCTGTATGCGCAGCAGGTTCGCCTGCAGCTTATCGCCTGCCGCATCCAGCGTATCCTGCAATTCGCGCAACGTGCCGGAGGTTTCAGACAGCAGCACTTCGCAACTGGAGATCGCCGCGCGCCAGTCTTTGTTCAGCAACTGGGCGATATCATCTTTCACCTGCTGTTGTTGCTCATCCATCACCCGTTGGGTGAGATCAATACTGTCGAAAATCTCCGCTACGGAATATTTCAACGGCGCATAGACGTTGCGATGCCAGTGGAATTCGTCGCCACCTTCGTCTGCGGCGTCAGCGGCGCGCTTGAGTTCGCCCGCAACAATAGACAGCTGCATCGAGAGGCGCAGCGTCGAGAATTCGCGCTGGCGAATGTAGTAGTCGGTAATACCGATGCCAAGCGGCGTCAGGCGATAAATCGCATTCCCTTCCGCCAGTTCACTGGTAAAGCGGTTCAGCAGACGTTGTCGAACCATGTCGTTGATCGCGTTGTTGGCGCGAACGCTGATGGTTTCACTGGTTTGCTCAAACGCATCACTCACGTGACGAAATGCATCGACCAGCTCGCCTTCTGTCATCTCCCCTTCCAGCCGCTCGCCGTTTAACGTGGCGACGGCCAGCAAAAACGAGAGTCTGTCGACCGGCAGCGAAATGGCGAAATCATTTTTTCTGGCCCAGGCAACCAGTTCGGGGACTGTCTGGGAAAATTCACTCATCATTTTTCCTTGTATCTACCAGCGGCTTCATCGCGGTGACATGAATATAGCGGCCCAGGCTGATATAAGGTTCCTGGCGGCAATAGCGCGTTTCCAGTTCCAGCAACGTATCGAAACAATCGCGCTGCTGATGTTTTTCGCGCAGATAATCATGAAACACTCGCACACCGGTTTTTCCGGTAATCTGCCAGCCTGTCTCTTCCAGCCAGTCATAAACCTGTTGCGGTTCGCGCGGGTAATCCGGCGAAAGTGTACGCTTTTTCTTCTTCGGCATGCCTGCCTGTACGTAATCAAAATTCCCGGCGACCATGTTATGCATCAACAGGCCGTTAGCATTGTAGAACATTAACGACAATGCCCCACCGGGGCGCAACACCGACCACAGCGCCTGTAACACCACTTGTGGAGAAGCAACCCACTCCAGCACAGCATGAAACAATATCAGATCAACCGGGCTTTCCAAATGCTGCGTAATGTCCTGAACGGCGCATTGTTTAAAATGCATGTTGCCGCTCACACCTTTCTCGGTTGCTACTTGCGTCGCCCGGTTAATCATCTCACCCGAAATATCGCATAAGGTGACATGATGGCCGCGCTGCGCCATTTTAATCGCGGTCTGGCCCTCTCCGCCACCGGCATCCAGAACACGCAACGGCTGAGAGCCAAAAGATTCCAGAAGGCGGTCGAGATCCTGCCACAGGATCGCCTGACGCAACTGGCCTTTGGTCGTTCCGTAAATGTTACGCGCGAATTTTTCTGCAATGTCATCAAAATTGCGATCCCGCATGGCTCACTCCGCGATCCAGGCAAAAGGCGTATTTTGTCACAGACGCGACGAGAATGGAGCCATCTGGTGTAATATCACGGCATTCCATCTGTTAAATGGTTAAAAAAGGACCCATTCCGCATGCTTTTTACGCTGAAAAAGTTTGTCGGTGGCATGATGTTACCTTTGCCGCTGCTGCTCATGTTTATTGGCTTCGGACTGTTGCTGATCATTTTCAGCCGTTTTCAGAAAACCGGTAAAGGTTTTATTGCCATTGGCTGGCTCGCCTTGTTGTTGCTGAGCCTGCAACCCGTCGCCGACGGGCTCCTGAAATCGGTCGAAGATAAATACCCGACCTGGCGTGGCAGCGAGCGCGTGCAGTACGTAGTGGTACTGGGCGGAGGTTATACCTGGAACCCGGACTGGGCACCAAGCTCAAACCTTATCAACAACAGTCTCCCGCGTCTGGCGGAAGGCATTCGTTTGTGGCAGGCCAACCCCGGCGCGAAGCTGGTCTTTACTGGCGCCGCCGCGCAAACCAACCCGGTCAGCACCGGGGAAGCTGGCGCCCGCGTCGCCGAAAGCCTCGGGGTGCCGCGCAGTGAAATTATCGTGCTGGACAGTCCCAAAGACACCGAAGAAGAAGCCGCTGCGGTCAAAGCGACCGTGGGCACAGCCCCATTCCTGCTGGTGACATCCGCCTCGCATCTGCCGCGCGCGATGATTTTCTTCCAGCATGTTGGGCTTAACCCCCTTCCCGCTCCCGCGAATCAGCTGGCCATTACATCGCCGTTGAATCCCTGGGAACGGGTCATTCCGTCGCCGATCTGGCTGATGCACAGCGATCGCGTGGGTTATGAAACGCTCGGTCGTGTGTGGCAATGGCTGAAAGGCGTGTCAGGAGAGCCAGGGGAGGAGTGATTTTGCGGCCAGGTCAAAACTGGCGCGGTTAAATCGCCCGGTGTTGACCAGTTGTGAAACTTCATCCCACAGCATATAGAGCCAGCGCCGCCAGATAAACGCTTCGGCCACCGGTGCGCGTCGGAGATAATGCCACAGCAACCCTTCCGCCAGTTCGCTGTCAGCAAGGCGGAACAGTTCAAACTCCCGGGGCGCCCACAGCATGATCCCCGGGTCAACCATCGCCAGCAGTTGATCGCTGCGGGCATCTTTTAGCATACTGCGCAACGTAAAATTGCCGTGGATCAGCACACAATTGTCGTTAAAACCGTCAAACAGCGCAGGCAGACACTCCCGGGTGCGAAACAGAATACGCTTATCCTGCATGGTGAGGCCGGTGTTCTGATACAGATTCAGCGTTCCCCATAGCACCTCTACCCGCTGGCGGTACCAGTGCGGCCAGATGTTTTCCTGGGTGCTGTCTACCTGGCCGACGCGTCCGCCACTGTCATGGCGATGCCAGGAGAGCAGCGCTTCGGCTATCTGGTCCTTCAGTTGTTCCCAGCGTTCCGGGGTTCTGGCAGGTGCCTCAACCGAGACACCGCGCAGGCGTTCAATGAGCAGGACATCAGGGCCGGGATGTTCTTCGTGCGTCAGCACACCATACACCACCGGCATACGCACCGTGCCGCCGCGTGACAGCATTGAGACTTTATACGCCAGTTGACGCGCCAGACCCGGCGTGGAGAAACTTCGTGCCAGCAGTGGTAAGGGATTTCCCTGAGAATCATAGAGCGCCCACAGTGCCGAATCTGGTTTTTCGCTAACGCATTCTACCCGGCTTAGTCTTTCACCCAGCAGATGGCTCAGTTCGGCGCGCAGTTGTTCCATAGCGGATTACCCTCACATTGACTACTGCTTTTATAATGAGCGCCGCAAGGGGATATGTCACCCTGATAAGATCAAAAGTGCCGCAGAAAAGTGAGGAAAAACGAGGCGGTAGCGGTTGCCCCGGGGCTTTCGGGGCAACAATGGTTAGCGCAGTTCGGCACGTACGCGTTCAAGATCTTCCGGGGTATCCACACCCGTGCCTGGCACCTGTTTCGCCACAGCAACATGGATTTTTTCGCCGTACCAGAGCACGCGTAACTGTTCCAGCATCTCTATTTGTTCAAGCGGGCTCGGCGTCCAGCTGACATAGCGGCGAATAAAACCGGCGCGATAGCCGTAAATGCCGATGTGGCGCAACAGCGTGTCACCGATAGTGTCGCGGCTTTTCGCAAAACGGTCGCGATCCCAGGGAATGGTGGCGCGGGAAAAATAAAGTGCGTAGCCATTAGCATCCATGACCACTTTGACGGCGTTCGGGTTGAATGCTTCTTCCGCGTCATGGATGGGCACCGCCAGGGTCGCCATACCGGCGTGGCTGCTGGCGAGATTCTCCGCTACCTGACGAATGATAACCGCCGGGATCATCGGCTCATCACCCTGAACATTAACAATCACGGTATCGTCGCTGAAGCCGCATTTCTCTACCACTTCGGCCAGACGCTCGGTACCGGACTGATGATCAGCACGCGTCATGCACACTTCCCCACCAGCGGCTTCCACAGCGCGAGCAACTTCTGGGTGATCGGTCGCCACGATGATCCGCTCAGCACCTGATTCGCGCGCGCGTTCCAGCACATGCACAATCATCGGTTTGCCGTTGATATCCTGCAGCGGCTTCCCGGGCAGACGGGTTGAGGCAAAGCGGGCGGGAATAATAACGACAAAACTCATGGATGGCTCTCTTCCGCAGGTAAGGTACGCGCTTCGTTTTCCAGTAATACCGGAATACCTTCGCGTAGCGGGAACGCCAGGTTGTCAGTTTTACAAATCAGTTCCTGCTTGTCCTGGCTGTAATAGAGCTTTCCGGTGCAGACCGGACAGGCAATAATTTCAAGTAAACGGTGATCCATACTTCCTCCAGATGGGCCGGCCAAATCATCCCGCCAGCATACCACACCGACGCGTCAGTCGGCGTCAATTTCCCAACCTTCCGCCTTCGTCGCAAACAGGAATGATGGCACATGCCCCAGTCGGACGCGGGTTGCCCCTTGCCAGCGCGCAAATTCACTGATGGCCTGAGTCAGCCCCTTTTCCAGCGAAGCGCTGACACGCACGCCATCTTCAAGATATAACGCAAAGATCTCCAGAACGCCCTCTTTGCGGTGCATTTTGCTGTCCATGCGACCCACCAGTTTACCCCGATGCAACAATGGCAGAACGAAATAGCCGTACTGGCGCTTAGGTGCCGGCGTGTAGCACTCCAGCCGGTAAGTAAACCCAAACAGTTGTTCTGCGCGCTTTCTGTCCCACACGACCGGGTCGAAAGGTGACAACACTGCACTGTGAGTGGCAGTGAGTTTACCGTCCACCGCGGCATCCAGATACGGCAATAAGTTGCTGTCGAGCCACATTTCACCAAGGGTTTCAACATTGACAGGCACGATACGTTTTTCGTCCAGCCAGCGGCTCAACAACGCCGGCAACGATGGTTGGCGCAAACGGTAATAATCGGCAAGCCACTGCGGGCGAAAAATCCCCAGACTACGGGCGCTGTTTTTTAGCATGAGCGCTTCTGCTTCGGGCCTCGCCAGCAGATCCCGTTCATCATCCCAGTGCGGCATCACCCGGTGCGTTAGATCATAAACGCGCTGAAAATTACGCCGCTCAATGACCATCACCTTCCCGGCAGTGAACAGCCCTTCCAGATGGCGCTTATGCGGTTTCCACTCCCACCAGCCGGATTCGCCTTTGCGCGGATGTTCGAAGTCCGCCGAACGCACCGGGCCGTCATCGGCTATATGAGCAATCAGCGCGTCTATTTCACTGGCGTGAGCGTCCATCCACGCTTTGTTATATTTCCAGCCCATGTTGTCCAGCGCCAGCATGCGATGGCGCACCAGCGAGAAATCACTGCGAGGCAGAAAACACGCCTCATGCGCCCAGTACTCCATGAGTTCTCCGCGGCGCAGCGCATCGTCAAGCCAGCTCTGTGGGTAATCGCCTAAGCGGCTGAATAGCACAAGGTAAGGGCTGCGAGCCACAACATTGATGGTGTCGATTTGCAGCAGAGACATGCGTTCAATGGTACTCAGCACGTCCTGAGGTTGTGCGCGGCGACGGGGTTTCTTGAGCAACCCTTGCGCGGCGAGGTGCAGATGTCGTGCAGCGGTAAGCGAAAGGTGCAATTCGGGCATAGCAGTCCCTCGTCAGAGCCGCAGACGATGTGCGGCGACATTACTGTCGTTGCGTCAGCGCCACCAGCGCCTGAAGCAACGGCTGAGCGCGGTCATCATCCAGACAGGCGTCGACCGGCAGATACCACCAGTTTTCCCGGGCAAACGCCCGGCATTTAACGGCATCTTTTTCCGTCATGATCAGTGTTTGCCCGGACTCCAGCAGCGCGTCCACCTCAGAGGCGACGAGCGCCTGATGATCGGCCAGTGCCACCGTTTTGACCGCTTTCACACCACAACTCTCCAGGGTGGCAAAAAAACGCGGAGGATGACCAATACCCGCCATTGCGACGACCTGCGTCAGTTCGCGAGGATCCCGTTGCTCGCCGGTCAGCAGGTTAATGGCTTTACCGGGACGCAGTTGCATAGCGATTTCACCGGCATGCGCAACACCGCCGTTGGTGATCACCGCATCAACGGTTTTCAGCCGTGAAGCGCGTTCGCGCATGGGTCCGGCGGGCAACCACCAGCCATTGCCAAAACGGCGGACGCCATCAATGACCACAATTTCCATATCACGCGCCAGACGGTAGTGCTGTAACCCGTCGTCGGTGATGATGAGCTGGAGATCGTGCTTTTCCAGCAGCGCGCTGACCGCATCGCGTCGCACTGGCGAAACCGCCACCGGCACGCCGGTACGCTGGAAAATCAACACTGGCTCATCACCCGCTTCGGCAGTGGAGGTATTTTCAGAAAGGAGCAAGGGATAGTGAGCCGCTTTGCCGCCATAACCGCGCGACACCACGCCAACGCGAATACCGCGCTGGTGGAGCTGTTCGACCAGCCAGATAACCACCGGCGTTTTGCCGTTGCCGCCTGCGGTCAGGTTGCCGACGATGACCACCGGTACCGGCGCGCGCCAGGATGTTTTCAGCCCCAGGCGGTAGCTCAGACGAATGAGCCCGCTCACCAGGCCGTAAAGCCAGGAGAGCGGTAACAACAGCCGCCAGAGCGGCGATTCGCCGGACCAGATGCGCGAAATCATTCGCCGAATTGCATCTTATGCAGTTGGGCGTAAACCCCCCGGTGAGCCAGCAGATCGGCATGGCTGCCGCGCTCAACAATTCGGCCATCTTCCACCACCACAATTTCATCGGCTTGTTCAATGGTGGAAAGACGGTGAGCGATAACCAGCGATGTACGGTTTTTCTGCAGCTCATCCAGCGCTGCCTGAATCGCGCGTTCTGATTCGGTATCCAGCGCAGAGGTGGCTTCATCGAGGATCAGGATCGGGCTGTCACGCAGCAGAGCACGGGCGATGGCAATACGCTGACGCTGCCCGCCGGAGAGCATCACCCCGTTTTCACCAATGATAGTGTCGAGGCCGTTATCCATTTTGTTGATAAAGTCCATTGCATACGCCATACGTGCGGCTTGTTCGATCTGCTCACGGCTGTACTCTTCGGTACGGGCGTAAGCGATATTATTGGCGACCGTATCGTTGAACAGATGCACATTCTGAGAAACCAGCGCGACCTGATCACGCAGGGAGGTCAGTTTGTATTCACGCAGATCATGCCCGTCGAGCAGGATTTCGCCTTCATCGATATCGTAAAAACGGGTGATAAGGCTGGCGATGGTTGATTTCCCTGAACCCGAACGCCCGACCAGAGCCACGGTTTTTCCTTGTGGAATGTTCAGGTTAATGTCACGCAACGCGGCTGTTTCGCGGCCTGGGTAGGTAAAGGAGACATTGCGAAACTCCACATTCCCCTCGGCACGATCAATCACGAGCGTCCCTTCATCTTTTTCCTGTTCGCTGTCGAGAATGGCAAACAGTGTCTGGCAGGCGGCCATCCCGCGCTGGAACTGTGCGTTGACGTTAGTCAGCGATTTCAGCGGGCGCATCAAAGCAATCATCGACGAGAACACAACGGTAATGGTACCGGCGGTCAGGGTTTCCATGACGCTCGGGAAGCTTGCGGCATAAAGAACGAACGCCAGCGCCAGCGAGGCGATGAGCTGGATGATCGGGTCGGAAATGGAAGAGGCAGAGACCATTTTCATTCCCTGCAGACGCATTTTATTACTGACCTTATCAAAGCGTTTGGTTTCGACTGCCTGACCACCAAACATCAGCACTTCTTTGTGCCCTTTCAGCATTTGTTCTGCGCTGGTCGTCACCTGGCCCATCGTATTCTGCATGTTTTTGCTGATATTACGAAAACGCTTAGAGACGACACGAATAGCGATAGACACAATCGGCGCCAGCACGATGAGGATCACCGACAACTGCCAGCTGTACCAGAACATCATCGCGAACAGGCCGATGATCGACGCGCCTTCACGCACGACGGTAATCAGCGCGCTGGACGATGACGACGCCACCTGTTCAGAGTCATAGGTGATGCGCGAAAGCAGTGTCCCGGTGGATTGCTTGTCGAAAAAGGAGACCGGCATGCCCATCATATGGCTGAAAAGACGACGACGCATGGTCATCACTACTTTTCCCGATACCCATGAGATGCAGTAGCTTGAGATATAGCTGGTTATGCCGCGAAGGATCATCAGCCCGATCACGACCAGTGGCATCCACAGCAGCACTGAGCGATCCGTTTTACCAAAACCATCATCCAGTAACGGTTTAAGAAGCGATAGCATGAAGGTATCGCTGGCTGCGTTGAGTATTAACGCAACACCCGCCACGATCAGCCCTGCTTTAAATGGCGCAATCATTGGCCAGAGTCGGCGGAAGGTCTGCCACGTGGAGAGATCTTTGTCGTTCTGCATTCAAAAAACCAGCTTATGTTGAAATAGCCGCATATTCTACCCGTTATCACGAGACACGCCAAACCACTGATGATACCAGCGAGGTAAAATTTGATCTCGTAAGCTACGGATTTGCCAGTTGTCGCGCTGAAACAGCACAGATAGCTGCCCCTGATGAGGCGTATCGAACCATTGATAACCCTGCTGGCGGTAACGCTTCACTATTTTTTCTGATGGTAATCGCCAGGCGTTATACCGGGAAGCCGAAGCCAGCGCCGCCTGCCCGCTAACTCGCTGCAACAATGCCATGCCTGACGAGGTACTGCTGCCATGATGAGGCACCTGAATAAGTGTAGACGTAAGATGCTGCCAGTAATGGCTGAGCATAGAAAATTCGGCTGATAATTCAATATCTCCGGTCAGTAAAACACTGTATTTACCATCGTCCACCCTGACAACACAGGAGCGGTTGTTCCCCTGCGTTTGTGTTCCCGGTAGCGGCCATAGCACGCGGAACGTCAGCCCTTCCCATTGCCAGCGGTCACCGCGAAAACAGGACTGATGACCGCCCCACCCCAGCGGACTGCGGATCCACGCATGCGGCCAGGCCCGGGTCAGTGAATCCAGTCCGCCGCGATGATCAAGATGTTCATGGCTGAGGATAATCCCTTCCGGTTGAAGGTGATGCCAGCGAAGCCAGGGAATGATGAGCTGTTGACCGCTGTCGCCTCCCGGCCACGCCAGCCCGGTGTCATACAGAATGGCTTTATTATGACGGTCGATCACCATCGCCAGTCCCTGCCCGACGTCCAGCATCGTCACTCGCCATTCATCCGTTTTTTTATGCGGCCAGAGTGGATACGTCAGCACAATAATCGTGGTCAGGCACAATGCAGGCGCAGATTTCCAGCCACGAAGTTTCCACATCACTAAGCCGGGCCACGGCGACAGGGTGACGGGCAGCCACCTTGCATCGAGATCCAGCCAGCCATCAGGTATACGAGCAAGAAAGCCAAACAGCAGCGCCAGCACGCGATCCGCCAGAAACCAGATACCCGTTTCGGCAACGACAGGCCCGATGATGTGCAATGCCATGCCGACAAGAATCAGTGGCACAACGGCAAAGGTGACGACAGGCACCGCCACCAGATTCGCCACTATCGAGCTTAAACTGATGCCGTGGAATAATGCCACCTGCAATGGCATTAGCAACAGCATTAACCCCAGTTGCAAATGCAACAGTCCCGCCATCCACCTGCTCCAGGGGGGTAGCATATGAGCAGAGAATGGCACCCACTGATACCAGAAAATGAGCGTAGCGACTGCGAAAGCAGACAGCCATAAACTCTGTGAAAGAACAGCCAGCGGATCCGCAAAAAGTATCGCGGCAATACAGCAACTCCAGATCGACCACGGTGACCAGTGCCGTCCACGCAGGCGTAAACCGTAGAGGATCGCCAGCGCGGCGATAGTGCGTAGCGCTGGAGGCTGTAACCCGCTAAACAGGGCATAACCGAGTGCGCAGCCGAACCCCGCCAGCAACGGCGCTCGCCAGTTGATGTAGCGGCACGGCAGAAAAAACTGCAAGGCGCGAACCAGCAGCCAGCCCAGCGAAGCGACCAGCGCGATATGTAAACCAGAAATAGCCATCAGATGCGACGTGCCGGTCTGTTGTAGCAGGCGTTTCACCTCCGCCGGAAGCGCCAGTCGCTCGCCGGCACCGAGCGCCAGAATAACGGGCTGCCACGGGAGATCCGCAAGACTTGCCGTTAACGACGCCAGGTAACGAGCGCGCCAGCTACATGATGCGCTCAACGCCGTCGCTGACAGGAAACGACCAGAGATCGCCGTATGCCGGGCAAGTGCCGTACGCTGGCTGTCGAACCCACCTTCATTGAGTTGCCCATGGACGGGCCGCATGCGGATAGTCATACTCCAGCGTTGCCCCGGACAGGCGGGTTGCGGCAAGTAGTTGCCATAGAACGAGACGGCGATAGCCGGGAATTGCCGCTTACCGTTCAGGCGGATAATTTTGCCGTGATGCGTGGTTTGCCCGTCAGTAGCAGTGAGGATGACGTCTGCCTGCTGATTTTTTCCGGTCAGGGCATTAACTGGCCATAGCGTCTGGTGTGCCGCCAGGCATCCCCAACAGAAGAACAGTAGCGTCAGTGCGACGGGCCTCACCCCTGTCGTGCGAAGAAAGAACAACAAGACAGCCAGAACAACGATGCCCTTTATCAACAGTAAATCCGGTAACCGGGGCAATACGACCAGCGGTAAGATCCCGGAAACAACACACCAGGCGACTTGTGGTAAACGCATCAGCACTCCTCTGTTTTTCACGAGTGTGACGCAGAACGGGAATGGGTGTCAGGATGTGGTTTTCGCCAATGCGGCGAGCACTGTAAGGAGATGGAGGCGTTGCATTAACACCACAACGATTTTGCGAGAAGGATTCCAGTACACCGGGAGGCGGCAATAAAAAAAGCACCCAAAGGTGCTTTTTCCAGCCGGGTTAACACTTAACTCAGCTGCTGTAAATATTGGCGCGGTCGCGTAATTCTTTACCCGGTTTAAAGTGTGGAACATATTTACCTTCCAGATCGACTTTATCACCTGTTTTAGGGTTACGCCCGGTGCGTGGTGCACGATAGTGTAAAGAGAAGCTGCCAAAACCGCGGATTTCAATGCGCTCACCCTGGGCCAGGGTCGTAGCCATGTGTTCCAGCATCTCTTTCACAGCATCTTCAACCGCTTTCGCAGGAATGTGAGATTGCTGGCTTGCAAGTCTTTCGATGAGCTCTGACTTGGTCATGATTCCTCCGGTTTCCTTTCAGGAAAGTTGGCTATCAGCTTAAACAAGGGCGGCCGTAGCCGCCCTTTGTTGTTGATTACAGGACGAAACCTGCAATCTGTCAAGTCTACTCATTAGACTTCAGGCGGTTACGCCCGAAGTTTCAGAGTAACTTACTCGCCTTTAGCTGCTTTGAAAGCTTCAGCCATTGCGTTAGAGAAGTTGCCTTCTTCCTGTTTGTTGTTAACAGAAGCAATAGCATCTTTCTCGTCAGCTTCGTCTTTCGCACGGACAGACAGGCTGATTGCGCGGTTCTTACGGTCAACACCGGTGAACTTAGCTTCAACGTCGTCGCCCACGTTCAGCACGAGGGTCGCATCTTCAACGCGGTCACGGGAAGCTTCAGAAGCACGCAGGTAACCTTCAACGCCGTCGGCCAGTTCTACGGTTGCGCCTTTCGCGTCAACTGCAGTCACTTTACCGTTTACGATGGCGCCTTTCTTGTTCAGTGCAACCCAGTTGTTGAACGGATCTTCTGCCAGCTGCTTAACGCCCAGGGAGATACGCTCACGCTCTGCGTCAACCTGCAGAACAACAGCAGCGATTTCGTCGCCTTTTTTGTATTCACGAACTGCTTCTTCGCCTGCAACGTTCCAGGAGATGTCAGACAGGTGAACCAGGCCGTCGATGCCGCCGTCCAGGCCGATGAAGATACCGAAGTCAGTGATAGACTTGATTTTACCTTCAACACGGTCGCCCTTATTGTGGGTTTCCGCGAACTGCTGCCACGGGTTAGATTTGCACTGCTTCAGACCCAGGGAGATACGACGACGTTCTTCGTCGATGTCCAGAACCATGACTTCCACAACATCGCCAACGTTAACAACTTTGGACGGGTGGATGTTTTTGTTGGTCCAGTCCATTTCGGAAACGTGAACCAGGCCTTCAACGCCTTCTTCGATTTCAACGAAGCAGCCGTAGTCGGTCAGGTTGGTCACACGACCAGTCAGTTTGGTACCTTCCGGGTAACGCTTAGCGATAGCTACCCACGGATCTTCGCCCAGCTGTTTCAGGCCGAGGGAAACACGGGTACGCTCGCGGTCGAACTTCAGCACTTTAACAGTGATTTCGTCGCCCACATTCACGATTTCGCTCGGATGCTTAACGCGTTTCCAGGCCATGTCAGTGATGTGCAGCAGGCCGTCAACGCCACCCAGATCAACGAATGCACCGTAGTCAGTGAGGTTCTTAACGATACCTTTAACTTCCATGCCTTCCTGCAGGTTTTCCAGCAGTTGATCGCGCTCTGCGCTGTTTTCAGATTCGATAACCGCACGGCGAGAAACAACAACGTTGTTGCGTTTCTGGTCCAGCTTGATCACTTTGAATTCAAGCTCTTTGCCTTCCAGGTGCAGGGTATCACGGACCGGACGTACGTCTACCAGGGAGCCCGGCAGGAACGCGCGAATACCGTTCAGCTCAACAGTGAAGCCACCCTTAACTTTGCCGTTGATAACACCGGTAACAGTTTCAGCGTCTTCGTAAGCTTTTTCCAGCGTGATCCAGGCTTCGTGACGTTTCGCTTTCTCACGGGACAGCAGAGTTTCACCGAAGCCGTCTTCTACTGCATCCAGAGCAACGTCAACTTCGTCACCGACCTGGATTTCCAGCTCGCCCTGGGCGTTTTTGAACTGCTCTGCCGGGATGGCGGATTCAGATTTCAGACCGGCATCAACCAGTACGACATCTTTATCGATAGCAACAACAACGCCGCGAACGATAGAACCCGGGCGGGTTTCGATTTCTTTTAAGGATTCTTCAAAAAGTTGAGCAAAAGATTCAGTCATGTTTAATCTTCAGGTTAATATTAACGTCCACCTGGCTTCATGCCGGATGGGGTTGTTTCACATACCCGCTAACATTCCATTGCTGCGGGGGTACTGCAAGAATTCTGAGGCGTCTCGCCGGTTATTCGGCGGAGGCCAGTTTTTGGCGCGCGTATTGTAACGCTTTTTCAATCACTTGCTCAATGCTTAATCGTGTGGAATCCAGCACTAAAGCATCGGCCGCAGGAACCAGAGGCGCCACCGCACGGTTGCGGTCACGGTCATCACGTTCCTTTATCTCTGCCAAAAGGCGCTCAAAGTTAACACTAAAGCCCTTCTCCTGCAACTGCAGCATACGGCGGTGCGCCCGCTCTTCCGATGACGCGTCAAGGAAAATTTTCACTGGCGCATCAGGGAAAACGACGGTTCCCATATCCCGACCATCAGCAATCAGACCCGGGGCTTCGCGAAACGCGCGCTGACGACGCAGCAACGCCTCACGTACACGGGGGAACGCAGCCACCTGCGACGCGGCGTTTGCCACTTCCTGTGTCCGAATTTCACCACTGACATCTTCACCTTCGAGGATCACTTCCAGAGTGCCGTCAGTTGAGACAAACCGGACATCCAGGTGCGCCGCCAGCGGGACCAACGCTTCTTCTGATGCCACGTCCACATGATGATGTAATGCCGCCAGTGCCAGCACGCGGTATATCGCGCCTGAATCTAACAGATGCCACTGCAATGCTTCCGCCATTGCCTTGCACAAGGTTCCTTTACCTGCACCGCTTGGCCCATCAATGGTGATTACCGGGGCAATTGCCGTCATCTTTTTCTCCTTCAGCAAGGCATAGTTACATAAACGCCGCGCATTATACTCGCCAAAGCACCAGACCGTTACTACTGCATGCAAAATGCAGACAACCGGTAGCGAATTGTATGAGAATTAAGCAAGTATAGTGGGCTGACGCCGCGTCAGCCCAAAAGATGACGAGTTTTACTTTTATTTATCTTCGGCAATGCGATCGCGAATATGCTGCGCGCGATCAGCAGAGGTGGGATGAGAATCCATCAGGGATTTAGCGCGTCCGGCATCCATGGTCGCGAATTTATCGAAGGCGCTGACTAACCCTTCGCGCTTAATGCCGCGTTTTTTCAGCAGATCATAAGAGAAGTCATCGGCATCGGATTCCTGGCTACGGGAAAAAGCTGAATTAATCACGCCTTCCGCTAAATCGCCCAGCTGCGATTGCGAAAGCTGTGCCGCCACGCCGCTGGTGGCGGAGACTGCATCACGGGCGGCGAGTGTGGCATACGCTGTTTGCATCGCTTTACGGGAATGCCCTAACGAAACGTGACCCAGTTCGTGACCGAGTACCCCTTCGATTTCGTTGTCGGTCATCATATCCATCAGGCCAGAATAGACGCGCACGCAGCCGTTAGCCATGGCCCAGGCGTTAATGTCGCGGGTCATATAGACCTTGTAGTTGACCGCGGTGCCGTCGATGTTATTGCCCAGCGCTTTGGCGATTTTTTTCAGTCGTTTCGAATATTTGCTGGAAGCGCCCGCCAGTTGGTTTTCGCTGTCCATCTGTTTGCAGCTGCTGTTGCTGAGCGATTTAACGTCTGCATCTGACAGCGTCATCGCGTTATAGGCAGACATACCTGAGCTGGCAATCAGATCACCGTTGACGCCATTTTTGCACCCTGCCAGCAGGACGGCGCCGAACGTGAGCGCCAGTGCGAGTTTTGTATTCTTCATATATATCATCCACTGATAACCATAATTAAAACATATAAATCAACAAGTTGAATCAGTGATAAAGATAACACCCGACGGAGAAGTGAAAAAGTTCAGAAGCAGACATGAAAACGCCGACCCATCGGTCGGCGCTAATGACGTGATTACGCCAGCGTACTGATGCGCGCCAGCTGGTCGAAATAGTCAGGGAAGGTTTTCGCGGTACATTTTGGATCGAGAATAGTGACCGGCGTATCGGACAACGCCACCAGCGAGAAACACATTGCCATGCGATGATCGTTATAGGTCGCAATCTCGGCGAAAGTCAGTTCAACCGGCGGCGTCACGCGAATATAATCTTCGCCCTCTTCCACTTCGGCCCCCACCTTGCGCAGCTCCGTTGCCATCGCATACAGACGATCCGTTTCCTTCACGCGCCAGTTATAGATGTTGCGCAGCGTTGTCGTACCGTTGGCAAACAGTGCCGTGGTAGCGATGGTCATTGCCGCATCCGGGATATGGTTCATGTCCATATCAATGGCATTCAGTTCGCCCCGGGTACAGAGGATGAAATCATCGCCCCAGGTAATGGTCGCGCCCATTTTTTCCAGAACGTCGGCAAAACGGATGTCGCCCTGCACGCTGTTGCGGCCAATGCCGGTGACTTTGACTGTTCCGCCTTTGATGGCGGCGGCGGCGAGGAAATAAGATGCCGAGGACGCATCGCCCTCCACCAGATACGCGCCCGGAGACTGATAATGCTGCGCACCGCGCACAACAAAGCGCTGATAGTTCTGGTTTTCAACCTCCACACCGAAGGTTTTCATCAGGTGCAGTGTGATATCGATGTACGGTTTCGAGACCAGATCGCCTTTAATAGTGATGGTTGTGTCCTGCGGTGCCAGCGGCGCGGCCATCAGCAATGCCGTCAAAAACTGGCTGGAAACGCTACCGTCAACCTCAACGTTACCGCCAGTAAAGCCCCCGCGCAGGCGCAACGGCGGGTAATTTTCTTGTTCGAGATAGTCAATCCCTGCCCCGCCCTGGCGAAGTGCATCAACCAGATGACCAATCGGGCGTTCTTTCATGCGCGGTTCACCGGTCAGCACCACCGCATCGTGGCGCCCCAGACACAGCGCGGCTGCCAGCGGGCGCATCGCCGTTCCGGCATTGCCGAGAAAGAGTTCCAGCGCGTGATCAGTTTGCAGCGGCCCGCCGTTACCGGTTACTTCGCAGCGGGTTCGGTCAGCAGAAAGCGTGTAATGAACTCCCAGCGCACTCAGCGCATTCAGCATGTGGCGCACGTCGTCGCTGTCCAGCAAATTGGTCAGCACGGTAGTGCCATTGGCTAATGCAGCCAGCAGCAAGGCGCGATTCGAAACACTCTTCGAACCAGGCAGATTGATGGTGCCATCCACCCGCGCGATGGGTTGTAACGTCAGGGATTCCATGAAACTCAACTCTCAAAAACAGGTCAATAAAAACCCCGCAGCGAAGCTACGGGGGTGAAAAGGCAGTCAGGTTAACCGCGACGACGTTCGAAATCCTGCATGAAGTCGGTCAGCGCTTTTACGCCTTCCAGCGGCATCGCGTTATAAATTGAGGCACGCATACCGCCCACAACACGGTGACCTTTCAGAGCATGAAGTCCTGCGGCAAACGACTCCTCAAGGAACAGTTTGTCGAGCGAACTGTCTGCGAGCTGGAACGGGATGTTCATGCGCGAACGGTTAGCGGGTGAAACGTCATTACGGTAAAAATCACTGCGATCAATGATGCTGTACAGCAGTTCCGCTTTTTGCTGGTTGATGCTGTTCATGGCCGCGACGCCGCCCTGCTTTTTCAGCCATTTAAATACCAGACCTGCCAGATACCAGGCAAAAGTCGGCGGCGTGTTGAACATCGAGTCGTTGTCGCTGAGCACGGTGTAGTCGAGAATCGACGGGCAGGCAGTCTGCGATTTACCGAGCAAATCTTCGCGAACGATCACCAGTGTCAGCCCTGCCGGGCCGATGTTTTTCTGCGCCCCCGCATAGATGGCGCCATAGCGGCTCACATCCAGCGGATGAGACAGAATAGAAGAAGAGAAATCCGCCGTGACGATGGCGTCGCCGAAATCCGGCGTTTCATGAATGGCGATGCCATCAATGGTTTCGTTAGGGCAATAATGCAGATAGGCAGCGTCATCGCTGAGTTGCCATTCGCGCATTGGCTTTACAGCGCGCAGGCCATCGACTGTCACTTTGGCATCAATGACATTCGGTGTGCAGTATTTCCTCGCTTCTTTGACGGCACTGGCCGCCCAGTAGCCTGCATCAACGTAGTCCGCGGTGGTTTTGTCACCCAGCAGGTTCAGCGGAATACCGGCAAACTGCCCGCGACCGCCACCGTGACAGAACAAAACTTTATAACTGGAGGGGATGTTCAGCAGATCGCGAAAATCCTTTTCTGCCTCTTCCGCGACCTGAATAAATTCTTTTCCGCGATGGCTGACTTCCATCACCGAGGTACCTAAACCTTGCCAGTCACACAGTTCCTGTTGCGCCTGTTTAAGTACCTCGGCCGGTAACATTGCCGGACCAGAACTAAAATTGTAGACCTGACTCATTTCCCCTCACCACGCTAATTTGCCATAAAAAATCCTGTGGATATCGGTTTTATCATTCAGTGACACGCGCCGCAATGGCTAATAACGGCCACAGGGGAAATGTGGACGGCTTCACACAACAGGATCGACCAGCCCGGCAGTAAAAAACCGACAAAATGGCTATCAGGTCACCCGAACAGCTTTACTCGCCTTCGACCATTCCGGGTGCCCGCAGCGAGGGCATACCAGCCTGTCGCCTGCCGCCATTTTCCGTACAGCGCTGCAACGTACACAGGCGTAGTCATTTTGTTCGGGCATGACGGTAAACCTCTCATTGCAGTGTTCCGGCAGAATCGTCAGTCCTTTTTTTACCTCATCGTCAGGGTAGTAATAAACACTGACCTGGCCGTTGGTTTCCATGATCGCCAGGCGAACCTGCCCCAGTTGCTCGACACCACGCAGCCGCAGTTCCATGAAGAACTCAAATTCGGTTAAATTTTCAGCGTTCAGTTTTTCCCACGCCAGTTGTCCGTTTTCAATGACCACCACCGGTTTCCCTTCGAGTAAATCCTCCAGTTTTTCGCTGCGCGACATCAGCCACATCACCAACCGGTACAGCAGTGCCAGAGAGACAAACACCACCAGCACTGGCAGCATCGGGACATCGTCATAAAACGCCACATCCCCCGCCGCCGACCCCAGTGTCAGGATGATCAGCACCTCAAAAAGCGACATCTGGCGCACGCCGCGTCGACCGGTGATCTTGAGGAAGATAAATACCAGTACGAAGGTGTAGACACTGCGTAATGCCACTTCCCACAAAAAGTCGAACGGCACTTTGTCCAGCGCCATGCGTTGCCAGTCAAATGCTTTCATTTTTTTCCTCGTTCCGTCTGTAATTGCTGTTAAGCGTAGCCTGGTTGTTTATTTTCGTCGGCAGCGCCGCGAAGATAGCGCCTGTCAGGCAAAACCCGTATCATTGCGCGCTTTACGTACGAACTAAGTGATCGCCATGACTCAAACATTTATTCCCGGCAAAGATGCCGCGCTGGAAGATTCCATCGCTCGCTTTCAGCAAAAACTGCTCGATCTGGGCTTTGATATCGAAGAGGCCTCGTGGCTGAATCCGGTACCGCACGTCTGGTCTGTGCACATTCGTGACAAAGAATGCGCCCTGTGTTTCACCAACGGCAAAGGGGCGACGAAAAAAGCCGCACTCGCATCCGCGCTCGGTGAATACTTCGAACGTCTTTCAACTAACTATTTCTTTGCCGACTTCTGGCTGGGCGAAACCCTTGCCAACGGGCCTTTCGTTCATTACCCCAACGAAAAATGGTTCCCGTTGACCGACGATGATGAGGTGCCGGAAGGTCTGCTGGACCCGCGTCTGCGCGCCTTTTACGATCCGGATAATCAGTTGACGGCCAGCATGCTGGTTGATCTGCAGTCGGGTAACGACGCGCGCGGCATCTGCGCCCTGCCGTTCACCCGCCAGTCCGATAAGCAGACGATTTATATCCCGATGAATATTGTCGGTAATCTGTACGTCTCTAACGGTATGTCCGCAGGAAATACCGCCGATGAAGCACGAGTTCAGGGGTTGTCTGAAGTTTTCGAACGCCATATCAAAAACCGAATTATTGCGGAAAGCATCAGCCTGCCGGAAATCCCCAAAGAGGTGATGGCACGCTATCCGGGTGTGGTGGAAGCCATCAATAAACTGGAAGCGGAAGGATTCCCGATCTTTGCTTATGATGGCTCGCTGGGTGGCAAATACCCGGTTATCTGCGTCGTACTGTTCAACCCGGCAAACGGTACTTGTTTCGCCTCGTTTGGCGCACATCCGGATTTTGGTGTTGCACTGGAACGTACTGTCACTGAACTGCTGCAGGGCCGCAGCCTGAAAGATCTCGACGTCTTCACGCCGCCAACCTTTGATGATGAAGAAGTCGCGGAACACGCCAACCTGGAAACACACTTCATCGATTCCAGCGGTCTGATCTCCTGGGATATGTTTAAACAGGATGCCGACTACCCGTTCGTTGACTGGAACTTCTCGGGTACAACACAGGAAGAGTTCGCCACGCTGATGGCTATTTTCCAGGCCGAAGATAAAGACGTGTATATCGCTGATTACGAACATCTGGGCGTTTATGCCTGCCGCATTCTGGTGCCAGGCATGTCTGATATCTATCCGGCAGAAGATCTGTGGCTGGCGAACAACAATATGGGCAGTCATCTGCGTGAAACCCTGCTGGCACTGCCTGGCAGTGAGTGGGAAAAAGAAGAATACCTGGCGTTGATTGAACAACTTGATGAAGAAGGTCACGACGACTTCACTCGCGTTCGTGAACTGCTCGGTCTGGCGACTGGTAAAGACAACGGCTGGTACACGCTGCGCATCGGCGAGCTGAAAGCAATGCTGGCACTGGCAGGCGGCGACCTGGAACAGGCGCTGATCTGGACTGAGTGGACGATGGAATTCAACGCCTCCATCTTTAGCCCTGAACGGGCGAATTACTACCGTTGCCTGCAAACCCTGCTGTTGCTGGCACAGGAAGAAGAACGTCAGCCGCTGCAGTACCTGAATGCCTTTGTACGGATGTATGGCGCAGATGCGGTAGAAGCGGCCAGCGCAGCGTTGAGTGGCGAAGCTCCCTTCTATGGTTTACAGCCGGTTGATGGCGATCTGCATGCCTTCCCGGCACATCAGACATTGCTGCATGCCTATGAGAAACTTCAGCGTGCCAAAGCTGCCTGGTGGGCTAAAGAGCATTAAAAAGATGCGTTATTGGTAGGCGTAGCGATTTCTCTGCTATATATTACGGGGCCTGGTTAAAGGCCCCATTTTTATTTTCAGGCTTATTATTATAAATGTGATAATAAAGTTAAATGCGGGTGAAATATATTTTTATCGCATCGTCTTTATTGTTAAATAAAATGAAATTTACCGCATTTTAATTAACCGTTTCAGCAAGGAGGTGAAGAAAAATTCAACTCTATTTGTAATTTTTAAAATTTATTTTTCTTTGGATAATCAAACAGTTACGCCGTATTTGCTGGAAATCCATGCGTTTTACGGGCCTATAAGCCAGGCGAGATATGATCTACATCAAATTCTCTTCTATAATGCTTTGTTAGTATCTCGTCGCCGACTTAATAAAGAGAGAGTTAGTGTGAAAGCTGACAACCCTTTTGATCTATTACTTCCTGCAGCAATGGCGAAAGTCGCTGAAGAAGCAGGTGTCTATAAAGCCACCAAACATCCGCTGAAAACCCTTTATCTGGCAATTACTGCGGGCGTATTCATCTCCATTGCGTTTGTCTTTTATATCACCGCGACGACTGGCACCGCCACGATGCCCTTTGGCATGGCCAAACTGATTGGGGGTATTTGCTTTTCACTCGGCCTGATTCTTTGCGTCATCTGCGGCGCTGATCTCTTCACCTCAACGGTGCTTATCGTTGTTGCAAAAGCAAGCGGAAAGATCACCTGGGGCCAACTGGCACTCAACTGGCTCAACGTTTATGTTGGTAATCTGATTGGCTGCCTGCTCTTTGTTCTGTTGATGTGGTTGTCCGGTGAATATATGGTCGCCAATGGCGGCTGGGGACTCAACGTTCTGCAAACCGCCGACCACAAAATGCACCATACTTTTATTGAAGCCGTTTGCCTGGGTATCCTGGCCAACCTGATGGTTTGCCTCGCGGTCTGGATGAGCTATTCCGGTCGCAGCCTGATGGATAAAGCCATGATTATGGTATTGCCCGTGGCGATGTTTGTTGCCAGCGGTTTCGAGCACAGCATTGCAAATATGTTTATGATCCCGATGGCTATCGTGATCAAACACTTTGGAAGCCCGGAGTTCTGGACCGCCATCGGTTCAACTCCTGACAGTTTTTCTCACCTGACTGTTATAAACTTCATCACTGATAACCTGATTCCGGTGACTATCGGTAACATTATTGGCGGGGGTTTGTTAGTCGGGTTGACATACTGGGTCATTTACCTGCGTGGTGACGATCATCATTGCTGATGGTTTTCTCAGGCAGTAAATAAAAAATCCACTTAAGAAGGTAGGTGTTACATGTCCGAGCTTAATGAAAAGTTAGCCACTGCGTGGGAAGGTTTCGCGAAAGGTGAATGGCAGAATGCCGTTAACGTCCGTGACTTTATCCAGAAAAACTACACCCCATATGAAGGTGATGAATCCTTCCTGGCCGGTGCCACCGACGCGACCACTAAACTGTGGGACAGCGTGATGGAAGGCGTTAAACTGGAAAACCGCACTCACGCGCCAGTTGATTTTGACACCTCTGTTGCTTCCACCATTACTTCTCACGACGCGGGTTACATCAACAAAGCGCTGGAGAAAATTGTTGGTCTGCAAACTGAAGCTCCACTGAAACGTGCAATCATCCCGTTCGGTGGTATCAAAATGGTTGAAGGTTCCTGCAAAGCGTACAACCGCGAACTGGACCCGATGCTGAAAAAAATCTTCACCGAATACCGCAAAACCCATAACCAGGGTGTATTCGATGTTTATACCAAAGACATCCTGAACTGCCGTAAATCCGGTGTTCTGACTGGTCTGCCGGATGCTTACGGTCGTGGCCGTATCATCGGTGACTATCGTCGTATCGCGCTGTACGGCATCGACTTCCTGATGAAAGACAAATACGCACAGTTCCTGTCTCTGCAGGACGAACTGGAAAGCGGTGAAAATCTGGAAGCGACTATCCGTCTGCGTGAAGAAATTGCTGAACAGCACCGTGCGCTGGGCCAGATCAAAGAAATGGCAGCGAAATACGGCTGCGATATCTCTGCACCAGCGACCAACGCTCAGGAAGCTATCCAGTGGACTTACTTCGGCTACCTGGCTGCCGTTAAGTCTCAGAACGGTGCGGCAATGTCCTTTGGCCGCGTGTCTACCTTCCTGGACGTGTTCATTGAACGTGACCTGAAAGCAGGCAAAATCACTGAAAAAGACGCTCAGGAAATGATTGACCACCTGGTCATGAAACTGCGTATGGTTCGTTTCCTGCGTACTCCTGAATATGATGAACTGTTCTCCGGCGACCCGATTTGGGCAACTGAATCTATCGGCGGTATGGGCGTTGACGGCCGTACGCTGGTCACCAAAAACAGCTTCCGTTTCCTGAACACCCTGTACACCATGGGGCCGTCTCCGGAGCCGAACATCACTGTTCTGTGGTCTGAAAAACTGCCGCTAAACTTCAAAAAATTCGCCGCAAAAGTGTCCATCGATACCTCTTCTCTGCAGTATGAGAACGATGACCTGATGCGTCCGGACTTCAACAACGACGACTACGCTATCGCATGCTGCGTAAGCCCGATGATCGTTGGTAAGCAAATGCAGTTCTTCGGTGCGCGCGCAAACCTCGCGAAAACCATGCTGTACGCTATCAACGGCGGCGTTGATGAAAAACTGAAAATGCAGGTTGGTCCGAAATCTGAACCGATCAAAGGTGATGTCCTGAACTTCGACGAAGTGATGGAACGCATGGATCACTTCATGGACTGGCTGGCTAAACAGTACGTCACTGCGCTGAACATCATTCACTACATGCATGACAAGTACAGCTACGAAGCCTCTCTGATGGCACTGCACGACCGTGACGTTATCCGCACCATGGCGTGTGGTATCGCCGGTCTGTCTGTAGCGGCTGACTCCCTGTCTGCTATCAAATATGCGAAAGTTAAACCGATTCGTGACGAAGACGGTCTGGCTATCGACTTCGCTATCGAAGGCGAATACCCGCAGTTTGGTAACAACGATGCTCGCGTGGATGACCTGGCGGTTGACCTGGTAGAACGTTTCATGAAGAAAATTCAGAAACTGCATACCTACCGCAACGCTATTCCGACGCAGTCTGTTCTGACCATTACCTCTAACGTTGTGTATGGTAAGAAAACCGGTAACACCCCGGATGGCCGCCGCGCTGGCGCTCCGTTCGGACCGGGTGCTAACCCGATGCACGGCCGTGATCAGAAAGGTGCGGTTGCCTCTCTGACCTCTGTTGCAAAACTGCCGTTCGCTTACGCTAAAGATGGTATTTCTTACACCTTCTCTATCGTTCCGAACGCACTGGGTAAAGATGACGACGTTCGTAAAACCAACCTGGCTGGTCTGATGGATGGTTACTTCCATCACGAAGCGTCCATCGAAGGTGGTCAGCACCTGAACGTGAACGTCATGAACCGTGAAATGCTGCTTGATGCGATGGAACACCCGGAAAAATATCCGCAGCTGACCATTCGTGTATCTGGTTACGCAGTACGTTTTAACTCCCTGACGAAAGAACAGCAGCAGGACGTTATCACTCGTACCTTCACTCAGACCATGTAATCGGTTTTGACTGAAAACAGGTTTTAAAAAGAGTACAATAAAGGCTCCACGCAAGTGGGGCCTTTTTAACAACTCTCTCCTGCCCCAGCCTGCTTTGCCAGCCATCTATACTATGGGTATCTGTCAAAACAGACTTAACACAGCCGGTTTTGAGCTGTGAATACACTGGCCCTGGATGGGCCACATCTGGAGAAAACACCGCAATGTCAGTAACTGGTCGCATTCACTCCTTCGAATCCTGTGGCACTGTTGATGGCCCCGGCATCCGCTTTATCACCTTCTTTCAGGGCTGCCTGATGCGCTGCCTCTATTGTCACAATCGCGATACCTGGGATACCCATGGCGGTAAAGAAATCACCGTCGATGAATTGATGAAAGAGGTGGTAACCTATCGCCACTTTATGAATGCCTCCGGCGGCGGCGTAACAGCATCTGGCGGTGAAGCCATTTTGCAGGCCGAATTCGTGCGTGACTGGTTCCGTGCCTGTAAAAAAGAAGGCATCCATACCTGCCTCGACACCAACGGCTTTGTGCGCCGTTACGATCCGGTCATTGATGAACTACTGGAAGTGACCGATCTTGTAATGCTTGACCTCAAACAGATGAATGATGAGATCCACCAGAATCTGGTGGGGGTATCCAACCATCGTACGCTCGATTTCGCGAAATACATTTCCGCCAAAGGGATAAATACCTGGATCCGCTACGTGGTCGTGCCGGGCTGGTCAGATGACGACGACTCCGCCCATCGACTCGGTGAATTTACCCGTGACATGGGCAACGTCGAAAAAATCGAACTGCTGCCGTATCACGAACTGGGTAAACACAAATGGGTGGCGATGGGTGAAGAGTATAAGCTGGATGGTGTCAAACCACCGAAGAAAGAGACCATGGAGCGCGTTAAGGGCATCCTGGAGCAGTATGGTCACAAAGTGATGTACTGACACTATCAGAGCAGCAAAAAGCCCCGTCCTCCGGGGCTTTTTTATATCAGGCATGCGCCACTGGCGTCGGGTGATGCTCCACTTTGCGCAGCAGCATCAGTAGATAGATAAACGACACACCGGCAATCATGATGAACAGCAGATTATCGGAGTAGTTCTGCATCAGCATCGCCGTGAAAGTCGGCCCCAGAAGACTGCCGATGGTGTAGCTCAGCAACAGCGCCTGGTTCATCGCGACCAACTGGTGATGCTGCACTTTTTCACAGGCCCAGGCCATCGCCACCGGGTAAAGCGTAAAGCCTGCAGCCCCCAGGATAAACAGCGCGGGCGCCATCGCTGCCTGACTGAGCATCGCGGCGCAACCAATAATAACAACAAAAACCTGCACCCGCAGCACCAGCAAACGGCCATAACGATCGGCAAGACGCCCTACCGGCCACTGGCCGACGATGCCCGCACTGACCATGACCGCCATCCAGAAGCCAATACCCGAATCGCTGACCCCTTTGTGGTTCAGCCACAACGGCATCAGGCCATACAGTGACCCCAGCACAATACCGGAAATCACGCAGCCATTGACACCCAGACGCGCACCGCGCAGTTTGAACATCGACCAGACATGGCTGGCTTCATGCTGTTCTTGTTGTTGATTCACAATACGGGTAAACAACAGCGGGAGAATGCCCGCCAGTGTCAGCGCCGCCGCCCAGGGCAGAGCACTCATCAGATCCGTCGGCAGCTTGCTGACCATCAGTTGACCCAGCGCGGTACCCACGTAATAGACCATCATATACGCTGCCAGCAGACGACCACGGTTGCGTGACGTCCCGCTGCTCATCAGCGCGCTTTCAACGACGACCCAGATCATGGCGCAACCGACACCGGCGATGAACCGCCAGCTCATCCAGCTCCAGAAACCGACCATGAAACCCAGTCCGACGCATCCAACAGCAAAAATCAGCGAGGCGAGATAGTAGCTACGGTTGAACCCCATGCGCTGGATCAATCGTCCCGTCAGCAAGGTGCCGACCAGATTACCGGTAAAATAGGATGAGCCCACCATTCCCACCTGCCAGGTAGGAAGATTTTCATGAGCGAGCCAGAGCGGAACGAGCGTATTTAATACTGCGATCGCCAGCGTCAACAACAGCAGGCCACAGAGCAATAACAGCACTGGCCGGGAATAGGTGGTCATGGATACAAAAAACCGTGAGCTAATTCATATTTCGTGCGCATCATGCCATTGCTGTAAACGTTGTCAATCCACCAGAATTCAGCAATGACGCGGTTTTCAGGGCATCGATTGATCTTTCTTATTCAATAATGCGAGGAGGGAATTATTCTTCCGCTTATTCCATTGTTTTTCCTGGTTAATCAGGAAAAAGTGCGAAAAAGAACAGTCGAAAAATTTCATGGAAAGAAATACAGACAAAAACGCCAGCATCACAGGACGCTGGCGTTTTTCAGAGTCAGAAACCGGGTTTAACCGATGTACTGCAAACCGTTCATGTATGGACGTAACACTTCCGGCACTTCAATGCGGCCATCCGCCTGCTGGTAGTTTTCCATCACCGCTACCAGCGTGCGCCCTACCGCCAGACCCGAACCGTTCAGTGTATGCACCAGTCGGGTTTTCTTGTCAGATTTACTGCGGCAACGCGCCTGCATGCGACGCGCCTGGAAATCCCAGACGTTAGAGCAGGACGAAATTTCACGATAGGTGTTCTGCGCCGGCACCCACACTTCGAGATCGTAGGTTTTGGCGGCACCAAAGCCCATGTCGCCAGTGCACAGAATGATCTTGCGATACGGCAGACCGAGCAGTTGCAGCACTTTCTCTGCATGACCGGTCATCTCTTCAAGCGCGGCCATTGAATCTTCAGGGCGAACAATCTGCACCATTTCAACTTTGTCGAACTGATGCATACGGATCAGGCCACGGGTATCGCGACCGTATGAACCTGCTTCAGAGCGGAAGCACGGCGTGTGCGCGGTCATTTTGATCGGCAGATCGTCTTCATCGATGATTTCGTCGCGGACGAGGTTGGTCAGCGGCACTTCCGCCGTCGGGATCAGCGCATAGTTGCTGCTGTCTGCTTCTTCTTCCAGAGGACGCGTATGGAAGAGGTCACCGGCAAATTTTGGCAACTGGCCGGTACCATACAGCGTATCGTGGTTAACCAGATACGGCACATAGTTTTCGCTATAACCATGCTGTTCGGTATGCAGATCCAGCATGAACTGAGACAGCGCGCGGTGCATACGGGCAATCTGCCCTTTCATTACTACAAAACGGGAACCAGTGAGTTTCACGGCTGCCGCAAAATCGAGACCACTGTGCATTTCGCCCAGCGTGACGTGATCGCGCACGTCGAAATCAAACTGGCGCGGCGTGCCCCAGCGGCTGACTTCAACGTTGTCATTTTCGTCTTTACCCACTGGTACGCTGTCGTCAGGAATGTTCGGGATGGCCAGCGCGATATCGCGAATTTCTGCCTGGAGAACGTCCAGTTCGGATTTCGCCTGATCAAGCTCTTCACCCAGTTTGTTGACTTCCAGACGTAATGGCTCAATGTCTTCCCCGCGCGCTTTTGCCTGGCCGATGGATTTCGATCGCGAGTTACGCTCAGCCTGCAGATTTTCAGTTTGTACCTGCAGAACTTTACGACGCTCTTCAAGAGCGCGCAGCTTATCTACATCCAGCTTAAAGCCCCGGCGTGCCAGTTTTTCAGCGACTGCGTCTGGCTCATTACGCAGCAGATTGGGATCGAGCATGCTTATCCTGTGCTTATCGAATTGAAAGAGGAGAAAAAGACCGCAGCCTGCGGCCACAGATATAAGTGACAACATTACCGCAACGCCAGGCTTAGCGGTAGCGTTTTATAGGGCTATTTTGATCCTGTCCGGCAAGCCAGGCGAGCTTTTCGCCAATCTTCCCTTCAAGACCTCTGTTTGTCGGCTGATAGTAGCGCGTTTGTGCCATTTCCTGCGGAAAATACTCCTCACCGGCAGCATACGCATTGGGCTCGTCATGAGCATAACGATACTCCTGCCCGTAGCCCATCTCTTTCATCAGTTTGGTTGGCGCATTACGCAGATGCACTGGCACATCGTAATCCGGGCGCTCGCGGGCATCTGACATCGCCGCTTTAAAAGCGGTATACACGGCGTTACTTTTTGGCGCACAGGCAAGATAGACAATCGCCTGAGCGATAGCGCGCTCCCCTTCTGCCGGGCCGACGCGGGTGAAGCAGTCCCAGGCGGCGAGCGCCACCTGCATTGCTCGTGGGTCGGCATTACCGACATCTTCCGAGGCAATCGCCAGACAGCGACGCGCAACATACAGCGGATCGCCGCCCGCGGTAATAATCCGGGCATACCAGTAGAGGGCGGCATCCGGTGCGCTGCCGCGTACCGATTTATGCAGTGCCGAAATCAAATCGTAGAAACGGTCGCCTTTGTTATCAAAGCGTGCGCTGCGCTCACCAGCGATTTCCGTCAGCAGTGTCTGCTTGAGCACACGTTTTCCGGCGTCATCCGCTTCGGCCATGTCGGCCATCATTTCCAGCGTATTGAGCGCCCGGCGTGCGTCGCCATTGACCAGTTCAGCAATGGCCCGACGAGTCTCATCCGGCAGGATGATATCCTGACCGCCATAACCGCGGGCGTTGTCGGACATCGCCTGTTCGAGCACCTGCTCAATATCCTCTACAGTCAGCGATTTCAGCAAATAGACACGGGCACGCGAAAGCAGCGCTGAATTGAGTTCAAAGGAGGGGTTTTCGGTCGTCGCGCCAATGAAGGTGATGGTGCCGTCTTCGATATGCGGAAGGAAGGCATCCTGCTGGCTCTTGTTGAAACGGTGGACTTCGTCGACGAACAAAATGGTGCGGCGGCCGGCATTACGGTTTTGCCGGGCGCGTTCGATGGCTTCACGGATCTCTTTCACGCCGGAGGTGACGGCGGAAATGCGCTCGACATCCGCACTGGCATAGCGGGCAATCACTTCTGCCAGCGTCGTTTTTCCGGTTCCAGGCGGTCCCCAGAGAATCATTGAATGCAGATGCCCTGCTTCAATGGCTCGTGGCAACGGTTTACCCGGGGCCAGCAAGTGCTGCTGACCAATATACTGCGCTAAATTTTCTGGCCGCATGCGGGCGGCCAGAGGTTGAAACGCATTATCGGAAAAATCGAGTGACAGGTTGCTCACACTCGCCTCTACTTACGCTGATCGTCTACCGTCACGCCCTGCGGCGGGGTGAAAGTAAATTTAGACGCGTCAGTCACGCTGTTCTGCTGAGATTTCAGCTGATAGCTACTGCGCTGGTCATCCTGCTCGACAGCACTGAACTGATGGATGGTGCCATCACGACTGACGTTGATAGTAAATTCCTTCAGATTACCGCTGTTGCCTTTTGGCGTCAGCAGGAAGTCATCGCCATTTTGTTTAATGTTGTACTGCTGCCAGTCGCTGGACTGGTTACGGGCAATCAGCATGAATGGCGTATTGCTGGTGGCGTCTTTCAGCCAGGTCGCGGTCGCCTGTTCCACAAACGGGTTGTAGAACCACAGCGTTTTGCCATCAGAAACCAGAATGCTCTCGTCTGGCTGCGTCATATGCCAGTTGAACAGATTCGGCCGTTTTACCCATAAATCACCCTGACCTTCCTGCACCGCATTGCCGCTGCCATCGGTCACTTTCTGTGTGAAGCTGGCATGGAAACTGCTGACTTTATCCAGACGGCTCTTGAGATCGCTGGCGGCATCCGCCCATACGCTGCTGGCAACCAGACCTGAAAGTAAGGCACAGGTAATAGCGAGTTTTTTCATTATTCATCCTTAGTGTACGTCATGCTTCTGCCACCATTACAGGCTAATGCCCCACAGGGTGACAGAAGAAAATACTGATTTATGACTTATTTACTCATCTTTGCAATCATTCGAAGGGAGGTGGAGCCAGCACTTCACGGTTGCCGTTATGGCCCTGTTCGCTGACGATCCCCTGCGCTTCCATCTGCTCGATGATGCGGGCGGCACGGTTATAGCCGATGCGGAACTGACGCTGTACGCCGGAAATAGACGCTTTACGTTTTTCGGTGACGAAATTCACCGCCTGGTCAAACAGCGGATCCAGCTCTTCGCCGCCATCAAAACCACCTCCGCCGCCTTCGTTTTCGGTATCGGAAGTAATGCCATCAACGTACTGCGGACGACCGCGCGCTTTCCAGTCCTGCACCACGGCATGGACTTCCTGATCGCGCACGAAGGCACCGTGAACACGTACCGGCGTGGTTGAATTCGGGCCTGAATAGAGCATATCCCCCATGCCCAGCAGCGATTCGGCACCGCCCTGGTCGAGAATGGTGCGGGAGTCGATTTTGCTCGACACGGTAAAGGCGATACGCGTCGGAATGTTAGCTTTAATCAGACCGGTGATGACATCCACCGACGGACGCTGCGTTGCCAGCACCAGGTGGATACCCGCAGCACGCGCTTTCTGCGCCAGACGCGCAATCAGCTCTTCGACTTTCTTGCCAACCGTCATCATCAGATCGGCAAATTCATCAACCAGCACCACGATATACGGCAGTTTTTCCAGCACCGGATGGGTGGCGTCCATACTGTCGCCCGGCTTCCAGTACGGATCCGGAATCGGACGGCCCATGCGCGCCGCCTCTGCAATCTTGTCGTTGTAACCCGCCAGATTGCGCACGCCGAGCGCCGACATCAGTTTATAGCGGCGTTCCATCTCGTTAACGCTCCAGCGCAAGGCGTTGGCGGCGTCTTTCATGTCGGTAACCACTTCCGTCAGCAGATGCGGGATGCCTTCGTACACGGAAAGTTCCAGCATTTTCGGGTCGATCATGATGAAACGCACATCTTCCGGCTGCGCTTTGTAGAGCATGCTCAGGATCATGGCGTTCACACCGACCGACTTACCGGAACCAGTGGTACCGGCCACCAGCAGGTGCGGCATTTTCGCCAGATCAGCAATGACTGGATCGCCCGCGATATCTTTCCCCAGCACCACTGTCAATGGTGACGGGTTTTCGCGGAATTTCGCGCAGTCCAGCACTTCGCGCAGATAAACGGTGTGACGTTTCTTGTTCGGCAGTTCAAGGCCGACGTAGGGTTTACCAGGAATAACTTCCACCACGCGTACGGCGACGGTGGAGAGCGAACGCGCCAGATCGCGCGACAGGTTCGAGATACGCGCGGCTTTGACGCCTGGTGCGAGATTCAGTTCAAAACGGGTGATCACTGGACCTGGCGAGTAGTTCACCACATCCGCTTTAATGCGGAAATCGGCCAGACGTGCTTCAACCAGACGCGCCATTTGCTCCAGCGCGAAGGTGTCGACCGGCTCAACTTCCGTCGGCGGAGGCGTGAGAAGATCCAGTGACGGCAGTGGTGTGGTCGGTTTTTGCAGCGGGCGGCTGTCGCCGTTACGCATCAACAACGGATGAAGCAGGCTTTCCTGCACCGGTGGTTGTGATTGTACCGGCTGAGCATGTTGCTGCTGCGTGTGTGGTGCTGCTGCGGCAGGCGCTTCCTGCATCGGACTCGGCATAAACAGCGGCTCGCTCGGCGTATCATCCACCAGGGTTTTCATCGGCGAGAAGTCGAAATCATCCAGTGCAGATCCGCCATAACGCGCTTGCTGTGTCGCCGCGAACTGACGAGCCAGTTCGGCTTCGGCTTCTGCGTCTTCATCATACGCTTCATGCGGCTGCGCATAGTGTTGCGGTTCTTCACTGCGGTAACGCTGCTGCTGCGAAGCAGCAAACTGACGCGCCAGCTCTTCCTGTTGTTGCGCATCTGCTTCATCGTCAGTCATGTCGCTATCGGCATAAGGCTGATAACGCTCCGCCTGGCGTGCTTTTTCTTCTGCCATTCGTTGCGATGGCAGCTTAATGCCGTAAGAGGCGCGTTCCCGACGCGTAGGAAGGCGTACACGATTCGGTCGCGGCAACTGTGGGCCAATGCCCTCTTTCACCTGCGGACGCGGCGCATCGCTTGCCAGGCTGAAAATTGGGGCGGCGACGGACGCTGCGGCAGCGGCTGTTCCGGTCGCCTCTTTCACGCTGGCGGCGGCAGGCGTCATGGCTGACGCAGGATCAATCACTGGCGGCGAGGAAGGCACAGGGGCAGAAGCCGGCTTAGCAGGCTCAGGCGTTGGCTGATACCATGCCGCCAGTTGTTCTCGTTCGCGGGCGCGCTTTTCTTCCACTTCTTCGAAGTAATAAAGCGGCGGACGCTGCGGTTTGATCTCTTCTTCCGGCTCCGGCACGGCATCTGACTGCCATTCCGGCTGTTCCGGCTCATACGTATATTCTTCAGGATGTGGCGCATGAGGCTGCGGCGGCCAGCTGTCCGGCGCCGGAGCAATGGTCGGTTCCGCCGTTTGCGGACCAGGCACCTGCTGCCATTCCACGGCTGGTGTAGTGTCGACTGGTTCTGCGCTTTCAGGCGGGGGTGTTTGTACTACTGGCTCAACTGGCGCAGCCCAGGACTGCGCTGCCGTCGTTGCGGCAGCCGCCGCGGCGACCGGTTCTGTCAGCGAATGACCGTTCAGCAGGGGATCATACGGATCGTAATCCGACGGACGCACCGCACTGGTACCGGAGAACAGCACGTCGTCAGCGTCAGCGGCGACGCCGCGCGCACTGTACTGGATATCGTCTTCATCGTCGTCCATCCGTTTACCGGAGAAGAGCGCTTCGTCGGTTTTGCGCCCCACCGGGTTGGCGAACTTGTCCGCCAGACGTTTGCGACGGGCTAATGCGCCGCGCAGGATACGCGCCCGGCGGGAATCACGGCGAGGCGATAGTTGCTCCTCGTCGTCTTCATAATCATTTTCATACTCGTCGTCATCGACCCACGTATCATCACGACGGGTACGGTTGCTGGCGAAGGTCAGAATGTTCAGCACCCAGCTGCCAATTTTTTCGGCAATACTGACCCAGGACCAGCCAGTGAAGAGTGTCAGCCCCGCAGCCCAGATGCACAGAAGCGCAATAGTACCGCCACTGCTGTGCAGCATCGGTTGCAGCGCGGTGCTGAGCAGGCTACCGATCACGCCACCAGAAGCAAAATACCAGATGTCGTCGGCGTTAATCGCCGCCAGACCACAGGAAGTTAAGATTAGCGCCAGTACGCCAATCAGACGCAGTGAAACCGCGAAGTAATCAATATAATCTTCGTTAGCGCGATGCCGGTAAGCAAACCAGCAACCACCGATGATAATCACCGGAATGGTGTAGGCCATCACGCCAAAAATAAAGAACAGTGTATCCGCAAGCCATGCACCAGGCGCACCGCCGAGATTATGAATAGGCTCATGCCAGGCGGTTTGCGACCAGCTGGGATCTGAGGGGTTAAAACTGAGTAACGCTGCCATCAGCCAGACGGCAAAAAGGGAACACAGGATCAGTAACGCCTCCAGAAGTCGGCGCCCGCTGCTTAATCTTGTCAATCTGACTTCTTTGTCTTCAGTGTATTCCTGGCTCAAGAAAGGCTCTCCAGGTTTCAGGCTTTTCCTGCCCGATGCTAAAACGGACAACAGCGCCGGGTCTCCCCGGCACTGTTGCTGTATGGATTAACAGGAGTGTAATCAAACTATGTCGATTTTGCACCTGTTCCGTATTAGCGAGTCTTAATTACCAGACGATTGCTCTGTTTGACCTCTTCCATGACCACGTAAGTACGGGTGTCGTTCACACCCGGCAGACGCAGCAGGGTCTCGCCCAGTAACTTACGATACGCTGACATGTCCGGTACACGGGTTTTCAACAAATAGTCGAAATCGCCGGAAACCAGGTGACACTCTTGAATTTCTTCAAGTTTCTGTACAGCGGAGTTGAATTGCTCAAACACATCCGGTGCACCACGATTCAGAGTAATCTCAACAAAAACCAGAAGTGATGCATCCAGATAATGCGGGTTCAACAGCGCGGTATAGCCCTGAATAAAACCCTGTCTTTCCAGCCGGCGCACACGCTCAAGGCAAGGCGTCGGAGAAAGTCCCACTCGTTTAGAAAGCTCGACGTTGGAAATACGCCCATCCTTTTGCAACTCATTCAGAATGTTGCGATCGATGCGGTCGAGATCTTTGCCTGGGCGCTTCTTGCTATCTACCATTATTATTGTCTCTCTGTATTCCTTCCCTACTCCTGTCTGGACTCTTAGCACGTCACTGTTCAGAGTCTGCGCCCGTTGTTTACGCGCCGCTCTGTCGCCAGAGACATAGCGTAATCCAGGGTACGTGTTGAGAAGACCGGTGCCAGTTGGCTGCTTTCGCTATCTCGTATGGCGTCTGTCCACGCCATGCGCGGATTGCGCTAGCCCGGGTATACACGGAACCGTGTATATAAATGGTATTTGCATGCATGATAATTCAGCACACGCGAAACACTTCTTTAATCTTCCTTGAATGTTTTCGCAAAAGCACAGGTGATTGTCAAAGCAAAACATCGATTTTTAGTACAACATGCCAGATATTCCTTAACTGACTCTGCCAATCCTCATGTTTTCGCCTTATAACGCGTCTCTTTTCAGAAGAAATTATTATGGACTGCAACAGAAATAACGACTATCCATTGGCGTTTTCTATTGCACATATCGCTAACAACATTGCGCAGCCCTTTTTTTACTGCAACAAATTCCCTACAATCGCGGCAAACGTCTGCCAACAATTATGGGGATCTCATGGGCACGACCAAACACAGTAAATTGCTTATTCTGGGTTCCGGCCCTGCGGGATATACCGCAGCGGTCTATGCGGCACGCGCCAATCTGAAACCGGTGCTGATCACCGGTCTGGAAAAAGGCGGTCAGTTGACCACCACCACGGAAGTGGAAAACTGGCCAGGCGATCCAAATGACCTGACCGGTCCGCTGCTGATGGAGCGCATGCACGAGCATGCGACCAAATTTGACACCGAAATTCTCTTTGATCACATCAACAAGGTTGATCTGCAGAATCGTCCGTTCCGCCTGACTGGTGACAACGGCGAATATACCTGTGACGCGCTGATTATCGCCACCGGTGCTTCTGCGCGCTATCTGGGCCTGCCGTCTGAAGAGGCGTTTAAAGGCCGTGGCGTTTCCGCCTGCGCGACCTGTGACGGGTTCTTCTACCGTAACCAGAAAGTGGCAGTTATCGGCGGCGGTAACACGGCGGTCGAAGAAGCACTCTATCTGTCGAATATCGCTTCTGAGGTGCACCTGATTCATCGTCGTGATTCTTTCCGTGCGGAAAAAATTCTCATCAACCGTCTGATGGATAAAGTCGCGAGTGGCAACATTGTGCTGCACACCCATCGCACACTGGAAGAAGTCACCGGCGATCAGATGGGCGTCAGCGGTTTGCGTATCCGCGATACTCAAAACACCGATATCATTGAAACACTGGACGTCGCTGGCCTGTTTGTGGCGATTGGTCACAGCCCGAACACCGCGATTTTTGAAGGTCAGCTGGAACTGGAAAACGGCTACATCAAAGTCCAGTCCGGGATCCACGGCAACGCCACCCAGACCAGTATCCCGGGTGTGTTTGCTGCAGGTGACGTGATGGACCATATTTACCGTCAGGCGATCACCTCTGCCGGTACGGGTTGTATGGCCGCGCTGGACGCTGAGCGTTATCTCGACGGTCTGGCTGACGCGTGCAAATAATCTTTACAAGTCAGTAACAAAGGTAAATAAGGCGACGAAAAGTCGCCTTTATTTTTGCCCCGATGTAACATTGCCGTGCCCAATAAAACTCATAACTGCACCTGCTAAGCACGCAATGAATAAAACCCGTCAACAAGAGCTTACCCGCTGGTTAAAACAGCAGAGTATCCTGTCCCGACGCTGGCTGACGCTATCTCGTCTGCTGGGCTTCGTCAGTGGACTTCTGATCGTCGCGCAAGCCTGGCTGCTCGCCCGCACGCTCCATCACATGATCATGGAGAACATTCCGCGCGAAGCCTTACTGCTGCCTTTCGTTTTACTGGTTCTCACCTGGGTGCTGCGCGCCTGGGTGGTATGGCTGCGTGAGCGTGTCGGGTTTCATGCCGGGCAGACTATCCGTTTTGAGATCCGCCGTCAGGTGCTTGACCGCCTGCAACAGGCCGGTCCGGCGTGGATCCAGGGTAAGCCTGCCGGAAGCTGGGCAACGTTGATTCTGGAACAGATTGACGATATGCATGATTACTACGCCCGTTACCTGCCACAGATGGCGCTGGCGGTCTGCGTACCGTTGCTGATCGTGATGACGATTTTCCCCTATAACTGGGCCGCCGCGCTGATCCTGCTCTGCACCGCGCCGCTCATCCCGCTGTTTATGGCACTGGTCGGTATGGGCGCCGCCGATGCCAACCGGCGTAATTTTCTGGCGCTGGCTCGTCTGAGCGGTCATTTTCTCGATCGTCTGCGATGGATGGATACCCTGCGACTGTTCGGTCGCGGCGAGGCGGAAACCGAAAACATCCGCCATGCCTCACAGGATTTTCGCCAGCGAACGATGGAAGTCCTGCGTCTGGCATTCCTCTCTTCCGGGGTACTGGAATTTTTCGCCTCACTGTCGATAGCGCTGGTGGCGGTCTATTTTGGCTTCTCCTACCTCGGCGAGTTTAATTTCGGCTCTTATGGTCTCGGCGTAACGCTCTCGGCCGGTTTCTTAGCACTGATTCTGGCACCGGAATTTTTCCAGCCGCTGCGCGATCTCGGTACCTTTTACCACGCCAAAGCGCAGGCCGTCGGTGCGGCTGACAGCCTGAAAACGTTTCTCGAAACGCCGCTGGCGCAGCCTGAACCGGGCGAGCACCGGCTTTCTGATGACGAGATGATCAGCATTCAGGCGCACGAGCTGCTCATTAAATCGCCTGAAGGTAAACCCCTGGCCGGGCCGCTTGATTTCGAACTTGCCGCCGGGCAGCGCGTGGTTCTGGTCGGGCAAAGCGGTTCCGGAAAAAGCTCGTTGCTCAATACCCTGGCCGGTTTTTTACCTTATGAAGGCAGTCTGCGCATCAACGGCGTTGAACTGCGAGAGCTGCACACGGAAGGCTGGCGCCGACTGATAAGCTGGGTCGGGCAAAACCCGCATCTTCCTGCCGCCACACTGCGCGAGAACGTGCTGCTGGCAGATCCTGATGCCAGCGACGAACAGCTTCAGGCTGCGCTTGATGCCGCCTGGGTCAGCGAATTTATTGATCAGTTGCCGCAGGGCATCGACACCCCCACCGGCGATCAGGCCGCAGCTCTTTCCGTCGGTCAGGCACAACGAGTCGCTGTCGCCCGCGCCTTACTCACACCGTCTCGGCTGTTGTTGCTGGATGAACCCGCCGCCAGTCTTGATGCGCATAGCGAGTTGCGTGTAATGCAAGCATTAACTCAGGCATCCACTCGCCAGACCACGCTAATGGTTACGCATCAACTGGAAAACCTGACAGACTGGGACGCCATCTGGGTGATGCATGATGGACGCTTAGTTGAACAAGGGGACTATGCGACGCTGGCACAGGCTGACGGCCCGTTTGCGAGCCTGCTGGCTCACCGTCAGGAGGAGATTTAAATGCGTGCACTGCTTCCCTATCTGGCTCTCTATAAACGCCACAAATGGCTGTTGTCGCTCGGTGTGGTGCTGGCGATTGTGACTCTGCTCGCCAGTATCGGTCTGTTGACGTTGTCCGGCTGGTTCCTGTCGGCGTCAGCGGTGGTGGGCGTTGCCGGGCTTTACAGTTTCAACTACATGTTGCCTGCGGCGGGTGTGCGTGGCGCGGCGATTATCCGTACTGCCGGACGCTACTTTGAGCGTCTGGTAAGCCACGACGCCACCTTCCGCGTATTACAGCACCTGCGCGTTTTTACCTTCAGCAAGTTGCTTCCCCTCTCCCCTGCCGGGCTGGCGCGTTTTCGCCAGGGTGAACTGCTGAACCGCGTGGTCGCGGATGTCGATACCCTTGATCATCTCTACCTGCGCGTAATTTCGCCGCTGGTGGGCGCGCTGGTGGTCATTCTTGTGGTGACGTTTGGTCTGAGCCTTCTTGATATGACACTGGCCCTGACGCTGGGTGGCATCATGCTGGCGACGCTGTTTATCCTGCCCCCTGTGTTCTATCGCGCCGGGAAACCCACCGGCGAAAGCCTTACCCGGCTGCGTGGTCAGTACCGCCAGCAGGTGACAGCGTGGTTGCAGGGTCAGGCGGAACTGTCGCTGTTTAACGCCAGTACCCGCTACCGCCAGCAGATGGAACAGACGGAAATGAACTGGCATGAGGCGCAGCGGCGACAGTCCGAGCTGACGGCCCTGTCTCAGGCCATGATGTTGCTGATCGGCGGCGTGGCGGTGATCACCATGCTATGGATGGCCGCAGGCGGCGTCGGCGACAACAAACAGCCTGGGGCGCTCATTGCGCTGTTTGTGTTCTGCGCGCTGGCGGCGTTTGAAGCGCTGGCACCGGTCACGGGCGCCTTCCAGCATCTCGGTCAGGTGATTGCTTCAGCCTTACGTATCAGTCAAATCACCGAACAGCAGCCTGAAGTCAGCTTCCCGGCAGCTGCAACCACAGTGCCGTCGCAGGTCAGCCTGACGCTAAAACAGGTTTCATTTCGCTATCCGCAGCAGCCACAATGGGCGCTGGACGGCATTTCCGCGCAGATCACCGCCGGTGAACACGTAGCGATCCTCGGGCGCACCGGCTGTGGCAAATCAACCCTGTTGCAGCTTCTGACGCGCGCCTGGGACCCGCAACACGGCGAGATCCTGCTCAATAATCGCCCCGTCAGCGAATTTGATGAAGCGTCGCTGCGCCAGGCGATGAGCGTCGTACCTCAGCGTGTCCATCTTTTCAGCGCCACCTTGCGCGATAATCTGCTGCTGGCAAAGCCGGATGCTACGGATGCTGACCTGACGGTAGTGCTGCAGCGCACCGGGCTGGATAAACTGCTTGAGGACAGCGGACTCAACAGCTGGCTTGGCGAAGGCGGTCGTCAGTTGTCGGGCGGTGAACTGCGCCGTCTGGCTATCGCCCGCGCGCTGCTGCACGATGCGCCGCTGATGCTGCTGGATGAGCCAACTGAAGGGCTTGACGCGACAACAGAGCGGCAGATCCTTGATTTACTGACGGTTGTGATGCAGGAAAAAACCGTGCTGATGGTCACGCATCGTCTGCGTGGACTGGCGCGTTTTGATCAGATAATTGTAATGGACAACGGACAAATTATTGAGCATGGTAGTCACGCAGATCTGTTGGCGAAACAGGGGCGTTATTACCAGTTCACGCAGCGTCTGTAGGCCACTCTATCAATTGTTTGCCATGTAAGAGGTCGTTCTGGCATGCGTCTGGTCCAGCTTTCCCGTTACTCGATTGCGTTCCCCTCGCCAGAAGGGGCTTTGCGTGAACCCAATGGGTTACTGGCATTAGGGGGCGATCTTAGCCCGGCCCGGCTATTGATGGCGTATCAGCGCGGTATTTTCCCCTGGTACTCGCCAGGTGATCCTATTTTGTGGTGGTCACCCGATCCCCGTGCGGTTTTGTGGCCGGAACAATTTCACATCAGCCGCAGCATGAAGCGATTCCATAAAAACTCGCCCTACCGCGTGACGCTGAATCATGCCTTTGAGCGTGTGATTGAAGGCTGCGCCAGCGATCGCGACGAAGGCACCTGGATCACCAGCGATATTGTCGAAGCCTATCACCGGCTGCACGAGCTTGGTCATGCGCACTCCATTGAGGTGTGGAAAGAAGACGAACTGGTCGGTGGCATGTATGGCGTTTCTCAGGGCGCGCTGTTCTGCGGCGAGTCGATGTTCAGCCGCGCTGAGAATGCCTCTAAAACCGCGCTGCTGGTGTTCAGCGCCGATTTTGCCCGTCAGGGTGGCAGACTCATTGACTGCCAGGTGCTGAACAGCCACACGGCATCACTGGGCGTGACAGAGATACCCCGGCGAATCTACCTTGAACAGCTTTCCGCATTACGTGCTCATTCTCTCACGCAGCGCTGCTGGGTGCCGAGAACGCTCTTTTCCCCTGCGACATAAATGTTTTCGAAACATTTTTTTATCAGGGTGATATAATTGTGCCGAAGAGTCGCTTCTGCATCTTGCCCCGCCGCCGTTTGGGACCGTTCGAGTCAGTTAATACCACTGCTCCTTCTCTACGTTTGCGCTGTCATACGCTCTTTTCGTGTGGCATCAGGGCAATGCGCAAAAACGACTTTGCGTTTTTTACGTACAAATCTTTACTTAATTGCTGAATTTCGGCATTATCTTGCCGGTTCAAAACTACGGTAGTGATACCCCAGAGGACTAGATGGCCAAAGAAGACAATATTGAAATGCAGGGTACCGTTCTTGAAACGTTGCCTAACACTATGTTCCGCGTAGAACTGGAAAACGGACACGTGGTAACCGCGCATATCTCCGGTAAAATGCGTAAAAACTATATCCGCATTCTGACGGGCGACAAAGTGACTGTTGAGCTGACCCCGTACGACCTGAGCAAAGGCCGCATTGTCTTCCGTAGTCGCTGATTGTTTTATTTGCCGAAACGGCAACCGAATTATGCTGAAAGGCCGGGAAGTGTTCCCGGCTTTTTTCATGGCATGACGGATGAAAAAAAACGGGCTTACGCCCGTTTTTTTATGCGGTAAGGAAATTAATGTGCCGCTTCCGGTTTGTGCTTCTGCGCACTCTGGAAACCATATGTCAGCGCATTTTTCTCTTTATCGAGTTCAACAGTGACCTGACCGCCGTCAACCAGTTGACCAAACAGCAGCTCGTTTGCCAGTGGTTTCTTCAGGTTGTCCTGAATCACACGCGCCATCGGACGCGCGCCCATCGCACGATCATAGCCTTTGTCAGCCAGCCAGTTGCGGGCATCCTGGCTCACTTCCAGCGACACGCCTTTCTGATCCAGTTGCACCTGCAGTTCGACGATGAACTTATCCACAACCTGATGAATCACTTCCGTCGAGAGGTGATCGAACCAGATGATGTTGTCCAGACGGTTACGGAATTCCGGCGTAAAGATCTTCTTAATCTCTTCCATTGCATCGGTGCTGTTATCCTGCTGGATAAGGCCGATGGATTTACGTTCGGTTTCACGTACCCCGGCGTTGGTGGTCATCACCATCACCACATTGCGGAAGTCCGCCTTGCGGCCGTTGTTATCGGTCAGCGTACCGTTATCCATTACCTGCAACAGCAGGTTAAAGACGTCCGGGTGCGCTTTCTCGATCTCGTCGAGCAACAGTACGGCATGAGGATGCTTAATGACCGCATCGGTCAGCAGACCGCCCTGGTCGAAGCCCACATAGCCAGGAGGCGCGCCAATCAGGCGGCTCACCGTATGGCGTTCCATATATTCGGACATATCGAAACGCAGCAGCTCAATGCCCAGCGCTTTCGCCAATTGCACGGTCACTTCAGTTTTCCCGACCCCGGTCGGCCCGGCGAACAGGAAAGAACCTACCGGTTTGTGGTCGTGACCCAGGCCGGCGCGGCTCATCTTGATGGCTTCGGTCAACGCCTCAATGGCATTATCCTGACCAAAGACCAGCATTTTCAGGCGATCGCCGAGGTTTTTCAGCGTATCGCGATCGCTTTGCGAGACACTCTTCTCCGGGATACGCGCTATACGCGCGACCACAGATTCGATATCCGCCACATTCACCGTTTTCTTGCGTTTGCTGACCGGCATCAGACGCGCCCGCGCGCCCGCTTCGTCGATCACATCAATTGCTTTATCCGGCAGATGGCGATCATTAATGTATTTCACCGCCAGCTCCACCGCCGCCCGCACCGCTTTCGCGGTGTAACGCACATCGTGATGCGCTTCGTATTTCGGTTTCAGACCGTTGAGGATCTGCACAGTTTCTTCAACTGACGGCTCGGTGATATCAATTTTCTGGAAACGACGCGCCAGCGCACGATCCTTCTCGAAGATATTGCTGAATTCCTGGTAGGTGGTGGAACCAATTACCCGGATCTTGCCGCTGGAAAGCAGCGGTTTAATCAGGTTAGCGGCATCCACCTGGCCGCCCGATGCCGCACCCGCACCGATGATGGTGTGGATCTCGTCGATGAACAGAATACTGTTGGTATCCTGCTCCAGCTGTTTCAGCAGCGCTTTAAAGCGTTTTTCAAAATCACCGCGGTATTTGGTCCCTGCCAGCAGTGAGCCGATATCCAGCGAGTAGATGGTGCAATCGGCGATCACTTCCGGTACATCGCCCTGCACAATGCGCCAGGCGAGACCTTCAGCGATAGCGGTTTTACCGACGCCGGATTCACCCACTAGCAGCGGGTTATTTTTGCGACGGCGACACAGAACCTGGATGGCGCGTTCCAGTTCTTTGTCCCGTCCGATTAACGGGTCGATGCCGCCGACACGCGCGAGCTGATTGAGGTTGGTCGTGAAGTTTTCCATACGTTCCTCCCCGCCTGCTTGCTCTTCGCTGTTCGGTTGACTTCCGGCATCTGAAGACTGGCTCGGCTCGGCTCGTCTTTGCGCGTGCCGTGAGAAATGAAGTTCACCACATCAAGGCGGCTGACTTCGTGTTTACGCAGCAGGTAAGCCGCTTGTGACTCCTGCTCGCTGAAAATGGCGACCAGCACATTCGCACCGGTAACTTCGCTGCGACCGGAAGACTGAACGTGAAAGACCGCGCGCTGCAATACGCGCTGGAAGCTGAGCGTCGGTTGCGTATCGCGCTCTTCTTCACTGGCGGGCAGTACGGGTGTGGTTTGTTCGATGAAGGCTTCGAGTTCCTGACGCAGCGCCACCAGATCCACAGAACACGCTTCCAGCGCTTCACGGGCCGATGGGTTGCTGAGCAAAGCCAGCAACAGATGCTCGACGGTCATAAACTCATGACGGTGCTCGCGCGCTCTGGCGAAAGCCATATTTAAACTGAGTTCCAGTTCTTGATTGAGCATAGGCACCTCCCCCAATTTTCATGCCTGTCTTCAGGCTTTTTCCAGCGTACACAGCAACGGATGCTCGTTCTCCCTCGCGTATTTGTTCACCATCGCTACTTTGGTTTCTGCGACCTCTGCGGTAAATACGCCACAAATCGCCTTACCTTGATAATGAACCGTGAGCATCAGTTGCGTTGCACGTTCTACATCATAAGAAAAGAATTTTTGTAACACGTCAATAACAAACTCCATGGGAGTATAATCATCATTGACCAATATCACTTTATACATCGATGGCGGCTTCAGCGCATCGCGCAGTTTATCTTCTGCCAGCTGGTCAAAGTCCAGCCACTCTCTGGTCTTGCTCATCGTCAGTTATCATCTTAGTTTACAGGTGCCGACAGGCCGGAGGCCCACCGCTGACAAGAGTCTACACACTATTGAATCTACACGAGATCGCAGATAACTATCATCTATTGTTGTCATCCGCGACAGCTGTCACATTCCCCGGAATAGCGTTAACTGCTTCAAATTTTGATTCATTTTCCACCGTTTCGCGACGCCATCCCCTTGACGCGATACCCGCTTTATCTACATTCTACTGATTGAGAGTTGGCGAGGATTTGAACAGTCCTCCGACTCTACCACCGGTCATTCCATCTACTTATAAAGATTTACGAAGGATGTCGAAGTATGGAAATGGGTACTGTTAAGTGGTTCAACAATGCCAAAGGGTTTGGTTTTATCTGTCCCGAGGGCGGTGGCGAAGACATATTCGCTCATTACTCCACCATTCAGATGGATGGTTACAGAACGCTAAAAGCCGGGCAATCTGTTCGGTTTGATGTCCATCAGGGCCCTAAAGGCAATCATGCCTCAGTGATTGTGCCCGTCGAAGCAGAAACGACCGCATAGCTCTTATGCATTATTGTGTACATCCCGCAGGCAAAATGCCAGTCCTTATGACTGGCATTTTTTTCGCTTATTCGCGCGCCAGCGCATCCACCGGATCAAGTCGGGCCGCATTTCTCGCAGGTAACCAGCCAAACAAAACGCCGGTCAGCGTCGAGCAGAAAAACGCCGTCAGCAGCGCCAGCGGTGAGAAACCAATCTCCCAGCCCGGCAAAAAGAGTTGCAATACCATGGCAATCATCAGCGATAACGTTACGCCCAGCGCGCCACCCACCAGGCACACCAGCACCGCCTCAATCAGGAACTGCTGCAGGACATCGCTGGCCCGCGCACCAACCGCCATGCGGATGCCGATCTCTCGGGTACGTTCCGTGACCGACACCAGCATAATATTCATCACGCCAATCCCGCCTACCACCAGTGAAATCACCGCCACCAGTGTCAGGAACAACTGAAGAGTATGTGTGGTTCTTTCCGCCGTTTTCAAGACACTGTCCATATTCCAGGTAAAGAAATCTTTCTTACCGTGGCGCAGCGTCAGCAACCGGGTCAGTTGCTGTTCCGCGAGCGCACTGTCATAACCCTCTTTGACCCTGACGGTGATAGAGTTGAGCCACGACTGCCCGACCACGCGCCCTGACATGGTGGTGTACGGCAACCAGACGCGCAGCACTTTGCTGCTGCCGAACATTGACTGTTTTTCATCTGCCACGCCAATCACCGTGGCGGGCGTATTGCCCACCAGTATCACTTCCCCGACGACCTTCGCTTTATTGGGAAAGAGCTGGCGGCGGCTGTTGCTGTCAAGCACCACCACCTGCGCACGGCCATTAAGTTGAATATCATTAAAGGTATTTCCTTCGCTGAAGGTCATACCGTAGACGTTGAAATACTGTCCACCGACCCCTTCCGCATTCGCCGCCACATCAATATTGTTGGCGCGCAGACGCAGGCTTTTAGACACCGCCGGAGTCGCCGAACTGACCCACGACTGTTTCTGAATCGCCAGCAGATCATCATATTTCAGCGACTGCTGGTACTGCGGATCGTCGTCGCCAAAATCCTTACCGGGGTAGATATCAATAGTATTGGTGCCAATCGCCCGGATATCCGCCAGCACCATCTGCTTAGCGGCGTCGCCCACCACTACTATCGAGACCACCGAAGCGATGCCGATGATAATCCCCAGCATCGTTAGCAACGTGCGCATTTTATTAGCCGCCAGCGCGCGCCAGGCCATCGACAGCGCTTCGCGAAACCCGCTGGTAAACTGTCGCCAGCCGGAAGCATTGGCATGTTGCTCGCGAATAGCAGCTCCCTGCGTTGCTGTTTTCGCCGGGGGATTGGTCATAATTTCCCCGTCACGAATCTCGATGATGCGCTCCGCCTGCGCCGCTACTTGCGGATCATGCGTCACGATGATGACCGTATGGCCCTGCTCTTTCAACTGATGCAGGATAGCCATCACTTCGTCGCCGGAATGGGTATCCAGCGCCCCGGTGGGTTCGTCGGCGAGGATCACCTGTCCGCCGTTCATCAGCGCACGTGCAATACTCACGCGCTGCTGCTGGCCGCCGGACAGCTTCGACGGCTGATAATCCACCCGATCTTCCAGCCCCAGGCGCTTCAGTAATCCGAGCGCCCGCTGTCGTCTTGCTTTGCGTTCCGTACCGGCGTAGACCGCCGGGATCTCCACATTCTGCGCCGCCGTCAGGTGTGATAACAGGTGGTAGCGCTGAAAGATGAAGCCAAAGTGTTCACGGCGAAGCTTTGCCAGCGCGTCGCCGTCCAGCGTGGCGACATCAGTTCCGGCAACGCGATACGTTCCGCTGCTCGGCTTATCGAGACAACCGAGTATATTCATCAGGGTCGATTTGCCCGAGCCGGAAGCGCCGACAATCGCCACCATTTCGCCGGCTTCAATACTGAGGGTGATCCCTTTGAGCACATCGACACTGCCGTCACCGGAGGGATAACTGCGCCGAATATTATTCAGCTCAAGCAGTGCCGTCATTTCGCGGCTCCGGGTTTGCCTTCGCCGGTGATGACCTCATCCCCCTCTTCAAGCCCTTTGGTAATCTCCACGTCGGTGTCGTTGCGCGCACCAATGCTGACTTCACGATCTTTGACCTCACCGTTACGCAGCAACCGCACGGTATAGCGGTTGTCGCCAACGGCGTCTCCCAGCGCCGACAACGGAATCGTCATGATGTTTTTCACGCCGCTGAGCTGAATATGCACCTGGGCGGTCATCTCCAGACGCAGCACGCCCTGCGGGTTCGGCACTTCAAAACGGGCGTAATAGAAGATGGCGTCGTTCACTTTTTCCGGTGTCGGCAGAATGTCTTTCAGTGTGCCTTCGTAGCGCGTCAGCGGGTCGCCAAGTACGGTAAACCAGGCCTTTTGTCCTGGTTTAAGGTGGATCACATCCGCTTCCGACACCTGCGCTTTCACCAGCATGGTGCTGAGATCCGCCAGAGTCAGAATATTCGGCGCCTGTTGCGCGGCGATGACTGTCTGCCCCTGCAGCGTCGTTATTTGCGTCACTTCACCCGCCATCGGGGCGACAATGCGGGTGTAATCCAGATTGGTTTTTGCCGTATCAAGGGTCGCCTGATTGCGTTTAATCTGCGCTTCGATAGTACCGATTTGCGCCTGCTTAACCGCCAGATCAGTCGCGGCGGTATCCAGATCCTGTTGCGAGATCAGGTTAGTTTTCGCCAGTTTTTGCTGTCGCGCCAGCGTCACCTGCGCCAGTTTCTGCTCAGCCTGCGCCTGCCGCAGTTGGGCGCGAAGCTCCATCAGCGTGGCGTCCACCTCTTTGATCTGGTTTTCCGCCTGTTCCGGGTCAATAACCCCCAGCAACTGATCTTTTTTCACTTTATCGCCAATGCTGACTGACAGTGTTTTTAGCTGACCGCTCACCTGGGCGCCTACATCCACTTTGCGTAGCGCATCAAGCTTACCGGTCGCCAGCACGCTTTGTTGCAAATCGCCCTTGCGCACAATCAGCGTCTGATATTGTGGCAGCGGAGCATTCAGCGTCCGCCATAGCCAGATCCCGGCAATGACAATCAGCACAGCCAGCAGCAGATAAACCTTTTTGCTTTTTCCCTTCAAATTCATAAAAAGTCCAACTCTATGCACGGGCATAAATAAAGGATGATTCTATCTAAACCTGACCTCAACGAAACCCTCTGTTTTACCAACAGGTCTGATTTGTTTAGACAGTATTGATTATTCACCTGATGAAATAGTGCCATCCCTACCTGACCAACAGATTTCATCATGTCATTCATCGCAGAAATATCGCAATCGGAATCCGCGCAACTGAAGTCGGGCTGGCAGCTTTTTCAGTTACTTCGAAGTGGAAAACTCATGCCAGGCCTGGCGTGGCGCAATCAGGCCTATCGCCGCAAATTCATGCTGCGTTCGCTGGCAACACCGTTCAGCACGTTGCACCTGTTGAATGTCCTGGCCCAACAGCCGCAACTGATACAGATGCTGCATGTGCAGCCAGGACTGCCCTGCCGTCTGCATCGCCCGTGGTTATCCGTCAATATGTCGCGCGCACAGGCTGTCGACGCGCTGCACTGTCACTATCAACGGCTCGCCGACGTGCTGCCGGTGCGGGTATTCAACCGCTATCTCACGCCGGATGGCGTCACACTGGCAGTGCTGAGCGGTAAAGACGACCAGACCTTTACGGTGCGTCTGCGGGCCGACGCCATGCAGGATAAAGAAGGCGAAGCGACGTTGCAGTTTTATGATGCGCAGGAAATTATGCTGGCGGAGTTGACCTTTACGTTCTGCCGCTTCGGGGGCAAAAATACGCTCTATATCGGCGGCCTGCAAGGCGCCAAAGCGCACGTCCCCCATGAACGGATCCAGACGGCGACCAGGGCCTGCCACGGTCTTTTTCCGAAACGCCTGCTGGTGGAAGTCGCCATGACGCTGGGCCAGCATCTCGGCGCGGCGCAGATCCGCGCAGTCAGTAACGAAACGCATATTTACCGCAGCCTACGCTATCGCAGGAAAAAACAGGGACACCTGCATGCGGATTATAATAGTTTCTGGGCGTCGCTAGGTGCCCGTGTGGATGAGCGCGGCGATTACGTGCTGCCCAACGAAATGCGACGTAAGCCGATGGAAGAGATTGCCAGCAAGAAGCGCGCCGAATATCGTCGCCGCTACGCGCTGTCAGACAGTCTGCATCAACAAACGCGGCTGGTATGTCAACGCTAATCTGCTCTCCCGCGCGCCAGCCAGAGTACGCGGGAGAACATTTTTCGCAGCAGCATCGGGACGGCATCGATCCCCCGACGCCCGGCTTCAATCGCCACTTCAATAGCCAGATCCGGCTTTGATGAGCGGTGAATCGCTTTAGTGATCACCCGCCGCAGGTTCATCGGCACGCCTTCCGGAATCTGCGCCACCCGGTGATAAACCCCCGCGAACCCCTGTTTGTACATGAAGTGTTCCATATCCATGGCCGGTAACACCGTCAGGTGATCCCGCTCCAGCTCTCCGTCATTGTTGAGCAGGCTGCGCACTGTCGCGGCATATTTCTTCCCGGCTTCATCACCATCCACCAGCACATGCCACTCGATGCCCATCCGGCGGGCAAACTTAATCAGCGGCTTCAGGCCTGACTGGGCGAATTCGATCACTTTCACCCCTTCCGCATCAAAATGGTGACCGCACTGGCGTGCCATTTCGTTGATCATCCAGGTTTCGGTTTCGCCTTCCACCAGCAGCCAGCAGCGGGAAAAGAGCGAAGAGGCACGATTAAAACGAATATGGAACGCGATGCGGCGACCGTCTTCCGCATTCATTCCACCTGGCCCGAGACGCCATGCGGCCACCCGCGACGACTCACGCACCAGTCGGCACACCTGCTCAACCGGCGTCATGGATAACAGTTCGCTGGAGTTGGTAGTAGTCACCTGCTGTAACGGCAGAAGATTCAGCAAATTCCAGGCGACGGAGAGCATGATCGGATGCAGACGGGTTTCCGGATCTTCCACCAGCAACAGGGGGCGCGCATCCCGGTCCAGCCTGACAGTGCCTTTGGCCTGCAACAGAGTGGAGAACAACCCCAACAGGATCACCCGATGGCTGCGACTGCCGGGTTTATCGATCATGCGGTTAATAATGTCGAGATAACGCCAGCTGCGCTGTTCATCCGTCGACCGCCGGCGTAACAAACGGTGGCGTGATTCGGCGGTTCCCTGCTCGGAAAAGTAGTGTTCCAGCAGTTGTACCATAGCGGAAAGCCCCTGGCGGATCTGGGCATCGGTGAGGTTTTGCGGGCTGCGCACCAGCTCGCGGGAGAGGAAATCAAGCTGGCGGGCGGTGACTTCTACATCCGGCAGATGCGGCACCGTCCCACTGCTAATGCGGCGCATAAAGCGGGCATCGCGCAGGCGCAGCACCGGTTTCAGGCGGATCAGATGGTGCGCCAGATTGTCGATATCGTCCAGTTCCAGCGCTTCGCCCTCGCCATTGAGGAAACTGCGCAGCGTCATCACGCTTCCGTCTTCCGCCAGTTCCCCTTCAAGACGATAAAAGACGCGCTGATAACCATCGTCGCAAGGTACCCACCCGGCAGAAAGCGGGCGATAACGGCGCACACGATGGCGGCCAGGCTCGAGTTCGCGAAAGGTCAGGATGATGTGTAAATGATGCTCGCGCCCCTGCACATCGCCCGTGGGAAACCAGAAATCGTCGCGGACAAAATGGTAGAGCGACGGCTCAGGAGACAACAGTAACGTTAATGCATCCAGGAGGCTGGATTTACCCCAGGCGTTTTCACCGATCAACACGTTGTTATGTTCCAGCATCAGCGATAAGCGCCGGATCCCGCGAAAGCCTACGATTTCCACCCGTTCAAGAAGCATAGCCCTCTCCCCTCCGTCATATTCTCCTTTTGCTATCAGCAGTATAGCGGCAGAGTCTGGCGCTGAACACCAGCCTAATCGTATCTGTTTAGCCTGTATTCTTTTCCAGATGAAACATGAAAACGCGTGAAAAGAATATGAACCAGAGCCTGCAATTATATTTTATGCTGTATGTTTACTTTCAGTTGAAGCATTCTACACTTACATTACCTCAGAATTTTCTAAGGAATGACACCGTATTGCCTTAAATCAAACCAATAAGACTTATTTAACTGGCAAAGGGATGGTTTTCATTTTTAGAATACGTAGTCTTTATTTTCATCGCATTCCTTTGTCGCGATAAATAAATGACCAGTGCGGCTTATTCGCGCACTGATACACTATTATCCATTGAGGTGGCTATGTTCAGAAAATTAGCAGCGGAATGCTTTGGTACATTCTGGCTGGTGTTCGGTGGTTGTGGTAGCGCGGTTCTGGCTGCGGCATTCCCTGAATTAGGAATTGGTTTTGCAGGTGTTGCGCTGGCGTTTGGTTTAACAGTACTGACCATGGCCTATGCCGTGGGTCATATCTCTGGCGGTCATTTCAACCCGGCGGTGACGTTAGGCCTGTGGGCTGGTGGTCGTTTCCCGGCGAAAGAGGTGATTGGTTATATTATCGCCCAGGTGGTGGGCGGTATTATTGCCGCAGCGATTCTGTACCTCATTGCCAGCGGTAAAGTCGGTTTTGATGCCGCAGCCAGCGGTTTCGCCTCTAACGGCTATGGCGAACACTCACCGGGCGGCTTTTCCATGCTGTCTGCCATTGTGATTGAGATTGTCCTGACCTGTGGCTTCCTGCTGGTCATCCACGGTGCGACTGATAAACATGCGCCGGCTGGCTTTGCGCCGATTGCCATCGGTCTGGCGCTGACGCTAATCCACCTGATCAGCATTCCGGTCACCAACACCTCGGTTAACCCGGCGCGCAGTACCGCCGTCGCCATCTTCCAGGGCGGCTGGGCACTGCAGCAGTTGTGGTTATTCTGGGTGATGCCGATTGTCGGCGGTATCCTCGGCGGCGTGCTCTATCGCACTCTGCTCGAAAAACGCGATTAAGCGAATTGTCACATACGCCCGACGTCGCCTCACCGCGTTGTCGGGCGTTTTTTATTCCGCATCTATTTACTGAGTCCCGGGAATTAGGTAGTGTCTGGTGCGCTATTTTTATTCAAAGGACCGGGTTGTTCATGTTCTCAGGCTTGCTGATTATCCTCCTGCCGCTGATAGCAGGTTATCTTATCCCCCTGCGCCATAGCGCAACACTGAAACTGATAAATCGTCTGTTAAGCTGGATTGTTTACGTGATTCTCTTTTTTATGGGGATCAGCCTGGCGTTTCTTGATAATCTGACAAGTAATCTACTGGCGATCCTTCACTATTCTGCTGTCAGTATCGTTATTATTTTGCTGTGCAATATTGTGGCGTTGTTATGGCTGGAAAGAGTCCTTCCCTGGCGTCATCAGCACCAGCAGGAAAAATTACCGTCGCGTATTGCGATGGCGCTGGAATCATTAAAACTTTGCGGCGTTGTGGTGCTGGGTTTTTTACTTGGACTGACCGGACTTGCTTTTCTTCAGCATGCCACCGAAGCCAGCGAATATACGCTCATCTTTTTGCTATTCCTCGTCGGCGTGCAATTAAGAAATAACGGCATGACACTCAGACAAATAATCCTGAATCGTCGGGGAATGATTGTCGCGGTTATTGTTGTCATCAGTTCGCTGGTGGGTGGCGCGATGAATGCCTTTATTCTTGACCTGCCGTTAAAAACCAGTCTCGCCATGGCATCCGGGTATGGCTGGTATTCGCTGTCGGGCATTTTGCTTACCGAAGCCTTTGGTCCGGTGATTGGCAGCGCCGCCTTCTTTAACGATCTGGCGCGCGAACTTATCGCCATTATGCTGATTCCGGGCCTGGTACACCGTAGTCGCTCCACCGCTCTGGGGCTGTCTGGTGCAACATCAATGGACTTTACTCTGCCGGTACTGCAACGTTCCGGAGGAATTGAAATTGTTCCTGCGGCGATTGTGCATGGCTTTATTTTGAGTCTGCTGGTGCCGTTATTAATGGCCTTTTTCTCCGCATAACGCCCTTCCTGGCGGTAATGCCATTACCGCCAAAATTGCGCTAAATCAATCTCTGTGTAAGTTGCATTAAAAATGCCTTTTCAGCGACATGGTCGGAGCTTACTCTTAAACATGTATCTTAAATATAACTTTAAAAGGTGTGACCATGTTTTGTGTGCAATGTGAACAAACCATTCGTACCCCGGCAGGTAACGGCTGTTCTTACGCGCAGGGGATGTGCGGGAAAACCGCGGAAACCTCTGATCTGCAGGATCTGCTGATCGCCACGCTACAGGGCTTGTCGGCATGGGCGGTAAAAGCACGTGAATACGGCATCATCGATCATGATGTTGATAACTTTGCCCCTCGCGCCTTCTTCTCAACATTGACCAACGTTAACTTTGATTCCCCTCGCATTATTGCCTACGCGCGCGAAGCCATCGCCAGACGCGAAATGCTGAAAGCGCAATGCCTGCATAACGATCCTGCTGTTGCCGTTGATAACCCGATGGCGGGTCTGCAACTGGTCAGCGACGACCTCGGCGAATTACAACGTCAGGCCGCTGAATTCACTCCGAACAAAGACAAAGCAGCGATTGGCGAAAACATTCTCGGCCTGCGTCTGCTGTGCCTGTATGGTCTGAAAGGTGCCGCAGCGTACATGGAGCATGCGCATGTACTGGGGCAGTACGACAACAGCATTTATGCGCAATACCACAAAATCATGGCGTGGCTGGGTACCTGGCCGACTGACATGAATGCACTGCTGGAATGCTCGATGGAAATCGGTCAGATGAACTTCAAAGTGATGAGCATCCTCGACGCCGGTGAAACCGACACCTACGGCCACCCAACTCCGACGCAGGTCAACGTGAAAGCCGTTGCCGGGAAATGCATTCTGATTTCCGGTCATGACCTGAAAGATCTCTACAACCTGCTGCAGCAGACCGAAGGCACCGGCGTTAACGTTTATACCCATGGTGAAATGTTACCGGCGCATGGTTATCCTGAGCTGCGTAAATTCAAACACCTCGTCGGTAACTACGGCAGCGGCTGGCAGAATCAGCAGGTGGAATTCGCCCGCTTCCCTGGCCCCATCGTTATGACCTCCAATTGCATTATCGACCCGACCGTGGGGGCTTATGATGATCGCATCTGGACCCGCAGCATCGTCGGCTGGCCGGGTGTGAGCCACCTCGAAGGCGATGACTTCTCGCCGGTTATCCAGCAGGCGCAGCAAATGGCAGGCTTCCCGTATAGCGAAATTGAGCATCTGATCACGGTCGGTTTTGGCCGCCAGACACTGCTCGGCGCAGCAGACACCCTGATTGACCTGGTCAGCCGTGAAAAACTGCGGCACATCTTCCTCGTGGGCGGCTGTGACGGCGCGCGCGATGAACGTAGCTACTTCACCGATTTTGCCACCAGCGTCCCCGATGACTGTCTGATCATGACCCTGGCGTGCGGTAAATACCGTTTCAACAAGCTGGACTTCGGCGACATCGAAGGTCTGCCGCGTCTGGTGGATGCCGGTCAGTGTAACGACGCCTATTCGGCGATCATTCTGGCGGTGACTCTGGCAGAAAAACTGGGTTGTGGTGTGAACGATCTGCCATTGTCGCTGGTGCTTTCCTGGTTTGAACAGAAAGCGATTGTCATTCTGCTGACCCTGCTGTCGCTGGGCGTGAAAAACATCGTCACCGGCCCGACCGCACCTGGCTTCCTGACGCCGGATCTGCTGGCCGTTCTGAATGAAAAATTTGGTCTGCGTTCAGTCACCACCGTTGAACAGGATATGCAGCAATTGCTGTGCGCGTAAGGAGGAAAGCATGACGATGCCAACATCACAGTGTCCGTGGCGGATGCAGGTTCATCACATCACTCAGGAAACGCCGGATGTCTGGACGCTGTCACTGCTGTGTCACGACCATTATCCGTACCGCGCCGGGCAGTATGCGCTGGTCAGTATCCGCAATTCGGCGGATACCCTGCGCGCCTACACTCTCTCTTCAACGCCGGGCGTCAGCGAATACATTACGCTGACTGTCCGTCGCATCGATGATGGCGTAGGCTCGCAGTGGCTGACGAACAACGTCAAACGCGGCGACTACCTCTGGCTTTCCGGCGCTCAGGGTGAATTTACCTGTGATGATAAAGCGAGCGATCGTTTCCTGCTGCTGGCCGGTGGTTGCGGCGTGACGCCGGTGATGTCGATGCGTCGCTGGCTGGCGAAATATCGTCCGCAGGCGGATGTGAAGGTGATCTTTAACATCCGATCGCCACAGGACGTTATTTTCGCTGACGAGTGGTGCCAGTACCCTGTTACCCTGGTAGCGGAAAATAACGCCACGGACGGTTTCGTTGCCGGTCGTCTTACCCGTGAACTCCTGGCGAGCGAGCCGGATCTCGCCTCCCGCACAGTGATGACCTGTGGCCCGGCACCGTACATGGCGATGGTTGAAGAGGAAGTGAAAGCGCTGGGTGTGACGCAGTTTTATAAAGAGCAATTCTTTACACCGGTCGCGGAAGCGGCCACCAGCGGGCTGAAATTCACCAAACTGCAACCGGCAAAAACGTTTTTTGGTCGTGTCGGCACCACGTTGCTGGAAGCGCTGGAAAGCAACAAAGTCCCGGTCAATGCCGCCTGTCGCGCCGGGGTTTGCGGAAGTTGCAAAACCAAAGTGGTCTCCGGTGAGTATACCGTCAGCAGTACCATGACCCTGACGGAGCAGGAGATCGCCAGTGGCTATGTGCTGGCCTGTTCCTGTCATCCGCAGGGTGATCTTGTCCTCGCGTAATCTGCAAGCCCGGTGGCATCAGCGCTTACCGGGCTTACAAAACCGCTATTTCCACACGGGATTTTTCGCAACGGCATAACGTCCTGCGCCTAAAAACGCCACCGCCAGCGCGCCAATGAAGAAATAGACCAGGCTTTCAATCGCCCACGCCCCGACCTTGTCCAGCGCGAAGGTCTCTCCCATTCCGACCATCAACCATGCCACGATCATCGTCAGCGCCAGCACCAGCGCCGCCGGACGTGTCAGCACGCCGAGAATAATCAGCACCGGCGCGACTACTTCGCCAATCAATACGCCATAGGCAATAAACCCCGGTAATCCTTTGGCCACCAGCATGCCGCTGATACCCGCAACGCCGCCAAATAACTTATGTAAGCCGTGAAACAGCATCAGCCCACCCACGGCAAGTCGTAACAAGAGTTTACCGAAATCGTCGCACGCGAGTCTTTTATTAACAGCGAGTAATAATGATTCAGCCATTTGAAATAATTCCTGTTTTCATTTGAGGAACTATCAGATTATGCCGAATAATTACGCCTGAAAAGCCCCTTTTAATCGCAGGTATTTACCGGGCAATACCGCGACTTTCTTCTAAGCTTGTAAGCGTTATCACAAAAACGGAGATGGACAACCATGAAACAAACTGTGGCGGCTTATATTGCAAAAACCCTCGAACAGGCGGGTGTCAAACGTATCTGGGGAGTCACCGGAGACTCACTGAACGGTCTGAGCGACAGTCTGAACCGAATGGGCACCATTGACTGGATGTCAACACGCCATGAAGAAGTGGCAGCCTTTGCCGCAGGCGCAGAAGCACAATTAACCGGGGAACTCGCGGTGTGCGCCGGCTCCTGCGGGCCGGGCAACCTACACCTGATCAACGGGCTGTTCGACTGCCACCGTAACCACGTTCCGGTACTGGCGATCGCCGCGCATATTCCCTCCAGTGAAATCGGCAGCGGCTATTTTCAGGAGACGCATCCGCAGGAGCTGTTCCGCGAATGCAGCCACTACTGCGAGCTTGTATCTAACCCGGAACAAATCCCCCAGGTGCTGGCCGTTGCGATGCGCCAGGCGGTGCTGAAACGCGGCGTATCGGTGGTCGTGTTACCCGGCGATGTCGCCCTGAAACCAGCCCCGGAAACTGCCAGTTCTCACTGGTATCACGCGCCGCACCCCATCGTGACGCCTGCCGAAGAAGAGCTGAGAAAACTGGCGCAGTTGCTGCGCTACTCAAGCAATATCGCCCTGATGTGCGGCAGCGGCTGTGCGGCCGCGCATAACGAGCTGGTCGAGTTTGCTGCGAAATTGAAAGCGCCGATTGTCCACGCCCTGCGCGGAAAAGAACACGTCGAGTACGACAACCCGTACGACGTCGGTATGACCGGGCTGATCGGCTTTTCGTCTGGCTTCCACACCATGATGAACGCCGACACGCTGGTGCTGCTCGGCACCCAGTTCCCGTACCGTGCTTTCTACCCGACCGATGCCAAAATTATTCAGATCGATATCAACCCCGCCAGCATTGGCGCGCACAGCAAAGTCGATATGGCGCTGGTGGGCGATATCAAATCCACACTGACCGCGCTGCTGCCCTTTGTAGAAGAAAAGACCGACCGCAAGTTCCTTGATAAAGCGCTGGAGCACTACCGCGACGCACGCAAAGGGCTGGACGATCTGGCTAAACCGAGCGACAAAGCCATTCACCCACAGTATCTGGCGCAGCAAATCAGCCAGCTCGCCGATGACGATGCCATCTTCACCTGCGACGTTGGCACGCCTACCGTCTGGGCGGCACGCTATCTGAAGATGAACGGCAAGCGTCGCCTGATTGGTTCGTTTAATCACGGATCGATGGCTAACGCCATGCCGCAGGCGTTAGGTGTCAAAGCCACCGATCCCAGCCGCCAGGTGATAGCGATGTGCGGCGACGGCGGTTTCAGTATGCTGATGGGGGATTTTCTGTCGGTAGTGCAAATGAAACTGCCGGTGAAAATCATCGTCTTTAACAACAGTGTGCTCGGCTTTGTGGCGATGGAAATGAAAGCAGGCGGCTATCTGACTGATGGTACCGAGTTGCACGACACCAATTTTGCCCGCATCGCCGAAGCCTGTGGCATTACCGGCATTCGGGTTGAGAAAGCCGCAGATGTCAATGACGCGCTCCAGCGCGCTTTCAGCATCGACGGCCCGGTGCTGGTGGATGTCGTCGTCGCGAAAGAAGAGCTGGCGATCCCACCACAGATAAAACTTGAACAGGCCAAAGGGTTCAGTCTGTATATGTTGCGCGCCATCATCAGCGGACGCGGTGATGAAGTGATCGAACTGGCGAAAACCAACTGGCTCAGGTAAAAATGGTGGCATTACCCTGTATCTGATAAGGAAATGCCGTGATTGATCTACGTAGTGATACCGTCACCCGTCCGGGACGCGCCATGCTGGAAGCTATGATGACCGCCCCGGTTGGGGATGACGTTTATGGTGACGACCCTACCGTCAACGAACTACAGCGCTACGCCGCCGAACTGGGCGGAAAAGAGGCGGCGCTGTTTTTACCCACCGGCACCCAGGCTAATCTCGTGGCATTGCTGAGCCATTGCGAACGCGGCGAAGAGTATATTGTCGGCCAGGTGGCACATAACTATCTCTATGAAGCAGGTGGTGCTGCCGTGCTGGGCAGCATCCAACCACAGCCGATTGACGCCGCACCGGACGGCACATTACCGCTCGACAAAGTGGCGGCGAAAATTAAAGCCGATGATATTCACTTTGCCCGTACGCGCCTGCTGAGTCTGGAAAACACCCACAACGGCAAAGTGCTGCCACGTGAATACCTGAAACAGGCGTGGGAATTTACCCGCGAGCGCGGACTATCCCTGCACGTCGACGGCGCGCGGATCTTTAACGCCGTAGTGGATTACGGCTGCGAACTGCGCGAGGTGACGCAATACTGTGACTCCTTCACCATCTGCCTGTCGAAAGGGCTGGGCACGCCGGTCGGTTCACTGCTGGTCGGCAGCGCAGACTACATCAAACGGGCGACGCGCTGGCGCAAAATGGCGGGCGGCGGTATGCGTCAGGCCGGGATCCTGGCAGCCGCCGGGCTGTATGCACTGAAAAACAACGTGCAGCGACTGCAGCAGGATCACGACAACGCCGCCTGGATGGCTACGCAGTTGCGTGAAATGGGTGTCGACGTCATGCGCCACGATACTAACATGCTGTTTGTTCGTGTCGGCGACACGCATGCTGCCGCACTGGGCGAGTTTATGCGTGAGCGCGGCGTGCTGATCAACGCGGCGCCCGCCCTGCGGCTGGTGACGCATCTCGACGTCAGCCGCGAACAGCTGGCGCAGGTGGTCAGCCACTGGCAGGCCTTTTTGCAGCGTTAAGGAGTGACGTCCGTGTCGCAATCCATTCTGGTGCTCGGCGCCAGCGGCTATATCGGCCAACATCTGGTGACTGAGCTCAGCCAGCGCGGCTATACCGTGCGGGCGGCGGCACGTCGTATTGAACGGCTGGAGAAGCAACAACTGCCTGGCGTCAGTTGCCATCAGGTCGATCTCATCTGGCCACAAAACCTTCCCGACCTGTTAAACGGCGTGGAAACGCTTTATTACCTGGTGCACGGCATGGGCGAAGGGGGCGACTTTGTCGCCCATGAACGGCAGGTGGCGCTGAACGTGCGTGATGCGCTGCGAGAAACGCCGGTGAAGCAAATCATTTTTCTCAGCTCGCTGCAGGCGCCGGAAAGTCAGCAGTCGGATCACCTGCGCGCCCGGCAAATCACCGCAGATGTGCTGCGTGACGCTGGCTGTCCGGTGACCGAACTGCGCGCCGGGATCATCGTCGGCGCAGGCTCTGCCGCGTTCGAGGTAATGCGCGATATGGTGTACAACCTGCCGGTGCTGACGCCGCCGCGCTGGGTACGTTCGCGAACCACACCGATCGCACTGGAAAACCTGCTGTTCTATCTGGTGGAACTGTTAAACCACCCCACCCCGGAGCACCGCATTTTTGAAGCCGCCGGGCCGGACGTACTGAGCTATCAGCAGCAGTTTGAACATTTCATGCAGGTCAGCGGCCGTCACCGGTTGCTGATCCCCATTCCCTTCCCCACTCGTTGGGTATCGGTGTGGTTCCTCAATGTGATTACCTCCGTGCCGCCAACCACCGCCAAAGCGCTGATTCAGGGCCTGAAGCATGATCTGTTAGCCGATGACGCTGCACTGCGCGCCCTCATTCCACAGCCACTGATCCGCTTTGACGACGCAGTGCGCCGCACGCTGAAGGAAGAAGAGAAACTGGTGAACTCCAGCGACTGGGGTTACGACCCGCAGGCATTTGCCCGCTGGCGCCCGGAATATGGCTATTACGCCAAACAGGCGGGCTGCACTGTGCAGACCTCCGCCAGCCTCAGCGCATTGTGGGAGGTGATCAACCGTATCGGCGGCAAAGAGGGCTACTTTTTTGGCAATATTCTGTGGAAAATCCGCGCCAGTCTGGATCTGCTGGTCGGCCACAAGCTGGCAAAAGGCCGCCCTTCTCATCAGTATCTGCAAACCGGCGATGCGGTGGACAGCTGGAAAGTGATTATCGTCGAACCGGAAAAGCAACTGACGCTGCTGTTTGGCATGAAAGCGCCAGGGCTTGGCCGCCTCAGTTTTACGCTTTGTGATAAGGGCTCACATCGTGAGCTGGACGTTCGTGCCTGGTGGCACCCGCATGGCATGCCGGGGCTGTTTTACTGGCTGCTGATGATCCCCGCACATCTGTTCATTTTCAGGGGTATGGCGCGGTCAATTGCACGTTTTGCAGAACAAATCACAGTCAACATCTTAAAATAGCAGCAGTTCTTTCATGTTTCCCATTGCATCCTGCGGGAATTCACGGAAAAATGCGCACGAAATTCTTTTTTTATCATGTGGACGGATATGAAGGTTCTGGTCACCGGCGCCACCAGCGGTTTGGGCCGCAACGCGGTGGAATACCTGCGCAACAAAGGCATCAGCGTACGCGCCACAGGTCGCAACGAAGCGATGGGCACGCTACTGATGAAAATGGGTGCGGAGTTTGTCCATGCCGACCTTACCGAACTGGTCTCCTCTCAGGCCAAAGTGATGCTGGCAGGCGTCGACACGCTCTGGCATTGCTCCAGCTTTACCTCCCCCTGGGGGACGCAACAGGCGTTTGATCTCGCTAACGTGCGCGCCACCCGCCGTCTGGGCGAATGGGCCGTGGCGTGGGGAGTACGTAATTTTATCCATATCTCTTCCCCGTCGCTCTATTTCGACTATCACCATCACCGGGATATTCAGGAAGATTTTCGCCCACACCGCTTTGCCAACGAATTTGCACGCAGTAAGGCCGCCAGCGAAGAGGTCATCCAGATGCTGGCGCAGGCCAACCCCAACACCCGTTTTACAATTTTGCGCCCGCAGAGCCTGTTCGGCCCCCATGACAAAGTGTTTATTCCCCGTCTGGCGCAAATGATGCACCACTACGGCAGCGTGTTGTTGCCACGTGGCGGCGAGGCGCTGGTGGACATGACCTATTACGAAAATGCCGTTCATGCGATGTGGCTGGCGAGCCAGCCGCTGTGCGACACACTGCCCTCCGGGCGCGCTTACAACATCACCAACGGCGAACATCGTACGCTGCGCAGCATTGTGCAAAAGCTCATCGACGAGCTGGACATCAAATGCCGCATCCGCTCGGTGCCTTACCCGATGCTGGACATGATCGCCCGCAGTATGGAGCACTTTGGCAATAAATCCGCCAAAGAACCGGCGCTGACGCACTACGGCGTCTCCAAGCTGAATTTTGATTTCACCCTCGACACCACCCGTGCACAAGACGAACTGGGTTACCAGCCGGTGGTCTCCGTGGATGAAGGCATTGTGCACACCGCAGCCTGGCTACGCGACCACGGAAAGCTGCACCGCTAGCGCCCGGCGGCACTCCGTTTGCACGGGCCTGGGCGTTACGCCTGACAAAATCTCGGGGCTTTTAATTCTCCGGCCATGAATCCCACAACATCATGCAGCAACCCGCGCAACGGAATCTGCACCTGTTCATTTTTTGGCAACAGTATCAGTGCCTGATTCAGCGCCCGGCAATAGTCACACTGTGTCGCTGAATCAGCATGTTCGGCAAGATCGATAAAGTCAGGATGACGGACGGTGAGTTCGCTATAGATCAGCGGAGTGAAAGGTTTTGTCATTGGTATATTCCACATGCAAAGTGAATAAACCACCGCCGGAAACGCCAGGTTCACTGGCGGTGGATGAGCCGGAATTGGCGTACCAGTGCATGTGATAACTGGCGCTTCTTACGAAGCTCCCGGTCATCCACCATAAACGTGAGGGAGTATACCCTGCACTTTCAAACAGATGAAGTGACCCACGGAAAATAGAGATTTACCGTCACATACATTTCAGGACGCCAATCCTGACACCTGATATTGCAGGTGCGCGACGATAATACCACTGTCGTTATACCCAGCTATCGCTAAAGATAAATTCTGGAAAGCGGCTCGCAATTTTTTATAGCGGATTGTTAAATATAAGAAAAACGCTTTTCGGTGTTCTGCATGGCTGCACAATTGCCGATGTGCGGATGGTCCGGCTGAAAATTGCCGACGCGTTTCCGTAAGGCCGGGGAAGCCCACAGGGATGTGGGCTTAGGGCGCGCTTTACAGGGATGTTACCTCGCGCCCGACCCGATAGCCTGGAGGAATAAGCGGAGGGTACCGCGAAGCGGCAATTTTCCTGCCGGGAGCCGGGATTGTTAAGGGCGTGGCGGAGAACGCCCTTAACACGTTCACGGGCGCAGACCTGCCAGAGGAATGGTGAACTTGAGGTGAACGGAACCCTGTGCTCAGCGTCACATATGCCGTTAAGCTTCGCGAAAATCTCACCCCTGCCCGTACTTTTCTAACAGCGCGTCGGCAATTGCCTGCGTTTCGGCGTCCGCCACACCGTCCCAGCGGGCCGGGCGGAAATGCATCTGGAACGCCATAATTACCCGCTTCTGCTGCGCGTCGGTCATGTCCGGCGTCACCTCATACCCGTAACGGGAAAGCAGATCAAGCAGCGAAGCGGTCTCTACCGGCTCGTACGGCGCACGACCATTGAGATAAAACGCCACGCGGGCAGCATCCGGCCAGGCACCGATGCCCTGTTGCGCCAGTTGCTGCCAGGGGAACAGCGGCCCGGGATCATCCTTACGCTGCGGCGCCACGTCGGCGTGCGCCACCACATTCTGCGGTGCGATGTCATAGCGAGCGATAATGTCTTTCGCCAGCGGGATTAGCGCGCTGATTTGCCCCGGCGCAAACGGTGTGAAATGTTTTATTCCGCCCGTTTTCTGCCAGCCACGGTTTTCCAGCTCAATGCCAATGGACGTGTCATTGATGCGCGTTGCGCCTCGCCAGAAACTGATCCCCGCATGCCAGGCCAGTTTGTCTTCCGGCACCAGTTGCCAGATACGCGGTTTACCGCGATGCATGGGCGGATCTTGTGGGATCAAATAATGGGCGCTGACGTGTTTATCGGTCAGCGTTGCCAGCGAGACGTCAAAATCATCCGCAGTGTAATGGATCACCAGCACCTTGATGCGCGGCAGAGCGACCTGCGCAGGATGACGGGTATCCAGCTGATACCCGTCTTTGTTAACAATACCCTGCTCACCAGCACAACCCGCAAGCAGCACAGACAGCAGCAGTAAAAGACGTTTCATCGGCGGGTTTTGACTGCCGTCCCGCTGACGCTCACCATCAGCATACTGCCGTTCTGACCCACGGTTTCGTAATCGATATCAATACCGACGATTGCATCTGCGCCCATCGATTTTGCCTGATCGCCCATCTCTTCGAAGGCGATTTCCCGCGCTTTACGCAGCTCTTTTTCGTACGAGCCGGAGCGCCCGCCGACAATGTCGCGAATGCCTGCAAAGAAGTCACGGAAGATATTGGCGCCAAGGATGGCCTCGCCGGTGACCACGCCGCAGTATTCGACGATGGTTTGCCCTTCCAGGGTTGGGGTCGTTGAGAATTGCATTTCCAGGCTCCTTTGTTTAGGTTCAATGCGTTAGCTCAGATACGCAAACGCATTATCGGATCGATACGCTATGCTTGAAAAGATATTTACACATTAGTTTATAAGGAAATCCTGATGCGCTATACAAAACTCGCTCTTCTGGTTCCCGGCGCGCTGCTGCTCAGCGCCTGCACTACCGTCACACCAGCATTTAAGGATATTGGCACCCGCAGCGGCCCGTGTGTTGACGGCGGACCGGACGCGGTAGCCCAACAATTTTACGACTATCGCATTCAGCACAAAAATAATGACCTGACGGGCCTGCGTCCATACCTCAGTGACAGTCTGGCAAAATTGCTGAATGATGCCAGCCGTAATCCTGATGATCGCGCCATCATGCAGTCCGATCTCTTCTCCAGCCGCACCACACTGCCGGAAAGTGCTGATGTCGCCAGTGCATCAACGATTCCGAATACCGATGCCCGAAACATTCCGCTGCGCGTCGAACTGAAACAGGGAACACAACGCTGGCAGGATGAGGTGCTGATGATTCGCGAAGGCCAGTGCTGGGCCGTGGATGATGTACGCTATCTTGGCACCAATGCCCATGCGCCCGCCGGTACGCTGCGTCAGGTACTGGAAAAACGTTAATTATGCCAGGTGCCGCCGCGCGTTAGATGATAACCCCGATAAAATGTCTGGCATTCCGTGATGAATGCCGACATTTCTGCCTTCCGCCCTTCTCAATCGCTATTTTGTGCTAAGTTTAGTAAGTAATGTGGTTTATATTTAAGTTTTAACGCATAAATATTGCATAACTATTCTGTGAACGTTACTATTTCCGGCCTCAATGTCTGCCCTTTCTGTAAGCATGAAGAGTATCGATGAGTATTAAATTAGACGGCATTAATTGCTTCTATGGCGCACATCAGGCGCTTTTTGACATTACGCTGGAGTGTCAACAGGGTGAAACTCTGGTACTGCTTGGCCCAAGCGGTGCAGGCAAGAGCTCTTTGCTACGCGTACTTAACCTTCTGGAGATGCCGCGTTCCGGCAAACTGTCCATTGAAGGCAACCATTTCGATTTTGCGAAAACCCCGTCCGACAAGGCTATCCGTGATTTACGGCAGAACGTCGGCATGGTGTTTCAGCAATACAACCTGTGGCCACATCTGACCGTGCTGCAAAACCTGATTGAGGCGCCCTGTCGTGTGCTGGGGCTGAGTAAAGATCAGGCGCGTGAACGGGCGGATAAGCTGCTGGAACGTCTGCGCCTTACGCCCTATGTCGATCGTTATCCGCTGCACCTCTCCGGCGGTCAGCAGCAGCGTGTGGCAATTGCCCGTGCGCTGATGATGGAGCCGCAGGTGCTGCTGTTTGACGAACCGACCGCGGCACTGGACCCGGAAATTACCGCGCAAATCGTCAGTATCATCCGCGAGCTGGCGCAAACTAAAATTACTCAGGTGATCGTCACCCATGAAGTGGAAGTGGCGCGTAAAACCGCCAGCCGGGTGGTCTATATGGAAAACGGTCATATCATCGAGCAAGGGGATGCGAGCTGTTTCGCGGAACCAAAGACCGATGCCTTTAAAAACTACCTTTCTCACTAAAGTTTTCGGGACAATGACAATGAAAAAAGTACTGATTGCCGCGCTGCTTGCCAGCGTCAGCCTGTCTGCAACAGCTGCTCAGACGATTCGTTTCGCGACGGAAGCCTCTTATCCTCCGTTTGAATCGATTGATGCGAACAACAAGATTGTCGGTTTTGATGTGGATCTGGCGAATGCGCTGTGTAAAGAGATCGACGCCACCTGTACCTTTACCAACCAGGCGTTCGACAGCCTGATCCCGAGCCTGAAATTCCGCCGTATCGACGCCGTCATGGCCGGTATGGACATCACCCCGGAACGTGAAAAACAGGTGCTGTTCACCACGCCGTACTATGACAACTCTGCGCTGTTCATCGGTCAGCAGGGTAAATTCACCAGCATCGATCAACTGAAAGGCAAGAAAGTAGGCGTGCAAAACGGCACCACGCACCAGAAATTCATCATGGATAAACATGCGGAAATCACCACCGTGCCTTACGACAGTTACCAGAATGCGAAACTGGATCTGCAAAACGGTCGTATTGATGCAGTATTCGGCGATACCGCTGTGGTAACCGAGTGGCTGAAAGCGAACCCGAAACTGGCCGCGGTTGGCGACAAAGTGACGGATAAAGACTACTTCGGCACCGGCCTCGGCATCGCTGTGCGCCAGGGCAATACTGACCTGCAGCAGAAATTTAACGCTGCGCTGGAAAAAGTGAAAAAAGATGGGACGTACGAAACCATCTATAACAAATGGTTTCAGAAGTAATTCCTGAATGAACGAATTTTTTCCTTTAGCAAGCGCCGCCGGGATGACCATCGGCCTTGCCGTTTGTGCACTGATCATCGGCCTTATACTGGCGATGTTCTTTGCGGTCTGGGAGTCGGCGAAATGGCTCCCGGTCGCATGGGCGGGTTCCGCGCTGGTGACCGTGCTGCGTGGGCTACCAGAGATTCTGGTGGTCCTGTTTATCTATTTCGGCTCCTCTCAGCTGCTGCTGATGCTATCCGACGGTTTCACGCTGAATCTCGGCGTGGTGCAGATCCCGGTACAGATGGAGATCGAAAACTTCGATGTCAGCCCGTTCCTCTGTGGCGTGATTGCGTTGTCGCTGCTCTATTCCGCCTATGCCTCGCAAACCCTGCGCGGTGCGCTGAAGGCCGTGCCGGTCGGTCAGTGGGAGTCCGGTCAGGCGCTGGGGTTGTCGAAAAGCGCGATATTCTTCCGTCTGGTGATGCCACAGATGTGGCGTCATGCGCTGCCGGGGCTGGGGAACCAGTGGCTGGTGCTGCTGAAGGATACGGCGCTGGTTTCGCTTATCAGCGTGAACGACCTGATGCTGCAGACCAAAAGCATCGCGACGCGTACCCAGGAGCCGTTTACCTGGTACATCGTGGCGGCGGCTATTTATCTGGTGATTACCCTCTTCAGTCAATACATTCTCAAACGCATTGACCTGCGTGCCACTCGCTTTGAACGGAGACCAGGCTGATGATTGAGTATTTTCCGGAACTGCTGAAAGGGCTGCACACCAGTCTGACGCTGACAGTGGCATCGCTTCTTGTCGCGCTGGTGCTGGCGCTGATCTTCACCATCATTCTGACGCTGAAAACGCCGGTGCTGGTATGGATTGTGCGCGCATACATTACGCTGTTCACTGGCACGCCGCTGCTGGTACAGATCTTTCTGATTTACTACGGTCCGGGGCAGTTCCCGACACTGCAGGAATATCCGCTGATCTGGCATCTGCTGTCGGAACCGTGGTTGTGTGCGCTCATGGCGCTGTCGCTCAACAGTGCTGCCTATACCACTCAACTATTTTACGGTGCTGTCCGCGCCATCCCGGAAGGGCAATGGCAATCCTGCGGCGCATTGGGAATGAGCAAGAAGGACACGCTGGCGATCCTGCTGCCGTATGCGTTTAAGCGTGCCCTCTCTTCTTATTCCAACGAAGTGGTGCTGATCTTCAAAAGTACGTCGCTGGCGTACACCATCACATTAATGGAAGTTATGGGTCACGGGCAGTTGCTCTACGGGCGGACTTATGATGTTATGGTATTCGGCGCAGCGGGGGTGATTTACCTCATCGTCAACGGGCTGCTGACACTCATGATGCGCCTTATCGAACGTAAAGCACTGGCCTTTGAAACACGAAAATAACCAGCCGGTGTCATTTCCTGACATTGCATAGGTTTGTATCATCCAGACGGGTAAGTACCTTTACTTCCCGTCTTTTTTTATTCCAATAAAAATATTTACTCATTTTTATTGCATATAAATTCATTTAATGGCATCGTAACGATATGTCACAAACGGCACTACATCATAAGATTGACAGACGGGAGCTTTCACATGAAAAAATTACTTCTGGCCGCAATGTTTGCCACCTTTGCCACAGGCGCAGTCGCCGCGGATAAAATCAACTTTGGCGTTTCCGCCACCTACCCTCCTTTTGAATCGCTGGATGCCAGCAACCAGATTGTGGGTTTTGATATCGACCTGGCGAAAGCGCTGTGCAAACAGATGCAGGCAGAATGCACCTTCACCAACCACGCCTTTGACAGCCTGATCCCGTCACTGAAATTTAAGAAATACGACGCGGTGATTTCGGGGATGGATATCACGCCTGAGCGTAGCAAACAGGTCACTTTTACTGACCCGTACTATGCCAACTCAGCAGTTGTCATTGCGAAAAAAGATGCTTACAAGACGTTTGAGGATCTGAAAGGCAAACGCATTGGTATGGAAAACGGCACCACGCACCAGAAATATTTGCAGGATAAACATCCGGAAGTGAAAACCGTAGCGTACGACAGCTATCAGAACGCCATCATCGACCTCAAAAACGGCCGCATCGACGGCGTGTTTGGTGATACCGCAGTGGTGAATGAGTGGCTGAAAACCAACCCGCAACTGGGTACCGCGACGCCGAAAGTGACCGATCCGCAATACTTCGGCACCGGTCTTGGTATCGCGGTTCGCCCCGATAACAAAGCGCTGGTCGAGAAACTCAATAATGCGCTGAAAGCCATCAAAGCTGATGGCACGTATCAGAAAATCAGCGACCAGTGGTTCCCGGGCTAAGACACCACGCCCGAATCAAGCCGGAGAAATCCGGCTTTTTTTATGCCTGATGCAAGCGCACCGTCAGGCCGCGCAGGAAATAACGCAGGAACTGATCTCCGCATTCGCGAAAATTTTTGTGCTCCGGGGCACGCATCATGGCGGTAATTTCCGGCATTGATACGCGGAACTTTTGCTCTGTGAGGATCGCCAGAATATCATCCGTTTTCAGGGAAAAGGCGATACGCAACTTCTTCAGTATGATGTTGTTATTTATCCGGCGCTCAAGCGTCAGCAGCGGCGAGTCTTCGTCACGACCGCGCTTGTCGTATATCAGCCCATTCAGAAAAGCAGACAGTACGATGTCAGGGCAACGCTCAAATCCCTCTTCTTCTTCTTTTCGCAACCACGGCGCAATCTGCGCTTCTACCACGTCCGTTTCGCCGAGGGCAATCAGCCGCACCAGACCCTGGTTGTTGGTTTTCAGGGCGTAGCGCAGGCTACGTAAAATATCATTATTCAGCATGTTGCCTTCAGAAAATTAAGATGTTGACCCGGCACGCACAGGGCTCCGGGCAAAAAACGATGACTGGATCAGACGCAAGCCTCTAGTGTAACCGCAACCGGGTTACAACCCAATCGCCTCTTTCAGGCTTTTCAGATAGCGGCGACTGACCGGCACAGTTTGCCCGGCGCGCAGCAGTAACTCCGCCTGGCCATTTTCCTCAAGGCGGATCTCTTTGACATGCGCCAGATTAACCAGATGCTGTCGGTGGCAGCGTACCAGCGGCGTGCGGCTCTCCAGCGTCCGCAGCGTTAATTCAGTGAACCCTTCTTTACCTTCGTGGCTGGTGACGTACACGCCACTCATCCGGCTGCTGACAAACGCCACATCTTCCATTTGCAGCAGGTAGATTCGGCTGTGGCCGGTACAGGGGATATACTTCAGCACCTGCTGATTTTCGCCGAGCACAGAGACATCCTGCAGATTACGTTCCTGACGCAGGCGCGTCAGGGTTTTCTCCAGCCGCTTCGCCTCTATGGGTTTGAGCAGGTAGTCAAAAGCATGCTCTTCGAAGGCTTTGACGGCGTATTCATCAAAGGCGGTGAGAAAAACGATGTATGGCCGGTGTTCCGGATCAAGCATACCCACCATTTCCAGCCCGCTGATGCGCGGCATCTGGATGTCAAGAAACAGCACATCCGGGCGCAGACGATGCACCGCGCCAATACCTTCAACCGCATTTGAACATTCACCGACGATGTCGATATCGTTTTGTTCCTGTAGCAGAATGCGCAGATTCTCTCGTGCCAGGGGTTCATCATCGACAATCAGCACATTTAGCATGCAGTCTCCTCCAGGGGCAGTCGCAGAGTGATACGGGTGAAGCGTTCCGGTTCACAGGTAACCGTGATGCCGCAGTTGTCACCAAAGCGGGCGCGAAGTCGTTTATCCACCAGATTCATGCCCAGTCCGCTGGCGTTTTCCCTGGGTTGATACAAACCAGCGTTATCTTCGATATCCAGTTGCAGGTACTGACCGTGCTGGCTCGCCTGAATGGAGATCTCGCCCACGCCGAGATGTTGCGATGTACCGTGTTTGATGGCGTTCTCCACGATAGGCTGCAACGTAAACGCCGGCAGCTGGTGATGCGACAGGGATTCCGGAACAAACAACGTCACCTGCAGACGGGACTGGAAACGCGCCTTTTCGATTTGCAGATAGGCGTTAACATGCTCGATTTCATCTGCCAGCGTCACCACTTCCGACGGTCGCTTCAGGTTTTTACGAAAGAAGGTCGACAGATACTGAACCAGTTGTCCGGCCTGATCGCTGTCGCGACGAATCACCGCCATCAGCGTATTCAGCGCGTTAAACAGGAAATGCGGATTCACCTGCGCATGCAGCAGTTTGATTTCTGATTGTGTCAGCAACGCTTTTTGCCGTTCATATTGCCCGGCGAGGATCTGTGCGGACAGCAACTGCGCGATCCCCTCGCCCAGCGTGCGATTAATCGAGCTGAACAGGCGATTTTTCGCTTCATAGAGCTTAATTGTGCCGATAACGCGCTGGTTTTCACCCCGTAACGGGATCACCAGCGTCGAGCCGAGCTTGCAGTTCGGGTGAATCGAACAACGGTACGGCACTTCATTGCCGTCGGCATAGACCACATCGCCGGTATCAATCGCCTTTTGTGTGTATGACGATGAGATCGGTTTGCCCGGCAGGTGGTGATCATCACCAATCCCGGTGAAGGCCAGTAGCTTATCGCGATCGGTGATCGCCACCGCGCCGATATCCAGCTCCTGGATCAGCACTTGCGCCACTTTCATGCTGTTCTCTTCATTGAAGCCCTGTCGCAAAATCCCTTCCGTCGACGCCGCCACCTTCAGTGCCGTCGCCGAAAACGCCGAGGTGTATTTCTCAAACATTGCCCGCTTGTCGAGCAGAATACGCATAAACAGCGCGGCCCCTACGGTATTGGTGACCATCATCGGCGCGGCGATGCTCTGCACCAGATGCAGCGCGTCGTTAAACGGACGCGCAATCGCCAGAATGATCAGCATCTGAACCAGTTCGGCAAAACAGGTAATCGCCCCGGCTGTCAACGGGCTGAACACCTTATCGGGACGGCCGCGACGAATCAACACACTGTGTACCAGTCCACCCAGCAGCCCTTCGACAATGGTCGAAATCATGCAACTGAGCGCCGTCATGCCGCCCATCGAATAGCGATGAAGCCCGCCGGTCAGCCCGACCAGCCCCCCCACTACCGGGCCGCCCAGCAGGCCGCCCATCACCGCGCCGATAGCACGGGTATTGGCAATAGAATCTTCGATATGCAGACCAAAGTAGGTCCCCATAATGCAGAAAATGGAGAAGGTGACATAGCAGAGGAGTTTGTGCGGCAGACGCACGGTAACCTGCATCAGAGGGATAAAGAGCCGCGTTTTGCTCATCAGCCAGGCGATGACCAGAAATACACACATCTGCTGAAGCAGCAGCAACACCAGATTAAACTCGTACATACCCGACCTGAGCCATACCACGCCTGAATAGTGGTAATTTACCCTGCATGGAAATCACTTTCTTTGAAGCGAGGCATAAAAACGCAAAAATGCGCTTAAGATCACGCTTTTATTACGCTTTTTTCACCTGACCCGCCTGAGATCTGAACAAAAAACGAACAAATTTTCCTGGTTCGGAATTTAGTGACTACAGTTATAGTGGGAAGCTAGGGCAAAGGTGAAAACATGGCGCTTTACAGCATCGGTGAAGTGGCTCTGCTTTGTGACATCAATCCTGTAACGCTACGCGCCTGGCAGCGCCGCTATGGATTGCTAAAACCACAACGCACGGACGGCGGACACCGCTTATTCAATGAAGAAGATATTGATCGTATTCGGGAGATCAAACGCTGGATAGAAACTGGCGTTCAGGTCGGCAAAGTCAAATCGCTGCTGTGTGAAAAGACCAGCGCGCAGCACACCGGCTGGCTGGAGCAACAGGAGATGCTGCTCAGTTATCTGCAAAATGGCAATCTGAACCGTCTACGGCTGTGGATCAAAGAGCGCGGTCGCGATTACCCAGCTCAGACGCTGGTCACTAACCTGTTCATTCCGCTTCGCCGACGCCTGCAATCACAACAGGCCACTCTGCATATGCTGTTAAGCATGCTGGACGGCATCTTAATCAATCATATTTCGCATTGCTTACTGAGCGGTCACCGTAAAGCGGGGAAAGATGCGCTGGTGGTTGGCTGGAATATTCATGACACCACACGCTTGTGGCTGGAAGGCTGGATGGCCTCTGAGCAAGGCTGGCGGGTCGATATCCTCGCCCATTCGCTGACCCAGTTACGGCCGGAAATTTTCGAAGGGAAAACGCTGCTGGTCTGGTGTGGTGAATCGCCGTCTTCGTTACAGACACAACAGCTGGCCCGCTGGCGGGAAGCCGGTTATGAGATCGTTTCCCTCGGGGCATAGCGTTACTTTTACGCATTCGTTTAATAACAAAGGCGTTTCATAGTAGAATAACGGTGTTAACACAGGAGCCTGCTATGAAACCCGCCAAAATCGCTGTTATTACTCTCTTTACGCTGATGGCTATCGGCGGTATCAGTGGCGTGATGCTCGCGGGATATTCGTTTATTGTTCGTGGCGGTATCGGCTGAGCCAGCGGTTCAGTCGCTCAAAGCCACGGTCAATAATAATGGCCGCCAGCGCCACCAGAATCGCCCCCTGAAGCACGTACGCCGTGTTAAACCCGCTCAGTCCGATGATGATCGGCGTACCGAGCGTGTTGGCACCTACGGTTGATGCAATGGCTGCAGTGCCAATGTTAATGATGACCGAGGTGCGGATCCCCGCCAGAATCACCGGTGCTGCCAGCGGCAACTCCACTTTTGCCAGCCGCTGCCAGCCGTTCATCCCCATCCCTTTCGCCACACTGCTGACGCTTTCCGGCACCGCCGCCAGTCCTGCCAGCGTTCCCTGCAGGACCGGCAAAATGCCATAAAGAATCAGCGCGATAAGGGCCGGTTCACGGCCAAAGCCCATCACCGGAACCGCAATTGCCAGCACCGCCACTGGCGGAAAGGTCTGCCCCATCGCGGCAATGGTTTCGACCAGCGTGCGAAACTCGCGCCCCGCCGGACGCGTGACCAGAATTCCCGCGCCAACCCCCAGGATCACCGCCGCCAGGCTCGACACGCCCACCAGCCAGAGGTGCGCCAGCGTCAGCGTCAGAAAACTCTCCTGTTGATAGAGCGGGCGCGGCAGTTGCGGGAACAGCGCGTGAAACAATGGACCGCTGCGCGGCAACAGCCACAGCAGCGCGAGAAACAGCACAATCAACCACAGTAGCGGGTCACGAAACCGTTGCACGGTTTTCCTCCTCACGCAACAGATCAGCAAAATGCAGCACGCCACATGGCTCACCCAGCGCGTTAACCACCGGCAAACTGAGCCGCTGCTGCGCCACAAACGCTGACAGCGCCTCGCGCAGGCTCATGGCTTCCTGCAATGGTTCGCCCTGAGCGTGTTCATCACGACGCAGGTAATGCCTCACTTCGCGTAACGACAGCAGCCGTACGCCCAGTTCACTGCTGCCAAAAAAGGTGCGTACAAATTCGTTGTGGGGATGGCTTAAGATCTCCAGCGGCGTACCCTGCTGGATCACTTCGCCGCCGTCCATTAATACCAGATGATCAGCCAGCCGCAGCGCTTCGTCGATGTCATGGGTGACCAGCACAATCGTTCGCCCGAGCAGGCGGTGAATGCGGCTCATCTCCTGCTGGAGCGCGGCACGGGTCACCGGGTCGAGCGCGCCGAAGGGTTCATCCATCAGCAGCACTTCAGGGTTCGCCGCCAGCGCCCGCGCCACGCCAACGCGCTGCTGCTGCCCGCCCGACAACTGGTGCGGATAACGCTCGCGCAACGCGGGTTCCAGACCGAGCAGTGCCATCAGTTCCTCAATGCGCTGGTCGATTTTGCCGCGCGACCATTTCTGCAGTTGCGGCACTGTGGCGATGTTCTGCGCGACCGTCCAGTGGGGAAAAAGCCCAATCGACTGAATGGCGTAGCCCATCCGCCGGCGCATTTCGAGCACGGGCTGCTGGCGAATTTCTTCCCCGGCAAAACGGATGATGCCGCTGTCATGCTCCACCAGCCGGTTAATCATCTTCAGCGTGGTTGATTTCCCGGAGCCAGAGGTCCCAACCAGCACCGAAAAAGCGCCTTCCCGCAGATTCAGCGAGAGATCTTTCACCGCGTCGAGGCCTGAGAAGCTTTTGCTCACATGTTCAAATTCAATCATTTCGCGCCCCTCTCAGCAGAGCTATCCACAGGCCAAACAGCGCATCCAGCACTACCGCCAGTACAATCGTTGGGATCACACCCAACAGAACCAGATCCAACGCACTGCTCAGCAACCCCTGGAATACCAGCGCACCAAAACCCCCTGCGCCGATAAGCGCTGCTATCACTGCCATGCCCACCGTCTGGACGGCGACCACGCGCAGACTGCGCAGCAACACTGGCATTGCCAGCGGTAGCTGAACCTGCCAGAAACGCTGGCGAGGGCTCATGCCCATAGCCTCCGCGCTTTCAAGAATATCAGGCGGCACCTGACGCATCCCCGCCACCACGCCGCGCACAAGCGGCAGGAGCGCATAAAGCACCAGCGCTATAAGCGCCGGCGCCAGCCCTGTGCCGGCAATACCCATTTTCGCCAGTACCGGAAACTGTTGAACCAGCCCGGCCAGCGGCGCAATCAGCAACCCAAACAGCGCGACAGAAGGGATAGTCTGAATAATATTCAGGGTGGTAAAAACAGAGGTCTGACGTGAATCATGGCGATAGCACCACAGGCCGAGTGGAATGCCGATCATCAGCCCAGGCAACAGCGTACCGAACAGCAGCGTCAGATGCTGCACCAGCGCATCGTTAAACACGTCCTGGCGATTGCTGTACTCTTTCAGCAACGAGAGATCATCCAGTTTCCCCAGCCATAACAGTACACAGGGAAGGATCCAGATTTGCGCATTGAGCAACCAGCGCCAGACGGAACGTCGAGTCAGCCGTCTCGCCGTATCACTGCAAATCAGTAATGACAACGCCAGCCACAGCCATAATCCGCTGCCTGGTGAGGTTCTCGCCAGCGGGCTTTCGCTGGTCACAAGCAGTGTTGCGGCATGCCCGGCAGACCAGAACAGCGTGACGAACGAGAGTTGCGCGAGGAGGAACGTTGTCCATAACGGGAGCTGGCCGGGCAGCAAGCTGAGCACAATAAAAACCGCTGGCAGCGCCAGCAACCAGTAAGAAGAGAAAGCGCTAATCTGCCACAGTTGCCGCCCTTCGCCCGACATCAGCCGGTTGGGTGCATAATTGATAAAGGGGAGCATCGCTGCTGCCAGTGCGATCAGTACCAGCAGCAGCACGACCCGGTTATGACATTGAATCGACACGGTTCCGTTACTTCACCAGCCCTTTTTGTTTCAGATAGTCAGCCGCCACTTTTTTGGCATCCAGCCCTTCCACGGCAATGCTGGCGTTCAGCTGTTGCAGCGTTTTTTCATCCAGACTTTCAAAGACGGGTTTCAGCCATTCGCCGATCTGCGGATATGCTTTCAGCACCGCGTCCCGCACCACCGGCGTGGGGGCGTAAATCGGCTGCACACCTTTCGGATCGCTCAGGGTTTGTAACCCCAGTGCGGCCACCGGACCATCAGTGCCATAGGCCATCGCGGCATTTACACCAGAGGTCTGCTGCGCCGCGGCTTTGATGGTCACCGCGGTATCCCCTCCGGCCAGTGACAGCAATTGGTCCTGGTTGAGTTTGAAACCGTAGGCTTTCTCAAAGGCAGGTAGTGCATCTGTTCGCTCAATAAACTCAGCCGATGCCGCCAGCTTAAATTTACCGCCCTCTTTCAGGTAACGGCTGAGATCAGCAAGCGAGGTGAGTTTATTTTCCTTCGCCAGTTCCTGACGAACGGCGATAGTCCAGGTGTTATTGGCAGGCGCTGGCGTCAGCCAGACCAGTTTGTTCTGCTCAGCGTCCAGTTTTTTGACTTTTTCATAGCCCTGTTGAGCATTCTTCCAGGCCGGAGCGTTCTCTTCTTTGAAGAAAAACGCGCCGTTGCCGGTATATTCCGGGTAGATATCCAGCGCACCTGACGTGATGGCACCACGTACCACAGGTGTTGTACCGAGCTGAACTTTGTTAACCGTTTTGACGCCGTGGCTTTCCAGTACCTGCAAAATAATGTTGCCGAGCAGCGCCCCTTCGGTATCAATTTTCGATCCGACTTTGACCGGCTCCGCGGCCTGGAGCGGCAGACTGAATGCCGCCACGAGCGCCATCGTCGCCGCCCACCCCTTTGTCATTGTCATGCGATTTTCCTCGTGATTTACGCTCTTTTTCATAGCCTTGAATGAAAAGCGTAGACGAAAACGGTTCGTTTAACCGGAGAATGCGTGATTATCTGAGTGAGTACAACCCTTTTTACCAGCTCCCGTACGGATAGGTTTTACCCTTAATAAATCCCGGGGTATCACCGAAATAGACATATCCGTTGGGGTGCTCTGTGATGCCCTGGCAAAACTTCATCTCTTTGCCGCTACGGGTGATCATCTGGGCGGGTGTCACCGGGATATTGGGGTAACGATTGACATCATCGAGCCAGAGTCGCACTTTGCCCTCGGGAGCAAGACCAATCAGCAGCGTGTCATACCAGACAGTACGACCCGAATAGCTAGTATGATCAGCAGGGGTTTTCATCCGCTGCCAGGTTTTCGGTGAAAAGAGAATACTGGTTTCGTACGTTTTCTTATCAATAATTGAATCCCAGCAAAACAGCATATATTGCGGCAGACTTTTTACCTTATTGAAACTAAGGTATGTCGAGCCAGTTGTCTGGCTCCATGTTCCCTGCACATTGGGATCATCTTCGGCTGAATCCAGGGTAAAAAATTGATTGAGGTAACCCTCGACATCAATAATCTGGACATAAGTGACCGTGGCATAAAGTGCAAAGGGGGTGAAGAAATCGAAACGCCATTCTTTGTAGGGCAACGTCCAGTCGCCCTCCGCCGCCTGACGTGACTGCAGGGGGTGTGAAGCGGGATAGTGACAACCGGTCATCACCGTAAAGAGTATAAAAATAGCGAACATATTCTTTTTCATGCTTTTTTTCCATCCATGTTATAGACAGTGCGGATCCAACCCTCATCCGGACGATTAACAAAACTCACGATTTCCGCCGGTGCTGCGCCGCCCTGGATATCGCCCTGTTTGTTGATTTCAATGGCATTCCAGTTAGCAGAACAGTGAATATAACGCGATGCCAGCACGTCCAGTTCCTCAGAGGTAAACCCGAAAACGGTGTCATAACGACGGGCTTTCTCCTCCTGGGCGAGCGCTTTTTTCGCAAGCGCCTGTAACTCTGCTGGTAAAACCAGCGCGGGACGCCCTGAATCGACATCATCGAACACCACCCCTGCAGCTTCAGCGGCGGCAATCATTACCCGCAGTGTCACCTTCGACCAGTCATTGCGCACGATCCGCTGGCGGAGCGTCAGCGCAGCGAAACTGCGCTTTTGCATCTGTCCGTACCGATCAGTGGGCATTCGCTCATCAGCCCAGACCTCCGGGATAATGGGATTATTGCGGATGATCGGCGCAATCGCTGGCGATGCCTCCATCACCCGTAATTGCCCCATCGTCAGCCGATATGCCCGGGTTTGCTCTCCTGGCTTTTCTAGCGGTACCGTTTCAGTCTGCGGTCGGGTCAGGAACAGTGCCTCTCTTTCCTGCGGTAGATAGCCACCACCGATGTCAGAATGAACGCCGGGCAGCATCAGCTCCGGCCAGGCCGGACGGACGCTGTTTGAGGCAAAATTGAAGCGGCATTCGTGCCCGGCGGTGATCTGAAAAACTTTTTCCGCTACGCCGGGACGCAGTCGGATCCTGACCTCGCCGGTATCAGCACTGTGAGGATTCAGGCCATTCAGTGGCGTACCGATGGCCGCGACAGTGTCAAAGAGGCCAATAAAGCGTGTCTTACCCGCAGGCGTGCCGCTGTAGGTGATATCTCTCATCCCCTGCCGGATAGCGGCGATAATGGCGCGATCTTCTTCCTGTACACGGTTGGCAAAATGTCGCGCGGCAGCGGCACCACGGCTAAAACCGAATATGTCAAATTGGAGGGCAGCAATTTCAGCATTTCCTTGCAAGAGATCGAGTGCACGACTGATCGCAAATGGAATCTGCTTCACTGCATCATCCGTTTTTGCTATCACTCCGGTATCTGAAATCCCCAATCCCATCCCAATCTGACTGTCCGCTTCCCCTGCACGGGTACCGATCCCTTCGATATAAATCTTATTCTGCATAGTGTTAGCTTCTTCGAAAAATCGCCTGGGGTACAATTCATGCAACCAATGAATATTGGTGTAATAGCCTTTGTAGCTGGTAGCATCGCAGCCGGAGATCCCCAGTTGCATTTGTGCGTTACGTTCGAGAATGCTGACTGCATCGGGGTTGTCGATATCAAAATGTTGCGCGGTACAGGCGGCCAGCATATTGCGGGTATTCACGGCATTATTGCCGGTACCATCGAAGAATATGCCCAACGTTAGCGTCAACGTTCTTTTGGCGGGTGGCGATTTCTGTGGTGGTATTTCAGGTGGGAAAATCTCATTATAATTTTCCGGGGTGACCAGATAATCATATTCCGTACCGGCAGCGAGATGTCGACAGTGAATATAATCATAGCCGACCGTTATATATTCCTGATGAATATCATCAACCACAGAATGACACTGGATCTGTTGTATGGATGCGCCACGCAAGTTAATCGCGTAATACGCTTCCCATCGTCCTGCAGGGCTCATACGGTAAAAGCTAAAATTGAGCGTTAACCGTTCATTATGATTGATTGCCTGCATCAATAACGGGGAGCTTTTATCAACCGGCTTACAAAACGTGAGGCCTTGCGGTGCCAGCCGCTGCGTGGTTCTCGACAGATTTTTTCTCAGGCTAAAAACAAATATCTCATCAGGGTGGGATTGCTGATAATGGTTGCCAACAGAATCAGCACTGCCGCAGCCAGACGAAATAAGACCCTGCTGCGCACCGCGCAGGGTTAAATAGATAATATCACTCACTGAATTACATCCGTTTAATAAATTGAATCAATGTAATTAATATCGAAGGCATTAATGCTTGCCATCGTTATAAACGGATGCAGGAAATTAATACAATAAAAATAAAAAAGAGCGCTCTTTTTGTTTATTGCCTGCCTGAAGATTATTTCCTCCAGGCAGGCAACTCATTTTATTTCAATTCAAACTCACCCTGTTTCACCCGGGCGGAATCAACACCGATGAAGACGTTGAATTTACCCGGCTCCACGTCATATTTCATGCGCTGGTTCCAGAACTTCAGTGCATCCACGTCGATCGGGAAGCTGACGGTCCGGGTTTCGCCGGGTTTGAGGTTCACTTTCTCAAAACCACGCAGCTGTTTCACCGGCCGGCTCATTGAGGCGGTGACGTCCTGCAGGTACATCTGGATCACCGTCGCCCCTTCACGCTTGCCAGTGTTGGTGACATCGACGCTGGCGGTGACGTTGCCGTTACGTTTCATCGTAGGTGCCGACATTTTCACATCGGATACGGTGAAGGTGGTGTAGCTCAGGCCATAGCCGAACGGATAGAGCGGCCCGTTGGCTTCGTCAAAGTAGCGCGAGGTGTATTTATTCGGTTTTTCCGGATTGTACGGGCGACCGGTATTGAGGTGGCTGTAGTACACCGGGATTTGCCCGACCGAGCGCGGGAAGGACATCGGCAGTTTACCGGACGGATTGTAATCACCAAACAGCACGTCGGCGATGGCGTTGCCACCTTCGGTACCGGCAAACCAGGTTTCGAGAATCGCATCAGCCTGTTGATCTTCTTTTACCAACGCCAGCGGACGACCGTTCATCAGCACCAGCACCAGCGGTTTACCGGTGGCTTTCAGCGCGGCAATGATATCACGCTGACTCTGCGGGATAGTGATGTCGGTGCGACTGGAGGCTTCGTGCGCCATTCCCTGTGCTTCACCGACCACCGCCACAACCACGTCAGACTGTTTCGCCGCGGTGACGGCTTCGTCAATCATCGCCTGCGGCGAGCGCGGGTCGACCACCACGGCCGGTTCATACTGGTTGAGGAAATCCACAATGCCTTTGTCGCTGGTGACGTTCGCCCCTTTGGCGTAAATCACTTTCCCCTGCGTGCCTACCGAGTTTCTGATGCCGGTCAGCAGCGTGACGGACTGATCAGCCACCCCGGCGGCCGACCAGCTGCCCATCATGTCGCGCTTGCTGTCGGCCAGTGGGCCAACCACCGCAATCGTGGCGGTCTTCTTCAGCGGTAACGTATCGAGACGGTTTTTCAGCAGCACCAGACTTTCACGCGCCACTTCGCGGGCCTCTTTGCGATGCAGGCGGCTTTCAGCGTTAGTGTCTTTCGGGTCGGATTCTTTCGGCCCCAGATGGCTGTAAGGATCGTTAAACAACCCCATGTCATATTTCACGTTCAGTACGTGACGGGTCGCGTCGTCCAGTTCCGCCATCGTGACTTTGCCCGACTTCACCAGCCCCGGCAGGTATTTGCTGTAGTATTCATCGCTCATACTCATGTTAATGCCAGACTTGAGCGCCACGCGTACCGCATCTTCCGGGTCGGAGGCTGTGCCGTGTTTAATCAGCTCTTTGATAGCGCCATGGTCGGAGATGGTGATACCTTTAAAGCCCCACTCGTTGCGCAGCAAGTCTTTCAGCAGCCAGGAATCTGACGACGCCGGGGTGCCGTTCAGCGAGTTCAGGGCCACCATCACCCCGCCGCTGCCGGCATCCAGCGCCGCTTTGTACGGCGGCATGTAATCGTTGAACAGGCGCTGCGGGCTCATGTCGACGGTGTTGTATTCTTTACCCCCTTCAACAGCGCCGTAGGCTGCGAAGTGTTTGACGCTGGTCATCACCGAGTACCGGTCTGCCGGGCTTTTGCCCTGCATCGATTCGACCATGGTTTTCCCCATGATCGCCGTCAGGTAAGTATCTTCACCAAAGCCTTCTGAGACGCGGCCCCAGCGCGGATCGCGGGAGACGTCAACCATCGGCGCCCAGGTCATATTCAGGCCATCGTCGGCTGCTTCAAAGGCGGAGACTCGCCCCACGGTTTTCACCGCATCAAGATTAAATGAGGAGGCAAGACCGAGGCTGTTCGGAAACACGGTGCGCTGACCGTGAATCACGTCGTAGGCAAAAAACAGGGGGATTTTCAGGCGGCTGAGTTCCATCACCTGATCCTGCATCGTGCGGATATCGGGACGAGTGACAGTATTGAAAATAGCGCCCACCTGCCCCGCTTTGATCATCTCCCGAATCGCCTCTTTTGGGTTATCCGGGCCAACGCTAATCAGGCGCAACTGACCAATTTTTTCATCGACGGTCATTTTCTTGAGCAATTCCGTGACAAACGCATCCCGCGCTTCGGGCGTCAACGGGTGGTTACCGAACAGGTCGTCAGCCAGAGCAGGTTGCAACGCCAGACTAACGGCAACGCCAACAGAACATAGCCATTTCATTTATATTTTTACTCTCTATTTCGGGCCGGATAACCCGGCGAAACCGCGGTTTGCCATAAGCCTAAACGGCTGATAAGAATAATGCTAAGGTTATTCTCTGATTTTTCTACCGCATTCGCGAATCAAATTGTCATACAAAGCGCTATGCTTAAGCGCGACAAATTTGCTCACCACAAGGAGTGGGAAGATGTCTTCCACCACGATAACTGATAATACCGTCCTTCTGGCAGAACTCGCTCGTCTGGTTGGTCACGCTCACCTGCTGACGGATCCGGCCAAAACGCAACGCTATCGCAAAGGTTTTCGCTCGGGTCAGGGCGATGCGCTGGCGGTGGTATTTCCCGGTTCGCTGCTCGAACTCTGGCGTGTGCTGAACGCCTGTGTCAGCGCCGATAAAATCATCCTGATGCAGGCGGCCAATACCGGCCTTACCGAAGGCTCCACGCCAAACGGCAACGATTATGACCGTGAGATTGTCATCATCAGCACTCTGCGTCTCGACAAACTGCACCTGCTGGACAACGGCGAACAGGTGCTCGCCTTTCCCGGCACGACACTCTATTCGCTGGAAAAAGCGCTCAAGCCGTTTGGCCGCGAGCCGCATTCGGTGATCGGCTCGTCCTGTATTGGCGCGTCGGTGATTGGCGGGATCTGCAACAACTCTGGTGGATCGTTGGTACAACGCGGTCCGGCCTATACCGAAATGTCGCTGTTCGCGCGCATTGACGAACAGGGCAAGCTGCAACTGGTGAACCACCTCGGTATTGAGCTTGGTGAGACGCCGGAGCAGATCTTAAGCAAACTCGACGATGACCGCGTGAAAGAGAGCGATGTGCGCCACGACGGCCGCCACGCGCATGATCACGACTACATTTCCCGCGTGCGCGACGTCAACGCACAAACCCCGGCCCGCTACAACGCTGACCCGGATCGTCTGTTTGAATCCTCCGGTTGCGCCGGCAAGCTGGCGGTGTTCGCCGTGCGTCTCGACACCTTCCCGGCTGAAAAAAATCAGCAGGTATTTTACATCGGCACTAATCAGCCGGACGTGTTGACGGAGATCCGTCGTCATATTCTGGCGAACTTTGAAAACCTGCCGGTGGCCGGGGAATACATGCACCGTGATATTTACGATATCGCTGAGCAGTACGGTAAAGACACCTTCCTGATGATCGACAAACTCGGCACCGACAAAATGCCGTTCTTCTTCACGCTGAAGGGGCGTACCGACGCGATGCTGGAAAAAGTATCGCTGTTTAAACCGCATTTCACCGACCGCTTTATGCAGAAGATTGGTCACGTTTTCCCCAACCATCTGCCGCCGCGCATGAAAGCATGGCGCGATAAGTATGAACATCACCTGTTGCTGAAAATGGCAGGCGATGGCATTGAAGAAGCGAAACGCTGGCTGAATGACTATTTTCAGCAGGCTGAAGGGGCTTATTTCGAATGTACGCCGGAAGAAGGCAGCAAAGCATTTTTGCACCGGTTCGCCGCTGCCGGAGCCGCCATCCGCTATCAGGCGGTTCATGCCGATGAAGTGGAGGATATTCTGGCGCTGGATATTGCGTTACGCCGTAACGACACCGAATGGTTTGAGCATCTCCCGCCGGAAATTGACAGCCAGCTGGTGCATAAGCTCTATTACGGTCATTTCATGTGCCACGTTTTCCATCAGGATTACATCGTCAAAAAAAGAGTGGATGCGCATGCGCTGAAAGAACAGATGCTGGCACTGTTGCGCGAGCGGGGAGCACAGTACCCGGCGGAACATAACGTCGGACACCTGTATGAAGCGGCAGACAGCCTGAAGCAGTTTTATCGTCAGAATGACCCGACCAACAGCATGAATCCTGGAATTGGCAAAACCAGCAAGCAAAAGTACTGGGGCGAAACCGCCACCCCAGTCAGTAAGGCGGAGTAAGGTTAATCCGCCTGGGTGGTTTGTTCACCGTGCAGCATGGCGTTCGCCATCTGTGCCTCGCGCTGTTTTTTATAGCTCAGCGCAGCAGGCGGAACTGGCATGATTTTCCCGGTCTCCACCCATGTCCGCAGGCGGCTGGCGTCGGCGAAATGGGTGTATTTGCCGAAGGCATCCATCACCACCAGCGCCACCGGACGGTTGTTAATGACTGTGCGCATAATCAGGCAATGCCCGGCTGCGTTGGTGAAGCCGGTTTTGGTCAGCTGAATATTCCAGTTATCGCGATACACCAGATGGTTGGTGTTGCGAAACGGCAGTGTATAGGCCGGATGGGCAAACGTCGCGGTATCTTCACGCGTAGTACTGAGCTGACCGATCAGCGGGTACTGCTTGCTGGCGATCAGCAGTTTGGTTAAATCCCGCGCTGTTGAAACGTTCTGGATAGATAACCCGGTTGGCTCCACATAGCGAGTATGCGTCATGCCCAGCGCTTTCGCTTTGGCATTCATCGACTTGATGAACGCGCTGTAACCGCCCGGATAATGGTGCGCCAGGCTTGCCGCTGCGCGGTTTTCAGAAGACATCAGCGCCAGCAGCAACATATTCTTGCGGCTAATCTGGCTGTTCAAACGGACGCGCGAGTAAACCCCTTTCATTTCTGGCGTCTGGCTGATATCCACCGTCAGCATTTCATCCAGTGGCAGACGGGCGTCCAGCACCACCATCGCGGTCATCACTTTGGTGATTGACGCCATGGGGCGCACGAGATCCGGGTGGCTGGAATAAATCACCTGATTAGTATTCAAATCGACAATCATCGCACTACCGGATGCGATCTCCGGTTGCGCGGCCGCTGCGGTTGCAACGGTTTTCGCGCTCGCCTGTGGCGCAAAAGGCACTGCCAGCATCAGCGCAAGGCTGAGCAAGGACACTCGACATTTCTGCATGGTGAGATTTCTGGTTATTTTTTCGGCAAAAGATTAATGTAGCTGATTATTTCAGGATTTCCTGAAGCTGCATCATACCTCGCAGAACTCCCGCGTCGCCAGCAGATAATCGTGAGGAAATGCTGCACCGCCGGAGAACCCGACGGTGCATAATTCAGAACAAGCGATAACCGTAACCCCAGAGGATCACTGTTAACGCCAGCAGAACTTCAAGCACCAGCACGCCGATGGCCAGCGTCGAGCTGGAAAAGCTTAAGCCCTCTTCTTTGTTAATATTGAGGAAGGTTGGCACGCCCAGGTAGAGCAGATAGCCGGTGTAGAACAGCGCAATCGTCCCCGCCAGTGCGCAAAGCCAGACCAGCGGATAAAGCGCGACAATCCCACTCAGGAACAACGGCGTGGCAACATATCCGGCGAAGACCATACAGTGGCGAAGCGACGGGCGTTGCGGATAGTGACGCGCCATCCACCAGATGACTCGCCCCATCGCCGCGACCCCTATCAGCATCAGCGCATAAAAGAGAACGGCAGAAAACAGGCCGGTCACGGGCGACAGTTTAACTACCGTGCCATCGCCAAAATTCCAGCCAAGTTGCGTGGTACCAATAAAGGCGCAGATCACCGGGATCGCCGCCATGATTAACACATGGTGAGTGTAGTGATGCGAAACAGATTCGTTTTCGCCACGGATGACGTGCATTTCGCGCTCGGGATGTGAAAACAGTCCCCAGACATGGTTCATAAAACCCCCTTGTCACGGCTTCGTAGAATCACCCTTCAAGTATAAGACATACTGATAGATTATTTTGCGTACAGCGTGAAAAAGCAGATTAGCGCTATTTCCCGTCTTTGCCGTCGCAAGGGCGTCAGAGGGTATATGATTAACCACAGGTGTTATTCAGGGAGTCCTTACTTCGTATGGATATCAACAGTCTGGTTTCACAGTATGGCTACGCCGCGCTGGTCATCGGCAGCCTGGCGGAAGGAGAAACCGTCACTCTGCTCGGCGGGGTAGCGGCGCATCAGGGATTGCTTAAATTCTGGCTGGTGGTGGTGTCGGTGGCGCTCGGCGGGATGATTGGCGATCAGGTGCTTTACCTGCTGGGGCGACGTTTTGGCGGCCGCCTGCTGCGGCGCTTCAAACGCCATAAAGCTAAAATCCGTTCGGCTCAGCGGCTGATCCAGCGCCGCCCTTACCTGTTCGTTATTGGAACCCGTTTTATGTACGGCTTTCGGGTCATTGGCCCGCTACTGATTGGCGCCAGCCGGTTACCACCGAAAATATTCCTGCCGCTTAACATTCTCGGGGCGATTATCTGGTCGCTGCTGTTTACCACCCTGGGTTACGTCGGTGGAGAAGTTATCGGCCCGTGGCTGCACAATCTCGACAAGCATCTCAAACACTGGATCTGGCTGCTGCTGGCGGTGGGTCTGGTGGTGGCCGTGCGCTGGTGGCTCAGGCGACGCGACAAAAAGCGCGCGTCGCCGGAGGATTAGTGGTGTCGCGCCGCGTAAGCGTCAATAGTCTGCGCAATCGCGGCGGAATCCTGCAGGGTTCTGACCGCGGTAAACAGCGCCGTCGCCTCACGGTACTCTTTGCGTAAATACCCCAGCCACTGTTTGATGCGGGCGACGTGATAAAGCCCGGTGTCGCCTTGTTTCTCCTTGCGGGAGTACGTCTGTAACAACTTCACGACGTCGGGCCATGGCATGCGCGGTTCGTTGTATTTCACGACCCGGCTCAGGTTCGGCACGTTCAGCGCACCACGGCCAATCATCACCGCATCGCAGCCGGTTGCCGCCATGCACGCCTGCGCGCTCTGCCAGTCCCAGATTTCGCCGTTGGCAATAACCGGAATGGTCAGCCGCTGACGGATCTCGCCAATCGCCTGCCAGTCGATGCGTTCCGCTTTATAGCCATCTTCTTTGGTACGACCATGCACGACAAGCTCCGTCGCCCCTGCCTGCTGTACTGCGTCGGCGATTTCAAACTGCCGGTCGCCGCTGTCCCAGCCCAGACGCACTTTCACCGTCACCGGCAGATGAGCCGGAACCGCTTCACGCATGGCTTTTGCGCCACGGTAAATCAGCTCTGGATCTTTCAGCAGCGTTGCCCCGCCGCCGCTGCCATTGACCACTTTTGACGGACAGCCGCAGTTAAGATCAACCCCCCATGAGCCGAGCGCGACGGCACGGGCCGCGTTCTCCGCCAGCCATTGCGGGTATTGCCCCAACAGCTGAATACGTACCGGCGTACCAGCACCAGTGCGGCTCTGATGGTGCAGTTCAGGGCAAATACGATAAAACGATTTTTCCGGCAGAAGCTTATCCACCACCCGCAAAAATTCGGTGATACAGAGATCGTAATCGTTAACCTCAGTCAGCAGCTCGCGCACCAGCGAATCGAGCACGCCTTCCATCGGCGCCAGTAAAACACGCATATCGTTACCCGGAGAAAAAGAGGCGCTATCTTAGCGTTAATGGCAGTGGGAATGAAGTCTGCTTTAACGGCTTCAGGCTACACTCTGTAACATCACTTTTTGCCAGCAAATTTGTTGGAATGCCAGATGAGCCACAGGGGGACCACAGGTATGCTCAGAATTCATGTTGTGATCGGTAGCACATTTCTGACTTTAATTGTATGATGAATGCGTTTCATCAAGGGTAATCACCATGAGTCAATTTTTCAATACATTCTGGCAGTACCTGCGGGCGTTCGTTCTGATCTACGCCTGCCTGTACGCGGGAAATTTCGTTGCCTCCCTGCTGCCTATTATTATTCCTGGCAGCATTATCGGTATGTTGATTTTATTTGTCCTACTGGCGCTGCAAATCCTGCCCGCAAAATGGGTCAATCCGGGCTGCTATGTGCTGATCCGCTATATGGCGCTGCTGTTCGTGCCTATCGGCGTCGGTGTCATGCAATATTTCGATCTGCTGCGCACCCAGTTCGGGCCGGTGGTGGTCTCTTGCGCCATCAGTACGCTGGTGGTGTTTCTGGTGGTGAGCTGGAGCTCACACCTCCTCCATGGTGAACGCAACGTGGTCGGCCAAAAAGGAACTGAAGAATGATGGAAAACATCTGGTGGTCGTTGCCGTTGACCCTGCTGGTCTTTTTCGCCGCCCGCAAGCTGGCCGCGCGCTTTAAGATGCCGCTGCTTAACCCGCTACTGGTGGCGCTGGTGGTGATTATTCCATTCCTGCTGCTGACCGGCATTCCTTACGATCACTATTTCCAGGGCAGCAAAATCCTTAACGATCTACTGCAACCGGCAGTCGTGGCGCTGGCTTTTCCGCTCTATGAACAGTTGCACCAGATTCGCGCCCGCTGGAAATCAATTATCACCATCTGCTTTATTGGCAGCCTGGTGGCAATGATCACCGGCACCTCGGTGGCCCTGCTGATGGGGGCAACGCCGGAAATTGCCGCTTCTGTTTTGCCGAAATCGGTCACGACGCCGATTGCCATGGCGGTCAGCGGCAGCCTTGGCGGCATTCCGGCTATCAGCGCGGTCTGTGTGATTTTTGTCGGTATTCTCGGCGCGGTATTTGGTCATACGCTGCTGAACCGGATGCGCATCCATACCAAAGCCGCGCGCGGACTGGCGATGGGAACCGCGTCGCATGCGCTGGGCACCGCCCGCTGCGCCGAGCTGGATTATCAGGAAGGCGCGTTCAGTTCGTTAGCGCTGGTGATCTGCGGGATTATCACTTCCCTGCTGGCGCCGTTTATTTTTCCGGTGTTACTGGCCATCCTGCATTAAAAGGCGATACATCACACATTTTTTCGTTGAATTTCATTAGTTGCACAGGTAGTGCGAAGTAGATCACATATAAAGCCGTAACAGGCCCGTAAACTACGCTCCCATTACATTGTTGAGAGGCAACGCCATGCATTCACGTTTTCATTATGCTTTTGCACAGCTTGCAGAAAATTTGCAGTCAGCTCTCACCCCAATTCTGGCGGATGAGCATTTTCCCGCACTGTTGACGGCGGAACAGGTCGCGGTGCTGCAAAAGGCTACGGGACTGGACGAAGACGCTCTGGCTTTCGCCCTCCTGCCACTGGCGGCGGCCTGTGCCCGCGCCGATCTCTCGCATTTTAACGTCGGGGCTATCGCCCGCGGCGTCAGCGGCACCTGGTATTTCGGCGGCAATATGGAATTCATTGGCGCCACCATGCAACAGACGGTACACGCTGAACAGAGCGCCATCAGTCACGCCTGGTTGCGTGGAGAAAAATCACTGCAGGCTATCACCGTAAACTACACGCCTTGCGGTCACTGCCGTCAGTTTATGAACGAACTGAACAGTGGTCTGACGCTGCGTATTAACCTGCCAGGCCGGGCACCGCACACGCTGAAAGATTACCTGCCGGACGCGTTCGGGCCGAAGGATCTGGAGATCAAAACCCTGCTGATGGATGACCAGGATCACGGCTACATTCTGGAAGGCGATGCGCTGGCGCAGGCGGCCATTACCGCCGCGAACAGAAGCCATATGCCATACAGCAAATCGCCGTCCGGCGTGGCGCTGGAGTGTCGCGATGGCACGATTTTCAGCGGCAGCTATGCGGAAAACGCGGCGTTCAACCCGACACTGCCGCCGTTGCAGGGCGCACTTAATCTATTGAGCCTCAACGGTTATGACTATCCGGACATTCAGCGCGCCATCCTTGCCGAACGCGCCGATGCGCCACTCATCCAGTGGGATGCTACCGCCGCCACCCTCAGAGCGCTCGGCTGCCAGAGTCTCGACCGCGTTCTGCTGTCCTGAACCCGTATCGTGCGGGCTTCGCGCCCGCACTGATGAAAATCCCCCCAATTAACTTACTGTTTCTTGCGCTTACCCGGCGGGTAAAGTAGCCTGAGTGAAATAAAATCTGCCATCGAGTCAAGTCCATGTTAAAGCGCGTGTTATACAGCCTGTTAGTCCTAATCGGCCTGCTGCTGTTGACCGTGCTGGGTCTTGATCGCTGGATGAGCTGGAAAACCGCGCCCTATATTTATGACGAGCTGCAGGACCTGCCCTATCGTCAGGTCGGCGTGGTGTTAGGCACCGCCAAATATTACCGCACCGGCGTTATCAATCAGTATTACCGTTACCGTATCCAGGGTGCGCTCAACGCCTATAACAGCGGCAAAGTGAATTATTTGCTGTTGAGCGGCGACAACGCGTTGCAAAGCTATAATGAACCGGTGACGATGCGTAAAGATCTCATCGCCGCGGGGGTTGATCCGGCCGACATTGTGCTGGATTACGCTGGTTTCCGGACGCTGGATTCTATCGTCCGTACGCGCCGGGTGTTTGATACCAATGATTTCATTATCATTACCCAGCGTTTTCACTGCGAGCGCGCGCTGTTTATCGCGCTGCATATGGGGATTCAGGCCCAGTGCTATGCCGTACCGTCGCCAAAAGACATGCTCAGCGTAAGGCTTCGTGAGTTTGGCGCGCGCTTCGGCGCCCTGGCGGACCTCTATCTTTTCAAGCGCGAACCCCGTTTTTTAGGGCCGCTGGTCCCCATTCCGTTACAGCATGAAGTCCCGGAAGATGCGCAGGGCTATCCATCGGTCACCCCTGAGCAATTGCTGGAGTTGCAGGACAAGCAAAGGAAAGAGTAATGGGCAATTACGCGCTGCTGGTGGGGAACGGGATTAATAATCTGGCCGACGGCAATTCCTGGTTTGATGTTCTGCAAAGCCTCGGTCAGAAATACGGAATTGCCATCGATACCAACAACAAACCTTTTACTCTCGCCTACGAAGAGATCTACTTCAACATCTTAAAAACGCAGCACAGCAATCGCATCGAAAGCACGATCAAACGCTTTATTGCCAACAAAATTCAGACCATTACCCGCAATGATATCCACCAGCAAATCATGACGCTCGATTGCCAGAACATCATGACCAGCAACTATGATCTGGCGTTCGAAAGCTGCCTGCCAGCGTCTGATGAAATTAAAAATAACGGCATTATCAAAGAACAAAAATACAACGTTTTCCGCCATCACCTCATTAACGACAAACGCATCTGGCATATCCACGGTGCGATTACCGTTGCCAACTCCATTACGCTGGGTTACGAGCACTACAGCGGTTATCTGCAGGCGATGCGTAACTACACCGCCACGGGTAGCAGTTATTCAAAAGAAGAGTTTAAAGATCTCAAACCGCTAATCCGTCGGTTAAACACACCGGGGGAGGAATTCAGTTGGATCGATAATTTTTTTCGTCGCAATATCTATATTTTCGGCCTGACACTGGACTTTGTGGAGATTGATCTGTGGTGGTTATTAACCTATCGCGAACGTTGCCGGTTGCTGGAAAAAAGTGACAAGGAAATCACTAATCGGATTGTCTATTACGTTCCAGCCTGTTTAGCGGAAGATGAGAAATCCCAGGCCAAAATCGCCCTGCTGAAAAGCGTCGGTGTGACCATTAATGATACATTCGGGCAGCATTTTTGCCGTTCAAAAGAGGATGAGAAAAGTTATTACGTGGACGTGATTGCGGATATCAGGAAGGCCGAAAAATAGCCCGGCGCGGGAAAATCCTGCCGGGCCTGAAGAAGACCGAACTTATTTTTTGCGCGCGTACTTGAGGGAGTCAAGCGCAACAGCAAAGATAATGATCGCCCCTTTAATGATGTACTGCCAGTACGGGTTCACACCGATATAGGTCAGACCGTAGTTGATGACAGTGAAGATAATCACACCAGTCACCACTCCCAGCACGGTACCAACCCCACCGCTGAAGGATACCCCGCCTACCACGCAGGCGGCGATGGCGTCCAGTTCGTACATAAAGCCGAGGTTGTTTGTCGCGGAGCCGATACGTCCCGCTTCCAGCATTCCGCCGAACGCGTAAAACACGCCGGACAGCGCATAAATCATCAGCAGGTTGAGACCGACGTTAACACCTGAGACTTTCGCCGCTTCCGGGTTGCCGCCGATAGCAAAAATATTTTTGCCGAAGCGAGTTTTATTCCACAGGATCCAGACGAAAATAATGGCAATTAACGCATAGAACGTAATATACGAGAGCCTGAAACTGCCCAGCGCCACAAACCCCTGAGCAAAGGTTGAGAAGTGGGAGTCAAACCCGGAGATCGGTGATGCGCCGACGAAATCGTAATAAAGGGAGTTGATCCCGTACACGATAATCATTGTACCCAGAGTCGTAATAAACGGCGTTACGTTCAGATATGCAATGATAATACCGTTCACCAGGCCGATGACCGCGCCAATAGCGCAAACAATCAGGATCACCAGCGGAATCGGCATGGTTGCCATTTCCGGGAACACTTTGTTCGCGTTTTCCACGGACTGAAGGAGCGTCGCGGCAATAACCGCCGCCAGCCCGACCTGACGACCTGCGGAAAGGTCAGTCCCCTGGGTGACAATCAGACCTGCCACACCCAGCGCGATGATAATACGTACGGAAGACTGCGTCAGGATGTTACTTAAGTTCAGCAGACTTAAGAAAGTGGGGTCCTGGAAAATAATAATCGCCAGCAAGACTAAAAGAACGACGTAAATACCGCCATCTTTCAGGTAGGTAATAAAACTTTTTTTGTTCAACGCACTCATGAGTGGCCCCTGATCTTAAAGGTGCAAAGACGCAAGACGCAGAATTTCGTTTTGCGTTGTCGTTTTGGTATCAACAATACCGGCGACGAGTCCATTGCTCATCACCAGAATACGGTCGGTAATTCCCAGCAATTCTGGCATTTCAGAAGAGATGATGATGATCCCTTTATTCTTTTTCGCCAGTTCAGCAATTAGCTGATAAATTTCGAATTTCGCACCAACGTCAATACCACGCGTCGGTTCATCAAGCATCAATATTTCCGGCTGGGTTAATAACCAACGACCGATAACTACTTTTTGCTGATTCCCGCCTGACAGCGAGCCGATTTGAGTACGGTGACCTGGCGTTTTTACCCGCATGGAGTCGATCACCCATTGGGTGTCGCTTTTCATACGCGTGTTATCCAGTAAACCCACCTTGTTTTTATAATTACGAATATTGGAAATAAGCGAGTTAAAACCAATATCCAGGTAAGCGTAAATCCCGGTTGAGCGACGCTCTTCTGTTACCAGCGCAAAACCATTATTAATGGCTTCGTTAGCGCTGTGGTTATTGATTTTCTTACCATGCAGGGTGATGGTGCCGGACGATTTTTCGCGAATACCGAATAACGTTTCCACGATATCGGTACGTTTCGCGCCAACCAGCCCGGCGATGCCAAGGATTTCACCTTTGTGCAGATCAAACGAAATATCGCGAATTGAGGGCTGGCGTAACGACGTGAGGTTACGCACCTCAAGGATCACTTCCCCCGGTGTATTGTGTTTGTCCGGGAAACGCTGGTTAAGCGAACGTCCGACCATCATGGCGATGATCTTGTCCATATCCAGCCCTTCCAGCGGCTGGGTGGCAATCCACTGACCATCGCGAAGTACCGTGATTTCATCGCATAACTGGAATATTTCTTCCATTTTGTGCGAGATATACACGATGCCGCAGCCACGCTCTTTCAGTTTGCGAATGATGGTAAAGAGATGGTTCACCTCTTTTTCGGTCAATGACGATGTAGGCTCATCCATAATGACGATTTTCGCGTCATAGGAGAACGCCTTGGCAATTTCAATCATCTGCATTTGCGAAACGGATAACGTCCCCACGCGGGCGCGCGGATCGATATCGATATCCAGTTCGTCAAAAATAGCTTTTGTATCACGATACATTTTGTCCTGATCGACAAACATGCCTTTGGTGGGGTAGCGCCCCAGCCACATGTTGTCCATCACGGAACGTTGTAATACCAGGTTGAGCTCCTGGTGTACCATGGAAATCCCGTTTTCCAGCGCTTCCTTCGCGGAATGGAAATCGATCTCTTTCCCCTGGAAAATAATGCTACCGGCATCTTTTTGATAGATGCCAAAAAGACATTTCAATAATGTTGACTTACCAGCGCCATTCTCGCCCATTAAGGCATGGATAGAATGAGGACGCACCTTTAAGTTCACATCATCGAGTGCCTTTACGCCGGGAAAAGACTTGTCGATATGATTCATTTCCAACAAGAATTCGCCTGGCGACGCTGTATTATTGCTGACCATAGTTATACCTGGCTGCGCGTGTGTGTGCCCGTGCTGATTGCTCAGCACGGGGAGTATCAGTACTACAAATTAACGGGCGTCATATTGCGACCCGAATTATTATTTTGCGAACTCTGCGAGATTGTCTTTATCTACGCCAACGTACGGAACACGAACGATTTTATTCTCGATTTTCCAGCTGGTGCCCGCGGCAGCTTCTTTGCCGTCAGCCAGATTTTTCGCCAGGTCAAACGTCGCTTTCGCCTGGTTGTTAGCATCGTTCAGCACAGTACCGGCCATTGCGCCGGACTTCACCAGCGCCAGTGCTTCTGGCAGGGCGTCAACACCAAATACCGGAATGCTGGATTTGTTGTGCGCTTTCAGGGCTTCAACTGCCCCCATTGCCATGGCGTCGTTGTTGGCGATAACCACTTCGATTTTGTTAGCGTTCGGGCCAGACAGCCAGGCGTCCATTTTGTCTTTCGCCTGAGCGGTATCCCACATTGCGGTATCCAGCGCCAGTTGCTGTGTTTTAATGCCTTTGGTGTTCAGCTCTTTCACCACATAAGTAGTACGCGCTTCAGCATCCGGATGGCCCGGCTCGCCTTTCAGCAGCACGAATTGAATCTGACCATCTTTGTTCAGATCCCAGCCCTGGTTGGCCTGCCAGTGTTTGGCAATCAGATCGCCCTGGATAATGCCAGACTCTTTAGAGTCGGTACCGACGTAGAACGCTTTGTCGTAGCTATCCAGCGCTTTGCGGGACGGTTCTTTGTTGAAGAAAACCACCGGCACATTCTGCCCACGCGCTTTCTCAATCACCGTGCCTGCCGCTGCCGGGTCAACGAGGTTGATAGCCAGCGCTTTCACACCCTTCGCCAGCAGAACGTCGATCTGGTCGTTCTGTTTGGACTGGTCGTTCTGCGAGTCGTTCATTAGCAACTGAACGTCCGGCGCTGCTTTGGCGTCGTTCTCAATCGCTTTACGCACGACAGACATGAAGTTGTCGTCATATTTATAAATAGTCACACCGATACGGGTATCAGCAGCGTGCGCAGCGGCACCGAACAACATGCTTGCCATAACAGCAGACAGGGTTAACACCTTCTTATTCATGGTATCTCCGGTTTTTATTATGCAGGGTAGTAATCTCGGTGGGCGCAACGTTAATGAAGTGTTACTGACCGCCGAAGTTAACTTATCAAATAAATGACTATCTTCCGTGTTCGGTAACGCTCCAGTGTGCGTTTAATTGAATGTTTACGGCTTTGAGCTATACAAAAAGTGATTAATCACCGTGACATAGCGGTAGAGCTTTACAAACGCTGCCATCATAGACCAGCGTAATGTTAAGTTACTGTGAATTTACTCACAGATTGGAAGCGGTTACATGACCACAAATCACAAGTTAGTGATCGCCCCCACAGATTGCCGTTGTGACACTGAATGACGGCGAACCAGTGTAGGCATAAAGCAGTGCGATGCCGTGGCATCCAGCTTGCCTGCTGCGCCCAGCAGCGCCAGCTCCGTCGCCAGTTTGGCCATCGACATAATGGGGTATCGCACGGTGGTCAGTTGCGGATCGGTGTAACGGGCAATAGGAATATCATCGAAGCCGATCAGCGAAAGATGCTGTGGCACCGCAATGCCGTTGTCTTTTAATGCGGTAAGCGCGCCAGCTGCCATGTTGTCGTTGTAAGCGAAGACCGCTGTCAGTCCGAGATTACGCCCGAGTAGTTCAACCATCGCCGCTTCCCCGCCCTGCATATCCGGCGTGCCAGTGCCAGTCCAGCTTTCCGGCGCAGCAATGCCCTGCTCTTCCAGCGCGCGTTTCCAGCCTTCACGCCGCAGCGCATCATCTTCAATACCGTGGCTGGAAGCGAGATAGCCAATGCGCTGATGACCGTGGTTAAGCAGCATTCGCGTCGCCATCATCGCGCCGCTGATGTTGTCGAGCCCGACGCAGCGATGCGCGTAGCCGGGCACGATACGGTTGATCACCACCATGCCGGGAATGTGCGCCATGAACGCCCCGAGCTCCTCATCACTCAACGCTTTTGAATGCACAATCAAGGCGTTACAGCGTTGGCGGATCAACACTTCGATGGCGTTGCGCTCTTTTTCGGCCTCATGATAGCTGTTGCCAATCAGCACATATTTTTGATGCTGCTGTGCCACGGTATCGACGGCTTTGACCAGAGCGCCGAAAAACGAATCCGAGACATCCATTACCACCACGCCAATCGTTTCGCTGCTCTGCGTTGCCAGCGCCTGGGCATTGGCGTTCGGACGGTAGCCCAACAGCGTCACCGCCTTCATCACCGTTTCCCGTGTGTCAGGACTTACCAGCGGACTGTTGTTAAGCACCCTGGAGACCGTGGCGACGGAAACGCCCGCCTGACGGGCAACATCACGAATAGTGATCATTCTTACCGCCCTGTTGTAATTTGCAGCACCCCACAGTCACCCCCTGTTTCAGCAAGTAAGACATTGTGTCAGTGCAAAGGCGTGGACTACGTGAGAAATGTCACAAGGATGGAAGCGGTTACATTGATTTTGTTAATGATTGTGATCCAGATCGTTATCTGGATGTATGCCGCAATGAAACGCCTGATGCACGTGCGGTCAGTTGCCGCCACAGCCATTCCACTGGCCCCTGACGGAAGTAACGGAGCCAGAGCACAGAGAAAGCGAGATTGATGATCCAGACAGGAAGAATGAAACCTAACAGTTGCAGACGGTTAAATTTCATAAAAAAATCAAGATGATAAAACAAGGTGGTACAGATAAGCGTTTGCAGCAGATAGTTAGAAAGCGCCATGCGTCCCACGCAGACGACGGCCGCTACCAGACGAGAATGGCAGAGTTGCGGCCAGAAACCATACACCAGCGCAGCGTAGCCGATGGTTTGCAATGGCGCACCCAGCTCACGCGGTGCCTGTAACAGAAACGCGCTCCAGCGATAATCCCAGTTCAGCCACCACTGCGCGACAACCGCCGGCAGGTTGATTAGCAGACCGATGATAATCAACAGCGCGCCGACGCGGCGATAATGGCGCAGGCTGAACTGCCCTTTCAGCCAGCCGCTGCGCATCAGCGCACCGCCCATCAGCATCATGCCCGCCAGTTGCCAGCCGTACTGCGCACCCAGCGCCAGCAGACTGTCTGCCAGCATGCCGGCGCGGTTGCTGACCGCTTCAGCGCCGCCTTTTAATTTCCAGTACTGCTCATACTGGAGGTGGGCGGCGTCAGGTACCCAGGAGCGATTGACTGAATCACCGGTAATGATGCCGAGCAGAATCAACACCCCAACCCCGGTGACGTAGAGCATCACACCGGTGTTGAACAGCGATTTGATGCTCTGCGCATCGCGGATCATGCGCCAGCACACCAGCCCAACCAGTGCATAAGCCAGCAGAATATCGCCGTCCCAAAACAGGAGACCGTGAATAAACCCGAGCAACGCTAACAGTGTCAGCCGCGACTGGATCCAGATTTTCCCGCGCGGCAACAATAGCTGAAGCCCGGCACCGAACAGCAGCGCAAACAGGGTGAGGAATTTTACCTGCGCCAGCAGATCCAGAATCGCCCACGTCCAGGCGTCACTACGGCTGATATCGCCATACCAGGCAGGATTGAGGTAGGCCGCCTTTGGCAGACCAAAGGCGCTAATGTTAAGCAGCAGAATACCGAGAATGGCTGCGCCACGAAGAAAGTCGAGCGTGACGTTCCTTTCCATTTCCCGGCTCCGCAATTAGCTTAAGTGGCGCACGGCGCGCAGGAATTCCTGGCGGGTGTTCTGGCTGGACTTAAACAGGCCACCGAGCGATGTTGTCGTCGTGGCGCTGGTTGCGTCACGTACGCCGCGGGCTTTCACGCAATAGTGCACAGCATCAATCGACACCGCCACATTATTGGTACCGAGCAGCGTTTGCAGCGCGGTCAGAATTTGCTGTGTCAGTCGCTCCTGCACCTGCGGGCGCTGGGCAAAGAACTGCACGATGCGGTTAATTTTCGACAGGCCAATCACCGTATCTTTCGGGATATACGCCACCGTCGCTTTACCGTCGATGGTGACAAAATGGTGTTCGCAGGTGCTGGTCAGCGTGATGTCGCGCACGGTGACCATCTCATCGACTTTCATTTTGTTTTCGATGACCGTGATTTTCGGAAAGTTGGCGTAATCCAGCCCCGAGAAAATCTCATCGACATACATTTTGGCGATGCGGTGCGGCGTTTCCATCAGGCTGTCGTCACTCAGATCAAGATTCAGCAACTCCATAATCTCGGTCATATGTCCGGCAATCAGACGCTTGCGGGTTTCGTTGTCCATATCGTGCACCGGCGGGCGCAGTGGCGTTTCCAGCCCACGAGCGACCAGCGCTTCATGAACAAGTGCAGCTTCTTTACTCAGTGATGACATCTTTTTTCTCCTGCGGGTATGGCGACCTTTGCCCTTGAGGGTCAAAGGGTCCCTCATTTTGCGTGAGGTGGTGCACATAATCCAGTGGTCGTAACGATAATTATTGTAATTGCCGTGGCCTTTTATTTCTGCGGACGCCACACCAGCGCGCCACCGATCAACAGTGCCACCGCCGCAATGCCCAGCGCAGGCTCCAGCTGTTGCGTGAGCCACGTAGACAACGCCGAGGTTACCGGCCCCACCAGTTGACCGATGGCATAACCGGTGGTCAGCAACCCTGCCATATAGCGGGTGTGTTCCGGTGCCAGTTCGCGACCATAGAGCAGCGACAGCTGAACGGCACACAGAAAACCACCGCCCACCAGCAGCGCGCCAACCGCCAGCCCCCAGATGCCCGGCAACAGCCAGGCCGCCAGCACGCCCGCGCCCTGCAACCACAACACGATCGCCAGCCGCTGATAACTATGGCCCAGATTGCGGGTCGCGATGCTGAGCGCAATGCCCACCACTGAGGCAGCGCCAAATATCGGCCAGACGAACTGAGCAAACACGCTGTCGGGAAAACGGTGCGCCGCCATCTGCGATAAAAAGGTGGCGGGTAAAATATAACCATAACCCGCCAGGCTGTAGCTCCACACCAGCCGTTTCAGGTTGGGCGTCAGTCGCAGCGGTTCTGTTTTTACGCCGCTACGATGCAGGTCGCCGGGCTTTGGCAACCATCGGGCGATAAACGCCACCAGCACCATCGCCAGCAGGCCATACATCAGCCAGCCGTCGGTGGCACTCAGATTTTTTGCGTGGATCCACACCGCCAGCAAACCACTCAGGGCAATACCCGCGCCCGGCCCGGCAAACACGGCGGCACTCAGCCCCGGTTTCCCGGCATGCGCCAGCCGTTCGTTAGTCCATGCCGCTGTCAGCACCAGTGCCCAGCCGCTCATACAGCCAATCACCAGACGCAATGCGCCATGCAGCCAGGCGTTATCCATCAACGCAGAGAGTAATGTCAGCGCGACCGCGCCGTAAATGCCGGCATACAGACGCACTTCGACGCCGCGATGGGCACGCATGGCATCCCAGGCACCAATCAGATAACCGAGATAATTCATTGCCGCCACCAGGCCCGCCCCGGTCAGCGTCATCTGACCATCGGCAATCATCAACGGAACCTGTGGGGTAAAGGCAAAACGCCCGATCCCCATCGCCACCACCAGCACAATAAAACCACTCAGGGCGATTCGCAGCGCCATGCATACTCCAATTGTTAATGTAAAGTTATGTTTATGATGCAACATATGAGGTTAATGCGGAAGTGAAAGTTACTCACCGCCAGTGAATTATCTGTATGATGGATCTATTCATTTTCCCGATCCCCGAAAGGAGCCTCGCATGGAGATGCTAGAAGAGCACCGCTGTTTCGATGGCTGGCAACAGCGCTGGCGGCACGATTCCACCATCCTGAATTGCCCCATGACGTTCAGCATTTTTTTACCGCCTGCGCGAGAAACCACCCCGCCGCCGGTGCTTTACTGGCTGTCGGGGCTGACCTGTAACGATGAAAACTTCACCACTAAAGCAGGCGCGCAACGTGTTGCCGCTGAGCTTGGCATCGTCCTGGTCATGGCCGACACCAGCCCGCGTGGCGATGCGGTTGCTGATGATGAGAGTTATGATCTGGGCAAAGGCGCCGGTTTCTATCTCAACGCCCGCCAGGCGCCGTGGTCCAGCCATTACCGGATGTATGACTATATTCGTGACGAGCTGCCAGCGCTGATTCAGGCGCAGTTTAATGTCAGTGATCGCTGTGCTATCAGCGGCCATTCAATGGGCGGTCACGGGGCGCTTATCATGGCGCTGAAAAATCCGGGCAAATACACCAGCGTGTCGGCGTTTTCGCCGATTGTGAACCCCTGCCGCGTACCATGGGGGAAAAAAGCCTTCACCGCTTATCTCGGTGAAGACGAACAACACTGGCAGGAGTGGGACAGTTGCCAGTTGATGCTAAGCAGCAACGTCAGCGATGCCATCCCGACACTTATCGACCAGGGTGATAACGATCAGTTCCTGGCCGACCAGCTGCAACCCGCGGTGCTGGCGGAAGCCGCACGGCAGACGTCCTGGCCGCTGACCATGCGCATTCAGCCGGGTTATGATCACAGTTATTACTT
>NZ_JMTB01000044.1 GCF_000734965.1 Trabulsiella guamensis ATCC 49490
TTGCGTCCTTTATTGAGGATCATCTCCGCTTCCATGCGGAGCATTTGCTGAAGTAAGCCCTTCCCCGGCAGTGTTCACTGCCGGGGTTTCTCTCACTCAGAAGCGATAATCCACTGCCATAAAGTAGCGGCGCCCTTCTTCGTTGTAGCTGTAGTCATCACGTTGCAGGTCTTTGTCGCCCACGTTCAGCACCCCCGCCCGCAGTTTAATGTCTTTGGTCACCTGCCAGGCGCCGCCAATGTCCCAGGTGGTGTAGCCGCCCGGCGTTTTCGAGGTGGCGCTGACGGCACGCTGTTGCCCGGTGTAATTCGCTGCCACGTAGAACGACCAGTCCTGCCATGGCGCCCATTCCACACGACCGTTGGCGGTATGGAACGGACGCTCTTTCAGCGGTTTGTTACCGCCATTGCTGAGATCACGGCCATCGGTGTAGGTGTAGTTCATCGTCAGCTTCCACGCCTCGCCAAACGGCACTTTCAGCTCGGTTTCCAGGCCGGTGATCCGCGCTTTATCAACGTTGTAATAAGCAAACACCGGTACCCGCTTGCCGCTGGCGTTGGTATACCAGCCGACGAAATTCGGGTAGCCCGGCGCCTCGCTGGCGTTCGATGTCCGGTTAACGTTGATCATATCGTCAACATTATTCTGGAAGGCGGTCACACTGCCCTGAACGCCTTCAAGCCAGCCCTCTTCGCCGCTGTAGTACAACCCCAGCTCGAAGCTTTCGCTGGTCTCCGGTTTCAGATCCTGACTGCCCACAATGCGACAGCCACCGCGGCAGGAGTTCGAGGCCCAGTCCGGGCTTAACTGCAGCAGTGACGGAGCTTTAAACGCCGTCGCCCAGCCCCCCTTCACCGTGACCGTGTCGGTCGCCGTATAAACCAGGTACGCGCGCGGGCTCCAGTGATCGCCGTAGGTGTCGTGATCATCCATGCGAATGCCTGTCGTCAGCGCCAGCGGCTCGAAAATTCGCCATTCGTCTTCAAGGAACAGCGCATACTGGTTTGCCGAAGTGGAAGCACTACTGCCGCCCGTCAGGTTCACCGGATCTTTCAGCTTATCGTGACGCCATTCGCCACCGACGGTCACCAGATGATTAATCATGCCCAGCGGCAGCACGTACTTGCCATCAAGCGTGCTGCTTTCTGAGGTGATCTCACCGGCATTACCGGGGTTTTTATTATCCACTTTTTCGCCGTACAGACGCAGTTCGCTGTTACCCGTGCTCCAGCGCCCGTTATGGCTCAGGGCGTAGTTCTGCCGCTCAAGGCGGTTTCGGTCCAGCGAATCCGAGTCGCGGTCCTGACGGTCAAAACCGTATCCGGCGCTGAAATCATGATTTTCATCCGGCGTCCAGGCAAATTCGACATTGCCATCGCGGCTGGTAAACCCTTCAATGCGCGGCGAATCGGTGCCGCTGTCAGACCGTTGTTGATCATCTTTCGCACGTTTCGCCACGCTACCGTAGGCTTTCATACCCAGCAGGCCATCGACCAGCGGCCCACTGGTGTAAAACTGCCCGTTCCAGGTATCGCCGCGATCGCGATGTTCCTGCAACGTGGTGTCGGTGCTCAGCGTGCCGTGCCATTTCTCGCCGATCTTTTTAGTGATGATATTCACCACCCCGCCCAGCGCGTCTGAACCGTAAAGGGAGGACATCGGACCGCGCACCACTTCGATACGCTCGATGGCGTCAACCGGGATCCAGTTGAGATCAAAATCGTTATGACGAAAGACCACATTGCGGGAGTTGACGCGCTTGCCGTCGATCAGAATCAGCGTGTAACTGCTGTCGAGTCCACGCAGGCTAACGCCCTTGCGATTATCCCCTTCGTTAGTCAGTTGGACGCCCGGCACGTCTTTCAGCACATCCTTCAGGTTATTCACCGGACGACGCTGCAAATCCTCCTGCGTAATGACACTGATACTGGCGGGCGCATCTTTCACGCTCTGTTCTGTGGCCGCGGCGGTAACCACCAGCGTTTCGCTGTCATCGGCGGCGATAACCGGTAACGCCAGTGAAATTGCGGACGCACACAGCCCGCCCCGGACGAAGGGGTTTAGCTTAAACATTCCAGTTCTCCATGAGGTAAATAAACGTCTGACAGATGTGGCTGGCCGCTTATCGCCCGGAATGCTCCTTCACGCGACAGAGGGAAATGGCTTCATCCTTAAATTGTGTGCAGATGATAAAGAGAATGAGAACAATTATCAATTAAATTGTGAGAATTTGTGACATGCGGTAATGCATTGACGGACATTAAAAAACCCTCCACGGAGGGAGGGTTTTGCAAAAGAGATATTACTTTTTGAAACGTTCCGGGAACCGCATTTCGTTGTAATGCACGAAATGGGTGCCTTTCACTAGCTTATAACCGAACCAGATCACCAGGAACAGCGGGATACCGATATAGGTCGCTGCAACACCGCCCCAGTCAATGGTGTCTTTCAGGAACGCTTCGTAGTTCTGGCCCAGCGTGATGATCAGGCACAGCACAAACGCGAAGATCGGCCCCAACGGGAAGAACCCGGAACGATACGGCAGATCATTCAAATCACGCCCCTGCAGTACGTAGCCGCGGCGGAAACGGTAATGACTCACCGCAATCCCCAGCCAGGCGATAAAACCGGTCATCCCGGAGGTGTTCAGCAACCACAGGTACACGGTCTGGTTACCAAACATGGAGGTCAGGAAGCACAGCGCCGCAATCACTGTGGTGGCATACAGCGCGTTACGCGGCACGCCGCCTTTGGACAGCTTCGCGAAAATACGCGGGGCTTTGCCGTCACAGGCCAGGGTGTAGAGCATACGGGTTGATGCATACATGCCAGAGTTACCCGCAGACAGTACCGCCGTCAGAATGACCGCATTCATCACCGCCGCTGCCGAGAGCAGACCGGCATGCTGGAAGACCAGCGTGAACGGGCTGACACTGATGTCTTTCACATCATTACGCAGCAGGCTCGGATCGGTGTACGGGATGATCAGACTGATAATCAGAATGGCGAATACATAGAACAGCAGGATACGCCAGAATACCTGACGCACCGCACGCGGGATGTTCTTTTCAGGATCTTCAGATTCGCCCGCCGCGATGCCAATCAGTTCGGTTCCCTGGAAAGAGAAACCGACGATCATCGCCACACCAATCATCGCCGCAAAGCCTCCGGCGAACGGCGCATCCCCTGTCGTCCAGTTGCTCCAGCCAACCGGCTGAGCACCTTTGAAAATACCGAGGATCATCGCCAGACCGACGATGATAAAGATAATGACCGTCGCCACTTTAATCAGCGAGAACCAGTATTCCGATTCGCCGAAACCGCGTACGGAGATGTAGTTCATCAGGAAGATTAAACCGAGGAACAGCGCACTCCAGATCCAGCCAGGCGTGTCCGGGAACCACCAGCTCATCACCAGTTGCGCGGCAACCAGGTCAACGGCGATCGTCACGGCCCAGTTGTACCAGTAGTTCCAGCCCAGCGCGAAGCCGAAACCTTCTTCCACATAGTTCTGGCCGTAGGTGGCAAACGATCCGGATACTGGCATAAAGGCAGCCAGTTCGCCGAGGCTGGTCATCAGGAAATAGACCATCAGACCAATCAGAATGTAAGAGAACAGCGCGCCGCCCGGGCCCGCCTGTGAAATTGTTGCCCCTGAAGCAACAAACAGCCCTGTACCGATAGAACCACCAATGGCGATCATGGTCAGGTGACGCGCCTTCAGTTCGCGGCGTAGCGCGGGCGCTTCTGTCGTTTTATTTTCTGAAACCATGTGAAAAAACTGTCCATCCAAAAAATGAGGCGCGATTGTAGCAGAGGAAATCCAATCCTTCCGGCTCAAATGCGCGGTTATAAGAGACCTTCATGATGGGTCGGGGATTATTAGTAAAGTCCTTATCGGCCGCTCCGTCCACCCCGATTAACTATCACAGTAACGCAAAAAGCGGTTCAGCGCATTTGAGATATGTTTCTGACGGTGATGAATTCGCCATAATGTGCGCGTAAGCCGGGATAACGGCACGGAAAGTTCCTTCAGCGACCCGTTGTCCAGCTGTTCAGCAATCACCCGTCGGGACAGGCAACTGATGCCAAGGCCGTGGCGTACCGCGTGTTTGATGGCCTCAGAATTGCCAAGCTCCATCCCCAAATGAAACTCCGGCAACTGTGACAACAGCAGATAATCGACAAGCTCCCGGGTGCCGGACCCTTTTTCACGTAAGATCCACGGTGCTGACGCCAGTCGCGCCAGCGTCACCTTCCCTTCCAGCAGCGGTGAATCTGGTGCGGCAAACACCACCAGTTCATCTTCAAGCCAGGGTTCAGCGACAATTTCCGCCGCATGGCATGGCCCTTCAATCAGCCCGATATCAACGCGGAAATCCGCCACCGCATTAATGACGTCCTGACTGTTGCCGACGCTCAGTTCGAGCGGCAGATCGGGGAAAGCACGACGATAGCGAGCAATCACTTCCGGCAGAATATAGTTGCCAATCGTACTGCTGGCCGCCACACGAATCGCGCCGTTATCTTCCCGGAAGAGTTGTTCAATTTCGGTCGCCTGTTCGAGTAACGCCAGCGCACGCGGGTACAACAAGCGGCCATGCTCATTTACCACCAGTCGTTTGCCAACGCGATCGAACAACTGCACGCCGAGCTGCCCCTCCAGATCAGTCAGGGCCGCACTTACCGCCGACTGCGACAGCGCCAGCATCTGCGATGCCTGGGTGGTGGAACCGCTTTTTAACACCTCGGCGAAGACGTCAAGCTGGCGTAGCGTGATGTGCATAGGATCCTCATTACCAGATATTCCGATAGGTTATAAATATATAATCAATTTTATTTTTAAGCCAGCGGTGAGTAACCTTTTAGCCAGATAAAGGAGAAGGATATGGCAGAACTCACCATCCACACACATCGACATACGTTATGGCATTTCATTCCCGGTCTGGCGCTGACCGCCCTTATTACCGGCGCCGCACTGTGGGGCGGGAACATTCCGGCAGTGGCCGGCGCAGGGTTCAGCGCGCTGACGCTGGCCATCCTGCTTGGCATGGTGCTCGGCAATACTGTGTACCCGAAAATCTGGCAGCGCTGCGACGGCGGCGTCCTGTTTGCCAAACAGCATCTGTTACGCCTCGGCATTATTCTTTATGGCTTTCGGCTGACATTTTCGCAAATCGCTGACGTAGGCGTCAGCGGGATTGCCATCGATATGCTGACGCTTGCCAGCACCTTCCTGCTGGCCTGTTTTCTCGGGCAGAAAGTGTTTGGTCTGGATAAACACACCAGCTGGCTGATTGGCGCCGGCAGCAGTATTTGTGGCGCGGCAGCGGTACTGGCGACAGAGCCAGTAGTGAAAGCAGAATCAAGTAAAGTCACCGTGGCAGTCGCGACAGTAGTCATTTACGGCACCATCGCCATTTTCCTTTACCCGGCGATGTATCCGCTGGTTGCCCATTGGTTCAGCCCGGAAACCTACGGCATTTATATCGGTTCAACAATGCATGAAGTGGCGCAGGTGGTAGCGGCAGGCCATGCCATCAGCCCGGATGCCGAAAACGCGGCGGTGATCGCAAAAATGCTGCGCGTGATGATGCTGGCACCGTTCCTGTTGCTGCTGGCCGCGCGGGTGAAGCAACTGGCACCGGCGGGCAAAGACCAGAACAGCAAAATCACCATTCCGTGGTTTGCCATCCTGTTCATCGTGGTAGCAATTTTCAACTCGTTCCATTTATTGCCCAACGCGGTGGTGGAGTTGCTGGTAACGCTGGATACCGTTCTGCTGGCGATGGCAATGGCGGCGCTCGGGTTAACCACCCATGTCAGTGCGCTGAAAAAAGCCGGTGCAAAACCGCTACTGATGGCGCTGTTGCTGTTCGTCTGGCTAATTGTTGGTGGCGGCATGATCAACCTGCTGGTGCATAGCCTGATGGCATAAACCATTACATTCTGTCCCTGTTAACCCGCTATACTTGCCCTTTTCCCGTGGCGGGCTAAACAGGAGTCTTTTATGAAATACATTGGAGCGCACGTCAGTGCTGCTGGCGGTCTGGCAAACGCGGCTATCCGCGCCGCTGAAATTGACGCGACCGCCTTCGCCCTGTTCACCAAAAATCAGCGCCAGTGGCGCGCCGCCCCGCTCACCGACGAGATCATCAGCGAATTCAAAGCCGCCTGTGAAAAATACCACTACGGGCCGGGTCAGATCCTGCCGCACGACAGTTACCTGATTAACCTCGGTCACCCGGTTGCTGACGCGCTGGAGAAATCCCGTGATGCGTTTATCGATGAAATGACCCGCTGTCAGCAGCTGGGTTTAACGCTACTGAACTTCCACCCGGGCAGCCATCTGGTGCAAATCTCCGAAGAAGACTGTCTGGCGCGGATTGCCGAATCCATTAACATCGCCCTGGCACAGACCGAAGGGGTGACGGCGGTGATTGAAAACACGGCCGGTCAGGGTAGCAATCTGGGGTTCAGATTCGAGCATCTGGCGGCCATTATTGATGGCGTGGAGGATAAATCCCGCGTCGGCGTGTGCATCGATACCTGTCACGCCTTTGCTGCCGGGTATGATCTGCGTACCACCGCCGCCTGCGAAGAGACATTTGCCGAATTTGAGCGCATTGTCGGATTTCAGTATCTGCGCGGCATGCACCTGAACGATGCGAAAAGCACGTTTGGCAGCCGTGTTGACCGTCACCACAGTCTCGGCGAGGGTAACATCGGTCATGATGCATTCCGCTGGATCATGCAGGACGCCCGCTTCGATGGGATCCCGCTGATTCTGGAAACCATTAATCCTGATATCTGGGCCGAAGAGATTGCCTGGCTGAGAGCACAACAAAAAGCAGAAGCCACGGCATAAAAAAAGCCGGGGAGAACCCCGGCCTGTGAGGTAATTTCAGGCCCGGCACGCACTGCGCTGCCGGGCTTTTTATCACGCTACTTTAGCGACGACTTCCGCTTCCGGACGTTTCAGCACCGCGTAAGAGAGCCCCGCCACCAGCGTACCGGCGATAATCGCCAGCAGGTAACCCAGCACCGGCGTGATCGCTCCCGGGATGAGCAGCACGAACAGCCCGCCATGCGGCGCCATCAGTTTCGCACCAATCGCCATGGAGATAGCGCCGGTCACCGCGCCACCCACGATACAGCAGGGCAGAACGCGCATCGGATCACGTGCCGCAAACGGGATGGCCCCTTCGGTGATGAAGCACAGTCCCAGCACCAGCGCCGCTTTACCGCCTTCCTGCTGCGCTTTATCGAATTTACGACGCGCCACAATCGTTGCCAGGCCTAATGCCAGCGGCGGCACCATACCGGCAGCCATAATCGCTGCCATCGGCGCGTAAGTCTGGGTACTCAACAGCCCCACCCCGAACGCATACGCCGCTTTGTTCACCGGGCCGCCCATGTCGGTACACATCATGCCACCGAGGATAGCCCCCAACAGAACCGCGTTCGCCGTACCCATGGTCTGCAGCCAGTGCGTCAGGCCCGCCAGAATACCGGCAACCGGTTTACCGATCAGGTAGATCATCGCCAGTCCGACAATTAAACTGGAAAACAGCGGAATGATCAGAATCGGTTTCAGCGCTTCCATGCTCGGTGGCAACTTCACTTTCGTGCTGATCAGTTTCGCCACGTAGCCTGCAAGAAAACCGGCGATAATCCCGCCGATAAAGCCAGAGCCAGTGCTCACGGCGAGCATACCGCCAATCAGCCCCGGCGTCAGGCCGGGACGGTCGGCAATGGAAAACGCAATGTAACCCGCCAGTACCGGTACCATCAGCGCGAAGGCTGAACCACCACCGATTTGCATCAGCGCCGCCGCCAGTGTTCCCTCTTCTTTAAATGCCGTGATCCCGAAGGCGAAGGAGAGCGCGATGCACAGACCGCCCGCCACTACCATCGGCAGCATATATGAAACCCCGGTCAGCAGGTGACGGTAAGCGCCGCCACCCTCTTTTTTGGCTTCTTTCGCGGTAGTTTGCGCAGGCTGGAACGGTTTCGCTTCAGCCACGGCTTTATCAAACTCCTGCGCGGTTTTCTTCAACGCCAGCCCGGTTGAGGTGCGGTACATCGGCTTACCGGCAAACTTCGCCAGATCCACTTCGATATCCGCCGCCACCAGCACCAGATCCGCCTGTTCCACTTCTTCCGGCGTAATGGCGTTACCGGCGCCTACAGAGCCGCGGGTTTCTACTTTTACCCACCAGCCGCGTTTTTTGGCTTCGGTTTCAATGGCTTCTGCCGCCATAAAAGTATGCGCCACACCGGTCGGGCAGGCAGTGACCGCCACAATGCGCTTCGTGCCAGTCGGTGCCGCGGCAACCGGTGCGGCGGCTGGCGCACTGTACGTTTTAGCGTGAGCTTTCGCTTCGCTGAGGAAGAGTTCAGGGTGGCCCACTGCGCGATTAATGTCGCCCAGGTAAACCTGTTTTCCGTCGAGCGCGCTGTCTTGCGGCAGCGTGCTTCCCAGAACGATCGCCAGTTCAGCGTCGTTGGGGTTATCCGTAATCTCGAGGTGTGCTTTTTGCGCCGCCGCACTCAACAGGGTCTTCGCCATGTAAGCGCGGGCCTGTCCAAGTCCAGCATCAATAATCAGCAGCGTTTTCATTATGCCTCTCCTGCTGTTAATTAAAGGGTTGTAAGTCAACTCGCGCCATCATCGCGGCTAACTGGGTACGATCGGTAATGCCAACATTGCTCTGACTCACCGCCAGTGCTGCGACGGCGGTAGCCAGACGCAGGGTATGTTCACTGGATTCACGCATCAGCAGCCCATAAATCAGACCGCCGACCATTGAATCCCCTGCACCAACGGTACTCACCACCTCAACAGACGGCGGTTTCGCGATCCATTCGCCAGAGGCGTTTACCCACAGCGCCCCTTCTGCGCCCAATGAAATCACTACGTGAGCGATACCCTGCTCGCGCAGCGCATGGGCCGCCTCGATAACATCTTTCATTTCCGGCAGTTTACGACCCGCCCAGATTTCCAGTTCGCGGCGGTTCGGTTTGACCAGCCATGGCGCGGCTTTCAGACCGGCGACCAGCGCTTCACGGCTGCTGTCGAAGATAATGCACGGACACTGGCTGCGCAGACGCGTCATCCAGTCGGTGAATGCTTCCGGGCTGACGCCGGTTGGCAGACTGCCGCTAACGCACACCATGTCGAACTGACCCAGCCAGCTCAGGGAATCATTGACAAAACGCTCCCAGTCCGCCGGGGTGACATCGAAACCAGAGAAGTTAAAGTCGGTCACTTCACCGTCTTTTTCCGTCAGCTTGACGTTAATACGCGTACGGCCCTGCACCACCTGAAAACGGTTGGCGATGCCCAGTTCGCTGAACAGTTGCTGAAACCCGTCCTGGTTGTCTTTGCCGAGGAAGCCGCCGACGGTGACATCGATGCCCAGATCTTTCAGTACTTTCGCGACGTTAATGCCTTTTCCTGCGGCATGCAGGCCGGTGGTCCGCACCAGGTTGACTTCGCCACGTTCAATGTCCGGGGTATAACCCACCAGGTCATAGGCCGGGTTAAGGGTAATAGTAGCAACACGCCTGCTCATTACGCGCCCTCCCCAAGCCCAGACGCGATGGCCTCACCAATCGCGTCCAGTGCCTGTTTCGCATCATCGCCCTGGGCGGTGAAACGCAGACGGTGGCCTTTTTTCACCCCAAGGGCGACCACTTTCATCAGACTGCGGCCATTGGCCGGTTTGCCACTGCCATCCAGGTTGGCGACAGTAATTTCGCTATTAAATTGTTTAATGGTATTCACCAGCATCGTCCCTGGGCGCGCATGCAAGCCATGTTCATTACGCACCACAAATTCCGCACTCAGTACATCGTCAGCGATCGCCTCGTCACTGGTCAGCAGCGCCAGCAGCGTGACGGCGTCCGCGTTCAGCAGACGTTCAGCCTTGTTATCCACCAGCAGGTTGCTTAGTCGGTTCAGTACCGCCACCGGTTGTTCATCTGCCATCGCCACGGTCACCAGCAGCGACGCCGGTTGCCCTTCCACACTGAATTCTGCCACCGCGCGACTTACCGCCACCGCACTTTTCAGGTTGCCTTCAGCACTGTCGTTCAGCCAGATCCCCTGCCCAAGGTTCAGCGGTCGGTCGCTCACGGCACGGGAGACAAACGCGGTGTCCACCGCACCGGCTTCTTTCAGACGACCAGCGTTCAGCGCCTGTAGCGTCACCAGGTCACTGGCGATCACATCCAGCGTCAGTGTGTCGTTATCGAGCTTCAGCCCTTCGCCCTGTTTTTCATCCATCAGCAGCGCACGCAATGCTTCGGCAGTGGTGGCGGTTTTCAGCTGTTCAGCCACGCTGTCGTCACTGAGAACGTGCGTCAGCTGACGCAACAGGCCAAGGTGCTCATCAGAGCTGGCGGCGATACCGATCGCTACGTAAGCCACCTGATCGTCTCCCCAGGCCACGCCCTGTGGAAACTGATAAACCTGCACGCCGGTTTTCAGGACCTGGTCGCGCGTATCGGTGGTGCCGTGCGGAATCGCAATCCCGTTGCCAAGAAACGTGGAAGTCTGCTTTTCACGCGCCAGCATGCCGTCAACATAACCGTCGGCGACGTTACCCGCCGCGACCAGTGCGGATGCAATCTGGCGAATGGCCTCTTCTTTACTTCCCGCCTGCTTGCCGGGATGAATATCCTGAACAGATAACTGGAACATGGTTCTCCTCTCCTGCTGATAGTGAATCGTTTCAGCTCGCATGAGAAAAAAGCGTCATCTGTTCTTGCAGACATCCGTCAGATGACGCTGAAACGTTTCAAGGAGTGTGTGCCTTTCTGCGGGCTGCTGCAAGAAAAGCTGAAAAATTGATCGCAGAAGTTAGATGTACTGCACATTTCGTTAGCATCAGCGCCACATTTGCTGATGCTGAACGGATTGTTTTGCAGACACTTCAGCAACGTTCAGCTTTATTGCAAATACGAAGTGAAATGGCTTTTTGATTTTTTCGTGCGGAATTTGATTTAAGCAGCTGTTTATTTTCTGACTACCGACGTACACTCGCGCGTCCCCTTTTTTTACCGATCGAGAAACATGCAAAACAGTTCTGCTGCCGCTACCCGCCGTGGTTTTGATATTACGTCGTCCTCATTTCTGCTCGTCGCTTTTTTAACTGGTATTGCTGGCGCGCTGCAAACGCCGACACTGAGCCTGTTTCTGACCAATGAGGTACACGCCCGACCGGCGATGGTGGGCTTTTTCTTTACCGGCAGCGCGGTGATTGGCATCCTGGTCAGTCAGTTTCTCGCGGGGCGTTCCGACCGCAAAGGGGATCGAAAATCGCTGATCGTTTTCTGCTGTTTATTAGGCGTACTGGCCTGCGCGCTGTTCGCCTGGAACCGCAACTATTTTATTTTGCTGTTTATCGGCGTCTTTCTGAGTAGCTTCGGCTCCACCGCCAACCCGCAAATGTTTGCCCTCGCCCGCGAGCATGCCGACCATACTGGTCGTGAAGCCGTCATGTTCAGCTCCGTCTTACGTGCGCAGGTCTCGCTGGCCTGGGTTATCGGTCCGCCTCTGGCCTACGCGCTGGCAATGGGATTTGGCTTTACGGTGATGTACCTTTGCGCCGCCGTCGCTTTTGTCGCCTGTGCGACCATCGTGTGGTTTTTTCTGCCGAGTATGCGCAAGGAGCCGAAAGCCGTCACCAGCCATGTTGAAGCGCCACGCCGCAATCGTCGTGATGCTTTACTGCTGTTTGTGATTTGCACGTTGATGTGGGGAACCAACAGTCTGTACATCATCAACATGCCGCTGTTTATTATTGACGAATTGCATCTGCCGGAAAAACTGGCGGGGCTGATGATGGGCACCGCCGCCGGGCTGGAAATCCCGACGATGCTGATCGCCGGTTACTACGCGAAACGCTTCGGCAAACGCTTTCTGATGCGCATTGCCGCGGTGGCAGGTCTGCTGTTTTATGCCGGCATGCTGACGGTGCATACGCCAGTGCTGCTGCTGGGAATGCAGTTGCTGAACGCCATTTACATCGGCATCCTGGCCGGTATCGGCATGCTCTATTTTCAGGATCTGATGCCCGGTCAGGCGGGGTCTGCGACCACGTTGTACACCAATACCACCCGCGTGGGCTGGATCATTGCAGGCTCGCTGGCGGGGGTTGTGGCGGAAATCTGGAACTACCATACGGTATTCTGGATTGCGCTCGGTATGGGCGTGCTGACGATGGGTTGCCTGCTGCGCATTAAAGACGTTTAGGTTCAGTACTGCTCACTTTTAATACGGTATACGGTAACGGTCAGCCCCGTCAGGCCGTTACAGGCGGTCAGCGTCCAGCCGTGCGCTGTGCAAATCTCCTGGCAAATCGCCAGCCCGAGACCCGCGCCCGTATCCCGGCGATGCACCCCGCGCCAGAAACGTTCAAATAAATGCGGTATATCTTCAGGTTCGACTCCGGCGCCCTGGTCACTGACGCTCAGGCTCTCACCTCGCACGTCGACGCTGACGACTGTGCCTGGCGGCGCATGTTGAATGGCATTTTCAATCAGATTCTTCAGTAGCGTAAAGAATGCGCCCCGGTCGACATGCCATTTCGGCATCTCGTCGTCGCCGTGAATAACGAGCCTGACACTGGCGTCATCGGCGATGCGTTGCAGATAACCAGCGGCATCACGCGCCACCTCGCAGGCATTCACATCGCTGAAGCGGTAACTCAGCGGCTCGCTCGCTTCAGCCAGCAATAACAGTTGCTGCACCTGACGCGCCAGGTGCGACACCTGCATCAACAGCGGTTCACGCACTTCGGCGCTCTCTTCCATCAGCTCCACTTCAGCACGCAGCAGCGTCAGCGGTGTTTTTAACTCGTGAGCGGCGGTGGCGAGAAAATCCTGCTGGCCGCGAAAGCTTTTTTCCAGCCTGCCAAGTGCCTGATTAAAACTGGCGATGAGCGGGATCAGTTCAGCGGGGACATGGTCTGTATCAAGCCGGTTACTGAGCGAACGGGGAGAAATTTGCGTGGCGGCCTGCGAAATTTTACGCAGCGGCCGCAACGCATATTTCAGGCTCAGGCAGACGCAGGCGGCAAAAGTCACCAGCAGAACCAGGCTAAACGCAATCACGCCCAGACGAATAAAAGGCAGCGCAAAGCTCAGATGCAGAAAATCGACAATCCGCGAGCTGACCGCCAGCTCGACAACCCACGTATGGCCGTCGTGCTGTCGTGTTTCTCTCGCCCCGTCATAAAGCACGTCATCGTAGGTAAATTCAAAACGTTGTTCGGGGCGTTGCGTTATCGCGTCGCGATCCGGCCAGCGCGTTGCCCCCGGCGAAAGCAATACCACCTGGCCCTTATCGTCCAGCACCCGCCAGGCGGTTTCCTGACGCAGGCTGTCATATATCCACAGCGGGTGAATGTCGCTGTCGGTAAATCCCGTCGGGATACCCTGCGCATCGAACTGCAGCCGCTCTGCCAGCGCCTGCGTACGTTCGGGCAACGCCATACCCGGCAGGCGATCCTTCACTATTGCGCCAAACGCCACCAGCAGGCCGATACTCAGCAGCGTACCAGCCACATAAGCCAGCAGGATGCGGAGCGACAGACTATTCACCGGTATCGCTTTTATGCAGTGCATAGCCCTGCCCTCTCTGGTTAACGATATGCAGACCGGAGCCAATGGCTGCCAGTTTGCGGCGCAGCCGGTGCAGGGCAACATCCAGAGCGCCTGGCGTCACCGCGTCGCTTAACCCCCAGCCCGCCGCCTCCAGCGCGCTGCGACGTACAACACCGCCCTGCTTGTGGATAAGCGTCAACATGATCTGCATCTCCGCCGGGGCGAGGGTAACGCTGTCTTCATGGCAGCGCATCACGCCTACATCAGGCAGTATCGTGATGTCGCCGAAGCCGGGTTCAAGTGGCTGGCTGATGACGGGACGGCGCAGCAGCGCACGCACACGAGCGACCAGCTCGACCATCGCAAAGGGTTTGGGCAGATAGTCGTCGGCTCCGGCTTCCAGTCCTTCAACTCGATCGTGCAGGGCATCCCGGGCGGTGAGGATCAGGCATGGCACGGTGATATTGCGCTGACGCAGTTGCTGAAGCAAAAGCAAACCATCGCCGTCCGGCAGCCCGCGATCCAGCACCAGCGCCTGGTAAGAGACCATCTGCAACGCGCTCAATGCGCCCTCCCGGCTGCCGACGGTATCGACAGAAATTCCGGCGCTGGTCAGCCCCTTCTCCACCAGTCTCGCCAGATGCCCATGGTCTTCAATTAACAGTATTCTGCCCATCAGAAGCGGTACATATACCCCAGAAAAATGCGATCATCGTTTGAACGGTCAACCAGCGGGCTCTCTTTGACTTCAGAGGAGAGTCGGGTGACTTCCAGATCGAGCATTACAGAATGGTGGGCACTGAAGCGGTAAACGCTCAGCAGACCGAGTTCCGCGCTCAGTGACGATTCGCCCTGATAAGCTGGTCGCCAGTCACGGGCTTCATCCGCACGCACGCCATAGTAATAGTCGACATATTTTTTATCATGCCAGGTCGCGACAACGCGCGGCGTCAGAGACAAATCCCCCCACTGCCAGCGCCGCTCAGCGCCCAGACTGACGCGCTGCCCCTTGCTGTTGCCGGAGAGATCATGCGTCCAGTCGGCATGCAACGTAGCCCAGGGGTTTTGCCACTCGATTTTCGCTCCACCCCAGAAGCCACCTTTACGCTTCGCCATGCCGTCGAGAATATCGGCGTCGTCAGCATCATATCCCGAGCCGTCATATCTGCCGATAAGACCCATATTCAGCCGCTGAGTTTCACTGAACGTGACGCCCGGAAGTTTTATTTCTGCTTCGGTGCCAAAAAAGTGCAGGTACGAATTATCAAAGTAGAGTAGCGGCAGCGGCGTAGTGTCACGCGACATTCCTTTATAAGGCTTTTGCGCACTGGCGACGCCAGCGCCAATGCCCCAGTCGGCGGCGAAAGCAGAAGAAGACGCGAGCATCATTGTGCTGAGGATGGCCGCGGCGGTAAGCCGTCCGGCCTGCAGGCGATATTGCATGTCATTATTCCCCGGATAATCAAGAAATCACGATTATCCGGGGACGAATCTTACCGGGTACTTACTGGCATTTTCTGGACTGTGACGTGATGACGACGTAACCATATGAGTTTGTAGGCCGCAGGAATAATAAACAGCGAGAGCAGCGGCGCGGTAATCATCCCGCCAATCATTGGCGCCGCAATCCGGCTCATGACTTCCGACCCCGCGCCGGTTCCCCACAAAATCGGTAACAGACCCGCAATGATGACGGCAACCGTCATGGCTTTTGGCCGCACGCGCAGCACCGCCCCCTGATAAAGGGCTTCATCAAGCCCTTGCGGCGTGAATGTGTCCTCGCGGGACAATGCCGGTTGCGCTTCGATGGCATGACGCAGATACATCAGCATCACCACGCCGAACTCCGCCGCCACCCCTGCCAGGGCAATAAATCCGGTGCCTGTCGCAACAGACATGTGGAAACCCTGCCAGTAGAGGAACCATATGCCGCCCACCAGTGCGAACGGCAGACTCATCAGGATGAGCAACGCCTCATCAACACGGCGGAACGCGAGGTAGAGCAGAATGAAAATGATCATCACCGTCATCGGCACCATCAGTTTCAGTTTTTTGTTGGCATGTTCCAGCAATTCAAACTGCCCGGAGAACGCCACACTGGTACCGGGTTTCAGTTTGACTTTCTCACTGATGGCCGCTTTGAGGTCATTGACGACAGACACCATGTCCCTGCCCCGCGCGTCGATGTAAATCCAGCTGGCCGGACGGGCATTTTCGGTTTTCAGCATGGTCGGCCCTGAGACCACCTTCACATCGGCGACATCACCGAGGGTTATCTGCTGCTTCATTGGGGTGAGGATCGGCATCTGCTTCAGCGCATTCGGGCTGTTGCGGTAATCCTGCGGATAACGAATATTGATGGGATAACGCGCCACCCCTTCCACCGTTTCCCCCACCGTAGCGCCACCGATGGCTGATGACACAAACAGCTGTACATCGCCCACCGTCATGCCATAACGGGAAGCTTTTTCGCGGTTGATATCCACATCAATATATCGCCCCCCCTCCAGTCGTTCCGCAAGGGCTGAAACCACGCCTGGTACGGTTCTGGCCACGGTCTCGATGCTCTGGGCTGTCACATCGATATCGGACAACACCGTTCCGGAGACCTTAATCCCAATCGGGCTTTTGATCCCGGTAGACAGCATATCAATGCGGTTACGAATCGGCGGCACCCAGAGATTGGCGAGACCCGGCAAACGAACCGTCGCATCAAGCTCTTCGATGATCCTGTCAATCGTCATTCCCGGTCGCCACTGATCTTCTGGCTTCAGCTGGATTGTCGTTTCGACCATTTCGAGCGGCGCGGAATCCGTTGCCGTTTCTGCTTTCCCGGTTTTTCCAAATACGGTTGCCACTTCCGGGACGGTTTTGATCAGCTTGTCTGTGGTCTGCAACAGCGCTGACGCCTGGCCGGGTGAGATACCCGGTAACGTCGAGGGCATGTACAGCAAGTCCCCTTCGTTTATTTTGGGCAGAAACTCGCCGCCAACCCGGCTCAGCGGCCAGATAACCGTGAAGATGGATAAGGCGGCTATCACCAGCGTGGTCTTCGGCCAGTGCAGCACCCGGAGCAATAACGGATGATAAATGTTTATCAGCAAACGGTTCAGCGGGTTACGGGTCTCCGCCGGAATTTTCCCGCGGATCCAGAATCCCATCAGGACAGGGATAACAATAATCGCCAGCGCGGCGGCCCCGGCCATGGAATAGGTTTTGGTGAAGGCCAGCGGACCAAAAAGGCGGCCTTCCTGCCCTTCAAGGGTGAAGATAGGGATAAATGACAGCGTAATAATCAGCAGGCTGATAAACAGCGCAGGCCCGACCTCGACCGATGCACTGGTGATCACATTCCAGCGGGTGGCGTTGTCGATTTGCTCTCCAGGGTGACGGTGCTCCCACTCCTCCAGCCGTTTGTGGGCATTCTCTATCATCACAATGGCGGCATCCACCATCGCCCCCACTGCAATGGCTATCCCACCCAGTGACATGATATTGGCATTCAGTCCCTGGAAGTGCATTACGATAAAGGCAATACACAGGCCCAGCGGCAGGGAAATGATAGCGACCAGCGCCGAACGGACATGCCAGAGAAATAGCGCGCAGACAATAGCCACCACGATAAACTCTTCCAGCAGTTTATGGCTCAGGTTATCAATGGAGCGATCAATTAACTGGCTGCGATCATAAGTGGTAACGACCTCTACGCCCTCGGGAAGACTGCTTTTCAGGGTTTCCAGTTTCTCTTTAACCGCCGTGATCACCTGGCGGGCGTTTTTGCCCGAGCGCAGGATCACGACGCCGCCCGCCACTTCCCCTTCGCCATTAAATTCTGCGATACCCCGGCGCATTTCCGGCCCCGTTTGCACTCTGGCAACGTCGCGGAGATACACCGGCACACCATTCTCACTGGTTTTAAGGACGATGTTATTGAAGTCATCCATGGTCTGCAGATAGCCACTGGCGCGAACCATATATTCGGCTTCGGCGATTTCCACAGACGACCCGCCCGCTTCCTGGTTTGAAGATTCCAGCGCCTGCTTAACGTCAGGCAGGCTGACACCGTACTGGGCCAGTTTCATCGGGTTAACCTGGATCTGATACTGCCTGACCACGCCCCCGACGGACGCCACTTCGGCGACATCAGGGATGGTTTTCAATTCATATTTCAGGAACCAGTCCTGAAGCGAGCGAAGCTCTGCAAGATCATGCCTGCCGCTACGGTCCACTAGCGCGTATTCGAAAATCCAGCCAACCCCGGTTGCATCAGGCCCTATTTCAGAACTGACGCCTGCCGGTAATTTCCCCTGCACCTGATTCAGGTATTCCAGTACGCGTGAACGCGCCCAGTACTGATCAGTACCGTCTTCAAAAATGACATACACATAGGAATCGCCAAACTGAGAAAACCCGCGGACTGTCTTCGCCCCCGGCACCGACAACATTGTCGTGGTAAGCGGATAAGTCACCTGATCTTCCACAATTCGCGGTGCCTGACCGGGGTAACTGGTTTTGATAATGACCTGAACATCTGAGAGGTCCGGCAGCGCATCCACTGGCGTATTGATAATCGTCCACGTTCCCCAGACACTCAGAAACAGCGCGCCCATGATGACCAGGAAACGGTTAGCCATCGAGCGCCGGATAATCCATTCAATCATCGTTGTCTCCTCAGTGGCCTGAATGCGCGCTGGCGACATTTTCCGCATGGCGCATCCGCTCCAGCGCACCCGTGATATTGGCTTCGGAGTCAATCAGGAACAGGCCGCTCACTACCACGGAATCGCCCTCGCTCAGCCCGGCGCCTATCCCTGCCTGTTGTTGCGACTCATGCAAGACTTTGATGATTTTCGGCACAAACCGGCCGTCTTTATCGACCGTGATCACCCGCTGTTCGCTACCGGTATCAATTACCGCCTGAGAGGGGATCAACAGCATGTCCTGACTGCGGGTATTGACCTTCAGATACGCATTCATACCGGGTTTAAGCTGTTCGTCTTTATTGCTCACCTGCAGACGAACCTGCAGCGTGCGGGTGGTCTGATCCACGCCTGGCAGGAGGGTCCATTTTTCGACGTTAAACGTTTTATCCGGGTAAGCCGGTACTGATATTTCAAACTGCGAGGTGTTTTTAAGTAGATAAGCTATGGATTCAGGTACCGCTGCGCTTATCCAGACGGGATCCATCCCCTGTATCTGGGCCACGACCTTATCCTTTGAAATATTCATGCCGGTGCGCAGATCAAAGGCAGTAATAACGCCGTCGATCGGTGCCGTGATGGTGAAACGGGTCTGGATACTGCGGCTTGAACGCAAACGCTGAATATCATTTTCAGGCATACCGGCCAGGCGAAGCCGCTCAAGTACACCTTTAAGCTGCGTGGCCGACCCGTTGGTGCTGGATAATAAGAGGTATTCGCTCTGCGCTTCGACCCATTCCGGGATGGTGATATCAATCAGCGGTGTGCCTTTTTTTACCTTATCGCCAATGGTTAGCGGATAGACTTTTTCGACAAAGCCATCTGAACGCGCCTGAACAATAACGAACTGGTATTCGTTAAAACTGACATTCGCCGGGATGGTCTGCGAATAATTGAGCTGTCCTTTGATGACTTTTTCTGTTTTCAGCCCCAGATTTTGTACCTGAGTGGGATCAATACGAATTCCATGGTCGTTTTTCTCACCCTCCTCATCGGCATATTTAGGGATTAAATCCATATCCATAAACGGGGATTTCCCCGGCTTGTCGAATTTCGTATCCGGCTTCATTGGGTCATACCAGAAAAGCACTTTGCGCTCCGCCGGTTTCGCCTGAACGGGTTGTGCAGAAGTAACATAGTGGTAGGCGCCAACAGAAACCAGCCCACCCAGTATGAGGCTGCCAATGATCATTGCAGCATACGTTATCTTTAAAGAAGCCATAAAATTCCCGCTTAATGATTTAATCCCCTGGCGTAACCAGCCAAATAATGAATAATCCCTCGTGCATCAGGAGTGGGTTTCTTCAATACTTTTCAGCAGAGAGATATTCCCCTGCTGTACAAAAGAGAAGTTCACATGGCTGCCGGGTTTTACATTACGGATATAGCTGTCTGCATCGGTAAAAGTGAAGCGCATGGTCATTGCGGGCCAGCCAATCGCCGGGATCGCTTCATGGGCAATGGTGACTTTTTTCGTGTCGTAATCAATGGATTTCACCACGCCGGTTCCCTGAACCACCTGCTCGGCTGCACTGTCATTCGTCATATCCATATTCATATTGTCATGCTGATGTTCCGCCGCCTGCAGGCCAGCCGAAAAAACGACTGACAGCGTGGCGAGTAAAACGGCTTTCATTGAATTACGCATATTATTTTCCTGTTTATTTAAGTGGTGAAGATTATTCTGCCCAGCCGCCCCCGAGGGCGGTGTAGAGATTAATTTCATTAACCTGCTGTGAATACTTGAGATCCAGCAGGGTCTGGCGGGTTGAAAATAAAGAACGCTCTGCATCCAGCACTTCGATATAACTGACTGCACCGCTCGCATATAACCCGCGGGCGCGCTGCAACGTGATATTGAGTGAATCGAGATAGCGTTGTTGCGCCTCGATTTGCTGACGGATGCTCGCGCGCAGCGCCAGGGCATCAGACACGTCTTTAAATGCCGTCTGAATTTTTTGCTCGTAATTGACCACCGATTGCTGTTGGCGGATCTCTGCCAGTTGCAGACTGGCTTCATTTCGACCGGCATTAAAAATGGGGATGTCTATTTTCGGGATAAAATTCCACATCCCGCCTGCCGCGCTAAACAGGTTTGAGAGTTCGGTACTGCCTGTGGAAAGCTCGCTGGTCAGGGAGATGGACGGGAAAAACGCTGCCCGCGCGGCGCCAATATTGGCGTTAGCCGCCCTTAACTGGTATTCCGCCTCCATAATATCCGGGCGCTGCAATAAGATATCCGATGACAGGTCTGGCGGCAGCGTTACCGGATTCACATCTTTGTCTTTATCAGGACTGCTTTTCGGAACGGCACGGTAAGTACCCAGCACCAGCTGCAGCGCGTTGTTTGCCTGCGCCAGTTCCCCTTCGCGTCGGGCAATTTCCGCCCGGGTGCTTTCAATCAGCCCGCGGGCCTGTTCGAGGGCCAGCATATTAGTACTGCCAGTGACCAGTTGCTGCTCAACAAACCCATAGGACTGCTCATAATTGCTGAGCGTTTCCCTGGCAATGTTGAGCTGCGCCCAGGCCAGTTGCTGGTTGAAATAGCTCTGTGACACACTCGATACAAGCAGGATCTGCACAGCACGCTGGGCTTCCTCGCTGGCAAAAAAATTCTGCCGATCGGCGTCACTCATATTTTTCAGCTTGCCGAAAAAGTCCAGTTCAAAGCTGAGATCCATACCGGCTTCATATTGCTGCGTGGTCGGTTTGTCGTTCTTCAACCCACCGCTGTAAGTGACCGAGGTCGAGGCGTTCAGTTGTGGATAGCGTTCCGCATCCGTGACGTTATATTGCGCCCGCGCTTCCTGTACTTTCAGGGCGGCCATCCGCAAATCGCGATTATTATTCAGAGCTTCGGCAATCAGCCGCGCCACTTCAGGATCGGCAAAGAAGGCGCGCCATCCGGTCTCCTGATAACCACTGGTGGACGGTGTCAGCCCGTTACGGGACAAGGAAAAGCGTTCCGGTACCGGCGATTGCGGACGCTGATAATCCGGCGCCAGAGAGACACAGCCGGCCAGAAAGAAAAGGGTGCTGATGCTAAGTCGTTTTAGTCGGAACATAACGCAAACACTTACCGGAGGATGGATGGCGGTACTGTAACGAAAGCACTCTGTTTGGCAGGTGACTGGATGATGACAATCTTGTCATTTTGACATTAAGCCGTTGATAAGCGACGGGTGCTCACTAAAATGTCATTAACAGGATGACCGGGGAGTCACATGAAAATACTGATCGTTGAAGACGAAATTAAAACGGGTGAATACCTCAGCAAGGGGCTGACCGAGGCCGGGTTCGTCGTCGATCACGCTGACAATGGTCTGACTGGCTATCATCTGGCGATGACCGCTGAGTACGATTTGCTGATCCTCGACATCATGCTCCCTGACGTTAACGGCTGGGAGATTATTCGCATGCTGCGCTCGGCCGGTAAGGGAATGCCCGTTTTACTACTAACGGCGCTTGGCACTGTTGAGCACCGGGTCAAAGGCCTTGAGCTGGGGGCTGATGATTATCTGGTGAAACCCTTTGCCTTCGCTGAGCTGCTTGCCCGTGTCCGCACCCTGCTGCGTCGCGGCAACACGGTGATTTCAGAAAGCCAGTTTCAGGTCGCGGATCTGATGCTTGATCTGGTCTCGAGAAAAGTCACCCGGGCCGGAAAGCGCATCCTGCTGACCAGCAAGGAATTCAGCCTGCTGGAATTTTTTATCCGCCATCAGGGCGAAGTTCTCCCCCGCTCGCTTATCGCCTCGCAGGTCTGGGATATGAATTTTGACAGCGATACTAATGCGATAGATGTGGCGGTGAAACGACTGCGCGGCAAAATCGACAATGATTTTGAACCGAAACTCATCCAGACAGTGCGCGGCGTTGGCTATATGTTAGAGGTACCGGATGACAATTAATCTCACCCGTCGTCCCTTCTCCCTTGCGTTGCGGCTGACCTTTTTTATTAGCCTGTCAACGATCCTGGCGTTTATTGCCTTTACCTGGATTATGCTGCACTCCGTTGAAAAACATTTTGCCGAACAGGATGTCAGCGATCTGCAGCATATTAATTTCACACTGAATAACATCCTGCAGTCTTCTGCTGAGCCGGATGAGCAAAAAAACGAGAAAATACGCGAATTCCTTGCCAGCTATCGTGGTGTTTCGGCGGTACTTCAGAACACACAGGGCGAAATCCTGTTCAGTACCTCACAAGGGTCATCGCTACTCCCGGCCCTGGAAACCGTTAAATTTCCGCTTACCCGTCGTACTGAGGATGTTTTTATCTGGTCAGTGGATAATAGCGGTTCCGCCCCGATGCATGCCGGCACGGAAATGAAACGTGAGACGTTCAGGGTCATTGCCTCCTCTGGCGACTACCTCAGTAATGGCAAACCACAGACTTACCGGCTACTGACGGGACTCTCTATCGATTTCCATCTTCATTACCTTGCCGCCCTGAAAAAGAATTTAATCGCCATTGCCGTCGTCATCAGCCTGTTGATTATCATCACTATTCATATTGCCGTGCGTAAAGGTCATCAGCCGCTGCGCAATGTGAGTAGTGCTATCAAAAATATCACCTCCGAAAACCTGGATGCGCGGCTGGAACCCTCCAGGGTGCCGATTGAACTGGAACAACTGGTGATCTCGTTTAATCACATGATTGAAAGAATTGAGGATGTTTTTACCCGCCAGGCGAATTTTTCCGCCGATATCGCACACGAAATCAGGACGCCAATTACCAATCTGGTCACTCAGACCGAAATCGCGCTGAGTCAGCACCGGACACAAAGCGAACTGGAAGATGTGCTGTATTCCAGTCTGGAGGAATATAACCGCATGACAAAAATGGTCAGCGACATGCTTTTCCTTGCCCAGGCTGACAATAACCAGTTAATTCCCGAGACGGTGACGTTTGATTTGAGCGCGGAAGTGAGCAAAGTTTTTGATTTCTTCGAGGCCTGGGCCGAAGAGCGCGGCATCACGTTAGCCTTTAACGGTGCCCCTTGTGTGATTCAGGGTGACCCGTTGATGTTCCGTAGAGCCATCAATAATCTGCTATCGAACTCAATCCGCTATACGCCGGAAGGACAAACCGTGACAGTGTCGGTCACTGAACAGGCAAATACGGCAGAACTCACGATTGAAAACCCCGGTAAACCCATCGCTGAAGAACATTTAACACGGCTGTTTGACCGCTTTTATCGGGTCGACCCTTCCCGGCAACGAAAAGGCGAAGGGAGTGGCATTGGTCTGGCGATAGTTAAATCGATAGTGACCGCACACCATGGAAAAGTAAGCGTCGAATCCGATAGCGTCTCCACGCGATTTACATTATCTGTACCGCGACTGGGAAACCTGCGATAGCGGGAATCATCCGGGAAAGGGCATTTCATGTCGCTGAACTATAATAACGCCGTGTCTACTCATGTTAAGGAGTCCCTCTATGAAAATGAAAACATCGCTGTTTCTGCTATTACTGGCCACAGGTGTGGCGATTTCCGCAGAGCATTCGTCAATGGCGATGCCGGATAAAGGCGCATCAGCCTCCTCTCAGGAATATATGAGCGGGATGATGACCATGCACGACAAAATGATGGAAGGTGTGAAAGATCCGGATCCCGACAAAGCGTTTGCGAAAGGGATGACCGCCCATCACGAAGGTGCCATAGCCATGGCGGAGACCGAACTGAAATATGGAAAAGATCCCGAAATGCGTAAGCTTGCCGAAGACATCATTAAGGCGCAGAAAGGCGAGATCGAATTGATGAATAAATGGCTTAGCAGCAAAAAATAAGTTTGCTACCCCGCGATGTTGCGCTTTCCGGCAGAGGGAGAGGTTTCTGCTTCAAGAGTAATAAGCCAGGTCATCGCATCATCGCGATTCGTTGCACACATCTCAAAAGACGGTTTTAAACTGCTGCAAACGGCAGGTCGCAGGCTCGATCCGAACAGTTTGCACAGATTGTCGTCCGAGAGCTGGACACACCGGACATTCGCCGGTTTGCCGTGCGGCATTCCCGGGATAGGGCTTGAAATTGACGGCGCGATACAACAGGCGCCACAGTCCGGGCGGCAATTCATAACGGGATCTCATCAGAGTCTGGTTGCGCACCTTATCACCTTTTCACAAAACCCGCTAATTCCGCTTGCCTGAAAGGCCCGGCGCGAGTACTTTGACGCGATATTTTTGACATCTTTACCGACAGGATTACTGCAATGCCAAGAGCGAACGAAATTAAGAAAGGTATGGTGCTGAATTACAACGGCAAACTGCTGATTGTAAAAGATATTGATATTCAGTCACCGAGCGCCCGTGGCGCCGCAACGCTGTACAAAATGCGTTTCTCCGATGTCCGCACTGGCCTGAAAGTCGAAGAGCGTTTTAAAGGTGACGACATTCTGGATACCGTCACGCTGACCCGCCGTTTCGTTGACTTCTCGTATGTCGACGGCAACGAATACGTTTTCATGGACAAAGAAGACTACACGCCGTACACCTTTACCAAAGATCAGATTGAAGAAGAGCTGCAGTTCATCCCGGAAGGCGGAATGCCGGAAATGCAGGTTCTGCTGTGGGACAACCAGTTACTGGCACTGGAACTGCCGCAGACCGTGGATCTGGAAATCGTTGAAACGGCGCCGGGCATCAAAGGCGCTTCCGCCAGTTCCCGCACCAAGCCTGCAACGCTGACCACCGGTCTGGTGGTTCAGGTGCCGGAATACCTCACCACTGGTGAGAAGATCCGTATCCATATCGAAGAAAAACGCTATATGGGGCGCGCTGACTGATCAAAAAAGGACGGTTTTCACCGTCCTTTTTTCATGTTGCCTGATTACAGCAAGTCAGGGTATTTCGTCATTTTCAGCGCCAGCTCAACGCCGCGCACTTCCGCCATCCCTTTCAGACGGCCAATCGCCGAATAACCCGGATTGGTTTTCTTTTTCAGATCGTCGAGCATCTGGTGACCGTGATCCGGACGGAACGGAATCGGACGCAGATCACCCGCTTTTTTACGCCGCTGCTCTTCGCTCAGAATCGCATCCACCACCGCCACCATATTGACGTCACCATACAGATGCGCTCCTTCATGGAAGGTTTTCGGGTTGTCTTCCCGGCAGGTCGCACGCAGGTGCGTGAAGTGAATACGATCACCAAAGGTTTTAATCATCTTCACCAGATCGTTATCGGCGCGTACGCCGTAGGAGCCGGTGCACATGGTGAAACCGTTGTTGACGCTGTCGACGGTCTCTTTCAGCCACTGCATATCTTCAATGGTCGACACAATACGCGGCAGGCCCAGAATCGGGCGCGGCGGATCGTCCGGGTGGACAGCCAGACGCACGCCCACTTCTTCTGCCACCGGCACAATGGCGCGCAGGAAACGGGCCATATTCTCGCGCAGGGTTTCTTTGCTGATATGGTCATACTCTGCCAGACGCGCGCGGAACTGTTCGAGGGTATACCCTTCTTCCGCCCCCGGCAGACCCGCAATAATGTTGCGCGTCAGCTTGTTGATATCCGCTTCGCTCATCGCGTGGAAATACGCCAGCGCCTGACGCTGTTCTTCGGCGCTGTAATCCGCTTCGGCACCTTCACGCTTGAGGATATGCAGCTCAAAAGCTGCAAAAGCGATTTGATCAAACCGCAGCGCTTTTGAGCCGTCCGGCAGCTGATATTCGAGGTCAGTTCGCGTCCAGTCGAGGATCGGCATGAAGTTGTAGCACACCGTATCAATGCCGCAGGCCGCCAGGTTGCGGATGCTCTGCTGATAGTTGGTAATCCAGGTGTCGCACTGCCCGCTATGGGTTTTGATATCTTCATGCACCGGAATACTCTCGACCACCGACCAGGTCAGCCCTTTCTCCGCCAGCAACGCCTGACGCTGTTTAATTTCCTCAACCGGCCAGACGTGTCCATTCGGGATATGGTGCAATGCGGTCACGACCCCCGTCGCCCCCGCCTGACGCACATCATCAAGAGATACCGGATCGTTCGGCCCATACCAACGCCAGGTTTGCTCCATGGTCTCACCCTCTAAAGTTGTTATACCAATACAAATAAGCGTAATGACGACTACCATACAGGCTTACGCATAATGGTCAAACACACTGGCAGCATTGATTGATCCAGCTCACATTAACCACAGAAACAAGGCACACCAATTTAAATTGTTGTCATATAACTTTACACTGACGCTTGTTAACCAACCGTTATTCAGGTGTATACAGAATGAAGAATATTGCCACCATCAGACTCCCTGACAGCGTTCAATGCCCCTCTTATGACCGGCAGAAGCTCCGCTCACGCATTGTGCATCTCGGCTTTGGCGCTTTTCATCGCGCTCACCAGGCACTGCTGACGGATCGGGTGCTGAACGCGACAGGAGGCGACTGGGGCATTTGCGAAATCAGCCTGTTCAGTGGCGATCAATTAATGGCGCAACTGCGCGAGCAGGACCATCTCTACACGGTGCTTGAAAAAGGTGCTACGGGAAATCAGGCTATTGTGGTAGGCGCAGTGCATGAATGCCTGAACGCAAAACTGGATTCACTGGCGGCGATCATCGAAAAGTTTTGTGAGCCGCAGGTGGCAATTGTCTCTTTGACCATCACCGAAAAAGGGTATTGCATCGACCCGGCCACCGGTCAGCTTGATGTCAATCAGCCGCGCATTGTGCACGATCTGGAAAACCCGCAAGCGCCCCACTCCGCTCCGGGGATCCTGGTCGAGGCCCTGCATCGCCGTCGCGCACGCGGTCTGCCGCCCTTTACCGTGCTCTCCTGCGATAACATTCCTGATAACGGTCACGTAGTGGAGAATGCTGTGCTGGGTATGGCAAGTAAACGCTCCCCGGCGCTGGCGACATGGATTGCTGAAAATGTCAGTTTTCCGGGAACCATGGTTGATCGCATTGTGCCCGCCGCCACCGAAGAGTCGTTGCAGGAAATCGCCGCCCTGCTCGGCGTGCCTGATCCCTGTGCCATCAGTGGCGAACCGTTTATCCAGTGGGTGATAGAAGATAACTTTGTTGCCGGTCGCCCGGAATGGGAAGAGGCTGGCGTACAGATGGTCAATGATGTACGGCCATGGGAGCAGATGAAACTCCGCATGCTGAATGGCAGTCATTCATTCCTCGCGTATCTCGGTTACCTCGCCGGTTTTCAGCATATCAGCGACTGCATGCAGAATGCGGATTTCCGTGAGGCAGCCAGACGCCTGATGCTTGCCGAACAGGCGCCGACACTGAGCATCACCGGGGTGGATCTGACGGCGTACGCTGACAGCCTGATCGCCCGTTTCAGCAACCCGGCGCTGCAACACCGCACCTGGCAGATTGCGATGGATGGCAGCCAGAAACTTCCCCAGCGCCTGCTGGACAGTGTTCGCATGCATCTGGCGCGCCACAGTGAGTGGTCCTTGCTCGCGCTCGGCGTCGCCGGATGGATGCGGTACGTCAGCGGCACGGATGATGCCGGTAACGCCATTGACATACGCGACCCGCTGGCAGAAAAAATTCACCAGCTCGTTACAGGGAGTCGCGAGGAAGAGCGCGTCACGGCGCTACTGACACTGAGCGAAATCTTCGGAAACGACCTGCCGCACGAGGCCCGTTTTGTGGCGGCGGTACAGCGGGCCTGGCAGCGTATAGCGGATAATGGTGCGCGGGAGGCGCTCATCGCCACACTGCGAAGTTAGCATTTTCTGCGGTTTAGCGAGCAAACGGGACATTTGTCCGCCTTACAACTTCTCATTCTGATAATTTTTCGCCAGGATGGTCAGTTATGTGATGAATGTAACCTTTTCTGGAGCGCTCGTGACCAAAACGAATCTGATTACCGGCTTCCTTGGTAGTGGAAAAACGACGTCGATCCTGCATCTTCTGACACACAAGCCCGCTGATGAAAAGTGGGCCGTGCTGGTTAACGAATTTGGTGAAGTGGGCATCGACGGCGCGCTGCTGGCAGACAGCGGCGCGTTGCTGAAGGAAATTCCCGGCGGATGCATGTGCTGTGTGAATGGTTTGCCGATGCAGGTAGGGCTGAACACCCTGCTGCGGCAAGGTAAGCCCGACCGACTGTTGATCGAACCGACCGGGCTGGGTCATCCAAAACAGATCCTCGACATCCTGACCGCGCCAGTCTACGAACCGTGGATCGATCTGCGCGCCACGTTGTGCGTGCTTGATCCCCGTCAGTTGCTGGACGACAAAGTGCTGAACAATCATAACTTCCGCGATCAACTTGCCGCCGCAGATATCATAATTGCCAATAAGCAGGATCGTGAGACGCCGGAAAGCCAGCAGGCGCTGGCAAGCTGGTGGGCGCAGAACGGTGAGGGTCGTGAATTACACCATGTCACCCAGGGCGCGATATCACTTCCTTTACTGGACGCACCACGCAAAAATCTGGCGTCGTTGCCGGAAAGCGCTGAACATTCCCATTCGCATGCCTCCACCAAAGGGCTGGCAGCGCTGAGCCTTCCGGAGCATCAACGCTGGCGTCGCAGCACTAACAGCGGCCAGGGCTATCACGCCTGCGGCTGGATTTTCGACGCAGACACCCGATTCGAAACCATCGGTTTGCTGGAATGGGCGCGGCTCGCGCCAGTGACCCGCGTGAAGGGCGTGCTGCGCATCCCGGAAGGGCTGGTACGTATTAATCGCCAGGGGCTGGATCTGCATATTGAAACACAGAATGTCGCGCCACCGGACAGCCGCATTGAATTAATCAATGACGCTGACGTCGACTGGAATTCATTACAGGCGGCTCTGTTGAAGCTTCGTTTAGATTAGCACCGCTATGGTTGCCACCATTATTAATGCCAATGATACAACGATGAAAACCCGAATTTCCCTTAATATTCTGCTGAGTGCTGCCGGTGTGGCGCTTTTTTTGTCCTGGTATTTGCCTGTCAATCACGGCTACTGGTCTGTGCTTGATTCCGCAATTTTCCACTTTTTTAACCACGGTCTGGGCGAAAGCCGCGCTTATGTCTGGTTTCTGGCGATCACCAACAACCGCGCCTTTGATGCCTGTTCGTTGCTGGCAATGGGTTGCCTGATGCTGAGTTTCTGGCGCAAGGCTGATGACGCCGGGCGTCGCCGCATTGTGATCATCGGCCTGACCATGTTGCTGGCGGCGGTAGTCATTAACCAGCTGGCGCAACATCTGATGCCGGTGAAGCGCGCCAGTCCGACGCTCTATTTCACTGATATCTACCGGGTTAAGGATCTGCTGCATATTCCGACGAAAGACGCGTCCAAAGACAGTTTCCCCGGTGATCATGGCATGATGCTGCTCATTTTTGCCGGATTTATGTGGCGATATTTCGGCACAAAAGCGTTTGTGATTTCCCTTATTATCGTGGTGGTTTTTGCCTTCCCCCGTCTGATGATTGGCGCACACTGGTTTACCGATATTGCGGTAGGTTCTCTGACCGCAGTGCTGATTGGATTGCCATGGGTGTTAATGACACCGCTCAGCGATAAGGTTATTCATCTGTTTGACAGATATCTTCCGCCTGTAAAGAAACAAAAAATAAACAATTAAGCGAAACTAATTAACATCCAATATCAGGGATCACAATTGATCCCTGAATATAAATGATGTTTTTTTATTCAACTTCGTCCGCTTCCCGTCACACTAAAGTCTCTTATAAATGAATCAATTGGCTAATTAAGCAGCAAAAATAGCGCTATTTCTCGCTATGCCATTTTGTCACTTTCTGTATCACTTTTTCTTATAAAAAATGAGACAAAACCGCTCGCAATGCCAACCTCGATCGGGTAACCTCAATCTCGTTTTGCCGTGCAGACGTTAATTATTCGCTATGTGAATAATTTTGTGCGTCAGTCCACAGTTTTGCGGATTCTTAATTGTCTCATTGTCTGGCGGTATTTAGTCTCGGTACGTTTGGCATTTTTTATAACGATTTCTTCGTTAAGGACTTCAAGGGAAAATAAACGAAATGGTCAAATCTCAACCGATTTTGAGATATGTTCTGCGGGCGATTCCCGCGGTTGCAGTCGCGGTTCTGCTTTCTGCATGTAGCTCAACAAATACCGCTAAGAATATGCATCCTGAGACGCGTGTTGTGGGTATGGAAGATCCCTCTTCACTGCAAGCCTCTCAGGATGAATTTGAATCCATGGTGCGTAACCTCGACGTTAAATCGCGTCTGATGGATCAATATGCCAGCTGGAAAGGCGTTCGTTACCGTCTGGGTGGCGATACCAAACGCGGCATCGACTGCTCTGCGTTTGTTCAGCGCACGTTCCGTGAACAGTTTGGTTTAGAGCTGCCTCGCTCTACCTGGGAACAACAGGAAACCGGTAAGTCCATTAAGCGTGGTCAACTGCGCACTGGCGATCTCGTTCTGTTCCGCGCCGGGTCAACTGGCCGTCATGTGGGGATCTACATTGGCAATAATCAGTTCGTCCATGCGTCTACCAGCAGCGGCGTAACGATTTCCAGCATGAATGAACCATACTGGAATAAGCGCTACAACGAAGCGCGTCGCGTACTGAGCCGCTCGTAATTTTTTCTGTTGTCGGTTACCCTTGGCCGACGGCAGAAATCAAAAAGAAGCACTGCTGCGGCAGTGTTTTTTTTGCGCTGATATGCACAGGCCCGGCAGTGACAGTCATTATACTCTGTTTAGCCGTTTGCCTTTTCTCTCCAGTCTTCAGGGATAATGTCCGTTTATGCTTACTCGCTACTTTTCAGTCGGCCGAAAGATTGTGTTATTCAGCTTTCTGGCGGGGCTGCTGGCTGCTCTGCTGGCCGGGAGTATGCAGTACACGGTGATCCACCATAAACGGACCGAGCAGTTTGATTCAATAATCAAGAACCTGCATTCCTACCTGAATAACTATTTTAATGAGCTTCTGACTACCATCGATTACCTGCAGCCGCTCACCATGAGCCCCTGCAGCCAGATCCAGCAGGAGCTTACCGCCCGTGCGGCCTTCAGCGTCAACGTTCGCGCTTTTGTACTGGTCGTTGACAAACGCGCTCTCTGCTCGTCCGCAACGGGTGCCATGAACCTGCCGTTTGACAGCCTTTCCACTGATGTCAACCCTGATAAAGTGTCAGACATGCAACTGCTTTCCGGTACGCCGATGATGCCCTCCAGCCCGGCGTTCGCTATCTGGGTGCGCAACCCGCTGATGAAAAACCATGGCGTTTTTGCCTCTGTGAATGCCAACCTCACCCCGTTTTTGCTTTACTCGGCTAAGCAGAATAACTTTTCCGGCATCGCACTGGTGGTTCACAATCGCGCGCTGGCGACATTTTCCAGTAAGCTTGTTGATCCGGCGACGCTCAACGTCAAGCCGGTGCGTATTGCGAAAATCGATAAGCTGCCGCTTCAGGTTTACCTTTATGGCACCATGTGGAGCACACAGGATACGCAATATGCTGTGTTGCTGATGATCGTGGTCGGTCTGCTGACCGGATTGCTGTGCTTTTATATCCTCAGCATCGGCAATCGCCCGGGGAAAGAGATCCTTACCGCGATTAAGCGCAATCAGTTTTATGTGGTTTACCAGCCAGTGGTTTCCAGCAGCGATATGAAAATTCGCGGTGCTGAAGTGCTGATGCGCTGGAAGCATCCGACGGCCGGAGAAATTCCCCCGGATGCGTTTATCAACTTTGCCGAAGCGCAAAATCTGATTGTGCCGCTGACGCAGCATCTGTTCGAACTGATCGCCCGCGACGCGCCGGCGTTGCAGAAAATTTTGCCACCGGGGGCAAAACTGGGGATCAACATCGCGCCTGGGCACTTGCATACGCCGAGTTTTCAGAATGATATGCGCGCGTTGAGTGCCGCATTACCGCCGAATTATTTCCAGGTGGTGCTCGAAATTACCGAACGCGATACGCTTCAGCAAAAGGAGGCGATGAAAATCTTCGAGTGGTTGCACCACGAAGGGTTTGAAATTGCTATTGATGATTTCGGTACCGGACACAGCGCGCTGATTTACCTCGAGCGTTACGCCTTTGATTACCTGAAAATCGACCGTGGATTTATCAAGGCCATCGGCACCGAAACAGTGACCTCCCCGGTGCTGGATGCCGTGCTGACGCTGGCGAAACGACTGGATCTGGTCACGGTCGCCGAAGGCGTGGAGACACAGGAGCAGGCGGAGTGGCTGCGTGCTCACGGCGTGAATTTCCTGCAGGGATACTGGATCAGCCGTCCGATAACGCTCGACCGCTTCCTTGCGGCCGGGAACGAACCTGCGAAATATTTCACAAGCGACTGAGTGTCACTTATTATTCAGGGACAAGAGGTTAGTTCATGTTGAACGGCCCGCAAAAGGATGCTGTCCGGTTATGATTCTACGTCTGAGTCTCATACTGATTGCTCTGTTCAGCCTGCAAGGTCAGGCGCAGACAATCAAAGAGAGCTATGCGTTTGCTGTTATCGGCGAACCTAAATATGCCGTTAATTTTAACCACTTTGATTACGTCAACCCGGCTGCGCCAAAAGGCGGTGCAGTGACGCTGTCAGAAATTGGCACCTTTGATAACTTCAACCGCTATGCCCTGCGAGGCAAAGCGGGCGTGCGTACCGAATCGCTGTATGATTCCCTGTTTACCACCTCGGATGATGAACCCGGCAGTTACTATCCGCTCGTCGCAGAAACCACGCGTTATGCGGACAATTTCTCCTGGGCTGAAATCACCCTGAACCCGAAAGCCCGTTATCATGACGGCTCACCCATCACCGCGAAAGACGTCGCGTTTACTTTTCAGAAGTTTATGACCGAGGGCGTGCCGCAGTTCCGTCTGTATTACAAAGGCACAACGGTCAAAGCCATCGCGCCGCTCACCGTACGCATTGAGATGGGCCAGCCTGGCAAAGAGAACATGCTCGGCCTGTTCACCCTGCCGATCATGCCTGAGTCGTTCTGGCGTGATCACAAGCTCAGCGACCCGCTCGCCATGCCGCCGCTCGCCAGCGGCCCCTACCGCATCACCAACTGGAAAATGGGCCAGTACATCATCTATTCCCGGGTGAAGGATTACTGGGGTGCCAGCCTGCCTGTCAACCGTGGGCGCTGGAATTTCGACACCATCCGCTACGACTATTACCTTGATGACAACGTGGCATTTGAAGCCTTTAAGGCTGGCGCGTTCGATATGCGCATCGAAGGCAGCGCCAAAAACTGGGCGACCCGTTACATCGGCAAAAACTTTGATAATCACAACATCGTCATGGACGCGCAAAAGAACACCTCGGCGCAGAATACCCGCTGGCTGGCGTTTAACGTTCAGCGCCCTGTCTTCAGCGATCGCAAAGTGCGCGAGGCGATTACGCTGGCGTTTGATTTCGAATGGATGAACAAAGCCCTGTTCTACTCAGCCTATAGTCGGGCGAACAGCTATTTCCAGAACACCGAATACGCGGCGCGCAATTACCCCGACGCCGATGAGCTCGTGCTGCTGGCGCCCATGAAGCCCGACCTGCCGCCGGAAGTGTTCACCAGCATCTACCAGCCGCCCGTGTCGGACGGCGGCGGCTTTGACCGCGACAACCTGCTGAAAGCCAGCAAACTGCTTGATGAGGCGGGGTGGCCGCTAAAAGGTCAGCAGCGCATCAACGCGAAAACCGGTAAGCCGTTACGCTTTGAGCTGCTGCTGGGCTCCGGCGGCAATAATCAGTGGGTGCTTCCCTTCCAGCACAGCCTCAGCCGTCTCGGTGTAACGCTTGAGATTCGCCAGGTGGATAACGCGCAGCTGAATAATCGTCTGCGCAGCCGCGACTACGATATGATGCCGGTACTGTGGCAGGCGGCACCGTGGCCGAGTTCCGATCTGCAAATCGCCTGGGCTTCGCAGTATGTCGATTCCACCTACAACGCTCCGGGCGTTAAAAATCCGGTGATCGATAAACTCATCGCTGAGATCATCCGCTGGCAGGGAAACAAAGAGAAACTCCTGCCCCTCGGACGCGCGCTGGACCGTGTCCTCACATGGAATTACTATCAGTTACCCATGTGGTACATGGCAGAAGATCGCATCGCTTACTGGGATAAGTTTTCCCACCCGGTCATGCGCCCCGTTTATTCGCTCGGCTTTGATACCTGGTGGTATGACGTTAATAAAGCCGCGAAACTGCCTGCAGACAGACGTTAAGGAACCCTATGGGCGCGTACCTGATCCGCCGATTATTACTGGTGATCCCGACCCTGTGGGCGATCATCACCATTAACTTTTTTATCGTGCAAATTGCGCCTGGCGGCCCGGTTGACCAGGCGATTGCGGCGATTCAGTTCGGCGATCGCAGTGCCCTGCCTGGTGCGGGTGGCGAAGGGATGGGCGCCACGCATGCGCGCACCGGCGTCGGCAATATCAGCGACGGTCAGTATCGCGGTGCGCGGGGGCTGGATCCGGAAGTCATTGCTGAAATCACGCACCGTTACGGCTTCGATAAACCCATTCATGAACGCTATTTTAAGATGCTGGGCGAATATCTGCGTTTTGACTTCGGCAACAGTCTCTTTCGCAGCGCCTCGGTATTACAACTGGTGAAAGACAGCCTGCCGGTCTCCATCTCGCTCGGGATCTGGAGCACGCTGATCATCTATCTGGTTTCGATTCCTCTCGGCATTCGTAAGGCGGTGCAAAACGGCAGCCGTTTCGACATCTGGAGCAGCGCGTTTATCATCATCGGCTACGCCATCCCGGCATTCCTGTTTGCTATTTTACTGATCGTCTTTTTCGCAGGCGGTAGTTATTACGATCTCTTCCCCCTGCGCGGACTGACCTCCGCCAGTTTCGACGCCCTGCCGTGGTATAAACAGATTACCGATTACCTCTGGCACATCACCCTGCCGGTGCTGGCGACAGTGATTGGCGGCTTTGCGGCGCTAACCATGCTGACCAAAAACTCGTTCCTTGATGAGATCCGCAAGCAGTACGTGGTCACCGCGCGCGCCAAAGGGGTGAGCGAACATAACATTCTGTGGAAGCACATTTTCCGTAACGCGATGCTACTGGTGATCGCCGGTTTTCCTGCCACCTTCATCAGCATGTTCTTTACCGGTTCGCTGCTGATTGAGGTGATGTTCTCCCTCAACGGCCTGGGGCTGTTGGGTTACGAGGCCACCCTCTCCCGCGATTACCCGGTAATGTTTGGCACGCTTTACATCTTCACCCTGATTGGTCTGCTGCTGAATATCATCAGTGATATCAGCTATACGCTGGTGGATCCACGCATTGATTTTGAGGGCCGCTGATGCCGCGATTAAGTCCCGTCAACCAGGCCCGCTGGGCGCGCTTTCGCCATAACCGTCGCGGTTACTGGTCTTTGTGGCTGTTTCTCATTCTGTTTACCTGCAGCCTGTTTTCCGAACTGCTGGCGAACGACAAGCCATTGCTGGTGCAGTATCGCGGCAGTTTGTACGTGCCCTTTCTGAAGGACTACACCGAACAGCAGTTCGGTGGTGTCTTTACAACCAGCGCTGATTATCAGGATCCCTGGCTGCAAAAACAGCTGGAAGATAACGGCTGGGTACTCTGGCCGCCCGTTCGCTTTGGCGCCACCAGCATTAATTTCGCCACCGATCGCCCCTTCCCTTCCCCGCCCTCGGCGACCAACTGGCTGGGTACTGATGCCAACGGCGGCGACGTGCTGGCGCGTATTCTCTATGGTACCCGCATCTCCGTGCTGTTCGGCCTGATGCTGACGCTATGCTCCAGCGTCATGGGCGTGCTGGCGGGTGCGTTGCAGGGGTATTACGGCGGAAAAATTGATCTCTGGGGTCAGCGTTTTATCGAAGTGTGGTCCGGCATGCCGACGTTGTTTTTAATCATCCTGCTGTCGAGCGTGGTACAGCCCAATTTCTGGTGGCTGCTCGCCATTACCGTGCTGTTTGGCTGGATGGCGCTGGTGGGCGTGGTGCGCGCTGAATTCCTGCGTACGCGAAACTTCGACTATATTCGCGCCGCGCAGGCGCTGGGGGTGAGTGACCGCGGCATTATCTTCCGCCATATGCTGCCTAACGCGATGGTCGCGACGCTCACCTTTCTGCCGTTTATTCTTTGCAGCTCTATCACCACGCTGACGTCACTTGATTTCCTCGGCTTCGGGCTGCCGCTTGGCTCGCCGTCGCTGGGCGAACTGCTGTTGCAGGGGAAGAATAACCTGCAGGCGCCGTGGCTCGGCATTACCGCGTTTCTGTCAGTGGCCGTGCTGTTGTCGCTGCTGATTTTTATTGGCGAAGCCGTGCGCGATGCCTTCGATCCCAATAAGGCGGTGTAAGATGACCTCTCCCTTACTGACCATCGACAATCTCTCCATCGCATTTACCGATCGCGGTGAAAGCCGTACGGTGGTGAGCGATCTGTCGTTGCAGGTCAACGCGGGCGAAACCCTGGCACTGGTAGGAGAGTCCGGTTCCGGAAAGAGCGTGTCTGCCCTTTCGGTGCTGCGACTGCTCCCATCCCCCCCGGTCAGTTATCCGGGCGGAGATATCCGCTTTCATGGTCAGTCTTTGTTGCATGCCGATGAACGGACCCTGCGGGGCATTCGTGGCAACCGCATCGCCATGATTTTCCAGGAACCAATGGTCTCGCTGAATCCGCTGCATACGCTGGAAAAACAGCTGTACGAAGTGCTGTCGTTGCACCGCGGCATGCGCAAAGAAGCTGCGCGGGCGGAAATCCTCGACTGCCTCGATCGCGTTGGGATCCGTAATGCGCCGAAGCGACTGGTGGATTATCCGCATCAGCTTTCCGGCGGCGAACGTCAACGCGTGATGATTGCCATGGCGTTACTGACGCGACCGGAACTCCTGATCGCCGACGAACCTACCACCGCGCTTGACGTCTCCGTACAGGCGCAAATCCTGCAACTGCTGCGCGAACTGCGTGACGAGTTGAACATGGGGCTGCTGTTTATCACCCACAACCTGAGCATCGTGCGCAGGCTGGCTGATAACGTGGCGGTAATGCAGAACGGTCGTTGTGTGGAGCAAAACAGCGCCAGCGCGCTCTTTTCCGCCCCTGTTCACCCTTACACCTGCAAACTTATCGACAGTGAACCATCCGGTGATCCTGTCCCGCTCAACGAACACGCCGAACCGCTGCTGCAGATTGAAAAACTGAGCGTGGCGTTTCCGGTGCGAAAAGGCGTACTGCGCCGCGTCGTGGACAGCAATCGCGTAGTAAAAGAGATCAGCTTTTCACTGCGCCCGGGGGAAACGCTGGGGCTGGTCGGCGAATCCGGCTCCGGGAAAAGCACCACCGGGCTGGCGTTACTGCGGCTGATTGCCTCGGAAGGCTCGATTGTTTTTGACGGGCAGGCGCTACAGGGGCGCAACCGCAAACAGATGTTGCCGTTGCGTCATCGTATTCAGGTGGTGTTTCAGGATCCAAACTCGTCTCTGAACCCGCGTCTTAACGTCCTGCAGATTATCGAAGAAGGATTGCGCGTGCACCAGCCCGCGCTCACGCCGGCGCAGCGTGAAGAAGAAGTGATCCGCGTGATGCAAGAGGTCGGACTTGATCCGCAAACCCGTCAGCGTTACCCGGCGGCGTTTTCCGGTGGTCAGCGCCAGCGCATTGCGATTGCCCGCGCACTGATCCTCAAACCAGAACTGATTGTACTGGATGAACCGACCTCATCGCTGGACAGAACCGTGCAGGCGCAAATCCTCGCGCTGCTCAAGGCATTACAGGAGAAACATCGCCTGGCTTACATTTTCATCAGCCACGATCTCCATGTGGTTCGATCGCTGTGTCATCAGGTGATTGTGTTGCGTCAGGGGGAAGTTGTGGAGCAAGGAGAGTGTCAGCGCGTCTTTGCCGCACCGCAGCAGGAGTATACCCGTCAGCTACTGTCGTTGAGCTGACGGTCAGAAAGGATTATTACCGGAAAACGGCTCTGCAATCGCCACGCCGAAATTTTTCAGGCGGCAGGTCGCGGCGTACTCGTCCTGACAGTTCACGAAAAGGCAGGGTTCCCCTTCGCATTCCAGTACGGAACAGGCCACTTCAATATCCGTTAATGCCTGACTGAGTTTATGCATCACTGGCCAGGCTTTTTCGCCATCCGGACTCAGCAGTTTAAGGCCAACAAGGCTGTTATCGCTCAGCGGGCCGTTTTGCGGAATCGGTTCAACTCTTGAACCTGCAAAACCGGCAGACCAGCGATAGCTCTGCGGCAAGCGGTGAACGATGGAAAGCTGCATGGTATTCACGATTTTTCCCCAGGAAAAAACAAAACTTCACAATAATTTCACATTTATATTAACACATCGTTGACAGATCGTCCTGCAAACCACGCGGAAAACGTTTACATCTGCACCTGGCAAGGTTTAACGATTTATTATCCTGCGTTTTACAAAACTGCTACGGATGCATTTCGCGCTATATGTACCCGTTTCTGTGATCTAACACAACCTTTTTGTCTACATCGATGTGACTTTTTACATAAATTGATTTTACATAAAAGAAACATCCATCAGAACAACGAACAGAAACTCCGTTGATATGTGTCAAGAAAGGGGGCCAATTTACCCCCATAGAGGCAGGATTAGTGAAGGTTTTTCCTGGGCCGACTGGCGTAAAGAAAGAAAAGAAGCGAACAACTGGCGCAAAAAATGATGGAAATCAGCATCGGCCAGCCGGTGGTAAACGTTGCCAGTGAAAGAACAGCGCCCACGATGGCACCAATACCGAAACGGAACGTCCCCGCAAGCGATGACGCGGTGCCGGCCATGTGCGGAAACTCATCCAGAATGACCGCCATCGCATTTGACGATACCATCGCCACACAACCAACAAACACAGCAACGCCCAGCACCAGCGCCCAGAACCCCACGCCAAGCAGTGCGCAGGCCACCATCCACAGCGCCATCACAAACTGGATCCATAACCCGGCACGGAACATATTCAGCGCTCCTGCCCGGCGCACAAAGCGGCCGTTAATGATGGTCATGATAAACAGAAAGACGATGTTCAGCGCAAAGTAGTAGCCAAAGTGCTGCGGGGAGACGTGGTTAAGCTCGATATAAACAAACGGACCGGCACTGAGAAAGGAGAACATGCCGGCGAAGCTGAAACCGCTGGCAAGCATATAGCTCAGCACGCGTTTATGGCGAAACAGCGCCGCGAAATTGCCGATGGTTGTGCGGATGTGGAATTTCTGTCGCCGCCCGACAGGCAATGTTTCGTGAATAAAAAAGAACACCATCACTGAAGCCAGCAGCGCGGCAACAGCGAGGATCCAGAAAATCGCATGCCAGCTGAACCAGACCAGCACCGCACCACCGACCATCGGTGCCACCAGCGGCGCAATGGTTGTCACCAGCATCACGAAAGACATCATGCGGGAGAACTCTTCTTTCGGGTAGATATCGCGCATCAGGGCGTTGATCACCACGCTTGCCGCGGCGGCGGCGAGGCCGTGGAAAAAACGCATTATGATCAGTTGATCGATGGTTTGCGACAATGCGCAAGCCACCGCCGCTGCGGCAAACACCAGCGTACCGCCGAGGATCACCGGCTTACGGCCAATGCTGTCCGCCATTGGCCCGTATAACAACTGGCCCAGCGCAAACCCCAGAATATAGGTGCTGAGCGTCATCTGCGCGCTGCCTGCCGGAACGCCAAATTGCGACGAGATCACCGGTAGCGCGGGCAAATACATGTCAATCGACAGCGGCATCAGCATGGCCAGCAGGCCAAGAATAAATACAATACCCAGTGAAGAATTCTGCCTGAATGTCACAAAAAGCTCCTCAGATTAGTGGGAAGGCATGCCGACACTGGCGATTTCTTCTTCGGTGAGCGGGCGGTATTCCCCCGGCTCCAGTTGTGGATCAAGCGTAATACCACCGATCCGTTCACGATGCAGGCCGACAACATGGTTGCCGACCGCAGCGAACATACGTTTCACCTGATGGTAGCGGCCTTCGCTGATCGTCAGACGCACTTGCGTCGGGGTGATCACCTCCAGCTCAGCGGGTTTAGTGAGCGATTTTTCGTTGTGCAATTGAACGCCCTGCGCGAACAGCACCGCGGTTTCGTCGCTTACCGGTGATTCCAGCGTCACCAGATAGGTTTTTTCGCAATGGTGTTTCGGTGAAGTGATACGGTGCGACCACTGACCGTCGTCGGTCATCAACACCAGCCCGGTGGTGTCGATATCCAGACGCCCTGCCGCATGTAGCTTATGCGCCACCGGCTCATCCAGGAAATAGAGCACCGTCGGATGATCCGGATCGTCCGTCGAGCAGACGTAGCCTTCCGGCTTGTTGAGCATAAAATAGCGCGGCCCGGTCTGTTGGATTAGGGGGTTGCCATCATAATCCACGACGTGCTCAGGAAGCAGTTTAAACGCGGTGTTTTTTACAATTTCGCCATCCACGGTAACGCGGCTGGCGCGGATTTCACGCCCGGCAATAGCACGGCTGACGCCGAGTTGCTGAGCGATAAACTTATCAAGTCGCATGAAGTTTTTTAGCCTGTCAGAATGCCGGAGGTCGGGAAAACATCCCGAAAAAGAAGCAATAACTGTGATCAGTATAACGGGCTGCTTTCGTCACTCAAGGAAAAAGATTCGTGGCATACTGTACGCGTGATAATAAAGACAACAGACTTATGACTTTTACACTTCGCCCCTATCAACAGGAAGCTGTCGACGCCACCCTTGCCCACTTTCGTCATCATCCTGAACCCGCCGTGATTGTGCTCCCCACCGGCGCCGGAAAAAGCCTGGTGATTGCCGAACTGGCGCGGCTGGCCCGTGGGCGTGTACTGGTGCTGGCGCATGTGAAAGAGCTGGTTGCGCAGAATCACGCCAAATACCGTGCACTGGGCCTGGAGGCCGATATTTTCGCCGCAGGACTGAAGCGTAAAGAGAGCCACGGCAAAGTGGTGTTTGGCAGCGTGCAGTCCGTTGCCCGTAATCTGGAAAGCTTTCAGGGCGAATTTTCGCTGCTGATCGTTGATGAATGCCACCGAATCGGCGATGACGACGAAAGCCAGTATCAGCAAATTTTGACGCACCTGAAAACCGTAAACCCGCAGATTCGTCTGCTGGGGCTGACCGCTACGCCGTTTCGCCTCGGCAAAGGCTGGATCTACCAGTTTCACTATCATGGCATGGTGCGTGGCAACGAAAAAGCGCTGTTTCGTGACTGCATCTATGAACTTCCCCTGCGCTACATGATTAAGCACGGCTACCTGACGCCGCCAGAACGGCTGGATATGCCGGTCGTGCAGTATGATTTCAGCCGTCTGCAGGCACAGAGCAACGGTCTGTTCAGTGAAGCGGATCTCAATCGCGAGCTGAAAAAACAGCAGCGCATCACGCCGCATATCATCAGCCAGATCATGGAGTTTGCTGAAACGCGCAAAGGGGTGATGATATTCGCTGCCACCGTCGAACATGCACGGGAAATCACTGGCCTGCTGCCTGCTGACGACGCGCGACTGATTACCGGTGAAACCCCTGGCCCACAGCGCGATGAATTAATTGAAGCCTTTAAAGCGCAGCAGTTTCGCTTTCTGGTGAACGTTTCAGTGCTGACCACCGGGTTTGATGCGCCGCATGTGGATCTCATCGCCATTCTGCGCCCGACCGAATCCGTCAGCCTGTATCAGCAAATCGTCGGCCGCGGACTGCGTCTCGCACCAGGCAAAACCGATTGTCTGATCCTCGATTATGCCGGGAACCCGCATGATCTCTATACACCGGAAGTCGGGTCGCCCAAAGGGAAAAGCGACAATGTTCCGGTACAGGTTTTTTGCCCCGATTGCGGCTTCGCTAATACGTTCTGGGGAAAAACCACCGCCGACGGCACGCTCATTGAACATTTCGGTCGTCGCTGCCAGGGTTGGTTTGAAGATGATGACGGACACCGCGAACAGTGCAACTACCGTTTCCGCTTTAAAAATTGCCCGCAATGCCATGCGGAAAATGACATTGCCGCCCGCCGCTGCCGCGAGTGCGACACCGTGCTGGTTGATCCGGATGATATGCTGAAAGCGGCGCTGAAACTCAAAGACGCGCTGGTGCTGCGCTGTAGCGGCATGGTGCTGCAACAGGGAGCGGATGAGAAAGGCGAATGGCTGAAAATTACCTATTTTGATGAAGACGGCGCTGACGTCAGCGAGCGTTTTCGCCTGCAGACACCCGCGCAGCGCACCGCGTTTGAACAACTGTTTATTCGCCCACATACCCGAACGCCCGGCGTGCCGTTACGCTGGATCACTGCCGCAGACCTTCTGGCGCAGCAGGTGTTGCTGCGCCATCCGGATTTCGTTGTGGCCCGTAAAAAAGGTCAGTTCTGGCAGGTACGGGAAAAAGTCTTCGATTACGAAGGTCGCTTCCGCCGCGCCAACGAGTTACGCTGAGTAGTCCATCGCCCGTAAGTCATCCACCAGCGACGGACCGACAGGCCGCCAGCCAAGCCGCTGCTGCGTCCAGTCGCCCGAGGCGCGTAAATCGAGCGAGGCAAAGGCGGAGAACCAGCCGAAATACGCCTGCGATTCTTCCGCGGTCAGCGACACCACCGGAATCCCCACCCCTGCGCCCACGACATCAGCAATTATCCGTGACGTCACTGCCTGCTCGGCAACCGCATGATAACGTTCGCCGCGTGCCCCCTGCTCCAGCGCCAGCCGGTAGAGCTGCGCTACGTCAGTCACGTGCGCTGCCGACCAGCAGTTGGCCCCCTCGCCAATGTACGCTGCGCTGCCCTTTTCCCGGCTGAGCGAAATATAGTAAGAGATCAGCCCCTGGCGGCGAGTGTCATGCACCTGTGGCAGTCGCATCACCCGCACATCAACACCCTCCTCCAGCAGCGCGTTACCCGCCAGTTCAGAGGCGATGCGCGGGTTAGGATGCGCCGGGTTGAATACCGTTTCCACCGCAAGTTCGCCATGCCCCGGGTCGCCCATTCCAGTGCCGGAAGTGATGATCAGCGGACGTGACGACCCTTTTAGCGCTGAGCCGAGCGCCGCAATCACCCGGCTGTCTTTCTGGCAGTTTTCGACAAAACGGCTGAAATCGTGATCGAACGCGGTGTGAATAACGGCGTCGGCCTGCGCCACACCCGCCAGCAATGAATCGGGTTCTTCAAGCGAGCCGCGATGAACCTCAACCCCAGCTTGCGTCAGCGCGCTGGCGCTGGCGTCAGAGCGCGCCAGACCAATGACCTGATGCCCGGCTGAACGCAGCTCAGGAATAAGATGGGAACCAATAAACCCTGTTGCTCCGGTAAGAAATACACGCATGAGATGCCTCCTGATAAGTCAGTCATGACATCTTACTTACGGCGTTATACTATAAAAGTAGTGACATTATCGTGGTATAACGACTAACAGGATAAGCATGTCCGACGACACCATTAACGCCCTCGGTGGTTTTCTGAAAGCCTGCCGTGCGCGGCTCGATCCCGTCTCTTTCGGCTTTCGTTCGGAACGCCGTCGCACGCCAGGGCTACGCCGTGAAGAAGTCGCACAACTGGCGAACATCAGCCCGACCTGGTACACATGGTTGGAGCAGGGACGTGGCGGTACGCCATCAAAAGAGGTGCTTAACCGCATCGCCACCGGTTTACGGCTGACAGCGCCAGAGCGCGATCATGTTTTTATTCTCGCTTTCGGTCACTTGCCGGAATCGCACTATCAGGGTGCCGATGAGATCACCCCACGCCTGCAACGGGTGCTGGACGCCCTGCCCGCCAGCCCGGCGATCGTGAAAAATATTTTCTGGGATGTGATTGCCTGGAATGCTGCCGCGGCGGCGGTCCTGACGGATTATGCGCAACTGCCCCGCGACCAGCGCAATATCCTGCGGCGGCTGTTCAGCGACTCGCGCACCCGTGCAGCGCAGAAGAACTGGTCCAGCGTGGCGGAAGCAGTGGTCGGCGCGTTCCGCGCGGATGTGGCGCGAGCGGGTGACTCGCCAGAGATGGCGAAGTTAGTGAGTGACCTGCGGCACAGCAGCGTCGAGTTTGATGCGCTCTGGCGCCGCAATGACGTGGCTGGTCACGGCGAAGGCATCAAACAGCTGCATCACCCGGCGATTGGCGATATCGATCTTGAGTTTTCGACGTTCGCAGTAGAGGGGCGCGCGGATCTCAACCTGATGATTTTTAATCCGGCAAACTGTGACAGCGAATTACGTATCCGCAAGTGGATGGCGACGCACCCGCCAGCCTGATGCGGCGGTTTTGATTGCCGTGGTTTGCATTCGCGGCTATAATGCCGCCCGCTTTTGCATTCGCAAAGCAGAATAACGATCTGCTGCTGGGTCGCCTGTAGCAGAATTGACATAACAGAGAGATATCAATGTTTACTATTACCGCAGAAGTACGTAAAGAGCAGGGTAAGGGTGCGAGCCGCCGCCTGCGTGCAGCTAACAAATTCCCGGCTATCGTTTACGGTGGCAAAGCTGCTCCGGTTGCTATCGAACTGGACCAGGACCAGGTGTGGAACATGCAGGATAAAGCAGAGTTCTACAGCGACGTTCTGACTCTGGTCATCGACGGCAAAGAAGAAAAAGTAAAAGTTCAGGCTGTTCAGCGTCACGCGTTCAAGCCGAAACTGTCTCATATCGACTTCGTTCGCGCGTAATCGCTGACGAGTTGAGAGAAAACCCCGCATTGCGGGGTTTTTTTATGCCTGTCAGCGACTGCCGGAAGTGCGGCGCTGAAGCTGATCGCGCAGGTTTGGCGGTGTGCCCTTGATGGTCAGGGTATCGGTCGCCGGATCCCAGAAAATACGTTCACCCAGCAGCATGGCGTCGAAATTGATCGTCAGACCGCCACCGCTTCCCGCGTATTTGGTTAGCTGGCGCAGCGTGCTGCGATCCGCCGGGAAACTCTCTTCCAGCTCATAGCCTTTCTCCGCCGTAAACTGCTGGAAGCTGACCTCGCTGACCCCTGCAAGCTCGTTAGACAGCGATTCCAGTTCAATCTCTTCCCCCGCCTGCAACTGCTCATTACAGTATGTGTAGACCTGCTGACGCACACTCTGCCGTTCAGACTTGTCCAGTTGCGCCTCGGCGGTGAAGTCGTCAACAGCCTGCAATAACCCGCGGTTTTGCGCTTTCGCGTTAAGCCCTTCGCTGGCACCAAGGAAATCCATGAAGAAATCGGCTACTTTGCGCCCGACGCGCCCTTTCAGGAACGTCAGATAACGGGTGGACTCCGGGTTGGTTTCCCATTCGGTCAGATCGATACGGGCGACGATGTCGGCATGGTTGATGTCGAGATAGTGCGTCGCGCTGATGTCCAGCTGTTCATTGACGCGCATGCTGCTCAGATTGTTCAGCACCGCGACCAGCAGGTATTCCACCGCCAGATAGCGGTAATGACAAAACAGCACAATACCGCCTTCAGCGAACGGGTATTTCGCCAGTTCATCGCGCAGGCGCCCGGTAGCGGCGCGGCTGAAGGCGAGAAAATCTTCTTCGCCCTGACGATGCAGACGCAGCGCCTGCGCCAGTTCGCTCTCTTCATTAAACAGGCCGTAGGCTTTATTTTTGGCGCTGTAGACGCGGTTCAGCTCGGCCATCATCTCTTCGACAGTTGCCGTCGGTTCCAGCAAGGTATCGCGCAGTACCAGCTCAAGGGTTTGCTCATCGCGCTTGATAAGCTGATGTAAGGCAATCTGGTTGATATCCAGACTCATGTTAAACTCTCCTTTTAGACCGGGCGGTATTCAACCACCCGCGGCGCGACTGCGCAAGCGTAGAAAAAAAGCGGAAAAAAAGCTGGTGCTACGGTAATATGTTGCCCTTTCATGAACAAACAGATTTTGATTTATGCCGCAACTCTCCCGCTATAGTGATGAACACGTTGAACAAGTGCTCAATGAGCTGGTCAACGTACTGGAAAAACATAAAGCCCCAACCGACCTTTCGCTGATGGTGCTGGGCAATATGGTGACGAATCTGATCAATACCAGCGTTGCGCCGGCACAACGTCAGGCCATTGTGCGTTCTTTTGCCCAGGCCCTGCAATCTTCCGTCAGCGACGACCAGGCTCACTAAGGAAAACGAACAATAGCATATGGTGACGCATCGTCAGTCCTACCGTGAAAAAGTCTCCCAGATGGTGACCTGGGGGCACTGGTTCGCCCTGTTCAACATGCTGTTGGCCATGGTTCTCGGTAGCCGCTATCTGTTTGTCGCCGACTGGCCGACAACGCTTGCGGGCCGTCTTTATTCGTATCTGACGATCATCGGGCACTTTAGTTTTCTGGTGTTTGCCACCTATGTGTTGATCCTGTTCCCTCTGACGTTCATCGTCATGTCGCAGCGGCTGATGCGAGTTTTATCCGCCATTTTTGCGACAGCGGGCATGACGCTGCTGTTAATCGACAGCGAAGTTTTCACCCGTTTCCACCTGCATCTTAATCCCATCGTCTGGGAACTGGTCGTTAACCCGGACCAGAATGAAATGGCGCGCGACTGGCAACTGATGTTTATCAGCGTGCCGGTCATTCTGCTCATCGAGATGCTGTTCGCCACATGGAGCTGGCAAAAGCTCCGCAGCCTGACCCGCCGCCGTCGTTATGCGAAACCGGTCGCCTGGCTGTTTTTTATCTCTTTCATCGCCTCTCATGTGATGTACATCTGGGCAGATGCCAATTTTTATCGCCCGATCACCATGCAGAGAGCGAATCTCCCCCTCTCCTATCCGATGACCGCACGTCGGTTTCTGGAAAAACATGGTCTGCTTGATGCGCAGGATTACCAGCGCCGTCTGATTGAGCAAGGCGATCCAGAAGCGGTGTCGGTGCAGTATCCGTTGAGCGATCTGCGTTTCCGCGATATGGGAGCAGGGCAAAATGTATTACTGATTACTGTCGATGGCCTGAACTATTCCCGTTATGAAAAACTGATGCCGGAGCTGGCCGGGTTTGCGCAGAAAAACATCCAGTTTACCCAGCACATGAGCTCGGGTGATACCGTCGACAGCGGTATCTTCGGCCTGTTCTACGGTATTTCAGCAGGCTACATGGACGGTGTGCTGTCAACCCGCACACCGGCGGCACTGGTAACGGCGCTCAATCAGCAGGGTTACCAGCTGGGGCTCTTCTCTTCCGATGGCTTCAACAGCCCGATGTACCGCCAGGCGTTGCTCTCTGACTTCTCGCTGCCGCCAGCGAAAACCCAGACTGACGACCAGACCGCGACACAGTGGGTGAACTGGCTGGAAGGCAACGCCCAGGAAGATAACCGCTGGTTCTCGTGGATTGCCTTTAACGGCACCAATATCGACGAGAATCAAAAACAGGGCTTCACGCGCCGCTATTCCCGCGCAGCGTCCGATGTGGACAACCAGATAGCCCGGGTGCTGACCACGTTAGAGACTTCCGGAAAACTGGATAACACCGTGGTGATTATTACCGCGGGCCACGGGGTGCCGTTGGGCGACAAACGCAACGGTTTCGAATGGTCACGCGACGCGCTACAGGTTCCGCTTGTCATCCACTGGCCGGGAACCCCAGCCCAGCGTATCAATGCGCTGACCGACCATAAAGATGTGATGACCACGCTGATGCAGCGTCTGCTGCATGTCAGCACGCCGGCAAACGAGTACTCGCAGGGTCAGGATCTGTTCTCCGCGATACGTCGCCATAACTGGGTGACCGCCGCTAACAACAACACGCTGGCCATCACCACTCCGACGATCACCGTGGTGCTCGATCACAACGGGAAATACACCACATGGGATAGTAACGGCGAGAAACTGCGCGACCAGAAACCCCAGTTGAGCCTGCTGCTACAGGTTCTCACGGACGAAAAACGCTTTATCGCTAACTGATTGATTAATTATGAATCACTCAGCAGGAGGCTGGCTTGCAATCGACACTGAAACGGGTAGTATTAGCGCACGTATCGGCACGTAGCGCAGCCTGGTAGCGCACTGTCATGGGGTGTCAGGGGTCGGAGGTTCAAATCCTCTCGTGCCGACCAAAATTCCCAAAGAAAACCAACCTGTTACGGTTGGTTTTTTTATGCCCGCAACATCGCTTTCCGGCTTGACTCTTTACTCTGAAACCGCTTAAATACTGTTTATTTATACAGTTAAAAGAGGCTGTTATGTTCGTTGAACTCGTGTATGACAAACGCAACGTTGAGGGTTTACCAGGCGCAAGAGAGATCATCCTCAACGAGCTGACCCACCGTGTACACCGCATTTTCCCCGACGCAGAAGTGAAAGTGAAGCCGATGCAGGCCAACGGTCTGAACAGCGATGCCAGTAAGAGTGACAGGGAAAAGCTGAACCGCATGCTGGAAGAGATGTTTGAAGAAGCGGATATGTGGCTGGTTGCTGAATGATCCAGCGGATACTATTCTCTTTCTTTTTCTATGAGTTACCCTCCGTTTTGTGCGCCAGCTCCGGCAATCATACTTTTTATTCCGATTTATCTAATAAACATGGAATATCTCACTTTATTCAATTGTGACATAAGGATAATCCAGGCGGACACTTAATAAGGAGATTGATAATGTTGCGTATTAAACACCCTCTTCTGGCTCTTCTGGTCTTAGGTTGCAGCAGTACGGCAATGGCACTCCCGCAAATCACGGTTCTGGCGACTGGCGGCACCATCGCTGGTGGCGGTGATTCTGCGACAAATTCCGCTTATACCGCCGGGAAAGTCGGTATTGAGAATCTGGTCAATGCCGTGCCACAACTAAAAGACATTGCGGTCATCAAAGGGGAGCAGGTTGTTAACATTGGCTCTCAGGACATGAATGACGACGTCTGGTTGACGCTGGCGAAGAAAATCAATGCCAGTTGCAAAGACACTGACGGGTTTGTCATCACCCACGGCACTGACACCATGGAAGAGACAGCATACTTCCTCGACTTAACGGTGAAATGTAACAAGCCAGTGGTCCTCACCGGGGCAATGCGCCCTTCCACCGCCATGAGCGCCGATGGTCCGTTCAACCTCTATAACGCCGTGGTCACTGCCGCCGATCCGGCATCTGCCGGGCGCGGTGTACTGGTAGCGATGAACGATACCGTGCTGGATGGTCGTGACGTGACCAAAACTAACACGACCGGCGTGCAGACCTTCCAGTCAGTCAACTTCGGGCCACTGGGCTACATCCACAACGGCAAGATTGATTATCAGCGCACACCGGCGCGTAAGCACACCACCGAAACGCCGTTTGACGTCAGCAATCTGACCACCCTGCCGAAAGTTGGCATCATCTACAACTACGCTAATGCCTCGGATTTACCAGCAAAAGCGCTGATTCAGGATGGCTATCAGGGGATTGTAAGCGCGGGTGTAGGTAACGGTAATCTGTACAAAACCATTTTTGATACGCTGGCTACCGCGGCGCATCAGGGCATTGCCGTAGTGCGTGCTTCCCGCGTACCGACAGGCTCTGCCACCCGTGATGCGGAAATCGACGATGCGAAGTATGGCTTCATCGCCGCTGAATCGCTGAACCCGCAAAAAGCCCGGGTGCTGCTCCAGCTGGCGCTGACACAGACCAAAGATCCACAGAAAATTCAGGCTTTTTTCGAAGAGTATTAATTCTGCCTGACACCAACAGAAAACCAGCCCATCGCGGCTGGTTTTTAGTTATACACGCCATTAATTCAATAATACTTAGTATATATAACTACATATTATGAAAAATTAAGTAAATTGCGCCTGATAAATTTCACATTAATGTTACCCTGCCCCGGTAATAACGGATATCAAGGATACACTGTGAAAAACTCTCGTTTACTTCTCGCCTCTTTACTGGCTGCGGCCTGTGTCTCTTCCGGCGCCTTTGCCAGCGATCAACCACTGGAAAAGAGCGCGCCCTGGCCGCAAGCCGAGAAAGGCATGAAGCGTCAGGTGATCCAGTTACCTGAGCAGAAGGATGAAGCTGCTTATCAGGTCGAACTGCTGATTGGTCAGACACTGGAAGTGGATTGTAACCATCACCGTTTAGGTGGCGAGCTGGAGAGCAAAACGCTGGAAGGCTGGGGTTATGACTACTACGTCTTTGATAACGTCACCTCGTCAGTGTCGACCATGATGGCCTGCCCGGATGGCAAAAAAGAGAAGAAATTCGTAACGGCGGGTCTGGGTGATAAAGGCATGCTGCGCTACAACAGCAAGCTGCCAATTGTGGTCTACACGCCCGCCAATGTGGATGTGAAATACCGCATCTGGAAAGCAGAAGAGACGATTAACAACGCAACAGTGCGCTAAATAACAAACCCCGGCAACCTGACCGGGGTTTCTTTTAACTACCATTACAGCGCGATATCGGCAATCTCTTTTGTTGTGGTCGTCTGCGGCTTCAATTGCGCGGCGGGTACCGGGTCGAATCCGGCTGACGGTTCATAATGCAATTCCAGAACATCACTGGTATACGCCAGCGCCTGCTCGATCAGCGCCGGGTTGTCCTGCAAACGTACGCCCCACGTCGGCGCGACTTCCTTGATCTTCGCCTGCCAGGCTGCTGACCGGACTTTCTCTTTGAACACGTGTTCCAGCAACTGCAACATGATAGGCGCTGCGGTGGACGCCCCCGGTGACGCACCCAACAGCGCAGCGACAGTACCGTCGTCGTCACTGACTACCTCAGTGCCGAGACGTAGCACACCGCCCTTTTGCGGATCACGTTTGATGATCTGCACCCGCTGCCCGGCCTGCCACAACCGCCAGTCCGCGCTATTGGCCTGCGGATAGTACGCCTGCAGAGCCGCCAGCCGATCACTGTCTTTTTGCATCACCTGGCTAATCAGGTATTTCACCAAATCAACATTATCCAGCCCGACGTGAACCATCGGCAGGAAGTTCGACGTGGTGGTCGAGGCCAGCAGATCCCACAGCGATCCGTTTTTGAGGAATTTCGTAGAGAACGTGGCGAAGGGTCCGAACAGCACCACGCGCTTGCCGTCAATGATGCGCGTGTCAATGTGCGGTACCGACATCGGCGGCGCACCCACAGATGCCTGCCCGTATACTTTCGCCAGATGGTGGTTTACCACCTTCGGATTTTCGGTAACGAGGAACTGCCCGCCTACCGGGAAACCGGCGTAGTCATTTGCCTGCGGAATACCGGTTTTTTGCAGCAACTTCAGCGCCGCCCCACCCGCGCCGATGAAAATGAATTTCGCTTTTATGGTACGTCTGGCACGAGGATTATTCGCCTCACAGACCGTCACGGTCCAGCTGTTATCCGCATTGCGTTTAAAGCGGCGTACCATCGTGTTCAGTTGCAGGGAAAAGTTATCCTGCCGTTGCAGCGCCCGGATGAGCTGGCGGGTGATTTCACCATAATTAACATCAGTACCAATCTCCGTGCGCGTCGCCGCCACTTTCTGTTGCGGATCACGCCCTTCCATCACCAGCGGCGCCCAGGCCTTGATTTGTGCGTGGTCTTCAGAATAACGCATGCCGCGGAACAGCGCGGATTGTTGCAGGGCGTGATAGCGCGCGCGCAGGAAGTTGACGTTGTCCTCGCCCCAGACGAAGCTCATATGCGGTACGGTGTTGATGAAACTTTTTGGCTGACGCAGCACGCCGCGTGTGACCTGATGCGCCCAGAACTGGCGTGAAATCTGGAAGGATTCATTAATGCTGATGGCTTTTTCAATGCTGATGGAACCGTCGGCTTTCTGTGGCGTATAGTTCAGCTCCATCAGCGCAGCATGCCCGGTACCGGCGTTGTTCCAGCCGTTGGAGCTCTCTTCTGCCACGCGCTCCATTTGTTCGACCATAGTAATGGACCAATCCGGCTCCAGCTCCTGAAGCAAAGTGCCCAGAGTGGCGCTCATGATCCCGCCGCCGATCAGTAATACATCCGTCTCTTGCTCAGTACGGGTGTGGGTTCGGGCGTCAGCATGGGCAACGTCAGAAACAGACACCTGTGAGGAGAGTACGGCCATCTTTTTTTTCATTGTATGAAAGCCTTACATAAACTCGCGTTTGGTATTAGCGCAGGTGAAACGATTCGGGAAAACAACGTTATCACTGACGATGAAAAATTTAAATATTGTTTAAATTTTAAATTTAGTTTTGAGATCTGTTATAGAAATGTTGAAAATATGTGGGAGCAAAAGCGGTCTGAGGGGTAGAAAAATGTGACATGAAGCGGTAATATCCTCCGTTTTGTGATGAGGCGCACGAAAACCCTCACTTGATCAGCGAATCTCTATGCCCGAATCTGAAACAACCTTGTCGCATGCCAACCACACCACCGTCAAATCGGTGCTATGCTCACCTTCCCTGCTGACGCGCGAAACACTGGCTGGCGTGATTACCGCACTGGCGCTCATCCCTGAAGTTATCTCTTTCTCGGTCATTGCGGGTGTCGACCCGAAAGTCAGTCTCATCGCTTCTGTTGTGCTGTGTCTGGCGATGTCCGTGCTGGGTGGTCGTCCGGCAATGGTCACGGCGGCCGCAGGCTCGGTGGCGCTGGTAATCGGGCCAATGGTTCATCAACATGGCGTAGCCTACATCCTGCCCGCGGTGGTGCTGGCAGGTATTATCCAGATCCTGTCTGGCGTGCTGGGTATGGCAAAACTGATGCGCTTCATACCTCAGGCGGTCATGACTGGTTTTGTTAACGCTCTGGGGATTTTGATTTTTTTCGCCCAGGTAACGCATTTCTGGAGCAAAAACCCGCTAATTTTGGCACTGTTTGCCGCGACGCTGCTGATTGTCCTGGGGGCGCCCCGCGTCATTAAAGGCATCCCATCTCCGCTTATCGCGATTGTCATCCTGACGCTGTTTACCGCCACCAGCGGACAACTGTTGCCGACCGTGGGCGATGAAGGCACCATGGGCGGCGGTCTGCCTGGTCTGAACGCGCTGCAGGTGCCGCTGACGCTGGAGACGTTGCAAATCATCTGGCCATGCGCGCTAAGTATTGCGTTTGTTGGCCTGATGGAATCGTTGCTGACCGCCCGCCTGGTCGATGACCTGACGGCAACCCCGTCCGGTAAAGGCCGGGAAAGCACCGGACTGGGCATCGCTAACATTCTGGCGGGCTTTTACGGCGGTATCGCGGGTTGTGCGATGATTGGTCAGACAATCGTGAACGTCGAAATGGGCAAAGGTCGTAGCCGGGTTTCCACCGTGGCGGCAGGTGTCGTTTTACTGCTGTTAGTGACTGCATTAAGCGAGGTGATGGCTAAAATCCCGATGGCGGTTCTGGCCGGGGTTATGGTGATTGTAGCGGCTAAAACTTTTAGCTGGCGCAGTGTTCAGCCTGCTACGCTAAAAAGTACACCGTGGTCCGCCACGCTGGTGATGCTGGTTACGGTAGCAGGCACTATCACCACCAGTAATCTGGCAATCGGTGTCGCAACCGGGATGATAGCCATGTGGCTGGTGCCGCGCCACATTCGCAAAAGACACGCTACTAAAGCAGAAACAACGTCGCCAGCCCCAGAAAGATAAAGAACCCGCCGGTGTCGGTGATCGCAGTGATCATTACGCTGGAGCCGACAGCCGGATCGCGACCGAACTTTATCATGATCATCGGGATAAGCACGCCCATCAGTGACGCAACCAGCAGGTTCAGCACCATCGCCAGCATCATCACGCCCCCAAGATGCGGGTCGTCGTATAACCACCAGGTGACGAGCCCCATGATCCCGCCCCACACCACGCCATTGATCAGCGCCACACCCATTTCACGCAGGATCAGAAAGGAAAAGTTTCCCGGCTGGATGTACTGAAGGGCCAGCGCGCGCACGATCATGGTAATCGTCTGGTTACCGGTATTGCCGCCGATACCCGCCACAATCGGCATCAGCGACGCCAGCGCTACCAGTTGCGAAATAGTATGTTCGAAACCGTTGATCACCCGCGAGGCGATAAACGCAGTGCAAAGATTCACCGCCAGCCACGCCCAGCGCGTCTTTACCGCCCGGGTCACCGGCGCGAAAATATCTTCTTCATTGCTCAGGCCGCTCATCTGACGAATATCGTTGTCGGTTTCTTCGTACACCACATCAACGATCTCATCAATGGTCAGACGCCCCATCAGCTTGCCTTCGCTATCTACTACCGCTGCGCTCAGCAGGTTGTCACGCTCAAAGGTGCGCGCTACTTTTTCTGCACTTTCCTGCGGATGAAAAGCAACGGGCTCAGCGTCCATCACCTCTTCTACCCGCCGAAGCGCCGGGTTCAACAGGATGGTTTGCAGCGCCAGTTCACCCAGCAGGGTGTTATCACGCGAGGTCACAAACAGCTTATCGGTGTTCGCCGGCATCTTGCCCAACCGCCGCAGATAGCGTTGCACAGCGCCCAGCGTCACGTCCGGGCGAAGGGTGATCACCCCGAACTCCATAATGGCGCCGACGCTGTTGCGGGCATAGTTCATCACCTGATGGACTCGCGCCCGCTCATCCGCAGGCAATGACGCCATCAACCGACCAGTTAAGTTTCGCGGCAGGTGCTGAACCAGGTAAATCTGTTCGTCAATGTCCAGCGTCGTCAGCGCGTCGAGCAGCGCCTTGTCGCTCATCTCATCAATGAGATCATCCCAGACGTTTTCCGAGGCCTCCAGCAGCACTTTGCCGCGTTTGTCATCCTCCACCATTCGCCACAGCGCATGACGTTCTTCTGAGGGCAACGCTTCGAGCGTATCCGCCAGGTCCGGCGCCGGGAGATGGGCCACCAGCGCACCCACTTCGGCGAGATCGTCTCTCAGCGTTCCGTCGTCATATTGCTCGGCAAAGGTCAGTTTTCCCAACAGGGTGGAGGTGACCGCTTTATCGGTGGTCAGTAACCAGATCAGCCGCGCACGCTCTTCGTCGCGCAGCCGGGGGCTGTTTTTGGTTAACACGGGCATCTGTCGGTTTCCTTACATCATCAGGCCGTGCGGGCGACTGCATCCCGCGACGCGGCGGCACGCTCTTCGCCGGTCAGCTCCGTCAACTGGCCGTTACGCATCTCCAGCAAACGATCGGCGTGCGCAAAATAGTGATCATCATGACTGATAGCGAAAATGGTTTTCCCCATTTGCTGCATCAGCGGCAACAGGACCTGATAAAACTCACGACGGAAATGAGGGTCCTGATCCGCCGCCCACTCATCCAGCAGAATGATGTCACGCTCCTCGGCCATCGCCAGGAGCAGTGCCACGCGTTTTTTCTGCCCTTTTGACAGCTTAAGATCGAGGATTTTTCCGTTTTCAAGCTGCAGTTTATGGCTCATTTTCAGCTGTTCGAGCCATTTATCGACCAGTACTGGATCGGCCGATTTACCTTCCGGTCCCAGCAACTGGTCAAACAGCCAGACATCGGTGAATACCGCCGAGAAAAGCTTACGATAATCCTCTGGCTTTCCGGCGGACACCGGTTTGCCGTCTAACAGGATCTCTCCTGACACTGGTTGATACAGCCCGGTCAATAGCATTGCCAGCGTCGATTTCCCGCTACCGTTGCCGCCAATCAGAAACACCAGCTCGCCGCGCCTGAGCGTCAGATTGACAGGCCCTACCGCAAAGCGATTGTCCTGATAGTGGAACGTGACATCACGTAGTTCCAGCGTCTGCCAGTCAGGGTGCGACTCCGGGCGCGGGAATGCTGCTTCATACGGCGCCAGCGCGAATTTATTCAGCTTATTGAACGCCACCTGCGCGCTGAGCAGCGTCGGCAGCGCCCCCACGGCAGAGAGCAGCGGCGTACGCAGGAACAATAAGGTCAATGAATAGGTCGCTGCCACGCTGGTGTTCGCCCAGCCCAGGCTGTTCGCCATCCAGAAGACCAGGCCAATCGCTCCCAGCATCATAATGTTAGACCAGTTCACGGCGCTGAGATGGAACGTATCGGCGCGAATAATATGGTGACGATACTCGCGAGCGTCGGGAATGTAGAGGTTCTGGTAGATGTACTCAGCACGCTCACGGTTCAGCGTCAGCTCTTTGCGGCCTTCAAGCACCGTCTGGTAATCGTTATACAGCTTGTCTTCGGTTTCCCGCAGCGTTGCCATGTGCTTGTAAACGCGCGCCACAAGAACAAATCCCCCCCAGATGGTCACAGCCATCCACAGCGAGGTGATTAACAACATTTTGCCTGAAAGCCACGCCAGATAAGCGGCAGAACCAAAGGTCAGAATGATCCCCTGCACCAGTTCCGGCAGTCGCACAAAGGCAATAGTGATGTTGCGCACATCGCTGGTCAGCCCGGCCAGCAGCGAGGCGCTGCCCAGCTTCTCGATACGCTCGATCTGGGTATCCAGAATGCGTTTGATGAATTCGCTGCGCAGACGATAAACGAAGTGGTGCCCCAGCGCGGTGAGCGCCAGTTGCGACCCCAGCGTGACGATCATTAACAGCAACAGCAGCCCGAGAAATTCCGGCAATACGGCCAGTGAGGTATCCACGACGGTGATAAGTCGCACATTAATAAAGGCAATCAGCCCGATACCCAGCGCTGCGCTCAACAGGCTCAGCACCATCACAGCGATAAAGGGCCAGCGGTACTGGCGCCAGACAAGTAGGAGAAGTTCCATAACACAACCCGGAAGAGAAAACGCAGCCCGCAGTGTAAACTGCCTGCCGGCTACATCAATAATAATTCTTATTTTTATTCGTTCTTACATACCTGGCGGAATGTGAGGTTTAAGCGAAAGCGCCCGGTCGCCGGGTGAAAGCCCTCTTTAAGCGGCTGAATGCCATGATAAAACAGACGCGACTCCCCGCCCCACACCACCACATCGCCATGTTCGAGTAGCACGCGCTGCAGCGGATCACTGCGGTGCAGACCGCCAAACTGAAAAATGGCCGGTAAGCCCAGCGACACGGAGACAATCGGCGCCCGCATTTCATGTTCGTCTTTATCCTGATGCAAAGAGAGTTTACTGCCGACACCATAGCGATTGATGAGACAGGCGTCAGGCCGAAAATGGGGGTAACCCGCCTCCCGCGCGGCGCGGTCAGCAAGCAGCCGGAAGCTGTCCGGCATTGCCGGCCAGTGCTGATTCGTTTGTGGATCGTTCGGGGAATAGAGATAACCGTGCAGATCAGTGGTCCAGCCGAGCGCGCCACAGTTGGTCATCGCCACCGACATGGTGTATCCGCCAGGCGTGACCATCTGACGAAACGGCGAGATGGCGGCGACGCTGGCGATATCCGCCAGTAATGTGTCCGCGTGAGCGATGGCGAAGCGCCGCAGAATAGCGGCGCCTGGCCCTAACGGCTCTTGCCAGGGATGCTCATCTGCAAAGAGATCCAGCATTATGACTCCTCATGCGATGATTCACGGCGCAGCAACAGGGCTTTTAGCGCAACACCCCAGCGGTAGCCAGACAGCGCGCCATCCTCCCGTACCACCCGGTGGCAGGGGATCAGAATCGCCAGTTTGTTGGCGGCGCACGCCCCCGCCACGGCACGCACGGCGTTGGGTTTGCCAATGCTTGCCGCCACCTGCCGATAGCTGCGCGTTTCGCCCGGCGGGATAGCGCGTAACGCCTGCCAGACCTGCTGCTGGAACGCGGTGCCACGGATATCCAGCGGCAACATCAGCGGGTGGTGCTGATTATTCAGGCTGGCGATGACCAGGTTGACCCGCTCCTGAAATGCCGCATCTCCTGACTGCAGTTGCGCCCGTGGAAAAACCTGTTGCAGCTCGGCGAGCAGTTCGCTTTCGCTGTCACCCAGCAGCACCGCGCAGACGCCGCGTTCGCTTTCGGCGACCAGGCAGCGCCCGATCTCGCTGCTGCCGGTGGCAAAGTGAATGACGGCATCTTCACCGCCACGGCGATACTGGCGGGCTGTCATGCCTAAAGCTGCATCGGCCGCGCGATAGTAAGTACTGCTGTCAGGGAACCCTGCCGCCAGCACTGATTCGATCACAGTCTCGCCTCTTGCCAGCGACTCACGCAACCGGCGCGCGCGCCACGCCTGTTGCCAGGCTTTTGGCGTCATGCCGGTGGTGGCTTTGAACAGGCGATGCAAATGAAACGGACTGATGCCGACCTGACGGGCGAGCTCATCCAGCGTGACTGGTGTTTCCTGCTCCAGCAACCGGCAGGCCTGTGCCACTTTTTCTACCCGCTGTTGTTGCGGCGCTTGTTTGTCAGGCTGGCAGCGTTTGCACGGGCGAAAACCTGCTGCAAGCGCCGCCTGTGCATCAGGGAAAAACTGCACATTCTGGCGCAGTGCATGACGCGCACGACAGGAAGGACGGCAAAATATGCCGGTGGTCTGTACGGCGAAAACGAATGCACCGTCCGCCTGCGGATCGCGATCGAGCACCGCCTGCCAGCGGGACTCCTCAGTGCGTAGCGTATGACGTTTCATGGTTGGCTCCTTCATGTAAAGGTTAGCCTTACTTTGCCGGACAGACCGTAAGAAAAAACCCGCAATCTTGCTTTTTAATTTTTCCCGTTCACCAGAAATCCGTTGAACTGCGGCGACATCCAGGTGCGGAAGCTGTCACCCTCTTTGATGATCATATACACTGCCAGCCCCTGCTCGCGCACCACTTCTTTGGCTTTTTCCGGCCCGAGTACCATCAGCCCGGTATCCCAGCCGTCTGCTTCTAGCGCTGTTGGCGCAATCACTGTGACCGAGACCAGTTTATGATCGATCGGTCGGCCGGTTTGCGGATCGATAACGTGGGAGATGCGTTTGCCGTCCAGCTCATAATAGTTGCGATAGCTGCCGGAGGTACTGATGCCATGGCCATTGATATCCACGATCGCCTGTACCGCGTTTTCACGATCAGTCGGTTTCTGGATAGCCACGCGCCACGGTTGGCCTTCGGCGTTCATCCCCCGGCTGACCAGCGCGCCACCCACGGACACCAGATAGCGGGAGATCCCCTCCTGCTCCATCAGCCGTGCCAGATGATCGGCGGCGTAGCCTTCACCAACGGTGGAGAGATCAACAAACAGATCAGGAATATCTTTTTGCAGAAATTGCTGCCCGGAAAGATTGATAACCGAAAGATGTTTCAGCCCGCTGCGCGCTTTCGCTGCCGCGATCTCTGCCTCTGTCGGGGTTTTGACCGGCTGTTTGTCGGGGCCAAATCCCCACAGATTCACCAGCGGTCCGACAGTAATATCCATTGCGCCACTGGTTTTCGCCCCAATACGCAGCGATTCGGTGACAATGTCCGCCATCGCCTCACTGACCGGCCACGGGGTTATGCTTTGCGACTGGTTAAAACGCATCAGCGCGGAATCACTCTTCCAGGTGGAAAGCAGTTGATCATCGGCGTCCAGTTGCGTCTGCACTTTCTGGCGCAGCGCGCTGGCACGGGTTTCATCGAGATCGATAACGCTCACCCGCCAGAAGGTACCCATGGTTTTCCCTTCCAGCACAGTGGCGGCGGATTTTGCTGCTTTGGGAGGTGTTGCTGTATCGCAGCCGGCTATCAATACCAACGTCGCCAGGATTGCGGCGCGAAAAATTGTCATGTCCATTCGTTGTTATCCTCTTGCTGAGGGCGCAAGGGTACACCAGTTTTGGAAAAGCCAGACACAAAAAAAGGGGCCAGAGGCCCCTTTATGATGGTATTCCGTTCGATTAGAACTGGTAAACCAGACCTACCGCTACGATGTCATCAGTGCTGATGCCAGCAGCGCGGGTGAAGTCGTTTTCATCCAGCAGGTTGATTTTGTAATCAACATAGGTGGACATGTTTTTGTTGAAGTAGTAAGTCGCACCTACGTCAACATATTTCAGCAGATCCTGGTCGCCGTAACCGCTTTCGAGGTCTTTACCTTTGGACTGCAGGTAAGCCACGGAAGGACGCAGACCGAAGTCGAACTGATACTGTGCAACTACTTCAAAGTTCTGTGCTTTGTTAGCAAAGCCCAGGCTGCCAGCACGAGTTGCGTTGTAAGTCTGGGTGTACTGCGTTGCCAGGTACAGGTTGTTCGCGTCGTATTTCAGGCCACCAGTATAAGTGGAGGCTTTATCGCCTTCACCTAAGGTCTGGGTATTCTGCTCATCAGTACGTTTAGAGCTGGAGATAGCAGAACCGATGCTGAAGCCTTCGCCCAGATCATAGGTCAGAGATCCGCCGAAGCCGTCACCATTCTGTTTGTTCCAGTCACGACCGTTGTTAGTACCGCCTTCACCAGAACCACCATTTTTGCCCTGGTACTGCAGAGCAAAGTTCAGGCCGTCAACCAGACCGAAGAAGTCGGTGTTACGGTAAGTTGCAACGCCGTTAGCACGCTGCTGCAGGAAGTTGTCAGAACCGTAGGTGTCGCCGCCGAATTCCGGCAGAACGTCGGTCCAGGAGGTTACGTCGTAAACAACGCCGTAGTTACGACCGTAGTCGAAAGAACCGGCTTCACCAAAACGCAGACCAGCAAACGCCAGACGGGTCCATGCCTGATCACTTGAAGTTTCAGTGTTGTTCGCCTGAACGTTGTATTCCCACTGGCCGTAACCGGTCAGCTGGTCGTTGATCTGGGTTTCGCCTTTGAAACCAAAACGCAGGTAGGTCTGGTCACCGTCAGCACCTTTGTCATCAGAGAAATAGTGCAGACCATCAACTTTACCGTACAGATCTAATTTGTTGCCGTCTTTGTTGTAAATTTCAGCCGCATTTGCTGCGCCCGCTACCAGCAGAGCCGGTACCAGGAGGGACAGTACTTTAACTTTCATGTTATTAACCCTCTGTTATATGCCTTTTTATATGCCACTGCTTACTGATTAACCCTCTAATCAGTCGGCAAGTTCATTTTGCTGCAAAATGCAGAATAATCCAACAAGAAAATGATACTAAAACTTTTAAGGTGTTTCAGATCACACACTAGATGTTTCAAAATGTAAATTTCGGGGAACTTTTTATCACACAAAAAGCTAAAGAAATAAGCACAAATAATCAAAACAAATATAAAATCATCATTAAATCAATATGTTATATGAGTTACGCTCTATAGCACTGAATGCCAAAACAAATTCTCAGATGGGATCTAGAATAACCTCGCTATCATCATTAACTTTATTTATTACCGTCATTCAGTTCTGAATGTCTGTTTACCCCAATTTCCACCGAATGCTCTGCATTCGGTTTTTTTTTGCCCTTCTTTACACAACTTTAATTGTTTTGTGCTACCGATAAGAAATAGTAACGACTATTAACTAATTCGATCTGCAAATAAAAATTATCATTAGGTGCCTAACAAAATTAATTGCTTGTTATTTCGTGCTATTTTTTAATGATCATTATCAAATTCTTGTACAAAAGATGTAAAAATGTACAAATATAGCTTCTCAATCTCGGTCATCATAAAAGCGCCTGAAAGCGGGTTAAAAATTGCGCTGGATTGGCGTATGAGTCTGGAAATTGGCGTAACAGCCTTTATACTGCCAGCAGGACATTGCCCGGCGAGAACGCTTTTGCCACAGGCTCTGACAGCTTATGGCACCGTTGCCATAATGGGTTACACACAATAATGAGTCACTCCGACACGATGATCCCGAACAAATTCTCCTTGATACCAGGCAGCATCACGCGTTTCTTTCTCTTAATGATCATCGTTCTGCTGGTGACGATGGGCGTCATGATTCAGAGCGCGGTCAACGCCTGGCTGAAGGACAGAAGCTACCAGATTGTCGATGTCACCCATGCGCTGCATAAGCGTATCGACACCTGGCGCTACGCCACCTGGCAGATTTATGACAACATCGCGGCCAGTTCCACCAGCGCATCCGGCGACGGCCTGCAGGAGACGCGCCTCAAGCAGGATGTCTACTATCTGGAAAAACCACGTCGTAAAACGGAAGCCCTGATTTTCGGCTCTCATGACAGCGCGACGCTCGACATCACACAAAAGATGTCCAGTTATCTGGATACGCTGTGGGGCGCGGAAGTCGTGCCATGGTCAATGTATTATCTCAACGGTCAGGACAACAGCCTGATCCTGATCTCCACCCTGCCGCTGAAAGATCTCTCGTCCGGTTTTAAGGAATCCACCATCGGTAACATCGTCGATTCCCGCCGTGCCGAGATGCTACAGCAGGCCAATACGCTGGATGAACGCGAAACCTTCTCGTCGTTGCGCCGTCTGGCATGGCAGAACGGCTATTACTTTACGTTACGCACGACCTTCAACCAGCCCGGCCATCTGGCGACAGTGGTGGCTTTTGATCTGCCGATTAACGATCTCATCCCACCAGGCATGATGCTTGACAGTTTCCGTCTGGAGCAGGACCTGACGCAAAATACCGCCGCACGAAATCAGGATAAAGAAGCCGCCGACAGCGTAAGCATCAACTTTAACAGTTCACGCATTGAGATTTCGTCTTCGGTGAACACCACCGGCATGCGGCTGGTGTGGCAGGTGCCATTCGGCACGTTGTTGCTCGACACGCTGCAGAACATCCTTTTACCGCTGCTGCTTAACATTGGTTTACTGGCGCTGGCACTATTCGGCTTTACCACATTCCGCAACCAGCCCGGTCGTCATCAGGGTGATGCCACGCCCCCTGTGGCGGCAAGCAGTGAAATGCGGGCGCTAAAAGCAATAAATGAAGAGATTGTCTCACTGCTGCCGTTAGGTTTGCTGGTACACGACCAGGAGTCCAACCGGACCATCATCAGCAATAAAATCGCCGACCATCTGCTACCGCACCTGAATCTGCAAAACATCACCAGTATGGCTGATCAGCATCAGGGGGTGATTCAGGCGACGATTAACAACGAGCTCTATGAGATCCGCCAGTTCCGCAGCCAGGTTGCGCCGCGCACGCAGATATTCATTATTCGCGATCAGGACCGTGAAGTGCTGGTGAATAAAAAACTCAAGCAGGCGCAGCGCCTGTACGAGAAAAACCAGCAGGGTCGCGCCACCTTTATGCAGAACATTGGCGAGGCGCTGAAAGAGCCTGTGCGTTCGCTCGCCACGGAAGCGGCGGCAATCGGCGGCGATGAGGCGCTGAAACTGGCAAACCACGCTGACATGCTGGTTCGCCTGGTCGATGAAATCCAGCTCGCCAACCTGCTGGAAAACGACAGCTGGAAAGGCAACGCGACGCTGTTCACTATTCAGGATCTGATTGATGAAGTGGTGCCAGACGTCCTGCCGGTGATCAAACGCAAAGGCTTGCAGCTATTGATTAACAACTCTCTGCCTGCTAATGAACAGCGTCATGGTGATCGCGATGCGTTGCGCCGGATCCTGCTGCTGTTAATTCAGTATGCCGTGACCACGACACAGATCGGCAAGATTACGCTTGAAGTGAGCACTGACGAATCAGCAGAAGACCGGCTGACTTTCCGCATCCTCGATACGGGTGACGGGGTCAGCAATAGCGAAATTGATAATCTGCACTTCCCATTCCTGAACGATACGCAGTCAGACCGTTACGGAAAAGCGAACGCACTCACCTTCTGGTTATGCGATCAGCTGGCGCGCAAGCTGGGCGGGCATTTGAACATAAAATCCAGAGAAACTCTCGGTACCCGTTATTCGGTCCATGTTAAAATGGCGCCACGCGCTCAGGTTATGGAATCAGAAGAGCGCCTGCTGGATGACGTGGTGGTGATGACTGATATCACTTCCAGTGAGATCCGGACGATTGTCGTACGACAGCTCGAAAATTGGGGGGCGACCTGCATTTCGCCTGACGAGCGACTCGTAAGTCAAGATTATGATCTCTTTTTAACTGATAATCCGTCTAATCTTACTGCCTCAGGCTTGCTTTTAAGCGATGATGAGGCTGGCATTCGCAAAATCGGCCCTGGCCAGTTGCGTGTAAACTTCAATATGAGTAATGCCATGCAGGAAGCTGTACTACAACTTATCGAAGAGCAACTGGCTCAGGATGAGATCGTGGAAGCCCCTCCGGCCGGCGTAAGTGAAAACGCCGAACTCCACGCCAGCGGCTATTACGCGCTGTTTGTTGATACGGTACCGGATGATGTGCAGAGGTTGTATACTGAATCGTCAGCGCATGATTTTGCAGCGCTGGCGCAGACCGCACACCGGCTTAAAGGTGTGTTTGCCATGCTAAATCTGGTACCCGGCAAGCAGTTATGTGAAACGCTGGAACATCTTATCCGTGAAAAGGATGCTCCAGGAACAGAGAAATATATCAGCGACATTGACGTTTACGTCAAAAGCTTGCTGTAGCAAGGTAGCCTAATACATGAACAATGTATTTGTTACTTCTTTGAAATCGACAAATATCGTCCAGGAGCGCTAATTTTCAATTGGTTACGATAATGTCGAAAGTGTATGTTAGTGAAGTTTGGCGAACTTTGATGATTTAAAATGTCCCATGGATGCCCCATAACATTTCAACTAAATCCCAGTAACCATCAGTCTTACAAACAATCGCCACATTACGTTTTGCCCCAAAACGTCACAGAATGTTAAAATTCCCCCCTCAACATGATGCATAACCACCTTGACACTGTATAAATAACCAGATAAATAACTGTATATCCAGACAGTAAAAAGGAAAGCTATCATGCGTGTTGAGATAAGTATTGCTAAAGAAAAGGCTGAGAAGATGCCGAAAGGATCAATGGAGGCTCTCAGGATCGAAATGACAAGAAGAATCAGCCAGCGGTATGAGGAAGTTGAAATCATCGTTAAAAAGGCTGGTACTGATGGATTATCTGTTCTCCGTGCTCCTGATAAAGACAACGCTAAAGCATTTGTGCAGGAAACCCTCCAGGATGCATGGGAAAATGCGGATGACTGGTTTGTACAATAACCCGGCGACAAAACCAACTAAGGATTAAGTATTCATACAATATCTAAACCTGGCTATATGGAAATGATGACGCCCGCGAGTGCACAGCTCCGGGCGTCGTGGCAAATCAACCCATGTGGGGTGGAATTGATTCACATAGCGACTTTAACATTAAAAACATCCCATGTATGCCCAATAGAATTTCAACTCAATCCCAGTAACAAGCAGTCTTGTAAGCGATCGCCACAGCATGTTTTGCCCCCAAACTCCACAGAACGTAAAAAATCCCCCTCCTGATAATAATTCACGCATGTTTAACTGCCATTTAATTCATAGTTGTTACATTCAAGGCTCCATGTAATTACTGTAGCAATTGTTGTCTTTTCATTAATCCCCCCATATCACCCAATGATATGGGGATTTTTTTAGGCTAGACGACGATGAAAAGGATGTCGCTTTAACCTACACCCTTGGCGGCACCCAAGAAGTGGCGGTTGTTAGCGAATCAGGAATGTACACTTTGATTCTTCGCTGTCATGATGCAGTGAAGAAAGGATCAGTACCACACCGCTTCTGCAAATGGGTTACTCATGCAACTGGCGTACGAGCATCATTGTTCTGATACGCACATAGGCAAAAAGCTGTCCAACGCTGAGGGCATCCTTGATGGTCTGCTGATGGCGCTGGAAATCCGGCTGGAAATGGATCCGGATGTACAGCGTGAGCCGCTGGCAGTGAAAGTAAGCATTTGACAGCGAATTTATCCGGGGCTATATTACAGGTGCAGCCGCAAAATCGGCTGCCGGGATTCGAACCCCGGATATCTGTAGAGACGCATACCGCGTTTCGCGGTTTTTTTGTGCGTTAAGCACGGCCACATTCGCGTTATGGTGGGGCGTGCAGGGGAGCCGCAAGGCTCGCCGGGTCTTTACAGCCGGTAGTTCGAACCCTGTACGTCTCACCACCCTAAGATTCGAACCTGACGGTGGTGATTATCCTAACTGTAAAGGTAAATCACTATGTCCACTCAAATCTCCGCAGAAACTATTTCTCCGATTATGCACAATCAGATCCCAGTAATCACAACCGATCTGCTGGCGCAACTCTATGGCACTGAATCCGTTCGAATCCGTCAAAACCATTCCCGTAACGAGAGTAGATTTGTTGCAGGGAAGCATTATTTTTTGGTGGAAGGCGGAGAGCTTCGTGAACTTAAGCACAGAGTATCTCAAAGCTACTCTGTGAAAATTGCCCGCAACGTTCGATCTCTCGTGCTCTGGACAGAACGCGGTGCTGCCCGTCACGCCAAAATGCTCGAAACCGATCAGGCGTGGGAAGTGTTCGAAAAGCTGGAAGACTGCTATTTCAGCCAGAAGGAAACGGCTGAGCAGATCCGCAAGGTTCGCCAGTGCACCGCCAGGCAACTTATCCCCCTGCGCCAGACTGTAGAGCGACTCATCACCATCGGCGTTGGTCAGATTTACCCCGACATCTGGAAGCTGGTTCACCAGCGCTTCGGGGTTGAGCACATCCACCAGCTAAGACCAGAGCAGGTTAGTGAGGCTGTCGGGTTCCTGAACGGACTGGAGGGGGAGTACCTGGCAGGCGGTAAACCCCTCGCGCAGGGGCACTTCACCAGCGCAGACCTCTGCGCTCTGTGCTGGTTGTGGAACGCCGCTGAGTACATGCGGGAACACATCGAGCTGATTTACCCGGCGCTGGAGTCTATCAAATCCGAGTATGCGGCTGGCTTCTACGCGATGGCCTCTGAGTACCGGATGACGCTGGAGGACGGAAGGCGAATTCTTGAGCGGGAAACCCAGTCTGTCATTCCGCACCCGGACAGCGCCGCAGATGCAGACTGGCGGCGGGTTCTGCCCAGGCTGAGACGTGGAAGGCTCTGACATCTGACCAATGCACACTGCCAGCGGAACAGGTGATATCACGGAGCATGATGGTGATATCACCGCTTTTTATTTTTCAGCAGCCAGGCCATTTTCAGATTTTTATTGTTGCTAATGCAAATACAGCGTGTTAGGTAATAATCTCGTTACTGGCGTAAGGATATGGATATGCGCAGGGCTATTCTGTCAGTATTTATGCTGATGTTTGTAATTCCATCTGTTAACGCAAGGAATGAACCATGTTCAGGCTCAAAGGGTGGAATATCTCATTGCACAGCAGACGGGAAGTTTGTTTGCAGAGATGGTGAACTCAGTCGCTCAAAAAGAAAGTGTTCTGGCTACGGCGTAGAGCAGGACTTATTCGATAACAACCAGCCACAGACATCGCCTAAAAAAACAAAACCAAGAAAGAAAACACAGAAAGCGGCTCCAGAAGTAACAGAAGAAACTGTTGAAACAGAGGATACTTACGAACCGAAAACGCCAACCTGTGCGCCGCTCTATATGGCTCACAAGCCAGGTTTCACCAACCTGCCAATTTGCCAGAATGGACAATATTGAAAACTTTTGCATGGATACGATTTATGATTAAAAGGATAAAACCACTGATCATTTTAGCTGTATCAACGCTTTCACCTTTGGCTCATGCGGACTGGATTACAACCACCGGAGAGGATTTATTTTCCTCCGGGAGAACAGCCATGATGCTTGGTACAACATCCAGTAAAGCTGCATTAACCTTTGATTGTACAAAAGAAAGCTTAGAAATTAACTTCGTTGTAGAGGATAGCAAATTAAACATTGTAAATCCTATGCAACTTATGTTAGTTGTTAAAGTTGATGATAATCAACCAACCAGATTCGAAGGTTCAGCATCAAGGCGAAATTATAAATACATTCAGGTAGGCACGAAAGAAGCAGGCATAAAGGGTTCTGAAGGAATAATATCAGTGATAAAACAAATACAAAATGCAAAAGAAAAATTTACCGTTAGAGTGCGTTTTAATGAAAGTGGTTATAAAGCCGCTTTCTCAGGAAACGTCAGAGGCGCTACAAAAGCAACAAATGACTTTATAAACGCCTGCGAAATCAAGTTATAAATGATGCGATCATCATACAGATACCTGATTGTCATTCTTTTCCCCTGCTCGTTGCTGGCATCACAAATGCGGGGGAACGTCATCCGGGTTATCGATGGCGACACGATCGAGATATTGCAGGACAAAAAGCCAGTCAGGATCCGGCTTGTGAACATCGATGCGCCTGAAAGAAAACAACCTTTCGGGCGCTGGTCGTCAAATCAACTTAAAAGCCTGGTGGCGGGGGAATTTGTTTCTGTGACATACACGCAAACAGATCGCTACGGGCGGATACTTGGTCGGGTAGTGACGACCAGCGGTATTGAGGCAAACCGCTATATGGTTCAGTCAGGTGCCGCGTGGGTATACGACAAGTACAATACAGATCATTCGCTGCCTGCCCTGCAAAGAGAAGCCAGTGAACAGAAGCGCGGCCTGTGGGCTGACAGTCACCCTATTCCGCCATGGGAATGGCGGCACAGGAATTAACCGATGAATAACCCGGCGCAGTGGCCGGGTTTAGTTTTTATCTGGAGCCAGTAATACTTCACCCACAAAGACAGTGGCGCTTTTCTGCTAAGCAGTTGCTCCGCATATTTTGGATCAGACCGGGCTTCAGTAAGATAATCTTTGACTTGTTCATCCAGCTTCTTCATCGCTTCCTGCATTGTGTCTGCCTGAGCGGCCAAAGAAAGATCCAGGCAGACAGCAATGTATACACCTTCCTGCGGGTAGGCCATGCAACGTAATGGTTTCATTTTTTGTCAGCCACTGGCTTGCTGGCGGTAATGCTCATCCTGTACCCATCACCCCTGCTGCATCTTACCTCAACGCGATCTATACTCACTCGTCCACGCATACCATCAGGAAAAGAGTCATCCATTTCAAGGATTCCCTCTGCGGCAATGTAAGGATCTCCGGGTATATCAAGGCGGATCTTCGAACGGTTCCGTTTTGCCTTGCGCTTTCCTCCCTTGAGTGCGGCTTCTGCATGCTCCTTATTTTCAAAAACAGCAGGCATCGTCCTGAACGGCGGATCACCCTGCTCAATCGTATGGGTTTTCCCTGTCGCCTCGTCAGTGTACCTGATCCGGATTCCTTTGACATTTTTCTTCCCTGGCTCGTCTACAGAGCACTGAATGAAGCGCTGATTACCCGGTATGTTTTCAGGCGGGCAGGTGAGTTTTATCACCGGTAACGTTATTCCGGTGATGGATTTGCTCTCCCCACGCAGTGCCAGAATATAAGCGCCGTTAACAGGCTTTGCCACAGCATCATGCTCCTCCGCCAGTCGGTTCAGAAAGGCTGAATCCGTTTCGTTAATCTGATCAGCATGGTAACAGTACACGTCTGCCAGTTGCGGATCCATGCGGGGAGAAAGATTGTGCTCTACGGCGATCTGCTGGAAAATAGCGCCAAGCGTGGTATCGTCCCACGACCTTGTTCTGCGCTCACGGAACCCGGTAAGGTCTTTGTGATCAAACGGGGCAGATGTCGCAGTGATCGTGATAATACGGGGGTAGAGCTGTGGCGTGATAGTGGTGATCTTAAACTTACCAATTTTCACCACACCACTCTCTTTGTAGCCTTCGTACCAGGTAAGAACACTGTCCTTTTCAGGGATACCCTTAATCCCGGTCACATCAACAGTCAGTACCAGGCGATCCGTTTCTTTTCCGCTGCTGACATCAATACGCTCAAATCCGGTCATACGACCATTGATGATATCAGCCCCCGGCCCCTCGCAATAATGTACAGGTGTGAATCCTAACTCCATACGGTTACCTGCTCGTCAGCCTCAGTTGTCGTTTCTGATGTCAGATCAGGAAGGGTGATTTCCACGCCAACAGGCAGGATTCGCCCGTACTGGTGAAGATGAGGATTGAGATCATATATCAGTTGCTCGGTTTCATCGTCATCGCGACCAAGCTTAATCCAGGCAATATCTCCCGGTGTGTCACGATCCCGGCAGCGTACTTTCATCGGTTACCCCTTTCTATGATTTCTGACAGTGACGGTTGATCTGGCTTTATTGCCTCCATCAGTTCCTCAGCATGTTTTTTCCCTTCCTTTTCCTGTTCGACAGGTTTATTGGCAAACTCGCGAATGTTAATGGTGACGCCCTGTTTTATGGATTTGGCCTGCTGTCCCAGCCAGTTTTCATCAACATCAAATCCCGTCAGTACAAACCGGCCGAGCAGGAGACCATCCCCCCTGACCAGTGACATGGGCTTTTTGTTATCGCGCAACCTGACCAGTTTTTCAATATTGGCCTGCCCTTCGTCAAGGAACCACTCACATTTAATGACCCATTCATCAAGTTTCCTGCCCGTCTGTTGCTGACACGGCAGTTCGTTCAGCAGATCAATGACTGTCCATCCACCATCGTAACGTCTGCTGAGCGACGCGGCCGGACTGTTCTCAGGCAGGCTGAATACAAAATCACCAAGAACAAACTGTGTCGGCGACAGTTCAGATTCCGGGCTGATGTACTGACTGGTGATAAAACTGAAATCTGGCATTAATCACTCCTCTGGCCGCTAAGTGATGCATTCATTCGCGAATCAATGCCAAGACTGGCATGAATGTCATAAACAAGTTTTGTCTGATTAAGTTCGAGGATCTCCTTTATTTTTTGTGCCAGCGCGTTATCCTGCGCAGGATCGCCGGAGGCTTTCACGTCAAAACGGGGACTGTTTTCTATACTGAACTGAAAACTTGGCCCGGCAGCAACCGCCTCATTTTTTGCCTTTTCAGCGGCAGCAGCATCAATGGCGGGCGTCACATCATTGCTGCTGAACCAGCTCTTCACACTTTCCCAGCCATCTTTGATATACGGACCAACGACCTCGCCAACTTTCTGACCGAGTTCGCTTCCGGCAATACCACCAATCACCCCACCCACGGCGGTACCAATACCAGGGGCAATGGCTGTCCCGATCGAAGCGCCAAGCGCAGCACCACCCAGCATGCCACCCGTACTACCGACCGCACCACCAACCTCAGACGCATTACCGCCATTCATCACAACGGAGGCTGTATCAATTGCACCACCCGCCAGCGCCAGCGGCAGAAACAACCGTCCGGCAGTTTTTGACACTGTGGACATCAGTGCCGAACCGGTCTGTGCAAGGCCGATACCATCGCCTGCCACCTGTAATACATCCGTTGTCCCTGTAGTATTCGCCGTGTCAGAAGGTGCCGCGCCGGAGGCTGCCCCTGGTGTTGAGTCAGCAGGAGTGGCAGGCATCTGCAACGGCTGAAATGTTGTTGGTACTGGTGGCTGCTGCCACGGAAGCCCGCCAGGAGACGGCGACGTAAGAAGAGGAGACGGAACAGGCGTCACAGTGGTGGCGGCATCACCGGCAGCGCCTGCATTGCCCGGCGTTTCACTGTCTGCCGCAACAGGCGCATCGTCATGGCTGAACAGGTCAAAACCCAGATCCATGACCCCCATTGCTATCCAGCTACCGGCCATGCCCGCAACACCACCGCCTGCGCGCACCCGTCCGGGACGGCGGGCACCTGGTGCTCTGCGGCCCGCTGTTCCTGCCGGTTTCCCTTTGTTACGCGCACGGCCTTCCGGTGATCCCGCTGTTCCTGCACCACCAGCCCTGCCCTGCGCGCCATATCTGGCAGTATTGTCAAGCTGACGGTTCATTCTCGCCAGCGCACGGGCAGCACGATCGGCAGAATCTGATGTTCTGTTTGCTGCACCACCGAGGCCGCCGAGTTTCGCTTTTCCGAGTTTCCCGAACTGAATCAGATCGCTTATCAGCGTCCCGACAAATTTAAACGTGCCGACAGTGAACTTCAGCGCAATCAGACCGCCTATCGCCATCGCCGTGCCTTTGATAACGTTTCTGGCTTTTTCTGACTCATTTATTAGTGTGGAAAAATCTGCGGCTGCTTCCTGGAGTTTTGGCGCAAACTTATCGATAAGCGGAAGCACCATGTCGCCTAACGTGATAGTCAGGTTTTCAAAGGACGACTTCAGCCGGTCAAGTGTTGCCTTGCGGGTTGCGGCTTTCTTCGCATACTCATCATTCAGTGAGGTGGCATAGTTGGCTTCATCACCCGTCATCCTGAATGCGTTTTTCAGCAAATCCAGGTTGGTGATCAGTTTCGCGATCGGACCGGCAGCCTCATCGCCGAACATCTGTTTAATCAGCGCGGACTGCTGTGCGAGTGGTTGCTTTTTAATCTTTCCAAGAACTTTCATCAATGTTGCTGGCGCATTTTTTTGCATATCTTTTGCCAGCACTTCAGGACTCAGCCCTATTGCCTCCATGGCTTTACGCTGGCTTTTTGTGGCCGCGCTGCCCGATGTCAGACGGGTTGAGATAAGTTTTAAGGCGGTAGCCGCCGTCTCCGGAGTTTCACCCGTTGAAAGCAGTGTTGAACCCAGTGCCGCAGCAGATTTATTGCTGAAGCCTGCCACCTTTGCCATCCCGCCCTGACGGCGGAGAACTTCCAGAATATCCTTTTCAGTGGATGCCTGAGAGTTACCGATATAGTTGACAAAGTTTGCCATATCCATAAGTTCGTCCTGGTTCATATTCATACCAGTACGAAGTTTTGCCATGGCATCACCTGTCTCAGCAGCGGTCATACCAAAGGCCACAGACATTCTTGCCGCGTCACCGCCGAACCGGAGTAACTGTTCAGGATCAACTTTCCCGTCTGCACCGTTTGCGACACCCGCCTGCCCGGCAGAAGCCAGAATATCCGTCATGCCTACCTGATCGATACCCAGTTCCTGCGCGGCAAGACGGGCTTTTTTCATGACCGCCTGTTCTTCTTCCTTGTTTTTAAAATCGGTCACTTTCTGCACATCAGACCATGCATACTCGTAGTCCACTGCCTTTTTAGCCGCACCAATTACCGGAGCTGCGGTGAGAGCAGTGGAGAGAACACCGCCTACCGGGGTGGCCGCAAGAACACCAAGGGCATTATTTTTAATTTGCTGTCGCTTCGCACTGTTTGCCTGCATCTTCGCCTGTGCCTTGTTCATGGCGATGATACGATCTTCCTGCCGTTTCAGTGCGGCACTGGCCTTCCCGGTATCTGACGACAGGCGGGTTTGTTCCTGCGCCAGATTTCGGGTATTAATACCCGCTTTTTGCAGCGCGCTGTCAAGCGACTGAAGCCGCGACCGCTCTTTTTCAGCCGCAGTCGTGAGTGATGTCATCTCGCGGCGGGCAGCATTATCCTCACGGCGTTTGATCTTCACTTCCGCTGTGGCGTTTTTATATGCCGGGCGCAGTTGCTCCAGCGCCTGCGTGGCACTGATATGAGCAACACGCTGGTCAGCCGTCAGCTTACCATTGCGGGCAATCTCAATATCCAGCTCACGCAGCGTATCTTCGGCAGTGGCAATCCCGATCTGATAGCGGCGCTGTTCTGCAAGCGCCTCACGCAGTGCGGCACCGGATGCCTCAAGACGCGCTTTATTTTCGGCGAGTTTCTGATTTGTCCCTGTCAGTGCCTGCTCTGTCGCCTGATATGCAGAAACATCACTCTGTTGTTTTTTTAACTGACTGAGGGCTGCCCCAAGCTCACCGGCGCTGCGGCGCATTTTTTCAACGGCACCACCCGCAGATGTAAACGCCGGAGTCATAATGTCTCTGGCACTGAGCAATACTGAAATCTTTTTATCGGCCACCGGATTTTGCTCCCAGTTTCATCACTGCAAGTTCATAGCGTTTAAGCGCGCGGGGGATACGCCAGGAAAGAATTTCGCTTTCGCTGGCGTTATAGACCAGCGGCAGAACATCGGTCAGTCTGTCAACGTCTGCTTCTGAAAGTAGTCCCCCGGTTGTGTCAAAAAATCGCTGATCAGCTCCATCAGATAATTAAAATCCGGCATGTGAAACATGTCGATAACGTCCTGATGCAATCCGGTGCATGTGCTGGCAACCATCATGCCACGCTTGTGATTGTCTTTTTCAATACGCACCTGACGGGTCAGGCCGACCGTTGGCGGCTGAAGGCGATAATCAGCAACCTCACCACTGAGCGGATCGCTGACGACCACCAGCAGGGACGGATTTTCTTTACTGACCTCTGCTTTAACCACTTTTTTACCTGCCGCGATGCGCAGGTTTTCATCCTCTTCAAGCAAATCCGGCGTGGTGTAGTTGGTCAGACGGTCAATCTGCGCGGTCAGCGAGTTGTAATCCGGTTTTTTCAGTTGCGCGATGATTTCTTCCGGTTGCCCGGTCATGGCAACAGCCAGCTCAAACTCCTGATCGAGTGCAGCAAACCCTGTCTGATCGTGGTCGGTATTGTGCTTTTTAGCTATCTCACGCACCTGTTTTGCCGGGAGCGTGCTGACCGTCAGTTCTTTCAGTAGTCCGGAAACAGTAGTGATCGGGAAAGCCAGTTTTACGGTTCTGGTATAAGCCATGAAAAAAACCTCTGAGAAAAAAAATCCCCGCACGAAGCGGGGACTGAGTGGCAGGGAAGTCACATATGCTGTTATGCAAGACCGACAATCGCCCGGAACGGTGCAAGGAAATCTTCCTGACCAAGGTTAACAACGCTGCCATCACTGGCAACTTCCCAGCAGATACGCCCGTTGATGGTCTTTTTCTTGCGACGGCAGGAAAAATTAATCACGGTCTGGGAAAGTTCACCCATCTTGGTATTGCTGTCTTCAATACTGCTGATTTCACCAACCCATTCTGACTTCACTTTAAATTGCGTGCCGTCCTCGTCACGGTAACCTTCATCAACAGTAACCGCGCAGTTTTTCCCGGCCTGAAGGCCGTACATGGCAAGCACTTCCTGACGACAGCCCTTGATTGTCAGGCTTGCCGTCATGGCCTCAATGCCGGTTGACACCTCCCGTTCAACGAACGAACCTCCACGGGTTTTTTCCATCATCTTTTTAGGTGCCGGATCTGCCACGTCTTCAAGTGTCAGATACAACGGCACCCCCTGAATTACGGCGCGCTGCGCCATGCGGGTTAATACTCCGGCCATTACAGGATGCTCTCCAGGAAGGATTTAACAATGCCGGTATCTTCTGACAGATGATACACGACGTGTTCGTTCGGGCTGTACCCGGCGTAGTTAATCGCAATGTGCCATTCGCCATTGCGGTAGTTGTCGACCGTGTTCAGCGTCGGATGCAGATAAACCTTCGCCCCGATCAGTGCTTCTTCGGTTGCCAGACCGGAAAGCCAGTCGTTGATCAGATTAATGCGCTGTTCCATGAAGGTTTTAGTCAGGTTTTCCGCCATCCCCGGCTCTGTCGTATCAAGCAGCTTGCGGATGATGGTATGTTCAAGACCGACCTGAGACACAAAGCGACCGGAAACCGTACGGTTACCAATCAGGGAATAGCCCCCCATGGATGTGCGGGCGAAGTAGCTCACACCATACCGGTTCAGCATGTCACCGCCGGTTGTTCTGTCGAGCAGATTGTAGTCAATATGGCGCTGAAGCCCGGCAATGTTCACGCCCATACGCCCTTTTCCAGGCGATTCCCACGGTTTCACACGGGCAAAACAGGCAAGTGCCTGTGCGGATGCTGAGCCATAAATGTAATCCGCCTCAGCCTGGCTCCAGATTTTAACCATCGGGTCAACGAGGTAGAACTGATCATAGCCGGTACCGGTAACAGCCATTGACTCAGACAAGGCAATGGCATCCTGATCGTTGGTGGATGGCCCGTCGCCAACCGGGATGGCGAAGATTTTTGCCCCCAGCGCGGCAAGCGCATCATGCACAGGCTTCTGACTGAATCCCGGAGCGCTGATGTGTGTCAGCGATTCCTGCGTATTTTTCAGTGCCTGCATGCCAGTGATACGCCCCGTTGCCGGATCCACGCCGCCAATAATATTGGCTACGGTGGTGGAGCTGACCAGCGTTTTGCCGTTGATGGTCACAACCATTTCTGCTGTAAAATCAGCGGCTGTGATGCCTGATACGCCTGACAAAACCAGTGTATCCTCATCACTGACGGTAAAGCTCACAACATCAGCGGTTTTGCTGTCAACCGTGACACTCCATCCCGTGGTGTCTGTGACACTGGTCGTAAGGGTGCTGTCCTTTAAGACAACGCTGACCGTTCCTGTGCCAGCGTCGTCAGTGGCTGAAACCACGACACCAGTGTAATCGTGGTCTTCCGGTGCGTCAGAACCTTCCGGTACCACCACGGCATAGATGGCAACAGACGCCAGTTGCTGAATGGCGGCAATCGCCGGATACAGTGTACCGGCCTCAGCACCCGTTGGATCCAGTGCGGCCAGTTGTGACGGGTTAGCAATACGATACGGTTTGTTGAGGGGAATTAACGGATCAATATTGGGTGCGGTACCGACAAGACCAAAGACGGTTGCACCAGCAGGCCCCATCGGCTGCGGTGCCTTTTTGCTCTCAATGGTCGCCCCGTTGTGGACAAAACTCTGAATTTCTGGCACAGGATGCTCCTTACTGGCGTTTTTTGCGGGTTGCTGCGGCGGTGGTCTCCGCGTCAGCAGGTTTAATGTGACCGTTCAGCAGTAAAATCTTCGCCTGCCGCTCTGTCAGCTCAATACGGGTTCCGGCATCAAGCCAGTGACCGGTTCCGGGATGTTCGACCCCGATCGTCACAATGTATTTCTTGCGATCCATAATTTCTCCGGGCATAAAAAAAGCGGCCTGATGGCCGCTGCTGATAGAATTATCACTCAGATGACGGGGTGGGAAGGCCACACCAGATCAGGCGCGACGGCAACATCAACCGCCCTTACGTCCTCCATGTACTGCCGCCACGCAATCAGTTTCAGCCGGTTTTCATCAGTGATGGTGCCCAGCAACAAATCTGTCTGCCAGAGGCTGATCGTCTCCTGAGCCGCTGACAGTAACGTTGCTTTCTGCTGTTCTGCAACCGCCACGTCTGCCGCATGCTGTGCTGCGGTATCCGTCACCCAGGCGCTGCCATCCCATTTGTCATAGATAGTGAGCGGGGCCTGCGTGGTGACGTCTTCTGAATAGTCGCCCGGCAGGCTGACAACGAATGCCTGTCCCGTGGATTTCAGATACACGGTGTCGCCACGGTGATCCGGAACAAGCTGCCAGGCGGTGTTCTCTGCATTTCTGACAATTGCAAAACCTGCTTTTGCATCAGGTGGTGCATCCGTGCAGGTGTCCGCCGGAATGCCAACACCTTCAGCGAGGTACTCTGTCGCAGGTGAAATATATTCCGTGGTCGCTTTGTGAAACCGGTATACAGTGATGTTACCTGGTGTAGTTGCAAGACCGTTTTTCCCTATAACTGCATCTGTCGTATTCATTATTCCGCTCTCACAATATAGTTAAACGCCACGTTACGCGGTCGTGCGCGTACTGCATCATTGACAGTAGCCAGGCCGGTTGTCACCGAAGATGTGATGGTGGTGGCTAACAATATATCGATTTGATTCATTGCATCCCCGTCAAAAGGCTCCGCCGGAGAGTCACTGTTGCTTCTTAACACCCCCATGACAGTTGCCGCAGTACCTGAACCATACAATGAACAGGTCACAATGGTTCCATCCTGCTGGCTCAGAATGCCGCGATCAGTATCAATATTGCGACCGTCATCCCAGCCACGGATAAATTCCGCGCGCAGATCCGGCAACTGCCCTGACGGATAGGCCGCACCGAGGATCGGATACAGCGTTTTGCTGAAGGTCGCACCGTTACATTTCAGCCATCCCGTGGGAGGTGTTTCTGTCGGCCAGGGGAGCGGAACACCTGTCGGAATATGCTTTCTTAATGTGGCGATGGTAACGTACTGAGGATGTGCGTCCGGGTCGGCAATGTGCTCTGCCAGCGCCATATCAATATATCCCTTGGTGGCAAGGATCGCAGAATCATCGACCGTCAGCGTGACATTGGCACCATCAGAAAAAATGATACTTACGCTGAATACCATTGTCCCTGCCGCGCCCTCTGCCGCCACGACTTTGTATTGCGGTGGTAGCGAGCAGACTGCTATTAACGTGCCGTCATCAGCTTTAAGTCCCAGTTCACGACACCAGAACGGGCCAACTTCCGCAGGAAGTACAACTTCGGCCACCAGAACTGACGGATTACTGCTGTCCTGAGTCAGGCTGTTCAGTTGCCCGGTATACACCGTATTAACAAGATCTGTTTGTTCGGGAACAGGCTGCGGCGTCGTACCGTTGCCATCTCCGATCACGACAGTGTTAATATTTAAGGGCTGTCCGGTTTCGACAGAATGCGCACAGGCAGCCGCACCCGCCGCCGTCAAAATCCCGTAAAATTCACTCATGTTGTCTCCAGAAAAGGAATATCAATCCGGGTTACCGCATACGTTATGCATCCCGTCGCCAGCGGTGCAGTCAGTACCGATGCCGGATAAGGTTTCGTGCCGACATTAATTTTTGCTTCACTGACCGCCGCAACGCCGGTATAAATCGCAACATTGCTCTTTCTCACAAGCTTCAGATCAGCAACATCACGCTCTGCCTTATAGGCATTAATACGCGCCATTACGCGTAAAGCTGTTGTTTCATCAAGCGGCTGATCCTGTAACATAGCGTCTACACTGAGTTCATAGGGTCCGCTACGCGTGACTCTGACATCAATCCCCAGCGCGGCAAGTGCATCCCTGATCCCCTGACGGGTACAGGCATGAGACTGAATGACCAGGCCATTCGCCACTGTTTCACGCACGGCGCTTTCGGCATCATCCTCCGCCCAGTCAAGAACACCTTTTTCAATAGCCAGTGCCGGAAGATACTGTGACGGTGTTTTGTACGGAAAAAGCAACGTCCGGTATGGTGCTTCCGCTTCAATTATCCCCATGTACCTGTCTAACAGGCTCTCAAGCGCATGTTGCAGACCTGATCGGTTGTCAGGCTGGATACTGACGTCAGAGGTCATAGATCACCTCAAGTTCAATCCCTGTGCAGTAAGGTGCCTGAGTGTGGTCAGCCACCACCGAAACCTGCGGTTCATGCAGATCCACGCTGGTGACGGTCTGCGGTTTCTGTAACAGGTAGTAGAGCATGGAGATATCAATACGCCCCTCAAGCCGCATGGCGTTTCGCGTGTACACATCAAGCGCATCCCTGATAGCTTCCGCGTCAATCAGTCCGTCCGGCGTATTCTTGCCGTGAAGGGTGGCATGCACTGTATATTCAAGCGGTTGACCAGGATACACGGTGATAATGTCTGTCTCCAGCGCCACATCATCCCTTGTCAGATACTGTTGCGCTGCGGCAACCAGCTCAGTACCAGGAACACCGTTGTCTGCTTCGCGCGACAAAATCCAGATCCCGACTTTCCCGGTACCAGGTTCAAGCACTCTGGCACTCGCATCCCGGACTTTTGCAGCCTGAGTGCTGTCCGGGAACCGGTATGTCAGTGTGACAACGCCAGCCTCTTCAGAATCGATGGTGACATGCGGCTTTTCGCCAAGCGTCATCGCGTGAAAACGATACGCTGTCCGGCTTCCGGTCGTTGCAAACCCGTAGGGGGCCAGCAGTGAGCGAAAACGCAGATCGTCATCACTTTCCATTTCAGGCGATATTGGTGGAATGGCATCCGGATCACCGGCGGTTATCACCTGCCGTTTAATACCGGCATCTGCGGCGCGGGCATCCAGATTTGAGCCTTCCGCCCACAACAACAACATTTGCAGCATCTGCCAGTTTGCACGCCGCTCGCGGGTCGTGATGACCTGAGACATTGCCTGTAACAATACCGTCAGCATTTCAGCATTGTTTTCAAGCGTCGCAACCACGCCAGCAGCATCCGCAGGCCGGAGACGGGTAACTTCATCAATCAGCGCCTGTTTGAGTTCAGGCAGTCGTGCCGTTGCGCCAGTGACAACTAACGCATCGGGTACGGGAAGTCGGTCTGTCAGTGGATTAAACATTCAGGGGTACGCTCACTGTTTCAGTTTTACCGTTAAACACACCAACGAACTCCATCACACACCCGGCTTCACGCGGATGAATATTGATTTTGCTGCATTCAAAGTCCAGCAGGCCATTCACCGGCTCTGTCAGTGCATCACTGGCCGCAGATTTCATCAGAAGCGCAGTGGTTGGTGTGATATTTGCGGAGTAGTATTTCAGTACGTCAGAACCAAAATCACGCAGTCTGTTTCTGGCACCTTTCGGCGTGGTCATTACCTGTCCGAGCCGGGAAATGAGCTGTTCTGTATCACTGACTGCCCGCCCGGTTCGTCTGTCCATACCAATCATTAGCCCCCCTGTTTCTGGTTAGCCGCACCGGTCTGGCCGCCACTGTCGCCGGGGTGGTTGTGCCCGTCATAAATACGACGATCTTCTGACATCCGGCGAACCTTATCAGCCATCTCACCATCGCTATTTTTTACTTCCGGCGTGTCAACATATTCCACACCGCCTGCGGCGTGGATCGTCATTTTTCCGCTGGTCACATCAATCCTGCTGTAGGCTTTCTCGCCGTATTTAAAAACCACTTCATCGGAATTTTCTGTCGGAAACGGAAACTGATCAGAAAACAACCCCGTCAGTGCGACACAACTCTGAAAATCGTCACCAGTACCAAAATTCAGGACAATGACGATCTCACCAGGCGACGGACACCGGTATACCGAGGTGACACCAGCACCCGGTACGAGAAACTGAATAGGTGGGGTGGTATTTTCGCCAATCTGTACCACAACACGTTTCCCGCCTGGCGCGGATTTAACAACACCCTTGCAGATCAGATTATTTCCCTGCCTGCGGTTGTCTTCTGCCGCTTCCTGAAGTTCAGCCAGTGACTCCTCCACTGGAGCCAGCATCATTTTCATCAGTGTTTTCATCGTCTGTTTCCTTCGGCCAGATCTGCGAATATTCACCTTTATCGTCAGCATCCACCGGATTAACCGCCAGCCAGATACTCCCCCGCAGTTCATCATCAGAAAAATAGTCTTTACCGAGGAAAAGAGGTTGTATCCACTGGACACCACGTACAACAACACCGTCAAAACCAAACAGATAGCCGGTATCGCCACTCACCTGAATTTCAGGAGCGCCGATACATTTCGGGTCAATGCCAAACCGGTTGTTGTCTATGACGCGTTCAACTTCCGCAGCCAGGTCAATGGCGGTAAGCGTCGCTTTCTGATGTGAGACGGGGATCAGGCAATGCGCCGTTATAATAACCCGGTGAGTGTACCGCCCTGTCGCCTGGCGGGTACCGGGATGTGAGTCTTCTATTTGTACGACAATTGAGGGTTTTGTTACCTCAGTACGCCAGATGTCATCATAGTCGACAATATCAAGTGATGACACGATCCTGCTTCGCAGTGTATCAACAACACACGAACAGAATTCACCGGGAGTTCCAATCAGCACACCCATTACCACACCTCGATGTTACGTTCTGCCGCTGCCAGATTTTGATCTTTTCCGCGCCAGAAATCTTTCCAGGCATCGGAACTGACCCGTGCACGGAGATCTGTTTCAAAATGGCGAAGAAAAATATCCGGAATCCGCTCAAAAAGCTCATCTTCAAGCGCAATGGTCATTTCGTCTGAGATGGGTACAGTTACATTAACAACCGGAAAAGCGCTTTTCCCGAGGCGCTGCATCACCTTACGTTTACCGCGAATAATGGCAACAAATGCGCGTTCATAATATGTCCCGCGAATCATCAGACCACCGCGTACACGACGAACACCACCGCTGAACATGCCAGGATCAAGGTTATTCAGGCCAAACCAGAACTTCATTTCTGACGCATCAGCCGTGGTTGCCTTAAGATGAGACTGAATACGGCGCTTAAGGCGCTTCTGGACACCGGATGCCAGCTTCAGTTTCTGTTGCATCATGCGGGTAGCCTGCTGCATAACCGTTGCTTCCGTGCGGCGTCTTGCACGATGGAAGGCCAGTTTAATGACACCGGAAGAAACATCGGCAAACATCGCCACAATGCGGTTAAGCTCATCTTCATCGAGCTGCATATAAAGGCTACTCATCTTTCAGGAACCTCTCGCCGCCACCGGCAGGAAGCTGATCGCCCCCTTTTACTGTCAGGACGATGAGCGTGGTAGTGGCATCAGGATACAGAACACCACCGACCGCTTTTTCTCCCTGTGGCGTATTCACCACAGCACCGGCAATCAGGTTACGATCGATACGCTGGCCGAGCACAGTCAGCGCGCCATGTTCCAGTGATACATCAATTGTTCTGGGGCTGGCGACGTCTTTTTTACCCGGCGCTGACGCCAGTTCAGTATCATAGATAGCCTTAATATTCAGAATATCCCCGGTTCTTAACACCAGTCCGAACGGAGATGACATGCATTCCATGATGGCAGCATCAGCAGAAGCTATAGCGCTGTCGAAAACATTATTGAATTCCACAAGTTCCTGCCTGGCAATGATGAAAAAAAATAAGGATCTGCCGACATCAGCCAGATCCCATGAATTAACACAACAGTTTTCCCTCATTTATAGCCACGCATTTCCGGTGCTGGCTATCAAAGTATATAGTAACAACACGAAACACTTTCAAATGAAACTAATAAATGTCATAAAAAATTAACCCGCCTGTCATGCAATGACCTTTTCCCGGTGCAACGGTTCAACAAGACTTTCAGGAATGCGCACCTGTTGCCCGGCAGTACCAATATCGACTTTAGTCACGCCATCAGCGGCATACGCACCAGCAAGATGAACACTCATGAGAAGTTTCACCAGCACCATGCCATCATGTTCAGATGGCGAAATGGCAGCAGGCTGTTGTGCGCTTTCACTGTCCGTACCCACAGGTTCACCATCATCGACGGGTTCAGTACCTGTACCATCCAGCCCGTCAGCCTCTTCCTGCCACTCCGCTACGCGCTGCGCAACCTCGGCGGCAGTGCCTGTGGTATCCACCTGACGCCCGAGTTTTTCCGCCAGCGCCACCAGGGTGACGATGTTTTCTGCTTTTGTTGCCATGTTATATACCTCAAAAAAAATCGGCGGTTTGCCTGTAGAAAGCGAGCCTGTCACACAGAGAAACCGCACCATGAATGTTACCGCCAGCGGTAACTCTCAGGCTCGCTTTCTGAAGGCTCATGGATTTAACTGGCGCGTGTGAGGCGCTATACATGCGTGGTGCCAAACCTTCATGCAGTGATATTCTCGGTTTCTCACAACCAAGAACCGCAGGAGGTTCGACATGGATATTGCAACTATCGCGAGCAGCGTCGTTCTGAGCGCATGTGTCGCCGGCGTTGTTTCGTTAATTAACGGTGCATGGCAACGTAAATCGGAACGAACTATTGAGGCGGAGCGCAGAACAGCGGAAACCCGTGCAAAAATTAGAGAAATGGCCCTCACTCTTGCGATGAAAGAATGGGAACTCCATCAAAACATTTCGAAAACAAAGGGCTACACAGTCAGCGGCCCCGAGGTTTATGTTTTTCGGTATTTCCGCATGCTCAACCTGATGGAAGAAGACAAATTCACCATTGAAAATCTCAGACAAACGCAGTACGACTCCATGCGCGCCATTGCCGCAATTCAGGCTGAAATTGAACGATACAGGGAACAAAATGGCCTCCCCACGCCCTGACTGATTAGTTCTCAATCCCTCCAGGTCTTTGCGTCAGGCTTGCGACCGAAAAGACGGTAAATCCCGTTAAGCACTCCTGTTGTGAAGTAATCCCTGTAACCAACGAGGAACCATGTGAACGTGTTGATTAAAAAATGTCCGGCAAGGCCACCTCCAATCCCGCATGCGAGAATGGTTAAAATGTCATGCATGCTCACAGCACGAAACCTCCCGGATAGATGTGAAGCTTCCGCCCGCCCGGTGGCTCAAATCCCTGGATAATGGCGGCGGCAAAAACGGTCGCTCTCGGTCTGCTTACAGGCGCGTACGATTCCTCAACCACCCCGTTAATTTCTCTGACAAAGTAATAGTGGTCATTATCTCTTGTGATGATCCACCGCTCTTTCGCTTCGCTGTCCGGCATTAACGACTTATTCATACTTCCTCCAGGCACCACGGCCATTACAGACCGTGGTGCTATGTCAGTGACTGAACTTACTGCACAGTGACAACAACGAATTCATCAGGATCCGGCAGCACCATCAGCGGCGCGGATTGCGTCATGGTGAATTCACGCGCAGGGTCGCCAACGGTCAGCCAGTGTTTCGGATAACGCGCTGCTGCCACAATCCCCTCAGACAGTGCCTGCGCATCCTGAATGGCACCGTAGCAACGGATACCTTCAGATGCGGTATTGCCCAGGATCATTGTACCTGCCGGCAAATAGCGCTGTGCCACGCCGTTTTCATCGATCCAGGTGGTTTTGATGACGTAAATTGCAAGGTCACCAAAATGCCCTTTAAACGACACCACACTACCCAAATCTTTCACGGCAGTTTCCAGCTCTGACACAGAGCCACGGCGGGTATCCAGTTTCTCCCTGAACAACTTAAAGCCGTTCAGTGTCTTCCAGACATCCCCGGTCATGACGGCAACGTTAATTACGCCGGATGCAAGGTCGCTGTAGGTGTCAATATCGCCGGAAGGATCAAACGTATCCTTGTTTTGCTCTGACCATTTCGTACCCGTAGCCTGCACGATGTTGTTTGCGGCGGAGCGACCAAAATCAACTTCAATCGTTGCAAATTGTTCGCCGGTCATCGTGTACTTGCCGTACAGAATCGCGTTTACCGCCTGCATTTCTTCCACCTGAACGATGGCAAACTCTTCCTGCTTGAGATTGTCAGTAAGAATTCGCATGCGACGGTATGCCGGATCGTTAAGCTGTGCCGGATTTTCACCGGGCAGGCGCTCAATTGCCTGCTGATAATTGACTTCATGCTTGGGTTTGACATAGCCGGGACGCACTACGCGGGTCTCACCACCACGGTTGCGCAGCACTTTCCCTTCCACAACAGGGGAAATATAGGCCGCGATCGGCGTTTTGCCGGTGATTTTGTCAAGCATGACCTCTTCAGTGGAGAAGTTCACGGTACGGTTAAAAAACATATTCAGGAAAAACGCCTGAAACTTCACTTTTTGCTCGGTGTACCCAAGCAGTTGTCGGGTCGTAAACAGTCCCATTGGAAAACCTCTTTTTTAATGAAAACAAACCTGAATCAGGTCTGAAACGACCCGATTTGTACTGTTAAGCATGGCTGATGGAACAACCGACAAAAGCATTTGCCTTTTTGACTGCATCAACGCCGGTGGGCCAGACAAGGGATTCCGTCGCAAAAGTGCCGGATTTGTAATACGTCAGGATCTGCTCGGTTCCTTCAAGCGCCAGTGCCAGAACACCGACAGCAGTACCTGAAGCAGCGCCATCCCAGACCACCAGCTTCCCGCTGGTCGTATTCAGCATCAGTGGTGTGAGTGCGGGGGTTGCAACAGTAATACCGCTTGACGCTTTCGCAGTATGTGCTTCGTCATTTCCGGCAAAAACGCGGCGACCCTGACGGGTTTCGGTTACAGTCGTAATCATTTTTTAAGTCCTGTTTCAGCGAGAGGTGTACCGGGAATGCTCATCATTAATGATTCCTCGGTGTCAGTTCCTGAATCACTGCCAGCCGATACCGCAGACGGGGAGTTCAGGGCCATATACTGCTCAAAAGCGCTGCTGCCACTTGAGGACGCGGCCTGTGAAGGTGAGGCGGCCAGCAGTTCACGGGCTGTTTCGACAGTCATTCCGGGCTGTGAAGCCAGTTTGTCCGCCAGCATCTCGCGACCTTTTGCCTCATCCAGCGCCAGAATTTGCGCAGACAATGTTGCCGACTGCGGCGCTGAGTTGAGGATCGGAATCGCTTTTTCAAGCGTCATGCCCGGCGTGCCGGCCAGTGCTGACGCCAGCATCTCGCGACCTTTTGCAGCATCGCACGACATAATTTTGTCCGCTTCGCTGGTTGCCGTTTCCTGTGCGGGCTGCGGTGCTGCTGACAAAATGGCTTTTGCCTGCTCAACGCTCATTCCTGGCTGGCCTGCCAGCGTCTGAGCCAGCGTTTCGCGGCCTTTCGCCTCCTGACAGTTCAGGATCCCAAGCACACGCTGATTCTCCTGCGCGGCAGCTTCTGTTGCTGTTAATTCAGGCATTGTGCCTCCTCTTTCTTCATTACTGATGGATGCCGCCATCACACTGACAGCATCCGCTGCGTTAACCATTTCATCAGCCAGACCGGCATCAATACCACTCTGACCGACATATACGGCTGCCTCTGTCGCCATCACCCCGGCAACGGTCAGCCCGGTATAGGTCGCCACTTTTCCGGCGAACATCTGACGCGCGGCATCGATGCGGCTCTGAAAGTCCTGTCGAATTTCCGGCGGCAGTGCTTCAAACTGGTTACCGTCAACCTTGTGCGAACCGGAATAAATCAGCGTGATGTCAACGCCTGCCTGTTCCAGTTGCCCGGCAAAACTGGCGTGAGCCATCATGACGCCAACAGAACCAATCCTTGCTGTCTGGGTTACCAGTCGCCGCGAACAGGCGCTTGCCAGCAACATGGCGGCAGAACAGGCGGTGTCATTGCACAGCGCCCAGACAGGTTTTTTGTCACGCAGCCGGTAAATCATGTCTGCGCAGTCAAATGCACCCGCTGCCTGGCCGCCAGGACTGTCAATATCGAGCAGCACCCCGCGCACTGACACATCTTCCATTGCCTGCTGAAGGCAACTGGTGATCCCGTCATAGCCGGTCATACCGGAAAACGGACGCATGGCACCAAGACGATGCACCAGCGTACCGGTGACCGGCAGCACGGCGATGCCATTGATAACCCTGTACACCCTTGCGGCACGTTTTCCGCCGGACATGTAATCTTCAGTTTCGGCCTGGATATCAGGCGGCTGTAAAGTGACGTGCTGCTGTGGAACGGAAAGGCTTGTGGCACCCATTTCCCTGCCCAGCGCGCAAAAGAAAACCCGCGCATAGGCGGGTTCAAGTAACAGCGGCTCATTAAATGCCACTGCCGCAATGTGTGACAGATTACGGCTCACGTTTCGCGCCCTCCTTTTCGGGTTTGCGACTGTCGTTAATTTGTTGCTGGTAGGTGGCGGCGATCCAGACCGGAGGGGTTAACCCTGCCTGGCGGCGCTCTTCCGATTCCCTGAGTTGCTGCGCGAAAATCTCCTGATAATCTTCACCCATTATTGCCAGTTCTTTTTCATACGTACTGAGTCCGCCTTCTATGCGCATCACGGCTTCCTGCACCTCTTTCAGTCCGTCGATCGCCATACGGCCTGCACCAATCCATTCAGAACGGCACCAGCTCGATCGCGCCTGCCAGAACGAAAAGCGGGCTGCGGGAGCACGGATAATACCGCGCACCAGTGCTTCTTCCAGCCAGCAGGCAAACATCTGTGACGCCTGCCGGGCAGCAATGATTTTCCGGCGGCCCATAAAATAACGCCATGACTCGTTAGCAGAGGCGCGGGCACTGGAATAACTCACCTGCGAATAATCACGGGAAAGCTGTTCGTATGACACACCAAGACCGGCAGCAATATACCGCAGCAGACACTTTTCCAGCGCCGAGAAACCGTTATCGGAGTCCTGCGCAGTCTGTAGATTAAGCTCATCTCCGGGAAACAGATGGGGGATCCGCACGCCGCCAAGCCGTATATTGTTGGCGGTGTAATAGGTGGCGTATTTGTTCAGTATTTTGTTGAGCGGATTTTCAGCTTCAGAAAATCCGGCAGCAATATACTCGAATGCTTTATCAGAACTCAGCTCGCTTTCAATCGTTGCGGCGTACATCGCCTTGACTATGGCCGACTGGAGTTGCGTTTTCTGGAGCGTATCAAGCATTTTTAGCTGTTCCATCACGCTGAAAAACTGGTTAGCGCCGCGTGTCTGCCCGTCTTCAAGGGGTTCAAAAATGTGGATCATCGCCGGACGCCCGGAACTCAGGGTGCGTGGAACTCGCGTAAACTTACCGGCACCGGAAAACGGCCAGTCATCTTCACAGACATGGTAGGCCAGTGCGCGACCATGTTTATCAATCTCCACACCGGCACGAAGAAAGCGGCTGCCAATGGAATGCCCTGGCGTATCAACACGACGCGGGCTGATTGCCTTAAATCGCGTGCGGAAAACCTGCGTGGTTTCAGCGTCCCACACTGGCTGAACAAACACTTCACCGCTGAAAGCATGGCTCCCGACACCACCACGAATAAACTCAGTAAATGTGCGTTTGCCCTCCACGTCGATCTCACCAAAAATCGCGTCACAGTATTCAAACCATGCTGCTTCCACCTCGGCAACAAAGTCTTTGGCATCTTCCTCTTTCATTCCAAGATACCGCCAGTTAGGCCGGTAGCTGAGCATAAACAGATGACCGACAATGTGATCCTTGTGAAGCGCCACCGCATTCGCGGCCACGCCGTTGTTTCTGACCAGATCATCCGCACGGGCATTGCCAAGACGCAGGGAGGGGATCAGCGCCGCATCAGCGCTTTCCGCAGCGGGGATCCATTCCGCCATCTGTCCGCCAAACCCGATACCACCCCCCTGGTATCCCAGACTTTCCCGCAGGGGATTACCGTGAATATCAATCAGTGCAGGACGCTTCATAAACGTACTCCGGCAGGGCCACGGCGACGACCACCGCTGATACCAAGCTCCTCTTCCAGCGTGGCAATATATCTGATCAAATCACCCACATCAGCGGGTTTATATTCCACTCTGCGGCCGTCCTTTGTGACGGATATAACCTGTTTTCCGAGCCTCAGCGCGTGTAATACATTTCGTGCCTCCAGCAGTTCAGTCATTGTTGCCATTAATCACCTCCCAGCATGGCGGCCAGTTGCTCAAAAGAAAGTTCTTCACGGCGATTTTCCTGTTTTCTGGATTCAGCCAGTGCATTAAGATCAAGCTGCCAGCGCTGAACAGAGACACGCAGCGCGGCATAAGCGTAAACCAGACAGTCTAGCGCTTCGTTCCTCCGCCCTTTTGCATCCCACAACAGTTTTTTTCTGCCGTTCACCACCTTTTCAATCAACTCTTCAGCCACAAGCTGACGGGCCTCAGCATCATTAAATATGTCCTGGTCGTCAGGCAGATGAATGGCATAGGGTGTGGGAACACTTAACGGCGCAGGATCCATTTTCAGGCGGGCATAAATCATCTCTTTGGCAGTATCACTGCCCACCTCACAAAGGAAAACACCCTGCTGATTACGTGTTTTCGGCATGTTAATGACTGGCTTGCCATAGACTGATGCGCCTTTAATCGGCAGCACACGAAACACACCGTGTTTTTTTGCCCGCTGAAATACGAGTTGTTGATCAATACCGCCAGTGTCCCAGCAAATACGGGCAATGGACATTTCTGTTCCATCGGCATGTCGGTATTTTTTGTTGATCACTGAATCCACCCTCAGCAGGGTTTCTTCGCGGTCGTGTCGCCCCATGATAATGATTTTGTCGACAAGAAACGCTTCTTCGTCAGGTGCCCAGCCCCAGACATAGATTTCATAACGATCACGCTGTGAGTCGATGCCTGCCGTCAGGTACACCACCCGTTCCGGCACCTGAGCACCATAGGCACAGCGTTTTTCCAGTACTGTTTCAGCGCTGAGTTTCTCCGCGACTGCCTCTTCCCATGTCTCGCCAAGCGTGGTATTGGTGAACGTTTTCACACCATTCGGATCTTTCAGTGCGTCATACCAGTCGTACACAATCTGCACCCAGGTGGTGAACGGGCTGTATGCAGTCCAGATGTGAAAGCTGATGTTCCTCGGTGACGGAACTTCCTGCCCTTCGGCACTGAACCATGTCAGGCCATCAGTTGTCCATATGCCTTCGTTATCGTCGATCCAGCGCCCGGATGTCTGGTCAAGCTCAGACTGACGGATAACACAGCCATTGTGCTCACACAGGTAATAAACGGTTTCCGGCTTGTCTTTTTCCCATTTCAGGCCAAATGCCGTGTCGCTGTCGCCAAACTTCAGAAACTGTTCTTCGCCACAGTGTGGGCACGGAACATGAAACCGCATGAAATGCCTGGACTCATTTGCCGCCTTTTCGATCTGGCAAAGCCCCTTCTCTTTTGGCGTTGACCCACGAATGGATTTAGGCCAGACAGAACCTTCAATACGCTTGTCACCGAGCAGCGTTGGCGAACCTTCTTTTTCAACGTCAGGTTCAAATGATGAAAGCTCGTCGTAACACACAATATCAACCGATTTTTCACGGTAGTTTTTTGCAGCAGCGCCACCAAGACACCAGAAACCGACACCAGAAGAAAAGCGTTTCATGCTCAGCGTGTTATCCCGGTGTTTCTTACCGAACCACGGGGCAAGTGCTTTCAGACTGTTAACATCGCGAATCGTTGGTTCCACATGGGTTTTCATGAAGTTTTCCGCGTCAGCATCTGTTGGCTGAAACAAAAGGCTGTTCCGGGATTTGTGTTCAATGAAGTACGCAACCACGCCCAGCAGCATTTTGGTATAGCCAACGCGCGCCGACTTGATCAGATTAACTGTCCTTATCAGGTCACTTCCCATCGCATTTATGATGGCGGCCTGAAAAGGCAGTGTCTGCCAGTCTCCGGAACCATATGATGATTCTTTCGGCAATCGGTAGTATTCATCAACCCATTCAACAGCAGTCATCGGGAGCTGTCTGACGAGTGGCTGCAATCCCTCACGGATGGCTGCCAGCATATTATTCATCTGTATCGCTGATATATTCATCCATCATCGCCTGTAGTTGATCTCCTGCTCGGGCACAGGCGTTGGCACCTTTTGCCACCAGCCGTTTCAGGTGTTCCACCTGCTGAGGTGATAACTCCGGAAACTGGCGCTGCATTGACAGAGGGATGGCATCAAGAATGCTGGATAAATCCATTGCCAGTTTGCTCAGTGCAAAACTGCAAAACCCGGTATCAATTAACTCACCTTCTTTAACCTGATTTTTCAGTCTCTGGCTTCTCGCCTGTTCTGCCGTCAGGCTGATCCTTTCTTTCAGAAGCTGGGTTTCAAGATCGTCATTTTCATCATCGTCAGGTTGTTGTTTTCGCTGTCGTCTTTCCCTGTCTTTTTCGATGACAGTTTTGACATCATAGAAGACCTCTCTCCCCTTCCGTTCAACCGGAATAACTCCCCATTTATCAAAAGCCTGGACAGAAATACCGATGGAGGCAGCCATGTCACTTTTATTGAGTAAAACAGCCATCTCATCTTCCCGTTTTTTGACGACAACAAAACAACAACCAACCTCTGAAAAAAACTCATAAATAGATGACCAGCGCGGGTATTCCTACCCTCGGTATTTTAAATCGCCAGAAAGAACCTATTAATCAATACGTTGCTAACATTTTGCTATCTCAATAATCTGATCGCCGAGGGTGGCAGTGTTGCGGATGTCGTCCACGATGCAGGCAGCGTGGTCTCTGCTGGTGGCATAGAAGGGGATCGCAAAAGAACGTCCGTCGCAATCCGTGTATTTGAGGTCAAACATGTACCAGTTCTGCCCGTCCACATTAACAACGGTTTTATTATTCATGTTTTCTTCTCCGGCAGCGGGTGTGTTTCTCTTCCCGACAGATGTCGTCAAACACTTTCATGATTGATTTCATTAACATGAGGTTCACAAAGTGATGATGAGTACACCCGGCAAGGCGGAGTTGCTCGGTAAACTCCTCCGCCGACCTGATAGCCTGCATCATGTCCTGTTTACCCTTCATAAACTCTGCGAAGTCGCGCCCCGCTCTGGAGGCGCATTCAACGATTCGGTTACGCATGATCAGGCCACCGCATACAGCAGTTTCATTTGACCTTTCACGGTAAAAGCTGACATGCAACGGGCTTCAAAGTCTTTTGGGTCAACACTACAACGAGCGATATTGGTAACAGCTACAAGTTGGTGTTCAACTTTCACTAACGCATCAGGTTTCAGGTGCTGGTGTATTTTCTCACCACTGTCTATTGCAGCCTGTTTTGCGGCCTGATACACATAATCAGGCAGTGCGACAGCATAAACCCAGCGAGCAGTAATCTGACCGAACAATGCCGGGCAGCCACCAACATGACCGAAATAAGGAAGGCCAGACATTTTTGAAAGCGCCTGGTAGAACGGTTCTTTAAAGCGTTTTTCCCATGATGTTGGTTGCTGACATACCATCAGGCCAATGATCTGATCTTCGGTGAGTTGAAAGTTTTTACTCAGGAGAAGATTTTTTATATGCCGGTCACAGGCACGGGCAAATTTAGGAGACAACCATCGAGCGAACTCAACGGCAAGCTCTGGATGCATCCAGGTACCACCGTTACGCCCTTTCTCCACTCGCGATAAAAGGTGAGAAATCTCACCTTTAGAGTTAAGTGCATGAATTCCTAACTCTTTACCAAGTTCATCTGCATATTCCTTGGCCGATTCAAGTCGCAACCAATCAAGAGGTCTTTTATGGTGATGCTTTGCCGCCACCGTGGCGTTAAACCAGCAATCAGATGTAAAAGGGAATGAACGGTCATCGTAATTCATGGGAACAATATTCGTCATGACGTTTACCTACAGAAAGCGAGCCTGCTAGCACAGAGAAACCGCCTCCCAGAGAGGTTGCCACCTATTAGCGGCATCTCTCAGGCTCAGCTTTCTGTAGGCTCTGGGATTGTACAATGCGCGGGCTAGTGCGCGTTTTGGAGATTGGGAAAAATTACGGCACTCAGGTACAGAAAAGGGATGAGCGGTAACTTTTAGGCATAAAAAAGCCCCGCGTTGTAGCGAGGCTCATTTAATGGACTTTGTGATTTGCAAAGTGCGGTCAAAACATTTTTATTTCATACACTGCGTGTTGATGTACTCCTGAAG